>NZ_JACSMS010000001.1:0-927820 GCF_018618795.1 Exiguobacterium sp. s192 | reverse complement strand
ATTAGCATCTGACCTCGATGAGGTCTGTGCCATGGTCGATGCTTATATTGATTATTACAATAGCGAACGAAGACAATGGAAACTACAAAAGATGACTCCGGTACAATACCGAAGCCATCTCATAGCATCTTAAAACGTTAAGGGTGCTTTTATTAAACTGTCCAAACTCTAGGGCTCAGTTCAATGTGATCCGTTAGGGGGTTCTTTGTTGCAATCCGATTTTCACGCCTATTCTGTCTCGTCATCCTTTTTATGGTAAAATGACTTTATAACTTGCATTTTACGACGCAAATGGAGTATTTGAAAACTATGACATGTCGAGGTGCCGAATGACCATACAATTTGAAGAATTGAAGATGTATACAAAATTTGACGATTTAGCGGATGATTTACTGGATTTGGCTAAAGAAATTCTGCCGGAACAGCTGTTTTATTTATCCGCCATCGATGATGCCGAGCAATTGATTTTGAAACTCTCGGATGAGCAGACCAGTATGCGAGTTGCAGAAGGCATGGTCATCGATTTGAATCATTCCCTATGCAACCGAATCGATTTTACAACCAATCAACCGCTTGTGTATGAAGATGTAACAAAAGAGCCGATTCTCGCTGATATGAGGGGATTGTTGAAAGAGGCAAACGTCCAGTCTTATTTAGGGATTCCGATTTCGCTGACGAACGGTGAAAAATTCGGAACGTTATGTGCCATCAATGATGAAGCCAGTCTGTTTGAAGGCAAAAGCATCAAATTGTTACAACGGATCGTTCGTCTGTTCTCATATTATTTAGAACTGGAACGGTTCGTCTGGCGTGATCCATTGACCGATCTCTACAACAGACGGTATTTAATGAATCGCTTCGATACGCAACCTCGGGAGGCGGGAGTGCTCTTTTTCCTTGATTTGGACGGTTTCAAGCAAGTGAACGATGTGCATGGGCATGACGCGGGTGATGTGGTGTTACTTGAAGTGGCAAGACGTCTGCAAAGACTGATTGCAGGACAAAAAGCAGCGTGCGCCGTCCGGTTGGGGGGAGATGAGTTCGTGCTCCACTTTTCTTACGGCATCAGTCAGGAAGCAGTGCTTCGTCAAGCAGACGAAGTCCTTGCCTGTCTGAGCCAGTGGGACGAATATGAATTGTCGACGAGTATCGGGATCGTTTCGTATACGGCACAGGAAACCAGTTTGAAAAATCTCCTGCGGCAGGCCGATATCGCGTTATACGAGGCCAAGTCGTCCGGCAAGAACAGGTACAAGGTGTTTGAGGCACAACAAGAAAAATAACCGATTGACCTTCAGGACAGATCAAAAACACCATCCGTCTACACGCCCGCTTCGCGAGAAGGGCGTCAGACAGGTGGTGTTTTTGTGTGGCGTCAGACGGTCAGTTCAATCGTCAGCCCTTCCGGATCGAGGAAGACACTTTCATAATATCCGTCTCCCGTCATACGGGGACCGTCGAGGCGGGTGTAGCCGTCTTGTTCGAGTCGGTTCGTCAACTGATCGACGGCGAAGCGGCTGCCGAGTGAAAAGGCAATATGCGCATAACCAAATCGGTCGCGCGGCGCCTCGTGATCGATATCCGTCCGGTGCATCAACTCAAGGCGGGCTCCTGACTTAAAGTGCAGGAAATAAGACGAAAACCCTTTTGTCGGATTATGGTACAAGTCATTGGCTTGAGCCTCAAAATAGGTTTCGTAAAAGGTTCTCATTTGTTCGAGATCCTTGACCCAGATGGCGATATGTTCAATTTTCATGAGAGTAAACTCCTTTTCTGAAGAATTAGGAAGCGCGGGACAACGCCCGTTTGGCAAGCACACGATTGAGACGTTCGGAACAGAGCAGCAGGAACAAAATCATCAGGAATCCTGTGACCGGGAACAGCTGTAACGTCAAAAGCGAGGCAAGGACACCGAACAAGGGCGGTAAAAACGTGCTGCCGCTGTAAGCAAACGCCATCTGAATCCCCATCAAGCGTTTTGCCGCATCCCGTCCGAACCGGACCGGTGTCTCATGTAACATCGCCGGGTAAATCGGAGCAAGTCCAAGTCCAATCAAGATGAAACCGGTCAACATTAAACCATCCAGCGGGAGGAAAAACAACAGACTGCCGGCTAAGGCGGTTCCTTGTCCCACCCGGATCAACTGACGGTTCGTCAAACGGAGCGATAAGAAACCACTCAAAAACCGGCCGACCGTAATGCTGCCGTAATAGACGGAAATCCAGGTCGCGGCCGTCTGAACCGAAAACGACTTCACTTGGACGAGATAACTGCTGCCCCATAAACCGATCAAGGCTTCCGCGCCGCAATAGAGTACAAATGAAGCGAGGGCGAACGGCAGACCAACCAATCGTTTGGACGCAGTATCAGTTAACGACAAATCGTCCGGTACGTCCGAGACAGCGACCGGTGCCTGTTTCCAGAGCGGTAGACTGAGAAGGAGCACGAGGGCAAGTCCGAACTGGGTCAAGGCGACGGTCAAATATCCGCTGCGCCAGTCGCCGGATTCGCTCATCATCGCCGCCATGATCAACGGGCCGGTCGTTGCGCCAACGCCCCAAAAACAATGCAACCAGTTCATATGATGGGCTTTGTAGCGGGTTGCGACAAAATGATTGAGGGCCGCATCGACGACGCCGGCTCCGAGTCCAAGCGGAATCGAGAGCAGAAACAGCCAGATCAACGACGGAGCGAAATAAAAACCGAGCAGGCTACTCGCTGTGATCGCGGCACAAAACGCTGTGACATGACTCGTCTCGAACCGGTTGAGAATCTTGCCGCTGAACAGGCTCGAGATAATCGTTCCGCCGGCAATCGTCATGAACAACCAACCGGCGATTTCGAGATCGGCACCGAACTCCGTCCGCATGACGGGCCAGGCGACGCCGAGCAAGGAGTCCGGTAACCCTAAACTGATGAAGGCAAGATAGATGATGCTGAGTAACAAGATACCACTCATGAAGATGTCCTCCTGTTCGCTGGTAGGGGTTGTTCGGTCAGAAGCTGCAAGCCGAGTCGGGTCAATCCGTTCAGATAATCAGTTTCCCAGTGACTCCGGATCAAAAGCGGGATATGCGCTTCCGGGATATATTCGGCTGTCTTGATTCGGATCTGTTCCAGATCGTGTTCCATCACTTCCGACCCGTTAAAGATCAACAGATGCGGATTCAGCGTTGCAGCGAACGTCGTCGTCAAGCGGCTGATGGCATCAATCGTCTGGGCGTCCAGGGCAGTTTGGCGCTTGGCGATCGCCTGTCCGAATGTTTTCTTGTCGTATTGCGGGACGACGGAAATTTCACCGGCAAAGTGACTGCTGCCACGGACGAGCTGTCCGTTGATCAAAATCCCGGAACCGGGACCGTTTTTCCCTAAGTACAAATAGATCAACGACTGTTGACTGCGCTGATGTCCTTCGTGAAATCCAATCACAGCCGCATTCATGTCATTTTCGACGACGACCGGTACATCAAACTGTGATGCGAGCACACCTTTCAAATCGACCTGTTGCAGGGACGGATAATCCGGTGCAAAAAAAACCTGCCCGTTTTCGACGGATGCCGCGACGCCGACACTCAAAAAGCTGATGCGCGGATTCTGTTCAAGCAATCGGTGAATCAAGCGGATTAAAGCCGGAACGTGCGGTTGATTTTTTTCGACCGGCTCCGTGCCAAACGATAGGTTTGTCCCGACGGCATCGAAGATCTGAAAACCGATTGCATCGAGTTCAAGGTAGAGGGCAAGTCCCTCGGCGTATTCTGCCCGGTACTGGTATTGTTTCGCCGGACGTCCGCCATTCGAGAGCTCCGATACCTGTTCGTTGATTTCACCATGTGCAATCAAGAGATCCAAATGCTTTTTGACTGTCGGGAAACTGGCCGACAACACACGACTCAGTTCAGGAATCGTCCGGATTCTTTGAAACAGGATTGCTTGCCGGAGTTGTCTTACTAAATCGGTATTGGTTCCAGCCATAGGTAGTCTCCTTTGCACTTTTTAAAATATTTTAATAAGTAGTCGAATTGAGTGTAGCAAGCAAAGACGCAAATGGCAAATGGTTTTGAAACGATCGGACAACCAACTGTTTCTTTTTGAACACAATGAGGGTGACAGACTTATGATCTGCCACCCTCGTGTGTAGAAAATGATTTTTGCTTCGCCTTACCATCTATCATCGCGTAAGCGGCGTCATATCGTCCGGTAACGTGAGGGCAGTCAATAGGGCAAGCTCTTTTTCACGGTAATCCGTATAAGAACTGACGTCTTGAAGATCGGCATCGACATAAGCTGGGTGAACCATGATTTCGACCGATTCGACACCGAGTGAACGCAGTTCTTCCCACAAATCCAGATAAATCCCTGCGCCATAAAAACCGGTATACAGCGTATTGGTCAGCGCATGTTCGGGATGGTCTTCAAGTGTTGAAACAAATCGGATCGGGACATCGTAACGACGCGCCAATTCCAACACGACTTCCTGCAACGGTTCCCAGCCGTGGATGTGGTGATGGCTGTCGATATGATGCAGCGGCAGACCGGTTGCCAAAAACGCATCGATTTGGGCAGACCATTCCGCCAAGACATCCTCTGCTGCCGGTGGGGTCTGTTCCGTGTACTGGTTTGTAAAGCGGAACTGACCGGACGCATCTGTTAATGTCGTGGTGGTCGTCGTCAATGGTCGTCCGTAAGACAGCACAAGGTGAACCCCGACCTTCAGTTCCGGGAATCGTTTCGCTTGTTGCACGGCATAGGGGACAACCCGTCCATTCATCATCATCGTCGTTGCATGCACGATTCCGCTTTGGTGTGCTTGAATGATGCCGTCTGTTATGCCCTGTGTTAATCCGAAATCATCGGCATTGATGAGAATGTTCATAAGGCGTCACCCGCAGCATAATGCCGTTCGATGACGAAGTTCGTCTTGTCGCCTCTGAAATAAGAGCGGGAATATTCGATCGGCTCTCCGTCCTTGTTCTCCGCAACGGTTTCAATATAGAAACACGGCATGCCGAGCTCACAATCCAAATGGGCACTGATGCGTTCATCTGCCAACGTGATTTCAAGGGATTCGGTCGTTTTGGCGACGGAAATCGAAAACGTTTCGCGGAGTGTCGTGTAGAGAGAATGTTCCGCTTGTTTTTTTGTGATGCCTGGCGCAATGTGCCAGGGGATATAGGAAATTTCATATTGCGTCGGTTCGTCATTGGCCCGGCGAATCCGCTCGATTCGTTGAATCGGGTCATTGAGCGTGACATGCAATTTTGCGACGATTGCCGCATTTGCCGGAACGACTGTTAAATCGACGGCCGCAACATGCCCCCGTTTTCCTTGTACGGCAAGTTGTTCGGTATAGGTGTCCGGTGTATCGGATAAGGTTTGGCGTACTTTTTGATCGGCGACGAACGTCCCTTTCCCTTGCTGCCGAATCAAATATCCTTCGAGGGTGAGCTGATTCAAGGCAGCACGAACCGTCGTCCGGCTGACATCAAAGTCTTCACAAAGCTCATATTCGGTCGGTAATTGTTGACCGGCTTGATAGAGTCCCGATTTGATACGATCTAACAATTCTTCTTTGATATAAGAATGTAGCGATTGGTTGGTTTCCATGACGGACCTTCCTTCACGAGTTTTCTTTTATTGTACCGATAACAAACAACTGAATGCAAATGTTATAACAAGTTAAATGCATTTGTATTAATACATTTTAAATTTGTATTTACATTTGTTCTTTTTGTATGATACATTACAAACAAGAAAAAGAGGAAGCGGTTACAAAAAAACGGGAGGTTGTTATCATGGGGATCAAAGTCGTCATTATCGGAGGTGGATCAAGTTATACACCTGAATTAATCGAAGGGTTCATCAAACGATATGAATCCTTTCCGGTTTCTGAAATCGTCTTATGTGACATTGAATCCGGAACTGACAAGTTGGACATCATTACCCGGCTTGCGGAGCGGATGCTGCGCCGGTCCGGCTTGCCAATTCGTTTAAGCGCCACCTTGAATCGGCGTCACGCGCTGGAAGGAGCAGACTTCGTATCCACACAAATCCGCGTCGGAGGGTTGGAAGCACGGGCACTCGATGAACGGATTCCTTTGAAACACGGTTTTATCGGTCAGGAAACGAATGGCGCGGGCGGGATTTTCAAAGCATTCCGGACGATTCCCGTCCTGCTCGAGTTGTCGAAAGAGATGCACGAAATCTGTCCCGATGCCTGGCTGATTAACTTTACGAATCCAGCCGGCATCGTGACGGAAGCGTTATTGAAGCATGGTCCGCATCAAAAAGTCATCGGCGTCTGCAACATTCCGTTTAACATGCGGAACTCGACTGCCGAAGTCTTACACGTCGATGTCAAGCGCGTCTCGATCGAGTTTATCGGTTTAAACCATTTCGTCTTTGGACGCCGGGTCTTTGTCGACGGAAGTGACCGAACAGAAGAGGTGATGCAGCGACTGATGTCGAAACAGCTTGATTTTTCACCGGCGAATATCGTCAGTCTTGGGTGGTCCGATGCCTTCTTGCAAGCCGTCAACATGTTACCGAATCCTTACCACCAGTACTATTTCCAAACCGCCGAGACGCTCGAGAAGGACCTCGCCGCCTACAACACGGACGGCACCCGGGCCGAGATTGTCCAGGAAGTCGAACGGACATTGTTCGAAGCCTATCAGGATGAACAGTTGGACGAAAAACCGGCTGAACTCGAATTACGCGGTGGCGCGTATTACAGTGATGCTGCCTGCTCTTTGATGGATTCGATTCACAATAACCGAGGAGACATCCAGACCGTCAATACATTAAACCGCGGGGCGATTTCCGACTTACCGGTCGATGCCGTCATCGAAGTCAACGCCGTCATTACGAAAGACGGTCCGCTCCCGATCGCGGTGGGACCATTACCATTATCCGTCAAAGGATTGATTCTGCAGATGAAGCAGATGGAAGAACTGACGATTCAAGCCGCGTTAAGCGGATCAACCAAAGACGCTTACTTAGCCTTTTTGATGAATCCATTGATTCAAGATGAAAAGCGGGCGCAACCGCTACTCGAGGAGATGTTGCTTGCGCACGCAGCATGGTTACCACAATTTCAATCCAAGGAGGCGCAACGGACATGAATAAATTCATTGAAATCGCAGGAAGAATCGGGGCCCAACGCCATCTCGTCGCGATACGGGATGGATTCGTCGCCATTATGCCCCTGATCATCGTCGGGTCTCTCGCGATACTGATCAATAACTTCCCCGCCATCGGCAGTTTTGATTTCGTCGGTTGGATGAACGGGCTGTTTGGAGAAGGAAACTGGCAGGGGTTAGGGGGGAACATCTGGAACGGATCGTTTGCGATTTTAGGATTGCTGGTGGCTTTTTCGATCGCCTACAGCCTGGCTAAAAGTTACGATGTCGACCCGTTGTCGGCAGGGTTGATTTCCGTCGCCTCCTATATCATTCTCGTTCCGGTCACGAAAGACTGGGGACTCAGTTTTGCCTGGCTCGGCGCGCAAGGACTATTCGTCGCCATCATTCTATCTCTTTTGACGACCGAGCTGTTTCGCATCTTACTGAAGACACGGTTGACGATCTCGATGCCGGATGGGGTTCCGGATGGGGTCGTCCGCTCGTTCCAAGCATTGATTCCGGCAACGTTGATTTTGATCCTCGTCGGCGGATTCCAATTATTTATGACACTCGCCATTGAATCGAGCCTGTTTGAAGTCATCTTCAACAGTATCCAAAAACCGTTACAAGGGTTTGGAGACACACTTCCGGCTGCGATTGCAATTGCCTTTTTAAATCATATCCTCTGGTTCTTCGGCTTACATGGGACAAACATCATCGGAGCCGTCATCGAACCGATTTATCTGCCGTTGATTCAGCAGAACCTGGAAGCATTCCAGGCCGGGACCTCTGCTTACGATGTCCCGAATACGGTGACGAAACCTTTCCTCGACTCCTTCGTATTCATAGGGGGTTCCGGTACGACGCTGGCTCTTCTCTTTGCCATTTTTTTTGTCATCCGCGAACAGAAAAATCATCCCTATCGCGAAGTCGCCAAGTTATCGACACCCGCTGGATTGTTTAATATCAACGAACCGGTGATTTTCGGCTTACCGATCGTCTTGAACCCGATCATGTTGATTCCATTCATCTTGGTGCCGGTTACATTGACGATCGTGTCCTATGTCGCATTGTCGACCGGACTGGTTCCAAAAACCGTCGCGATTTTACCGTGGACGACACCGCCTTTAATCAGTGGCTATCTCGTGACAGGCGGGAGTTGGCGGGGAATCGCATTACAAGTCGTCAACTTGACGCTCGCGACAGCGATTTATGTCCCGTTCGTCGCAGCAGGTGTCCGGGCGATGAAAAAACAAACAGAAGGGAAGATGGCAAGCTGATGACAGAAGAACTGCAAATCCTATCGTTTACGATGATTCTTCATGCAGGTAATGCCCGTTCGGCAGCAATGGAATCCATTCAGGCTGCTAAAAAAGGAGACCTCTCGTTGGCACAAACCAAACTGGAAGAAGCCAATCAAGAAAGTCTACAGGCGCATCGTGCCCAAACGACCTTACTGCAGGACGAAGCAAAAGGGCTTGAAACGCCGTTATCGATTCTATTGATTCATGCCCAAGACCATTTGATGACAGCGATGACCGTCAGAGATCTAGCTTCCGAGATGGTCGAACTGTATACGCGACTCACACGACTGGAGGAAAAATCATGAACATTCTACTCGTTTGCTCGGCCGGCATGTCGACATCCATCTTAGTTCGGAAAATGCGTGAACAAGCTGAGGCACAAGCTCTTGATGTGACGATCGAAGCCATTCCCGAAAGTGAATTATCGCATCATTTGGATCAGACGGATGTGATTTTAATCGGACCACAAGTCCGGTATTTAGAAACAAAGATTCGCCAAGTAGCAGAACCAAAAGGGGTTCGCGTCGCAATCATCAATCAGATGGCGTATGGTCTGATGAAAGGGGACTTGGTCCTCGAACAGGCTCAATCCTTATTAACAGAAGCTTGATTATCTCCACGTCAGTAAGTAAAGCCGGTCTATTCTGCCGATTTTACTTGCTGACGTTTTTGTCTGAACATGAATCGATAGAGGAACAGGATAAACATGAAATGTGAAGAAGTAGGTAGATAGAATCGTAAATCGCTTCACCATTCAATCCGGAAAGAAGGGTTCTTATGAAAGTATTGCTGACTTCAGGCGGCATTCAAAATGACAGTCAACGTCGTGCGCTCGTCGACTTACTCGGAAAACCGATTGCGGAAGCACATGCACTCTGTATTCCGACGGCCGTTTACGGGATGAAGGAGGGTCCGTACCATGCTTATTCATTCATCACAGGAACCGGTTCAACACCGATGTGTGAATTAGGATTTCAGTCGGTGGGTGTTCTCGAATTGACGGCACTACCGAGTCTGGATGAATCACTCTGGGTACCGATTGTCGAACAGGCCGATGTGCTGTTGGTGAATGGCGGAGATCCCCTATTTTTAAACTACTGGATGAAAAAGTCGGGACTTGCAGAGCGATTGCCTTCGCTAAAAACAGTTTACGTCGGATTAAGTGCCGGTAGTATGGTGCTTACGCCGCGGGTTGGTCAGGCGTTCGTGGAGTGGACACCGCCTGATACAACGTCGGATGAAACCCTTGGATTGGTTGATTTTTCGATTTTTCCGCACCTGGATCACGAACTGTTACCGGAAAATACATTGGACGAAGCCGTCAAATGGGCGGCTGATCTCACGGGACCATCCTATGCGATTGATGATCAAACGGCGATTCAGGTTGTTGATGGTGTAGTGGAAGTGATTTCAGAAGGTCACTGGAAACGATTTGATTGAAACGGAGGAATTCATGGACATCACAACACAATTACATGTCGAACGAATCGAAGAGTGGCGCAATTGGTTGGAAAGTAACCATTTAACAGAGAACGAGATTTGGCTCGTCTTCCATAAAAGGGATGCGGGTGACTACCAGCTGGATTATATCGAGACGGTTGAGGAAGCGCTTTGTTTTGGCTGGATTGACGGAATCAGCAAAAAGATGGATGACTCAACAAAAGCCCAACGCTTTACGCCGCGCCGTAAAAACAGTCACTGGACGGAACTGAATAAGGAACGGGTCCGTCGTTTGACGGCACTCGGAAAGATGCACGAACAGGGAATAAAAGTGTTGCCGAACTTAGAGACACCGTTCGACATCGATGAAGCGATTCTCGAGGAACTAAAAAAAGACGTAGCAACCTATCAGTTTTTTAAGACGTTGCCCGATCTGTATATCCGGGTCCGGATCAGTTACATTCAGGAATACAAACCCGGTAGTCCGGAATATGAAAAACGCTTGGCCAACTTTTTGAAATACACGGCACAAGGAAAAATGCTCGGACGGTGGGACGACGGCGGGAAATTAACGGGGACTTACAGGGGAGACGACCGATGATATCTGATGAAACGAAGAGACCGACTTTTGGTGTGAAATTGAAAGGACGGCACTACCAGTATAAAAAGCATCAGGTATTCGGGATTGTCACGTATACTCGATGCTTTTTCATTTCTAGAATCCTATGACGAGTTGAAAGATCAAGGTTATCTTTTAATCCATTTTGCTCCACGTCCACGTCCTGACGGTTTGATGAATCCTTCATCCCGAAGTTCACGCAGAATTCGATTAATCGTTGCCTCGCTGACATCGGGACAGGCGTTTCGGACATCTGCTTTATTGAACGGTGTAATGCGGCTTTCGACGAATTGACGAATTCGTCCCGCCTTGTTTTGATTGCCGGTCGTAATCAGTCCGACGCGCTCCTCCAGTTCCTTATACGCGGCAAGGATGGTGCTCAACAGGTAGTTGACCCATGGGAAAAGATCCTGCTGATTCTGATGCCAGTGGACAGAAGACAGCCGAAGCGATTCATAGTAGTCTTCCTTACGCGACTCGACAATCTTTTCCAGACTGATGTACCGTCCAACCTCGAAACCTTCCTGGTAAAGCATTAATAGTGTCAATAAGCGTGACATCCGACCATTTCCATCATTGAATGGATGAATCGACAAGAAATCTAGTACAAAGAGGCTCGTCAAGATAAGTGGATCGACGTCTTCTTGTTGCCGCCTGTCACGAAGACTATCGCATAATGCTTGAACTGAGGCAGGTGTCTCGAATGCCGGCACCGGAACGAAGCGTGTCCGTCGTGTCCCGTCAGGAAACGTCTCGCTGATTTCGTTATCGACGTTTTTCCAACGACCACCTTCGACGGGAACGAATTTATAAAGTTCTTTATGAAGTTGTAACAATACGTTTGCATTGATTGGAATATCTTGTGCCGAAGCATGTATCAAATTCAAGACATCGCGATAACCGGCAATCTCTGCCTCGGAACGGTCGGCAGGATCGGCTGATTTCGACATGATGGTATGGAGGCGGCTTTCTGTAACGACAATTCCTTCAATCGCGTTTGATGCTTTTGTCGACTGAATGACAGCGACGTTTCGTAACGTATCAAGAATTTGAGGAGCTTGTTGTTTATATAAATCTTGTTTTCCTTTGTATTCATTGATCCGGCTGATCAAGCGGACTGTTTCCATCGGTAGTGCAATGCTATTTAAATAACGATACGTATAGTTTCTCACAGGTAGCGCCTCTTTCATTAATAGACTCATTGATAGCTAAACATATTCATTTATCAGAGAAATGAGTATGTTTAATTAAACTATAACGTATTTAAACGTGTTCAAAAAGAATAAACATACTCATTTTAGGGTTAAATGAGTATGTTTATTCAAAAATGAACTAATTAATATGGATTTAAAACGGTTAAACATACTCAAAATCAATCAAAATGAGTATGTTTAGCGACAAATGAGTTAATTAATGCGTGAAATTCAGTTGACCCGTTACCGCTCATATTCGCGAAGTTTGTCCTCTAAAATCCGCAACCGTTTATGCATGTTATAGAAAATCGGCAAAAACGCTACTGTCACAATCAACAAAATCCCCATATCCATCCTCCTTTTTATTGCTGAATAGCCAATAATTAAAATGAGTTCCAAAAGTATTATTTCATAATTTTGACTATTTTTACAAGTTCTCCTTTTGAGTGAAGTTCTTCAATTCATAACCGAGCCAGTTTTATAAAATCGGCGACAACAGCCGCGAGATACTTTCCTTAAAGCGGATCATCCGCGGACGGGCGGCATATTTTTCCCGGGTCAGCAAGGCACTGTCGGCAACGTCGGACAAAAAGAGCAGCTCCAGTTCTTCCGCAATCGTCGCATCGTACAAAATCGCATTCATTTCAAAGTTCAACCGGAAACTCCGGGCGTCGATGTTCGTCGTCCCGACCGAGGCGATTTTTCCGTCGACGACAATCGTTTTCGCATGCATGAAGCCGATCTCATACGTGTAAACTTCGGCCCCGTGTTGAATCAATTCGCCGACTGCCGCATATGTCGCCCAGTAGACAAACGGATGATCCGGCTGGTTCGGAATCATGATTTTGAGGGAGACACCGGAAGCTAAGGCAATCCGGCAGGCATCCATGAAGCTGGCATCCGGAATAAAGTAGGGCGACTGGATGTAGATTGATTTTTCCGCCGCATGAATCATCTGAATCAGCATGTTTTTCAAATATTCCGTTTCCGACGTTGGACCGGACGTCACGATCTGAACCGGTATCCGATCCGTCGCGACTTCAAGCGGTGGAATCGGGGCGGTCGACCAGTCCGTCCGCTCGTTGCTCGCAGCATCCCAATCCTGTTCGAAATGAAACTCAAGTTCTTCGACGACGGGACCGAGGACCCGGAGGTGGGTATCCCGCCAGTAGCCGAAATGTTCGTCTTCTCCGAGGTATTCCGATCCGACGTTAAAGCCGCCGATGTACCCGATTTGCCGGTCGATCGTACAGAGTTTCCGGTGATTCCGGTTGTTGATCCGCAGGTTTAAGATACCGAGCGGCGAAGAGAAGAAGGAGCGGACTTCACCGCCGTCTTGTTTGAACGCCGCGAAGTCCTTCGCTTTGAGTTTCCACGAGCCGACGGCATCATATAGAATCCGGACTTTGACGCCGCGTTTTGCCTGTTCGAACAAAGCGTTCAGTAGGCGGTCGCCGAGCGGATCGCGCTTTAAAATGAAGTATTGAATGTTGATTTCAACTTGGGCGCTTTGTATGTCAGCGAGCAACGTATCAAATTTTTGATGACCGTCGAACAGCGTCCGGACATCGGTCGCTTCCGTTAACAGGGCCCCTGACGAGCGGTTCGCTTGAATCAACTTCCGGTACGGGTAAAGCGGTGCTTCGCGGTGGACTTCGTCGTTCGCTTGCACCACAAGCTCTTCTTCGCGCGCCAATCGCCGTGCTTCCGGAACATGATAAAATGTCTCTTGTTTCAACGAACGGCCAAACAATAAGTAAATCAAAAAGCCGATGACGGGTAAGAAAAAGAGAATCATCAGCCAGGCCCAGGTGGCACTGACGTCACGCCGTTCAAAAAACAGGATGGCGATTGCCGCAGCAACGTTGGCAAACAGGACAACATAGAGCAAAACCGGCAAGATTAGGGTATAGTCCATCAATACGAACACCTCGTTTTCAGAAAGAATGACTTCGATGGGAGGGAAGACAGCATGTTTTCGGAATGGATCCGGTTCATCTCGAGTATCTTGTTCATCCCGATTTCGGATGATTTGTTGGTCATCCGTCAAATCAGCAGCTGGTTACGCCAGGATCAAACACTTATCCTGATTTTTTTATCCGTCTGGTCCGCCTGTTTCGTGTGTTTTAATCTGTTTTACGGCATTCCCCGTATTTTTCGCGAACTTCCTTTCTTTCGAAAGTTATTGACCAATAAACATCTCGCGAAAGCCGAAGTGATTCTGCAGGAGAAAGGAACGGTCGCCATTGCCATGTCGTTTTTCCTGCCGGGTGTCCGGCGTCCGATTCATTATATGGCAGGACTGCTCGCCTATCCGTTTCGCCCCTATGTGCTCGTGACGTTAGCCGGAACCGGCGTCTATGCGTTGCTCTGGACGATTCTCGTTAACCGGCTCGGCGCTTATGGTCTGTTGAACCGATTTTCGACGTGGTGGGCAACTCATGGCGGTGTCATCTTGTTGCCCGGACTACTGATCCTGTCTTGCTTGTTAGGTTGGATCTTCCGGGACACGATCCGGAACTGGTTTGTCCGTCCGTAACGCCATTTTCCGGAGTTGCGCGAGTTTAATGATGTTGAGCACCGTCACCTTCGCGACGGCGTAAAACGGGACGGCCAGCAACATACCGAGAATGCCCGCCAGTTGCCCGGCGACGAGCAGGACGACCGTAATCGTAATCGGATGCACCTTCAACGATTTTCCCTGAACGAGCGGGGAGATGACATTGGCATCCAGTTGCTGGACGATCGTGATGCCGATGATGACATATAAACCTTTGATTGGTTCATCCAAGAAGCCGATCAGGACAGCCGGCGCAGCACCGAGGAACGGTCCGAGATACGGGATGATATTCGTCGCGAAGATGAACAGACCAAGCGGTAAGAAATACGGGACATCGAGCCACCACAGGACAAGTGTCGCGAGACTTCCGACGAATGTACAGACGATCAGTTGCGCCCGGACGTAAGAGCGGATCGTCCCGTTCATGTCTTTTAAAATCAGCAGGGCTTCCTTGCGGTAACTGATCGGGATGAACTGGACCAGCGCATTCGGTAATTTTTTTCCGTCGACCAACATGAAGACGTATAAGAAAAGGGCGATGAATAACGTGAAAATGGTCGAGGCAATCAACTGAATCAGCCAAAGCACGGAACCGGCAATCGAGGAAAAGACGTTCCCGAGGAGTGCGGTCGCACTTTTCATCGAACTTTCGACCGATGAAAACTGGCTCTCGAGTGACGGAATCGACGTCCCGTATTTGGCATAAAGCGACAGGGATTGTGTGTACAGACGTTCAGCAAAACCGGGTACGGCACTGATGAACGCAAAAAGCTGTTTCGTGATCAGCGGGAATAACGTCAAAAGGAATACGATGACGAGCGCAAGCAACAAAAGCAAGACGATAAAAATCGCCAGGTTACGCGACCGCAGACGACGTTCGAGTGAATCGACGAAACCAACGGAGAGATAAAATAAAATTCCGGCGATGATGAACGGGGTGAAAATCGTCGTAAACAGGACGAGTAACGGATAAAAAAGAAAGTCGACCTGTCGTGCCATATAGATGATGCCAAGTACAAGCAGGATGAACAGACCGATACGAAAGGAACGATTGGATATCAATCCGGACAAGGCAATCTCCTCCCTCAAAAAATAAGTGGCATGTTGTATCCTTTCCCCGAAACTGCTGGAAATAGCGTGAAAATTCTGAAAGATATGTGCTTTTTCACATTTAATTGTTATTTGCTTCAAAAAAGGGGTAATCATAAATTAACTTCGATTCATTGTTCAGAGATGTGTCATGCCGTCATCGTTCAGCAGACCTGAAAGCCACTTCCGTTAAGGGAGGTGAAGCGGTTGGCGCAAGTGAAAGATCCGGTCATCGAAGACCGGTTGTTGCAACATTCCATCTTTAGTTCTCTTTTCTTATCAGTGTTTGGCATTGCTGCCGGATTCCTTCTTTCTTCCTCCTTTGTTCTGTTTGACGGACTTTATGCTTTACTGAGTGTCGTCTTAAGTGTTTTTTCGCTTCGAGGTGGTCGGTTCATCACCGTCAAGGATGATGTCCACTTCCCGTTTGGCAAAGAATCATTGGAACCCATTCTTGTTTTCTTTCAATATCTCATCGTCTTTCTCCTACTTATTTATGCATTTGTCGCTGCCATAGAAACCATTCGGTCGGGTGGTGATCCGGTTGAACTGGGGTTTGTCATCGGCTATCTGACAATCAGTGCCTTGATTGCGCTTGTCGTGTACCGCCATCTGAAGCAACTCAACCGGTCCGCACGCTCGATTTTAGCGACAGCGGAAGTCGAACAATGGCGTCTGACCGTCATCATGGGAATCGGTGCAGTCGTCGGTTACGGAATCGCCGGAATGGCGACTTGGTTGTCTTTTGAAAACGTCGCCCGTTACGTCGATCCGGTCATGCTGATGCTGATCGTCTTGTTTTTGATCCGTTATCCGGTCAAGGAGATGGTTCAAGCGATGCGGGAAATGCTGGGGATGTCGACGAGTGAACGGTTGATGATCGACATCAAACAGAGTGTCGCTACAATCGTCCAGGAATACGAAGTTGATGATATGTACCTCCGGATTTCCAAGACAGGCAGTCTGATTTTCATCGAAATTGATTTGATTGTCGCCAAAAACTACCGCTACGATTCGATTCTGGAACAAGATTTGATACGTGAACAAATCGACGCGGCACTCGAGTGGTTGCCGCAAACCAAGTGGCTCACCGTCGCGTTTACGGCTAATCGTAAATGGGCGGAATGAATAGGAGGGACTCCGATGTCAACGACACGACTGATCCAAGAATTCATGGAACTGGTTCAAATCGACTCCGTATCCTATGCGGAAGGTCCGTTTCAACAGGACTTGATCGGGCGTTTTCAGACGCTTGGTCTGACCATCGAAGAAGATGAGACGAAAGAAAAGACGGGACTGGGCGCCAATAACTTCGTTGCCCGGCTCGACGGAGACACGTCGATCGAACCGGTTTTTTTCTCGTCGCATATGGATACGGTGTCTCCCGGTCAAGGCATTCGTCCGCTTGAACGGGACGGACGGATTCAGTCCGATCAAACGACGATTCTTGGTGCGGACGACAAAGCAGGCATCGCCATCATGCTGGAGTTGGTCAAACGGTTAAAAGAACAGCAGATCCGGCACGGTCCGATTGAATTCATCCTGACAGCGGGAGAAGAAGTCGGGTTACTCGGTGCAAAAGCCGTCGATATGTCGATGCTGCAGGCGAAATTTGGTTACGTCCTCGATAACGGCGGACCGGTCGGCGGCATCATCACGACGAGCCCGTCGATGTACCGCTTGGATATCCGACTGACCGGTCGCGCTGCCCATGCCGGACTTGAGCCGGAAAAAGGGATTTCGGCGATTGAAGTCGCGGCCCAAGCGATCAGCCGGATGAAACTGGGGCGCATCGATCACGAAACGACGGCGAACATCGGTCAGGTGAAGGGTGGGACGGCGATGAATGTCGTCATGGAACACCTCGAGCTCGTCGCGGAAGTCCGCTCGTTTGATCATCAAAAGTGTCTCGATCAGGTCGAAGCAATCGAAACGATTTTAAACGAGGAGGTGACACGATTCGGCGCTAAACTCGACTTCAAGGCGACACCACTTATCACCGGCTATCATTTCGAAGACGACCATCCGTTGCTCGCACATGCGAAACACTGTCTGGAAACCATCGGTCGTCCTGCCCGGTTTGAACGGAGTGGTGGTGGCACGGATGCCAACGTTTTTAATGAACAAGGCAAAGTCGTCGTCAATGTGTCGATCGGTTATGAAGAGATTCATACGGTCGAAGAATATATTCCAATCACCGAGTTCGAACAAGCCGTCGTTTTTGCCTTGGAACTGGTCCGGCAGATGCCGTCCTTCCCAGATCCGTCAGCGTAAGGAGGCCGGGTGATGAAACTGTTTCGTGAAACCATTTTTATTATCCTGGCCATTTTTGTCCTCGCTGCCGGCATCAATCTCTTTTTAGGACCACATCATGTTGCAGCGGGTGGAGTCACCGGGATCGGGATTCTGCTGGAAGAAGTGTTGGGCATTGACCGTTCGATTGTCGTCTTGGTTCTCAATCTGTTGATGTTATTGTTTGCCTTCGTGTTTTTAGGCAAAGAAGTCTTCTTAAAGTCCGTTCTCGGCAGTCTGATGTTGCCTCTTGCATTAGGAATCATTCCGGAAACGATGATTGTCTCTGACCGCTTCTTCTCGGTCGCCTTTGGCAGTGTGCTGTTTGCGATCGGTGTTGCTACGCTGTATTGGTTCGGAGCGTCAAGCGGCGGGACGACGATTCCACCGTTGATTTTCCACAAATACTTTAAGTTAAATACGTCCGTCGGCTATTTTTTGACCGATGCGACGATTGTCGTCTTTAACATCTTCGTTTTTGGGCTGGAAGAATTTTTGTTTGCGGTCGCCTCGATTGTCATCACGACGTTTGTGATGGGCTATATCGAAATCGGGCTTGAACGGAAAAAAGCAATCTTCGTCACGAGTGAGTTGCATGCGGACGAGATCCGCAATTACCTGCTGACGTCGCTTGACCGGGGGATGACCGTCTTCACCGTTGAAGGGGGCTACTCGGGAGAACAGAAAAAAATGCTGATGGTCGTCATGAAACGTTCCGAATATGCCGCTGTCATCCGGGCGATTCATCAAATTGACCGCGGTTCCTTCATCATCGTTTACAATGTCGCCGACGTTCATGGTCTCGGGTTTAACTACCAACCGGTCGTTTAAAAGGGAGGAATACGTATGCAACCGATTATTGCCTTTACGATCATCATGCTCATCTGGACGGTCAGTGATTATATCTCGAAAAAAACAAAGGCCTTATTATCTTCCTTATTTGTTGCCTCCATCATCTTCTTGATCGGATTCAAGACCAACCTGTTCCCGGAAGATCTCTTACCGACGTCCTCTTTGCTGCCACTCGGACAAACCGTCGTCGGGATGATCATCGTCCATCTCGGCACGCTCATCAGTCTCGATGAATTTAAACGGCAGTGGAAAACGTTTCTGATCGGGGTATCAGCGGTGATCGGGATCAGTGTGTTGCTCTTTACGATCGGTCGGCTGTTCCTCGATACGAACTATGTCCTCAGCGCGATTGCCGCGGTCAGCGGCGGAACGATTTCCGTCATCATCGTTCAGGAACAAGCGTTGAATGCCGGATTGATCTCGGTCGCTGTCTTTCCGGTCTTGATTGCGGCGTTGCAAGGCTTGATTGGTTTTCCGCTGACATCGGTCATCCTGCGCAAGGAAGCGTTACGGATCCGGGATGGGGTCCGGGATGGCAGCATCACGAAAAAAGCCGCCCTTGATCCGGCGGAATCAGCGGAAAAACAAACGATTTTGCCGGAGCCGTTCCAAACGACGGCGGGAACGTTGTTTGTCGTCGGTGTCGTCGTCATCGTCTCGTCGTTCCTGAGCGGCTTGACGAACGGTTGGCTCAATACGTTCGTCATCGCCTTATTACTCGGGATTGCCTTACGGGCGACCGGCGTCTTGAAACCGAATGTCTTGAACGGAATTGATGCGTACGGTTTGATGATGCTCGCGATTCTATTGATCATCTTCGGACCACTCGCAACCACGTCATTTGCGGATCTCGTCGAACTGTTTGTGCCACTGTTGATCGCCTTCATCTTGGGTGTACTCGGGATCGTATTGTTCGCGATGCTTGCCGGGAAATTCCTCGGTTATTCGTACCCGATGGCGATCGCAATCGGTTTGACGTCACTATATGGTTTTCCAGGTACATTGATTCTCAGTCAAGAAGCGGCTAAAAATATCGGGGAGACGGAAGACGAGGTCCAAATCATCGAAGATGAAATTTTACCGAAGATGGTCGTTGCCGGCTTCTCGACGGTCACGATCACATCCGTTTTCATCACCGGTATATTAGCGTCATTCATTTACTAAAGGGAGGCATTATCATGGGACTTGGAGAAGATATCAAACGGCTAAAGGATTTTGACGGTTCGACGCACATCTTGTCGGTGTATCTCAGTACGGCACCGGATAAGCGGAATCAATGGGAAACGATTTTACGGAATGAGAAAAAACGCCTTTTGACGGAGCAGGAGAATAAAAAAGATGTTGAATCGGCTTTTGCGAAACTCGAACAAGCGATCAATAACGAGCGGACGAGTTTACTCCGCAGCATCATCGCCTTTGTCTCAAGCGACGACTCGCTTCATGAAGTATATTTTTTGCAACTCGATGTGACGGATGAAATCAGTTATCATGCAAAACCGAATCTCAATCAACTCGAAGTGCTCGATCAGCAATTCCCGCGGACCGGTATCGTGCTGACGAATCTGGATTCGGCGACTGTGCTCGACGTTCGGCTCGGCGAAGTCGACGCGACGCACGACTATGAACTGGATCTCGATACAGGACAATGGCGGCGTTATCAGGGACGGAGCAGCCGCAGTGGGGCCTCAAGCAGCAGTCAAACGGATGATTTCCGGGATCGGGTCGAAAAGCAGGCGGAACGATTTTACCGGGAACTGTCGGGAGAGGTTGAAAAACTGAATCGTTCCCTTGGTTGGGAACAAATTGTCGTCATCGGGGAACGGTCGCAAGCGAACTTCCTTGAACAGGCGTTAACGACGAAACCAAAAGAAGTCATTCATAAAAATTTGTCCCAATCCAGCCAACAACAGATTCTCAAGCAGGTGTTTTGACGGTCAACGTCTAAAGTATAACTTTAGACGTTACATAAGGAGTGAAGACGGATGTTCATGCACCACATCACGGATCAATTGAGTTTGAAGTTGATTGAGCGCCAGGATGCAGAGGCACTGTATGCTCTGGTCGACGCCAATCGGGAACATTTGCGGGAGTGGCTCGGCTGGGTCGATGGGACGACCGGACCGGATGGATACCGGGACGAAATCATTCCGGCCTGGTTGACGGCTTATGCGAAGGGCAACGGATTGACCTGCGGCATTTATTTGGAAGGCGAACTCGTCGGGACCGTTGCCTTGCACGAAATCAATCAGACGTTACGCCAAACCTCCATCGGTTATTACCTGACCGGCAACGGGCGCGGTAAAGGATTGATGACGAAGGTGATGGCCTTTGTGACGGACTATTGCTTTACGACGTTGCAACTGAATCGTGTCGTCATCGAATGTGCAGTCGGCAACTCGCGGAGCCGGAAAATTCCCGAACGACTCGGCTATCAGCAAGAAGGAATCTTACGCGATGCGGAACGGCTGTACGGTACCTATCATGATTTGGCTGTTTATGCGATGCTCGCACAAGATTGGTCAGGCTTATTCAGCGGGACCGATTTGCAAACAGACACCCGTTCGAACTGAAACAAAGGAGGATGAATGATGATCAAATTTGAAAAAATGTCGGAAGCAGCCTATGACGCGTATTTACCGGAAGCAATCGACGAATACGCAGCAGAGAAGGTCAAGGCAGGAACGTGGGCGGAGGTCGAGGCTGTCGAACGATCGACGGCAGACTATGCCGAGTTGTTGCCGGACGGGATTCAAACGAAACAGCATTATCTGTTTTCAATCATCGAGGAGACGGAACAGGCACCGGTCGGGATGATTTGGTTTCAGGTCAGTGAGGAAATACAGGGGCGGACGGCGTTCATCTTTGATTTTAAAATCGAAGACGCTCATCAAGGAAAAGGATACGGGCGGCAAGCGATTCAGATGCTCGAGCAGGTCGCACGTCGGATGAACATCAAAAAAATCAAGTTGCATGTCTTCGCCCATAACACCCGAGCGATTCATTTGTATGAAACAACGGGATTCGTCACGACGGATTTACATATGGAGATGACGGTCAACTGACGAACAAACCCCTCTGCTGTTCCAATTGGACAACAGAGGGGTTTTAGCATCTTCAGCGCCAAGTCTGAAGGGTGTTGGCGAACTGAATATCCGTTTCGATTTCACCGTTGATGTGCGAGAGCGTAAAGTCATTTCCAGCCAGCCAGTCCTTAAAGTCAAACTCGACCGGTTGCTGGTCGCCCCCTAACGCAAACCAGACTTTCATGTCCGACGGGAAATAGGCTGACGTATGAATCGTCCCCGCCCAGTGGCTGTAAAGATCGGAAAAGACACCTTTATCGGAATCGTTCAGCAGACGGAACGCTGATTCGGCATCTTGAATCATGTGTTGGTGCGTCTTCAGCTCCATCATCCGCCGTTTCGAGTCGTCGAGGTGGAACCGGTTTTCGTGTTGCAACAAATCAAAGTGATTCGTACAGAGATTCGTTTCCCGGACTTCGATGTCCCGTGCCGTCGCCTCGATGACGAACGACCGGTTCGAGCGGTCATGGACGACGTAACTGAATGATCCCCGGTGCGGCATCTCTTTGACAAGCGAGATGGCATCATCGACAGACGTACACATCTCGAGGATGATCCGTCCGATCATGAAACTGACGAAGCCATCGCCCGGGCGACGGCGATTGATGAAATTATAGCCCATCGCAAGACCATGTTCGTTCATCCCGTCCATTCGTCCCGTGACGCGGGAAGCTGGACCGATGATGGCAGAACCGCCGTCGGTCGGTTGGAAGACGGAAAAGCGGCCGTCGTATGTCATCGGATGATAATCGTAGTTGCGGACGAGGAAATTATCGCCGGTCATGATCGAACAGCCACTTTTTGGTCCTTCGACCCGGTAATGACCAAAGTGGAGCAATGTATCGGCGAGTGATAATTCCAGTTCATCCTGCAAGCCGAGTAACTCGTCCCAGATATGCGGGGCGTACCGCAGAAACATCTCTTTTGTTTCTGCCGGATCGACTTGAAAACGCGGAACACGGATCTTCCAGTTGTCTTCGCGGTTATGAAGCAGTTCATTCCGTTTCACGTAGCGTCCCTGTTCGCGACCAAACTCATAATGCGTTCCGCGGAACTGCGTGATTTCATTTGAGACAGACTGCACAGCGTTCACTCCTTTGGTTTCTGTATGATTCTGATTATATCGAATCCGGCATTTTTTGTCGTAAGCGAGACCTCGACCGAACACATTAACGGAAGGGCCAGGTGTCAAAAAATCAAAAAACACTGAAATTTTCAGCTGAATTACCGATAAAGGAGGGGGAGGGATACATAGATGAAAAATGTAAGTGTACGAAGAAAGATTCAACTGTTGATTGCGACAGCCATCATTGCGATGATTCTCCTGGCCAGTGCCGGACTTTATTTCCTGAATCAGATGGCGAATGCGTCACAAACGATGTATCAGGAAAATCTGATACCGGTCCAAGAGGTAGCACAAATCCGGATTGACACCCGGGCGCTCGACTCGTTTCTGACCGAGATGATGTTGACGAAAGATCCGGCGCGTGTCGAAGATCTGCAAGGTCAGATCGATCAGCGGCAAGCACAAATCCGTTCGTCCCTCAATAAGTTCGAGCGGACTGCGGTACCGACAAAACAATCGGAAGAACAAGTGGAAGCGTTAAAAGATAATGTTCTCGCTTACGACAATGGTCTGAGCACGATTCAAGACTTAGCCGTCCAAGACAACAAAGACGAAGCATACCGCGTCTATACGGAAAGCTTGGAAAAAACGCGGGACAATGTGGCGGACTCCGCGAAAAGTCTGATGATGTCGATGACGAAGCAGGCAAAAGACCTGAATGCGTCGAACCAGCACGAAAAACAAACCGCACTCTACATCATGCTTGGGATTTTCATCATCGCCCTGCTGTTGTTTGCCGGTCTTGCCATCTATATCACGCGTCTGATCACACAACCAATCCGTTCACTGCAGGGCTGGATGAAACAGTCCGGTGACGGTGATTTAACGGTCCGCGGTGATTACGTTTCGAAAGACGAACTTGGTCAATTAACGACGTCATTCAATACGATGACGGAACAGTTGCACCACGTCATCATTGAAATGACGGACACGTCAAAACATGTGGCGACGGCGTCGGACGAATTGAGTACCAATGCGGAAGCGACGACAAAAGCAACGGAGATGGTCGCCGTGACGATGGAGGAAATCGCCAGTGGCGCCGGTCAACAATTGAATCAAGTGTCCGGTGCATCACGGACGGTGCAAGACTTGACGTCCGGTGTGAATCAAGTCGCCGGCAATGCGCAACAAATGACGGATGTGACGAGTGACGCGATGGGGAAAGTCATGCACGGCGGACAAGTCGTCAGCCAACTCGGTCAGCAGATGGAACGAATCAACACCGATTTCACGGAACTGGGTCAAGTCATCGTCGGACTCGGCAACCGGTCACAGGAAATCGGACAGATTACCGATTCAATCACCGGGATTGCGGCGCAGACGAATCTGTTGGCGCTTAACGCTGCCATCGAAGCGGCCCGCGCCGGCGAACAAGGACGTGGATTTGCAGTCGTCGCAGCGGAAGTCAAGACGCTCGCTGAGCAATCGGCGCTTGCTGCGAAACAAATCGAAAGCTTGATTCAAGTCATCCAGCGCGAAACGGAGCAATCCGTTACGTCGATGGAGAAGGTGACGGCACAGATGACGAACGGGATTCAAGTGGCCGGAGAAGCGAGCGCTTCGTTCCAAGCAATCGAACGATCGATTGGGGATGTGACGGATCAAGTCGAAGAAGTATCCGGTGCCGTCCAAGAGATGGCCGCCGGCAGTGAACAGATTGCTGCCGTCATGCGGGAGATTCAATCGGTGACGGAAAGTACGGCTGCCGGAACGGAAAACATCTCGGCTTCGACGGAAGAACAGATGGCCTCGATGCAGGAAATCTCATCGGCGTCGCAGTCACTGGCGACGATGGCGGAAGATTTGAAACGATTATCAAGTCGTTTTCAAGTATAAAGAGTGAGACAGGTATCCAAACGGATGCCTGTTTTTTTATTGGAAAAAGCAGGGATATCGAAGGCGGAACCGTAATAGTGTAGAAAGAATGAAAAGGAGGGTACGGATATGGGACCACATGAACTCATTGAATGGATAATGCTGTCTGTAATCGTGTTGCCAATCGTTCTGCTCGGAATAAAGTTGAAGTCACGTGGACGCGCAATGATGTTCACTCTCGCGGGTCTCATCTGTGTCGCATACGGTGTCTACTTGATCGTCCATCCTTATTTCGTCGATCAGAAAGTTGCTTATAATGCGAAACAAGTCGAGTTACATCTCGAGAAAACCTATCCGGATGAACGCTTTACGTTAACGACGGTCCCGTACTGGAAAGAAGGATACAAACACCTGAATCCGTATAAAATTGACGTCGTGTTTGCCAACGAAGCCGACGCCACCTACACCTATTCGGTTGAAGATAACGGAACAGTCGAATTGAGCGGATTTCCGAGCACGCCAGATGATCGGTTAGATGGGTTTAAGCACTTGGAAGAACACAAGTAATCAAATCAAAAAAAACCAGCTCCGCCTGCTGGCAAAACTGGTTCAAACCTTTCGTCAAGAGGTTAACGTGTTGTCTTTTTGCGACGATAAGGACGACATCGTTTTGACGGCGAAGAAGGCAATCAAACCGAACCCGACCTTGTTCGTCAAATCGGCAAAGTTGTAAATCAATTCGCGGACGAGCTGGATTTCAACGCCCGGCGCAAACAGCGTGACGGCGTAGCCGATCGGATAGATCGCCCAACCAATCAAGATGAACAACCGCATTTTCAACAGGGCATCGCGAATCGGAGCCGGCTTGTTTTCAGCGGCTTTCGTGACGTTCGTAAACAGCAGATAGATGATATAAATCCAAGCGAGACAACCAATCAGATACGACCACAGTCCGAGTTGCGTGAACCCACCGGCGATGTTGATCGATGATTCACCGATGTAGCCTCCGACAATCATGATGATATCGGCGATGACCAGTTTTGTTAACAAAGACCGGCCAAGCCGACCTTTCAGACCGAGCAACAACGGAAACTTGACGAGCAACAACGGCGTCGTGACGAGCCAATCGATATAGCGGATTTCTGTTGGGAAACCATCGATTTCCGATAACAGACCGGACGTTCCGACGGCATCCTTCATGAAGTAATAATGAATGGCAGCGACAAAGGTGACGAGTGCAGCGACAGTTGCGGTGGAGCGGTATTCCGGTGCAAGCGAGTTTCGCTCGACCAAGAAATAGAGTGTCCCGGCAGCCATTCCGACGAATCCGACCCAAAACATATACTGCGTGGCAAGAACGAGTAAATTGACTTCTTCCATGATCAGTCACTCCTTCATTACACAAAACACGCGCTTCTATACATTTAGTATAGGACGATGCCGGCAACAATGAAGTGCTTCAACCGTTCCGTGATGTGCGGTGAGGTGCTGAAAAGACACAAGTTAGACGAAAGATTTAAATTAAAATGAAGACATCAAAACTGGAGGAATCAATATGCCTTTTCCCGCTTTAGAAACATCACGTCTCGCACTGGTGGAAGTGACGCCTGAACACGCACCGGCCCTGTTTCATATTCTCGCAAACGAAAACGTGACGCGCTTTTACGGAATGAATCCGTTGCGTGAGCAACACGACGCCTTGAACATCATCGCGTCTTTCAAACAGACGTATGACACGCAACAAGGCATCCGTTGGGGAATCCTGATCCGCGACAGCGGGACGTTCATCGGGACGCTTGGTCTGAACCATTTAAGCCTGTACAGCAAAAAGGCAGAAATCGGCTTTGAGCTGGATCCTGCGCACTGGCGGCGTGGTTATGCAGCAGAAGCGATTCAAGCTGTGTTGGAATATGCGTTTGAGACACTGACATTACACCGGATGGGCGCCGTGACGTTTTTAGAAAACGAGGCATCCGTTCAATTACTGACACGACTCGGTTTCGAGGAGGAAGGGATTTTGCGCGGTTACCTTTATCAAGACGGCTCGTCGCACGACGGACGGATTTTTTCCTTGCTGCGACCAGACTGGACGATCTTGACTTCAAAAGGAGAACAAGGACATGTTTCGTAATTCAAAAGGCAGCACCCAAGTCTGGCTCAATGATCTTGGTGTTTGTTTATTCGTCCTGATCGGTCTGACGCTTGCGACGCATCCTGTTGTCATCACGGCATCGGGACGGTTGATGTACGATGAATCAATCTGGCCGAGTACAACGGAAATGAACAAATTCATCACCTTTTATTTTTCTGCGTTCTTTGTCTATTTTTTAATCGTGTACCTTGTTCATGCCAGAAGATCGAACAAGAAGAACCGTTAACGTCTTGTACATACGGTAATTTTTAAAATTAAAAGAGGGAGGTGGACGAAATCCGCTTCCCTTTTTGGTGCCGAAATCATCTGTTGTATCCAGTTGAGAATGTAAGGCGGATCTTAACAACAACTGGATGATGTGTCCGTTGAAGAAATCCGACAAACACCTGTTTCCGGTAATTTCAACCGGATCTGTTTTGCGCTTAGCGTATCCCCTGTTAAATGCGCGACGATTGACCGGATCTGTTCATAACCGGTCGTTAAAAGAAAGGTAGGGGCGCGTCCGTAACTTTTGGAACCGATGATATAGAAGTTGTTCTCCGGTTGTCTTAATTCAGCTTCGCCGTGTGGTCGTACCGTTCCACAACTATGCAGGTTGGGATCAATTAACGGAGCAAGCTGACGGGTGCTTTCGGTAATGAAGTCTACATCCAACCGAATTTCACGCAGGAATGTAAAGTCGGGTCGGCTTCCGGTCAAAACGATGATTTCCTGTACAGCGACCTGTCGGTGATCGGCACTAATCAGTGAAATGCCCTCGTTTGTCGATACGGTTTCCGCGACTTTAAATCCGGAATGAACAGTGACGAGACCAGACTCGACAAGAGTACGTGCCGTTGATCCGAGTTGCCCACGCTCAGCCAACTGATCATTTTCTTCTCCACCAAACGTTTCGACTACGTCTGTTTTACGGATAATCCAGTGGATGTCCGTCTCAGGATAGTCTTTTTTTAATGCCACCGCACCCATTAATGCCGTCAGAGCGGAATGTCCGCTCCCGATAATCGCAAGACGTTGATTGGCGTATCGATTGGTTTCTTGTCGGAAATTCGGCATCGTATGCGTGACGCGTTCGATGAGCGAATCGTGCGGATGTCCCGCGCTATACATGGAATTGGGTTGCCCCCATACACCTGTCGCGTCTAAAACAGCAGCGGCTAAGAAACGGCGTCGCCCCGTTGGTGTTTGGACGATGACTTCGAAGGGGGACAGTTGACGATCCGTTGTCGTCATTTTATCGATGCCTTGACGCGAAATCGAGATGACTTGATGCTCTAGATACAAATTTTCTGAAATGGTCGGCAAGGCGGCGAGCGGGCGCAAATAGTCCTCGAGTAAATCATGACCGGTCGGAAAAGCCTCTGCTTCCGGATGCTCCCACCCGCTCTGACGTAATTGGGCAGCGGCGACAGGATCGATGTTGTATTCCCAATTTGAAAACATTTTGACATGTGACCATGTCTGGATATGCGTTCCGATATCGGGACCGGCTTCGAGAATAGAAAAAGGAAGACCTTGCTGAGACAGGTGTGCGGCGGCAGCGAGTCCGATCGGACCGGCACCGATGATGAAAATTGGATGAGAAAACGATTGAGTAGGCATAAAATCACTCCTTTTATTTGTAGTTTACAAACTTTAAGATAACGTTTTACAGCAGGAATCACTGTTGAGCATCGCATCGTTTAACAGTTCGATGGATTGAAGAACGGTTGCTTTCTCAAACGAAGTCATCTTTTGAAAGATTTCTTCAAGGTAAGCGTTCATTTCAGTATCAATTTCGTCTGCCATCTGTTGACCGAGTGGAGTTAAAAAAAGTAGTTGAATCCGGCGGTCCTCGGAAGAGGGGGATTTTAAAACAAGCTCCCGTTTGATCAACGTCTGGATTTGCCGGCTAAATGTTGTAATATCCATGCCTAATGAGTCTGCAATTTCCTGCATCGCTGACCCGGGGTGTTTCGATACTTCAAACAAGATATGGCTCTGGACGAGCGAAACCTCTTGATCCAGAACGGAACAACAGTTTTTATTCAACAGTCCAAAACGACGCGTGAACGTCTGAAAAATTTCACGGGGTTCTTGCATGGGCAACTTCTCCTTTGTCTTGTGATTGATTATCTTAGTTATAATGGATTAATTTGCAATTTGCAAGTAATTGTTTTTAACTAATTAGTAATAGACGAAGGAGGTCTTATCATGATCATTCGGAAAATGAATGCAGATGATCGACGACAACTGTTCAACATTTATTTGCAAGGAGTGGAAGAAGGGAATGCCACTTTTGAAACGGATGTTGATGAACGGAAGTGGTGGCGGCAGATGAAAGAAGCAGACGTGTTCGTGATTGAGGAACAGACGGTCGTCGTGGGTTGGGTCAAGATGATGCTCGTTTCAGCAAGACCCGTTTACCAGGGAGTAAGAGAGCTGAGCCTTTATGTCGACCGGGCGGAACGGGGAAAAGGATACGGTAGGCTGTTATTACAGCACGTGATTCATTTTGCTGAGGAGCATGGGATTTGGACACTACAGTCACACATCTTCCCGGAAAACAAAGCCAGTCTGACCATCCAACAGCAGGCAGGATTCAGGATTGTCGGCAGACGTGAAAAAATCGCGCAACATGCTGGTCGATGGCGGGATACGTTGTTGTTGGAGCGAAGAAGTCGAAAGATGGATTAAACCTATTGAATAACCCATACGTTATATAATACAATCGTTATATAAAGAGCGGAGGGGCTAATCATGACACGACCAGTGATTTATTTTCTTTGTACGGGAAACTCATGCCGGAGCCAAATCGCAGAAGGCTTCGCGAAACACTATTTGCCAGACTGGGACGTCCATTCGGCCGGGATCGAACAACACGGCTTGAATCCAAAAGCTGTCCGGGCGATGCAGGAACAAAACATTGACATTTCCGGGCAAACGTCCGATTTGATTGATTCGGATCTCTTGAAACGGGCGACGATCGTTGTCACTTTGTGTGGGGATGCCCGTGATAACTGTCCTGTCATTCCTTCGCACGTCCGGCAAGAACATTGGGGATTTGATGATCCGGCACGCGCAACCGGAACGGAAGCGGAACAATGGGCTGTCTTCCAACGGGTTCGCGATCAAATCGGAGAACGGATTCAACGATTCGCTAATGAAGAGGCAAGTAACTGAACTTGAAAGGAGGAATAGCTATGATCGAGACGACGAACCGTGTTGACGAGATGAGTCAGTTCTTAAAACTGCTCAGCGATGGCACACGTCTAGAAATTTTGCGGCGATTGCACGTCCGGGAACATTGTGTCTGTGATTTTGTCGAGATGTTTGATATCTCACAGCCCGCCGTCAGCCGTCACTTAAAATTATTACGCCAGTCGCAAATCATCCTGGAGCGGCGTGAACGGCAGTGGATTCATTTCCGGATCAATCCGGACCATCCGCAGCATGAATTGCTGTTAACGATTTTGAACGCGATGGAATTACCGGCGATTCCGGAAAAAAGTTGCTGAGTGGATCTGTTGGCAAGAAGGGACGGTTTCCCTTGCATTCCATATAACAATAAGGTTATGTTATATATAACAAATCGGTTATATAAAGATGAGGAGTTGAAGAAAGATGAAGAAAATTGAGATTTACGATCCGGCGATGTGTTGTCCGACCGGTTTATGTGGACCGTCGATTGATCCGGAACTGACCCGGATGGCGACCGTCGTCCATGCCTTGAAACAGCAGGGTTATCCGATCGAGCGCTTTAATTTGGCAAACGAGCCGGCTGCATTCGTCGAAAATCAATTGATTAAGCAAGCGATCACGGACAGTGTCGACACCCTGCCGATCACTCTCGTCGACGGAGCGATTGTCCGTCGTAACGGGTACTTGTCAAATGCGGAACTTGCGGAGCTGACAGGTGTAGAAGAAAAAAGTTTCGCAGTCGTTGATGGTCAAAAACCGAAAATTCGCCTGACGCTAAAGTAAGGACGTGACGAAGATGGAACCGTTAACCTTGAATGGACTAAAATTGACCCGTTACTTATTTTTGACCGGAAAAGGCGGTGTCGGTAAGACGTCGACGGCATCACTCCTCGCGATCAAACTGGCAGACAGCGGAAAACGTGTTTTGCTTGTCTCGACGGATCCGGCCAGTAATTTGCAAGATGTCTTTAAGATGGACCTGACGGAAGAACCGACTGCCGTTCCCGGTGTCGAGCGCCTGTTCGTCGCAAACTTTGATCCGGAACAAGCAGCGGCGGACTACAAGGAAGCGGTCGTCGGACCGTACCGGGGCATTTTGCCGGATGCGGCCGTCCGATCGATGGAAGAACAATTGTCCGGTGCCTGTACCGTCGAAATTGCCGCCTTTGATCAATTTACCGGATTATTGGCAGCACCGGACGCCAAACAGACGTACGATCACATCATTTTTGATACGGCACCGACAGGGCACACGTTACGGTTGCTCAGTCTGCCGAATGCCTGGAACATCTATCTCGATGAGAACACGACCGGCACGTCCTGCCTTGGTCCGTTAGCAGGATTGACGGAGAAAAAGTCACAGTACGAACAAGCGACGGAGCTGTTGGCGAATCCAGCGGAGACGACCTTAATCTTGGTCGCCCGGGCGGAATCCTCGACATTGACGGAAGCAGCCCACGCCTATCAGGAACTGCACGCACTCGGGATTCGAAATGCCCGTTTGGTCATCAACGGCATGCTGCCGGTGACAGCGAGTCAGGATACGTATTATCAAGCTTTCCTGCATCGTCAGCAGGCTGCGCTTTCGACGTTACCGGATGTTTTTTTACGAGAAGTCCCGTTGTTCAGTTTGCCTTACGCCCCAACGAGTTTAATCGGCGTCGCGCAACTCCGCGATTGGTTGACAGAAACGGAACACCCGGAAATGTTGATGGAACGCGAGCAACAAAACGTTCCGCCGTTGTCACGTCTGGTTGATCAATTGGATGCGGCAGGACCGGGTGTCGTCATGACGATGGGAAAAGGAGGGGTCGGGAAAACGACGATGGCATCGATGATTGCGATTGCTTTGACAGAACGGGGACACGATGTCGTTTTGACGACGACGGACCCGGCAGCGCACCTCGAACTGACGATTGAGACGAACGAAAACCCGCATCTTGAAATCAGCCGGATTGATCCGAAGGTCGAAATTGACCGTTATACGCAGCAGGTTTACGCAGCGGCGGGTGAAGTGACGGAAGAAGCCCATGCCTTGCTCGCAGAAGATCTAAAGTCACCGTGTACCGAAGAAATCGCCGTCTTCCGCGCCTTTGCCGATACCGTTGCCCGGGCAAACGACCGTTATGTCGTCATCGATACAGCACCGACAGGTCATACGTTATTGTTGCTTGATGCGACGGAAAGTTATCATCAGGAAATGGAACGGGCGACCGGAGATGTACCGGAGGCAGTCAAGACGTTATTACCGCAACTGCGTGACGCCAGCCGGACGCATGTCATCATCACGACACTCGCGGAAGCAACACCGGTCTTTGAAGCCGGACGCCTGCAGGAAGATTTGCGTCGTGCCGGGATTGAACCGATGGCTTGGATTGTCAATCAATCTTTTGCCGCGACAGCGACACGTGATCCGATTCTTGGTCACAAAGCAGAAGCGGAACGCATCTGGTTGGAAGAAGTCGACCGGTTGAGCCGGCAGGTGGCTGTCGTCGCCTGGCAGACCGAACCGGTTTCCGGATATCATCACCTACTCGCACTTTCGAAAGGATGAATTTTATGCAAATCACACCTGAAGCAGTCACGTACCTGAAAGAACAAGTGGAACACGAACAAGCACCCGGCATCCGTCTCTATCAAGCCGGACAAGGCTGTTGCGGACCGAGTTTCGGACTCGGATTCGGGGCCGGCGAAACCGGTGATCAAGTCAAAGACTTTGATGGATTGGCGCTGGCAATCGACGGAAATTTAGCGGATGTCAGTCATGACATCACGCTCGCACTGGAAGAGACGGACCAAGGTCCACAAATCGTCCTCCTCGGTGCATCCAACTGCTAAACAGTAAATCGAAATTTAATACAGAAATGAAGTGAACGTATTGACCGGCACACATCTACTTGCGATCGGGATTTTCCTGATCACGTTATTTTTAATCATCAAACAACCAAAAGGTCTCGGCATCGGCTACTCCGCCATGGGGATGGCATTGATTGCCTTACTGACCGGCGTTGTGAATCTCGATGATGTCTCGACTGTCTGGGGCATCATTTGGAATGCGACGTTTACCTTTATTGCCCTCATCATCATCTCGTTGATTTTGGACGAAATCGGTTTCTTCGAATGGGCGGCACTTCATATGGCACGGATCGCAAAAGGCGGTGGTGTCAAACTATTTGTGTACATGACATTGCTTGGCGCCGTCGTTGCCGCGTTGTTTGCGAATGACGGCGCGGCTTTGATCTTGACGCCGATCGTCCTCGCGATGGTCCGGCACTTGAAGTTACCGGACTATGTCGTCTTGGCGTACGTCTTCGCCTCCGGTTTCATTGCCGATACGGCGAGTCTGCCGTTCGTCGTCTCGAACCTCGTCAATATCGTCTCGGCCGACTTCTTTGACATCGGCTTTACGGAATATGCCTCACGGATGGTGTTCGTCAACGTCTTTTCCGTCATCGGCAGTTTGCTTGTATTGTATCTGTACTTCCGAAAAAGTATTCCAAAGACGTATGACGCTTCGCAACTCGTCGCCCCGCATACAGCGATCAAGGATCAGTGGATGTTCAAGTTATCGTGGCTCGTGCTTGTGTTGCTTGTCGTCGGTTACTTCACGAGTGACCTCATCGGAATTCCGGTCAGTTTGGTTGCTGGTGTCATCGCCTTGTTCTTCCTGTTGATGGCACGTCGTTCACCAAGCGTACCGACGAAAAAAGTCATCGCCGGTGCACCATGGGCAATCGTCTTCTTCTCACTCGGGATGTATATCGTCGTCTATGGTCTGCAAAATGCCGGATTGACGCAAGTTCTCGCGGATGTCATTGACGGTTTTGCAACGAATCTGGCCGCTGCGACGTTCGGCATGGGCTTCCTCGCCGCCATTTTGTCATCGATCATGAACAATATGCCGACCGTGATGATTGATGCGCTCGCCATCGACCTTAGCCAAGCGACTGGAACGATTCGGGAAGCCTTGATTTATGCCAACGTCATCGGATCCGATCTTGGACCCAAAATCACACCGATCGGCAGCCTTGCGACCTTACTCTGGTTACACGTTCTCCGGACAAAAGGTGTCAAAATCGGCTGGGGACAATACTTTAAGATCGGAACGATTCTGACGATTCCGACCCTGACCATCACGTTACTCGGGTTATACATCAGCTTATTACTTTATTGATTTTTAGGAGGAAATTCACATGAAATTATTGATCATCGGATCAGTCGCCGCCGGAACATCGGTCGGCGCAAAAGCACGTCGCAACAGTGAAGACTTACAGATTACGATCTACGACCGCGATCAGGACATCTCCTATTCCGGCTGCGGGATTCCGTACTTCGTCGGCGGCGAAATTGCCGACATCGATGAGTTGACACCACGCGATGCGAAATTCTTTAAAAAACGGTATAACATCGACATCCACACCCGTCACGAAGTCGAATCGATTGATCATGCAACAAAAACGGCGACGATCGTTAATTTGACGACCGGTGACAAGTTTACAGATACGTACGATACGCTGGTGCTGGCGACCGGTGCGTCAAGCATCGTCCCGCCATTCCCAGGTGTTGATCACGACAACGTCTTTACGGTGCGCAATGTCCGGAATGCCGATGCGATTCGCTCGTACATCGACGCCCATGATCCCAAAACGGCGACGATCGTCGGTGGCGGCTTCATCGGTCTTGAGATGGCCGAGCAACTGACATATCGCGGGATTCAGGTGACACTCGTCGAACGCCTGCCGCAAGTCATGCCGCCGCTTGACCGTGATATGGCGGAACGGGTTGCTGATCATTTAAGAGATAAAGGCGTTTCACTGTTGCTCGGTGAATCGGTGACGGCATTCAACGGGACGTCGCGTGTGACGGAAGTTGCCCTCGAGAGCGGCAAGTCGATTGAAACAGACCTCGTCATTCTGTCAGTCGGGGTTAAACCGAATACGGAACTCGCCAAGCAGATCGGCGTTGCACTCGGGCAGACGGGCGCAATCGCCGTCAACCGGAAGATGCAGACGAATCTGTCCGATGTTTATGCCGTCGGCGACGTCGCGGAAAGTTTCTCCGTCATTACCGGAGAAGCCATTTATCGTCCGCTCGGCTCGACCGCCAACAAGATGGGCCGGATTGCCGGGATGGTCATCACCGGGGAAGAAGCGGAACACCGCGGGATTCTTGGAACCGGGATCTTCAAAGCCTTTGATCTGACGGTCGCACAGACCGGTTTGACGGAAAAAGAAGCACGGGAAGCCGGATACGACATCGAAGTTCTCCACAATATTAAACCGGATCGTCCGGAATATATGGGTGGAAAAGAAATGGTCATCAAGGCGATTGCCGACCGGGCGACAGGACGGGTCCTTGGCGCACAAATCGTTGGTCCGCAAGGGGTCGACAAACGGATTGATGTCCTCGCGACAGCGATTACGTTTAAGGCAAGAGCGGAAGATCTGTTCCACCTCGATCTTGCCTATGCGCCGCCGTTTGCGACGACAAAGGATCCGGTGCTCTATACCGGGATGGCACTCGACAATGCGATTAAAAAAACAGCCCGTTTGATGACGCCAAATGAGTTGATCGAACAAGTCGCTGGCGGCAAGTCGTTCCAAATCATCGACACCCGTTCGAAAGCTCAGTTCGAAAAAAATCACGTCGATGGCGCGATTCATATCCCGCTCGGTGAACTGCGGACACGGGCGAAAGAACTTGATCCGACGTTGCCGACGATCGTTTATTGCAACAAAGGGGTGACCGGGAACGCCGCTCAAAACGTGCTCAAGAACCTAGGTTTTACGGATGTTTGTAATTTATCTGGCGGTAATAAAAACTATCAGCATTGTAAAAAGTGTTTAGCTAATTAATCATTTCATACGAAGAGCGGTTCCTCCTTTTGGAAGAACCGCTCTTCGTATGAATACAACTTGACGTGACAATTTATTTCTTTAAAGATTTGATGAGTTGCTAGAAGTTAAGAAGCGCAGTAAATCACCATAGATGACTTTATCCGACAGACCTAATTCTTTTTCGGATTGCTTCATTGCATCATCACATAATCCGTTCTGCTTTTCATCGGTTGCTTCGAAACCAGTTTGTCGATCATAACATTTTTCTTGAGTGTACACGATGTGATCAGTGATGACAGAACCGTCTCGGAATAAAGCATAGTCCTTGTGGTCATCAGAAAATAAGTCTGTCCCGAACACAATCTGTTGCTTGACATCTTTCCCCAACAGATGAAGTAATGTTGGTTTGATATCAATCTGGCTAGCAACGGCATCATGTTCGACTCCTTTTGTTTGTCCAGGAAGGTGTAAGACAAAGGGAACACGTTGGAGTTGTGCGACGTCAAACGGTGTCAATTCATCTTTTTCAAGCACTTGGGCCATAGCTTCATTATGATTTGTTGAAATACCATAGTGATCACCATACAACATGAATATCGTCTCGTCCCACAAACCATCTTTTTTAAGGTCTGCTATGAATTTTCCGAGTGCCATATCTTGATAAGCGAGCGCTTGGACATAATGATTGAGTGTCGTTGAACTTGTTTCTAAAGGAGGGACAAGTTCATGTTCTGGTTTTGGCAGTTCAAAAGGGTAATGATTCGTTAATGTGATGAACTTAGAGTAAAACGGTTGTGGTAATTCATTAAGCATCGGGACAGACTGGGCAAAAAACTTATCATCGAGTAGTCCCCACTCAGTTAAATCTTCTGGATCTCCTAAATCGTAATCAGTTTCAGAAAAGAAGCGATCTACTCCAAAGCTATTGTAGACAACATCACGGTTCCAAAATGATTTATTGTTTGCGTGGAAGACGGCGGAATAATAACCTTCCTCTTTTAACAACTCTGGAATGGCTTGAAATTCATTTTCACCGTTTGTAAAGAATGCGGCTCCGCGACCGAGCGGGTACAACGAATTTTCGTGAAGAAATTCGGTATCTGCTGTTTTTCCTTGCCCTGTATTGTGATAAAAGTTATCCCATGAGTGGGATTCTTTAATTAATTGATTGAGATGTGGTGTGATTTCTTGGCCATTTGGTGCTTTCAACCCAACCGCAAAGGACTGTGTAGATTCAAAAGAAACGACGATTACATTTCTCCCTTCATACTTTCCGAAGAAGGCTGGATTAGGTGGCGCATATTTCGATGCAACAAAGTGCTCAACATCCGATAATTCAGAGCTGTCAGCCAAAGCTTTTTGAGCTGATGTTTTTGACTGAATCAATGCATCGTACATATGAAAGTTGAAAGTTCCAATATTTTTGACAAGCAATTCACGGTCGAAGGCACGTGTCAGTAATTCTGGGCGTTCTGTTTCTGCAAGTGTCAAATTAAATAAAAATAAGACAATCGCTGCAACAAAAGTTCGGATACCTCTTTTTCGGGATGCTTTTCTGTTCGACATGTCCCATTTCTTTAAAAAAAACGGGAGAATCAATAAATCTCCTAAAATAATTAAATCCTTAAAAGTTAATATAGATCCAAGCGATGCAGAAAGTGTTTGAGCATTTGATGTTTGAAACAACACTGGTAATGTCAAATAGTCATTAAAGAAACGGAAAAAGAGAATATCTGCATACAAAATGAAAGTAGCCAGAATCAATGTGCCATAGATTAACCATTTTTGAACGTTTCCACGAAAGAAGAAACTAAATCCAAACATGAACAAAGCAGAACTAATCGGATTGATCACTAAAATGAAAGCTTGAGCGGAGTTAGCAACAGGAACATCAAAAAAGAAACGATATGCCAAGTATGTCTTCAACCAAAGTAAAAGAGTAGCAATCCAAAAAAGTCTATGCTCTCGATATGTCTGTCTAACATCTGCTCCTAATGGAATCAGTCGCCTGGTAATGGGCGATTTAAGTGGTTTCATAAAAAATTCTCCTTAAAATTAATATGATAAGTATGAAGCGGATGGATCAAACATGGTCTCCTTTTTATTTTTAAAAATGGAGCTTGTTCGTTATAATCAAACTAATCCTGATGACGAAACAAATATATTAATATTTCGTCGAACAGTCATCGGGATAAAGTATTACAACAAATCCGTCTTAAGTTACGACCCGTCCTAGTTATACTTAGGGCGGGTTTGTTGTGTAGTTAAGATTGATTTAGATAACGATAAAGGGTCGAGCGACCAATTCCAGTTCTCTCCTGTATTTCTTCATAACTTAATTTTTTTGAATGGTACAGCATAAGTGCCTCTTCAATCAAAGCTTCGTTTTTTTTAGGCCGACCAGATTTTTTTCCTTTTATTTTCGCTTCTTCTAATCCTCTTCTTGTATGTTCACTATGAACATCTTTTTGAAAGTTTTCCATGATAGTAAGAAATTCTATAAATAACTCATTTGTAAAAGGATCCAAGTTTAGTTGTTCTCGTATCGTAATGACAGAAATTTGACGGGTATGCAAAATTGCTAAGTTTTCCATCACTTCCTGTAAAGAACCTCCTAATACAGCAAGATGAGAAACTATCAGAACTTCTTTTGGAAGAAGGCTTCTCGCTATATCCAGACTATTAAACTGAGAATCATGTGGCGTAAATGATCCTTGTAGAATAACGAGACAATCTTTGCTTTTCAATAAGGCTAGTTGTTTTTGACAATCCGGATCCGTATAAAGTGAACGGACAAAACCTATCATCGAAATAAATCCTCCCTTTTAGTAGCTTATGTGTGAATCATATCACGAGAACTTTTAAAAAAAAAGACCAAAAGTGTTCCATTTTGAAACTTATGGTGCTAGACTGTGGATATTGAAAACAAGCATTCATTTTTCATAACTTGATTTATGACACATGAAAATTCATGAAACACAATTAAAAGAAAGGTGGAAAAAATTTGTTAACATCAATTAAAGAACAATGGTTTTCTAATGTCCGAGGTGACGTCATGGCAGGTATCGTCGTTGCACTTGCCTTAATTCCAGAAGCAATCGCCTTCTCGATCATTGCAGGTGTCGATCCGATGGTAGGTCTGTACGCGTCATTTTGTATCGCCGTCATCATTGCCTTCGTCGGAGGACGACCTGGAATGATTTCAGCAGCGACCGGAGCGATGGCACTTTTGATGGTCCCACTCGTACGGGATCACGGAGTAAATTATTTGCTTGCGGCAACGATTCTGACGGGTGTCCTTCAAATCATCTTCGGAATCTTTAAAGTTGCGAAAATCATGAAATTCATTCCACGTGCAGTCATGATTGGCTTCGTCAACGCGCTTGCCATCCTAATTTTTATGGCACAGGTACCTCACTTCGTTGGTATTTCGACAATGACCTATATCTTTGTCGCAGTGACCCTCGCTATCGTCTATATTATTCCGCGATTTTTCAAAGCAATCCCAGCTCCACTAATTGCGCTTGTCGTCCTGACAGCAGCAGCCATATTTAGTGGATTTGACTTACGGACGGTGGGAGATCTTGGAGCCATTCAACGAACATTACCATCCTTCTTCCTTCCGGATGTACCGTTCACGTTCGAAACGCTTCAAATCATCTTCCCATATGCATTGGCACTAACCATTGTTGGTCTGCTTGAGTCCCTTCTGACAGCATCGATTGTTGATGACATGACGGGGACAGAAGGAGATAAAAACAAGGAAGCGCGAGGACAAGGGATTGCAAACTTCATTACCGGGTTCTTCGGTGGGATGGCTAGTTGTGCCATGATTGGTCAATCGGTCATCAATGTCAAATCTGGAGGACGTGGTCGATTATCAAGCCTTGTCGCGGGTGTCTTCTTAATGTTCCTGATTATTGTTCTTGGGAACGTCGTCGTCCAGATTCCGATGGCAGTACTCGTCGGTATCATGATCATGGTATCAATCGGAACCTTTGACTGGTCGTCCTTCAAGTATATGAAAAACGCGCCGAGAACAGATGTTGTCGTCATGCTTGCGACCGTCATCATCGTCGTTGCAACACATGATTTATCAAAAGGTGTACTCGCCGGTGTCGTCTTAAGCGCCTTGTTCTTTGTCGCTAAAGTTTCGACGATTAAAATTGAGACAAAGGTCGAAGACAATTTGACACGTTTTCATGTCAAAGGACCTCTATTCTTTGCATCAGTCGATGGTTTTGTGAAGCACTTTGATTTCTCGAGACACGATGAAAAAATCATCATCGACTTCACAGACACTCAAATTTGGGATGATTCAGCGGTCGGAGCGATTGATAAAGTCATGATCAAGTTAGCTGAAAATCATAATGACGTGACGATTCATGGTTTAAATCCAGCAAGCAAACGTTTGATTGATAAGTTAGCGATTCATAATGATCCGAATGCGAAATTATCGGCCCATTAATCAAAAGATTTATTAAGTAGAATAGGACTAAAAATTAGAGGAGTGGACATATGTATCAACACATTATTTTAGCAGCAGATGGATCGGATCATTCCATTCGTGCAACAGAAGAAACCATTAAATTAGTAAAGGGGACACAAACGGTCGTCGAGATCGTTTATGTATCTGATTTCTCTAAATCAAAAGATGAAGTGCTTCATGCAGAGGGACAAGAAGCACTAGAGGTTAAACGCCGTAAGAAATTATTGCCGATTGAAGAAGCGCTCGATGCCCAAGGGATTGAATACACCTTAAAACTCCTTCGAGGGGAACCTGGCCCGGCCATCGTCGAATATGCTAACGACAGTCAAGCGGATCTAGTCATCGTAGGCAGTCGTGGACTAAACTCACTTCAGGAAATGATGTTAGGTAGTGTCAGTCACAAAATTGTTAAACGAGTCGAGTGTCCGGTTTTACTTGTAAAATAAGTCATTTATTATTCAGTGTATGTGGGGTCAATCATAACTGTTAAAGTATAATACGAGTAAAAATCAATAGTATGTCAGGGTGCGGAGCTCCTCTTGAAAGAGGGTGTCCGCACTTTTTAGAATCGGGAGAGGGTGAGAATGATGAGTATCTATATCGGTTGTCCAAAGTGTGAGGGGGAGGGAAGTATCCGGAAATATCTGATCCTACGAACACGTTGCTCGGAATGTCGTGGGAATGGAAAAATTCAACTCGACCGAGCGATTGATCAATACATTCCAAATCCCCAAAATCAACTTGAGAGTGTGAGTCGGATGAAGGAGAAACAAGAACATGAATAAAAAGAAGACGCGTCCTCCTTTATTTTATGGCTGGTACATGGTCATGGTGGCTGGCCTAGGTGTGTTTTTTTCAGGACCTGGCCAAACGTACTTTATTTCTGTTTTTATTGATCGATATATCACGGAGTTCGACTGGACACGTTCAGAAGTTTCTGTCATCTATTCCGCGGCGACTTTGATGTCAGCTTTTTGCTTGTTTTTCATCGGACGTCTTGTCGATCGATTAGGACAGCGTACCATGTTGACAGGTGCTTCGATTTTATTGGCTTGTGCCTGTTATTATAATGGATTCGTTATGAACTTAACCATGCTCTTTTTTGGTATCTTCGTCTTACGGTTGTTTGGTCAAGGTTCGATGACGTTAATTCCGAATACACTCGTCCCTCAATGGTTTTTAGTGAAACGAGGACAAGCTTTGAGTTATATGGCAATTGGCGGATTTTTAAGTGCAGCTGCTTTTCCTCCGATAAATGTTTGGCTCGTTCGTCAAATCGGTTGGGAACGAACATGGTGGTTATGGGGTGGATTGATTCTAGTAGTGTTCACACCGATTGCTTATCGATATGTCCGAAACCGTCCGGAAGATATCGGTATGTTACCTGATGGACATAAAGAATCGCATGATACGGCTTCTTCTTCTAAAATAGTGCAATTTAAACAGGATTTTACATTAAGAGAAACGTTACGAACACCGGCCTTTTGGTTGATTTTATCGTGTATTGGCATTCCTGCACTCGTTAATACGGCAATTACATTTCATTTGATTTCGATTTTTGATCAACAAGGTCTGAGCCCCTCGGTTGCGGCACTTGTGTTGAGTCTGATGGCAATCATTGGTTTTCCAATCACCTTCATCGCAGGTCGAATCATCGATACCGTCAAAATCAATTATGTATTAGCAGGAATTTTTGTTACTGAACTTATTTTCATGATGGTGTTGCAAATAACCACGACACCGCTTCTTGCCGTCTTGTTTGGAGTGATTTGGGGAATAAGTAACGGATTTGAACGAATTGCTTTGAACTACGTTTGGCCTTTTTATTTTGGGCGAATTGCTCTCGGCAGTATCAGTGGGATTGCAACATCCGTCATGGTACTCGGTTCAGCTATAGGACCCTTACCTTTTGGTTTGGCTTTTGATGCTGTCGGTAATTATACACAAGTCATCTGGTGGTCGATGGTATTTCCTTTGATTGGAGTCATTGCTTCATTATCAGCACGCAAACCATCGATTCGGACTAATTAATTAAATGATTGATATTTTTTTTGAGGAGGTATTAAAAATGAATCGAGTAACTTGTCCATATTGTGGATCAACACTTATGAAAACCGAAGGTATCTTTTTCTGCTCCTTTTGTCAAATGAAAGTTTCTAAGCATATCACTCAAACGGAGGGAAAACGCTTAGTCATTCGCAAACGTGAATTCACACAAATTACTCAACTGGAACAATCGACACGACTCTTAAAGAAGTTATCAACTTATGAATTGCTTGAATTATATCACTACATTCGCACAGAAGAGCAAGCAGCTGAAGTATTAGTGACGTTAGCAGCTGATTTGAATGACGATGAACAAATATCTTACGATTCAGTCCTTGAAACAACGACTTTGACGTGGAAAAGGAAAAAACGATACATCTTAGAAAACTTACTCCGAGAACGTTTTGGATACATTCCGACAGTGACAGTACGTTTTCTCGAAGAATACCTTGAAAAAGTTCGTCATGACGAACAAGCGTCGCAAATGGAAATCGAAAGGTAACAAAGAAATGAAAAAACAAATAGATTCCAAAAAAATGTCGTTGTATTTAATGGCGATTTTGATTAATGCATTGGGAAACAGCTTTATGATTGTGGCAACAGTCGGAAGTGCTCCTTGGACCGCTGCTAGTGAAGCGCTGTCCGAGGTTTCACCTTTTTCGGTCGGAACTTCTGTAGTGGTTCTCCATACTATTGCACTATTAATCGCGTTATCGATTGGAAGTACGTTTCGTTTATGGACAATCGTGGAAAGTTTTTTACTTGCAGTAGTGTTCGGATTAGCAATCGATGCCTTCATGTTGATCCATGAGGTCTTTTACATTCCAACTGCGTTGATAGGGCGCGTCAGTTATTTTTTGATTGGAGTTCCTCTCATTTCATTAGGGTTATCACTGTATCTTCAAATCGGATATATCTTAATGCCGCCTGATTACTTGATGAAGTCATTAATCGTCAAGTTCAAAAAGACATCAATTGGAGCGACCATCAGTTTAGCAATCCCGTTCCTACTTGCTTGCCTACTGTCGTTGTTTAAACAGGAATGGATAGGAATTGGAGTTGGTACGCTTGTTTTTCTTATTGTGAATGGCCCATTAATTGATTGGTTTCAGCGTCTGTTTCCGATTCGTTAAATAAACATGTTTAATTTAAAGTAAGGTACACAAAAAACACCTCGAAATTCAAGCAATCTCCGAATCGACTACACGCTGGATTCACTGATCTGTCATATGTACAGGAAAGTGATGTGGTCGAAGCAAGATTGAGTTTTTCAAGGTGTTTTAAAGTGATTTCCTTCTTTTAATACTCCTTTAGGTACTATTAACTTTCAAGGTATCTGTATAATGTGCTTTTACTTATTCCAGTCTGCTCCCGAATCTCTGACAAACTGTATTGTTTGCTTTGGTACATCTCAACGGCACGCTTCACATTTTTATCTGCTTTTCGTGGTCGACCGGTCTGCTTTCCTTGTTCCTTTGCTTTCGTTAATCCTTCTCGAGTAGTCATACTGACGACATCACTTTGCAATTGAACAAGATGTTGAGTAATTTCTAGAAATGAGTGCGATAGAGGCAGATGTGTGTCAATTCTCTCTTGTACAGAAATCAAAAAAGCTTCTTTTGAAGCCAGCTGTTCAAGCAATTCAATCAAATGTCGAGTCGAATCGGCCAACACATAAAGGTGGGAAACGATTAAAGTATCCCCAGGTTGTAAATCAGCAAGTGCTTGCTGTAAACCTATTCGATTTTTAGAAGAAGGATGTTCTTCAACGATGGTTTGATTAGCATCGTATGCTTGTAATCGACTTTTTTGGATGTCACATGTCGGGTCTTCAAAATAAGGTCTCAGATAAACAACATTCATCGAATTCTCCTATCTACGTTAAGATACTGATTGAAAAAATAAAAAGAATAGAATCAATAACGTTCCTTTTAGGGAATTAAGATGCTACAATAAATTATTGTCAATTGGCAGTATCTATATTCTAAGGTCTTCTCCAGTATAGAGGAAATAGACTTTTAATTAAAGGAAAGGTGGAAAAATCAAGTGAATATGAGTTTACGAGAACAATGGTTCTCAAATATCAGAGGAGATATCTTAGCCGGGATTGTCGTTGCACTTGCGTTGATTCCGGAAGCGATTGCCTTCTCGATCATCGCTGGCGTCGATCCGATGGTAGGGCTGTATGCTTCGTTCTGTATCGCCGTCATCATTGCCTTTGTCGGTGGACGACCAGGCATGATTTCAGCAGCGACCGGGGCGATGGCACTCCTGATGGTTCCGCTCGTCAAGGAACATGGTCTCGATTATCTGCTTGCCGCGACGATTTTAACCGGAATTATCCAAATTTTATTCGGGGTCTTTAAAGTTGCAAAAGTCATGAAATTCATTCCGCGTGCTGTCATGATTGGTTTTGTTAACGCACTGGCGATTTTGATTTTCATGGCTCAAGTCCCGCATTTTATCGGGATTTCAACGATGACGTATGTGTTCGTCGCGATTACGCTTGCCATCGTGTATTTATTGCCTCGTTTTTTTAAGGCGATTCCAGCACCATTGATTGCGATTGTCGTCCTGACGATTGCGGCGATTTACCTGAACTTTGATTTACGGACGGTCGGCGATCTTGGGGCCATTCAACGTTCGTTACCGTCATTCTTCTTACCGAACGTTCCGCTAAATTTCGAGACGCTTCAAATCATCTTCCCCTATTCACTGGCGCTTGCGATCGTCGGCTTACTGGAATCGTTGTTGACAGCAACAATTGTCGACGACATGACCGGAACGGAAAGTGAAAAAAACAAGGAAGCTCGGGGACAGGGGATTGCGAATTTCATCACCGGATTTTTCGGAGGGATGGCAGGCTGCGCCATGATCGGTCAATCGGTCATCAATGTCAAATCGGGAGGTCGCGGTCGATTGTCGACGCTTGTTGCTGGTGTGTTTTTGATGTTCTTGATTATCGTTCTCGGCAACTTGGTTGTCCAAATTCCGATGCCGGTTCTCGTCGGAATCATGATCATGGTCTCGATTGGAACGTTTGACTGGTCGTCGTTTACGTATATCCGAAAAGCCCCGAAAGCCGATGCATTTGTCATGCTTGCAACGGTCAGCATCGTCGTCGCGACACACGATCTCTCGATTGGTGTCATCGCCGGTGTCATCTTAAGCGCCTTGTTCTTTGTCGCGAAAGTCTCGAAAATTAACGTCAAACAACGTCTCGAGTCGGGGAAAACCGTCTATACGGTGAAAGGACCCTTGTTCTTTGCTTCCGTCGATCATTTCATTGCTTCATTTGACTATGAACTAAACGAACAAGATATCCTGATTGACTTTTCATCCACTCAAATCTGGGATGATTCTGCAGTCGGTGCGATTGACAAGGTAATGATTCGTTTGCTGGCGAATCAGAATAATGTCGAGATGATGGGATTGAATCCAGAAAGTAAAAAATTAATCGATCGTTTGGCGATTCATAACGATCCAACACCGAAGATTTCCACCCATTAAAATAAGGGAGTGAACACAATGTATCCACATATCCTATTAGCCGTCGACGGTTCGGAACACTCGATTCGGGCAACGGAAGAAGCGATTAAAATAGCGACTCTCAGTTCAGAAAGTAAGATTGAAGTCGTATTCGTCGCTGATTTTTCGAAAGTTAAAGACGACGTTCTACATTCGGAAGGCAAAGAAGCGCTTGAAGTGGCACGTCGAAAAAAACTCGCCCCAGTCGAAGAAAGATTAGAAGCGGCCGATGTCTCGTATTACGTAACGATTCTCCGGGGTGAACCGGGTCCAATGATTGTTGACCATGCAAATAAAAAACAGGTCGACTTAACGATTATCGGCAGCCGGGGACTAAATGGGTTGCAAGAGATGGTGCTCGGCAGTGTCAGTCATAAAATTGCCAAACGGGTCAAAAGTCCGGTCATGATCGTTAAGTAATAAACTAGACAACTCTTCACTGAACGGATGAGCATGGACATCTGTTTGAAGTGAAGAGTTTTTGTTATTTCGTTATAAAACGATTACTCGAGAAGCGACTTGGGAACATACTGATAAAAAGGAGGGGAGCCAGTGGCTTCAAATATTTTTTTGTTTTCCTATGAATCAAGAGAATCAGAAGGAACAGACCGTTGCATTCAGTCCCGTTTAAAAAAGCTTCACGATATCAAACATCTGCATGGTAATTTGTATCTCATCAAATCAGATGAGGACATTCATCTGCTTGAAAAATATCTGAAAGACTGCTTCATCTCAAAAGATCGGTATTATTTGCTCCAAGTAAAAGATGAACCGTACCGTTTTCACAAGGCACGGTCCAAATACATCAGAGTCTGGATGGATGACATTTAACACATTGGTCCGATTCGTCGAGTCCTGAAGTGGGCATACTAAAAAAGAAGGGGGTTATTAAATGAAGAAAACTTATTTAGTACCGGTTCTTGGTCTTGCCTTGTTTGCGGCAGGGTGCGGCAATTCAGACAACCAAGAAACAGAAAAGGTCGAGGAAACGACAACAACGGATGACAACACGATGAGTGATGATAACTCCACGAATGATGACAGCACGATGAATGATGATTCGTCAAATACACAAGATCAAGATACGGTGACGGATAATGCAGATAAGGACTACGGATTCGTCAGTTTGTCGATTGAGGCAGATGATGCGGATACGATGGATCTTGTCGACATCAGTTATGACCGGGACAATGACGGAACGGAAGCCGATTATCAAATGGACGGCGAACGTGCACAAGGGAATGATGCGATGAAGATCCTTGATCCAAAACTGGATGAACTCAACATCGATGCCAACACGTCAAACGATGACGCAATTGCTGAAATCGAGAAGGTGTTTGATATTCAGGATGCGACCCGACTCGAAGTCGAGATCGAGTTCGCTGATGGAACGGAAAAAGAATTCATGAAGTAAAAAAAGGTGCCGCGGCACCTCTTTTTTTAGATCAATTGTAAGCCCATCAAGACAGTATCATAGTAGCAGCCGTCTTGAAGCAACCGGTCATGCCGCAATCGACCTTCTTCTTGAAAACCGTGCCGTTGATACAACCGAATCGCCCCGTGATTCGTCTCGATGACGGACAGTTGGATTTTCTTGAGCTCTGAAGTCTTGACCCAATCGATTGTCTGCGTCAGCAGCTGATTGCCGATGCCTTGGCCCCAGTGATCTTTTTGAACACCAATCCCGAATTCCGCTTTATGGGCAAAACGACGTAACGAAAAACCTGTGCACCGGCTGTAGGCCACGAGTTGACAAGACCGTTCGACGACGAGAATCCGATCGGGGACAGTGGATGAACCGGTGAGTATCGTACGAAACGCTTCTTCATCGAGGACTGCTTCGCCGGGAAAACGATCAAAGTGCTCGGTCTCGGCATCGAGCTGTACACGTAACCGTGCCAGTTCGGCTGCATCGGATACGGTGGCACAGCGTACGTGATAGGTGTCGGCATCAAACGGTCGGTGGGTCGTCTGCATGATTTTCGCTCCTTTAATATTAATGGTATCATTATGACAGGATGATACACATTTGTAAATTATTTCAAAAGGGGTTTTGATGGATGGAAATCACGATCGGCACAACGGAAGACGGACAATGGATCCGGGAACAATTGATTACATATAACCGCCAGCACGTCCCGGCAGCACTCTATACGGAATCGGAACAATATTGCTTTTTGGCATGGGACGAAGACGAGGAACTCCTTGGTGGTGTGACCGCAAGCTATGTCTGGAACCATCTGCAGGTTCATTTCCTATGGGTCGACCCGGAACAACGGGCGGGGGGTGTCGGAAAGCAGCTGATGGAACAGATCGAATCGCTTGCGGAAGAAAAATCATGCAGTAAGATTTTACTCGATACGTTCAGTTTCCAAGCACCCGGATTTTATGAAAAGCTCGGGTTTGAGGAATATGGTCGTCTGGCTGATCATCCGACGGAAGGTCAAACGCAGTACTTTTTTGTGAAGCAGTTGACGAAAGAAAGTCACTCCTGGTAATGATACACCCAGGCCGCCATGTAGGAAAACGTTCCAAGTGAGAGGATAGTGGCAATCGCATAGAACGGGAAACTTGAGAAGCCTTCAGGGAAGCGGGCATAAACCGAGAATGGAATCATGGATACGGTTAAGGAGGTTAACAGCGTGGTATAAGCGACACGTGTCGCTTTACCGGTAATGATTTCCTCCCGTTCGTCTTGATCGGAAAATTCCGTCATGCCGACGGACCATTCCGAAAAAGTGCTTTCTTTATTTGTCCGATTCAAGTAGCCCATGACGGTTAAGGTGACGATAATGAAAATCAAAGGCAGAACCAATGGAAGCTCAAGTGTGAGATTAAATCCAGTTCCTTGAACCGGATCGTTATCAAAAAATCGAATCTGTTCATTAATAGAGCTGATCAATGCGGCACTTAAAAAGTACATACAAATATTTAAACACGATTGAATGATGACACGTTTCATTCCGATTCCTCCTCTAAGTAAAAAATCGATTCGACGGGACGTTCGAAAACACGGGCAATTTGCATGGCGAGTAGTAACGAAGGCGTGTAGCTCCCTTTCTCCAGTGAAATGATCGTTTGGCGCGTGACTCCGATCATTTGAGCAAACTGCTCCTGTGTCCATCCGTTGCTGCTGCGCAACGATTTGACCCGGTTGATCAGTTTCATTTCGGACCTCCTTCATCCATTATAAGGTAAATTGTATAGTCTGCTTTACAATTTGTAAAGTTGATTTTACATTTAGTTTGATCAAAAAAGGGATAATCTGAAGAACGGATCATCCCTTTTATCAAATATGAATCATATTTCGTGATGACGACGATTGTTCAACCAGCGTAATAGGCTTCCGACTGTGATGAAAGCGAACATGATTATGAGACAGATGACAGTCACAATGAGCGGTCCTTGTTTTGAGACATTGAGGAAGGGATACGGATAGAAACCGGTCAAGTTACCTCGAACCAAACTGTAGACCAGATACAGGAGCGGAAAGAGAAGCCAGCTGACCAGTTGGTTTCGCGAAAGACGAACCGTCGATCGAACCAGCAGCCAGTCAAGTAATCCAACAAGCGGCATGACGTAATGAAGGACCGTGTTCACCCAGGGGATCGGTGTTTGTAAACTTTCTTCGAGACCCCGCAGCAATACGAAGTAAACGATGCCGGTAATGGTCATGTATAAAGCCGCAGCTCCACGGACACTGGTTGCGCGTTGAAACATCTTGTTGGAACTGGCGGTGATCAGTAAGACAAGTGCGAGAAACAAGTTACTTAAAATCGTAAAATAGCTGAAGTAGTTGACCGGATTGAAACCGGGCCGACTTGTGCTGGCATAAAACTGATAGCTGACGGCCAAAAGACCAAGCAGACCAAAACCTAATCGGACGATGCGCAGAGAAGAGGCAGACATGTCGGAACACTCCTTTTTTGACCGGATAATTATGGTGTTCGACAGCTGAGACAGAGTTCCTTGTCGAGAAGATGCTGTTACTTTTTTTAGACAATTTATCAAAAATCATCGGAACTATTCAATTATCGGAATATTCAGTCGATAAACGGGTAATCTAGACAAAACGATGATGGTTGGCTTAAAGAGAGAAAGGAGGCGCCGACATGATGCCGGAATTGTTGCCTGACGAGCGTGAATTAGAGCGAAGGATTCGAATCGTCCATACGCTGCGTAAACTCGGGAAATCCGACGATGCCATCGCCCGATCATTATTTGTGTCCATCGAGTGGGTCCAGTCAGTCTTTGATGAAGACGACTGGCAGCATGCGCAATCATCTTAAGAAGCAGGAAACAGAGTGTCAGGCGACGCTCTGTTTTTTTGTCCGTCGGTATCCAGGAATAGGCGGTCGGAAGGATTTTCGGTACACTGAAGAAGGAAAACACTGGAAAGAAGGGATGATCCATGCAACGAATCGCCATCATTGGTGCCGGTATCACCGGACTTTACGCCGCTTGGCGCCTGCAAGAAGCGGGATACAACGTTTCGGTCTTCGAGGCACGGGACCGGGTTGGTGGACGGGTACTGACGAAAACCTTGACCGAGGCAGGAAGAGAATATGCTTTTGACGTTGGTCCGACCTGGTATTGGCCGGACTCCGAACGGCTGATGACGCAGTTGGTGGACGAACTGCGCCTCCCAACGCTTGTTCAGTCAACGGACGGGAAGATGGTGCTTGAGCGGACACCGGGTCAAATCGAGGAACACCGGTTGCCGGAGGACCAAACGGTGCGTTCCCATCGTCTCGTGACGGGGATGCAAGGTCTGACAGATGCGATTGCAAGCCGACTCGCACCGGGAACGGTTCAACTGTTGAGTCGTGTCACCACTCTGACCAAAAACGATCATGTCGAACTGACGATCGAGCAGGACGGGACAAGTGTACGCCAACTAGTTGATCATGTTCTGGTGACAATTCCGCCACGACTTGCAGCACAGGTATCATGGCGTCCGGAACTGTCAGAACAGGTGCAACGTCAGTTGGAGGGGACACCGACCTGGATGGCCGGACAGGCTAAAATCGTCGTCGTATACAAAACACCATTTTGGAAACAGATGGACCGGTCCGGATTTGCGATCAGCTGGTCAGGGATTTTGCAGGAAATACACGATGCTTCCCCACAATCGGGACCCGGCGCATTATTTGGTTTTTTCCGTCTGACGGCAACGGAGCGCGCAGCATTAGGAGAGGCAGAAATCAAACAACGGGTCATCGAGCAGTTGGCGGTGTTGTTCGGAGAAGCCGCCAGGCATCCGATTGCTGTGTTGTATCAGGACTGGGCCGCTGAGCCGGAGACAGCAACCGTTGCGGACGCGGCACCGTTGACAGATTTTCCGGCGTATCGTCCGATCCAGTTGGAAGAACCATGGCGCGACGGGGTGACGCTGCTCGGAACGGAGAGTGATCAGGCGTTCGGCGGGCATTTAGAAGGGGCGTTACAATCGGTGGAACGCTGGTTAGAAGAACAATCGATATAATTCAAAAGGGGGTATACACTTTCATGATTGAAGCAAAAACCTTTCACCGCGCATTCGGTACATACGGATTATATTTCAATGAAGGAAAACTACTCGTCATTCATAAAAAAGGGGGACCGTACACGAACTGGTTTGATCTGCCGGGCGGCAGCTTGGAAGACTTTGAGACCGTACCGGAAGCGCTGGACCGTGAGTTTCAAGAAGAGACCGGTCTGACGGTTCTTCAGAAACGTGCACTCGGGACATTCGAGTTCGTCGTTCATTCCGATTGGCACCATGCGTCGCATCTCCATCACATTAGTGTCTTTTATAAAATCATCCAAACTTCCGGTGAACGCACGGTACCTGACAAATTTGACGGACAGGATTCCACCGGCTCGTCCTGGGTCAGTCAAGAACAGGTCAATCCGGATAACGCCTCGCCGCTCGTCTTAAAAGCCTTTGAGTATTTGACGAATCCTGAAACCGCACCTGTCATGCACGTCGAGGACTGGATCGTAAAGCAGGAGGTAGCGTCATGTACCGGCATGTGATTTGGGATTTTGACGGGACGTTGTTTGATACGTATCCCGTCATGGCATCCGTGTTTCAACAGATGTTGCGGGAACAGGGACGGGAGGAACCGTTGGAAACGATTCTCGAAACGATGAAAATCTCTGCGAATACGACGTATGTAAAGTATGGGTTTGATCCCGATTCCATTTCAGAGTACAAAACACGGAAAGCACAGGATGAACTGCAAACAGTCCGTCCGTTTCCGGACATTCCGAAAATCTGCCGCTTCATTCAAGAGCACGATGGATACAACTACATCTTGACGCACAGAGGATCATCAACGTTTGACTTGTTACAGGCTCAAGAATTAACGGACGTCTTCCGGGAAGTCGTGACGGCGGAGCAATCCTTTGCCCGGAAACCGGATCCATCGGCGATTCGTTATTTGATGGAAAAATACGATCTGTCTCCTGCAGAAACGATCATGATCGGGGACCGCGAACTGGATGTCTTAGCGGGACATCGTGCGGGAATCGACTCGTGTCTCATTACGGAGAGAGTTCCGAAAGCAACCGCTGCGACTTATACGATCCAGACGTTCAACCGGTTGTCGGCGCTTTTGCGCGCTAAGGCATAACCCCAAAAAGCCCAAACGGCTTGTGTATTCTTACTCGGATACACAAGCCGTTCGGGCTTATTTCATTATGATGATTTTTGTTCAAGCGTTTGTTCAGTTGGTTGCTGTTCCCGCCAGACAAACGTCAAGGCAATCCCGATTGCAAGCATGACCGTCGCGAAATAGAACGGATAGTTGAGATCGACATCAAACAGAATCCCACCGATGATGGGTCCGAGAATATTCCCAATACTCGTAAACATCGAGTTCATCCCGCCGACGAAACCTTGTTCGTTCCCGGCAATCTTCGACAAATAGGTCGTGACGGCAGGGCGCATCAAGTCAAAGCCGACGAAGACGACCATTGTGACGAGGATGATGGCCAAGTAACTGGTCACATATGTCATGACGAGGACCAGCAAGGTTGAACCAATCAAACTGTAACGGATGAGGCGAATCTCGCCGAACCACCGTGTCAGACGTTCGAATAGTCCGACCTGGACGATGACACCGACGATTGCACCAAGCGAAATCGCCAGAGCAATGTCTTTTGCCGTAAAGCCGAATTTCCGGTCGACGAACAGGGCAAACAGCGACTCAAACGAAGCGAGTCCGAACGAAGAAATCAACAACACCATAAAGGCGATGAAGTAAAGCGGAGAAAAGACTTTCCGGAAACCGGTTTTCTGTTTCGGGATAGTCGAGTTTTCGTAATGCCGTTTCGGTTCACGTAACGTAAACACGGACAAGATCATCGCGAAGAGACCGAATGCAGCGGCAAAGAAAAACGGGACACGGGTGCCGATATCCGCCAAAAAACCACCGATGCCGGGTCCGATGATGAAACCGGTCGAAATTGCAGCCGACATGTAGCCGAGTGCCTTTGGTCGGGTTTCGTTTGTTGTGATGTCGGCAATGAAGGCGGTGACGGCCGGCATAATGAAGGCCGCGCTGACGCCTCCTAGAATCCGCGATGCAAACAACACTTCAACGGACTGCCCGAGTCCAAACAGCAATTCCGACATGCTGAAGATGAACAGACCGATGATGATCATCGGTTTCCGGCCGTATTTATCGACCGCCCGCCCGGCGAGTGGCGACAAAATAAGCTGGGCAAAGGCGAATGCCGATACCATGTACCCGACGGTCGAACCGGAAATATTCAGTTCGTTCATGATCGTCGGTGTGACAGGGATGACAAGACCAATCCCTAAAAATGCGATGAAAAGATTGAGTAAAAGTGTACTTAAGATGAGTTTATTGTTTTGCATGATAGGATCCTCTGTTTCTGTTTTGACTTGTTACCGGACGAGTCCCCGCCAAAAAATCGGCCATATGGCGGTGAAACGCCGTTCATATGCGGCGACCCCGTTGTAGACGAACTCGGTCATCGTTCCTTCCGTCACCGTCAAGTAGGCGAGGGCGGCACTCTGGTAGTCGTCGGAGTAAAGAATGTGTTCCGTTCGGTCGCGCTCCCGCAGGAGACGTGTTAAGTGACGTTGCATCGTATCGAAAAAAGGATTGATTAAATCCGTGACTTCCCGTTCGAGCTTGACCGGCGGGAAATAAGCGATGCGTAAAATGAACTTCAGTTGATCGTTTTCGGTGCTTTCTTCGAGAAACCAATCAAAAAAACCTTTCAGACTCTGTTCGAGTGAAAGATGGCGGGTCGAGATGAAGTACGTGGCGAGATGTGTTTTTTGGGTTTCAAGCGCATACGTCATCGCAGTTAAAAACAATTCGTCTTTCCCGCGGTAGTGGGCATAAATCGAAGGTTTCTTAATCCCGACGTCCTGCGCAATCTCCTGTAAGGATGCCCCTTCGTAACCATGTTGGGCAAAATGGCGCAACGCGGTCTGGAGTAATAAAGTCGCTTTCATTGATTCACCTTCCTAACGGTCGTTAGTTAACAGCCTAACAGATTTAAAACGATTGTCAAACAAAAAAGCCGAAGGTCACGTGGACCCTCGGCGAGATGATTCATTATTTGTTGGCAATCCGACCGCGTGTCGCGACACGTGAACCAGTGATACCAGCAATTGATGTGACGATCATTGTTAAAATCAGAGCGACGAAGCCCCAGATGGAAACTTTTGATGCTGTTTGTGTGGCTTGTTCTGTTTGTTGACGAACATCTTCAACTGTTTTCTTCAGATCAGCTGATGTTTCGTCAAGCGTTGTTTTAGCATTTTCGATTTGTTTGCTTGTTTCGCTTGTCGCCTGGTTCAGACCATCGACGATGTTTTGTGTTGCTTCATCTGCCTCAGCTTGTGAGAGGTCGGTATTTTGAGCAACCGCTTCTGCAATTTTATCTTCATCGACGGATTTCTCGATTTTTTCTGCACGAGCTGTTAACGAATCGCCAAGGTCGCTGACGATTTTGTCGAAGTCTTCAGGTTTTGTTAACGCGTCTTTCCCAGCTTGCGTAGCGTCATCTTGAACGGCATCGAGCTGACCTTGCAAGTAGTTTGGTTGCAATTCAGGAATGTCCGTATCTTTAAGGATCTCATCGACATTACCTTCGAGTTCTTTTGTATCCACGTTTGAGACGTTATCTGTGATTGAACCGAATCCTTTAGAGACCGCATCTTGTGTCGTGCTGGCAATGGCACCGACCCCTTGACCGGCTGCGCCGCCGACTGTTCCGAGCACTGAACCAACTGTTTGGAACGTGTTGATTGTCGTGAATGTCAGCAGGGCGAACAAGAGGATAACACTTGTTGACCATGTGAGAAAACCATGAACGAGTCCGGCGCGTGATGATGTGACACCTGAAACGAATCCAGCGACAAACAGTGAAATGAGTAATGAAAGAATTGCCCAGATGGCAAGACCGATTCCAACACCCTCAAACGGGTTGTTGGATGTGACGTCTGTAACGCCAAGACCAATTGCTGAACCGATTAAACTGAATGTAATTAAGAGTGCGAAAAATGATACGACTCCGGCGATGATCGAACTCCAGGAAATGTTTCGACCTGCACCATCTGCTTCTGGTCGTAAGTACGACGAGAAACCTTTTCTTGTTTTTTCCATAATAATCCACTACCTCTCCACTTACGATTTTACGAACATCATTCGACTTCAAGAAGCTTTGTGTTGAACTACTTTAACTTGAGATGTTGATGTGCATAGCTCTTATATAGCCGTTAAACTGGTCAAACAAACCTAGTATCAAAAGTACTCCTTTTAGAAACTGTAATCGGATTATTCAGAATAATCGCATCATTACCACAGGCAAAACAGTTGATATTCAGAAACCTGTCCGCTATTATATAAACTATAACGTCTTACTGTACGGTTTTAGATTATGGAATCATTTTAACGATTCAAATTATTTTATTGGAGGTGACCCCCTGTTTCAGGGGAAAGAATTGGACATATTGTTGGTATTGAATTTGGCGTTGCTTGTATTGTTGATCGTATTGACGGCGTTTTTCGTCGGATCGGAGTTTGCTGTCGTAAAGGTTCGGATGTCGCGGCTTGATCAGATGATTCAGGAAGGAAACAAGGGCGCGGTCCTGGCAAAGAAAGTTGCCAGTGACCTCGACTATTACTTGTCAGCCTGTCAGCTCGGAATCACGATCACGGCACTTGGACTTGGAGCGCTCGGGAAACCGACCGTCGAAAAGTTGCTCGGACCGGTCTTTGATGAATTTGGTGTCGCAGCGGCGCTGTCGACGATCCTGTCGTACACGATTGCTTTCGTTTCGGTCACATTCCTACACGTTGTCATCGGAGAGCTCGCACCAAAGACACTGGCGATCCAGTATGCAGAACGGATGACTTTACTTCTTGCACCAGCGTTGTATGTGTTCGGTAAAATCATGTATCCCTTCATCTGGGTGATGAACGGTTCGGCACGGATTTTCTTACGTCTGTTCGGCGTTCAGCCGGCAGGGCACGAACAAGCCCACTCGGAAGAAGAGTTGAAGATCATCATGTCGCAAAGCTTCAAGAGCGGTGAAATCAATCAGACGGAACTCGCGTTGATGCAAAACGTTTTTGCGTTCGACGAGCGGGTGACGAAGGATATCATGGTGCCCCGGATGAACGTAACGACGCTGTCGCTCAGTATGACATGGGCCGAAGTCTTACAGATCATGACGGACAATCAATACACGCGTTACCCGGTCATCGAGGATTTTGATAAAGATAAAATCATCGGGTACGTCAACGTCAAGGAAGTCTTGACGGATCAAGCAAACGATCAACAACGGGACTTACAGAAGTATATGAAAGAGATACCAGCTGTGTCCGAGATGACACCACTTCAGGAAACGTTGCTGAAGATGAAGGTGACGCGTTCCCACATCGCACTCGTCATCGACGAGTACGGTGGAACTGCCGGTATGATCGCGATGGAAGATTTGCTTGAAGAAATCGTCGGTGAAATCCGTGATGAATTCGACGAAGATGAACAAGCCGACATCGAGACGGTTTCGAAGACAGAATATCATCTGTCGGGGACCGTATTACTGGCAGATTTAAAAGAACGGTTTAACCTGACGTTTGCTGACGCCGAGGAAATCGATACGATTGCCGGTTTCATCCAAGCACAAGGAACGGACTATCAGGTCGGTGAAACACTTGAGACGGAGACGTATGATCTTGAACTGTTGCACGTCGAGAACTACCAAATCCAGCAAGTCAAACTTGTGTTGAAACAAACGTCTTAATGCAACAAGCGCTTCTCCTGCGGGAGGAGCGTTTTTCTTATACTCCAGAATAATCAGATTTTTTTGAAAGCGCTTCATAAAAAGATTGACGACCACCCTTTTACATCGTATTCTAATAATGAAAAGAATAAACCATTCAGGATTGTTACTGCGAAAGCAGGCAAAACCTAAATTGATATCTGTTGCGTGTTGCGGCGATGGATATGAATTTAGGTTTTTTCTTTTCATGAATTCTCAGGGATGGAGGTGAAGGATTCCGTGCAGATCGTGAAGGTATTCAACAACAATGTCGTGGCGATTGAATCAAACGGTCAAGGAAATCGTCAAGGTGGCGGAACACAGACTGAACAAGTCCTTGCACGACACGATTTATGTAACACTTGCTGATCACATTCACTATGCATTATCACGTTATGCGGAAGGTGTCCTCATTCGAAATCCGCTGGTCTGGGAAGTTAAACGATTTTATGCACCAGAGTTCGCAATCGGGAAAGAAGCCGTTCGTCTGATCAATGAACGTCACGCTGTCCGACTTGAGGAAGAAGAAGCCGTTTCGATTGCTTTGCATCTTGTGAACGCCTCCATGTCAGGGGTTAAAGGTGAAAGCCTGCACATCGTCACCGAGATGACAAAGGCAACGCAAGCCATCTTGACTATCATCACCTACCACTTCCAAGTGGAATTGGATGAAGAGTCACACGCGTACGCCCGGTTTTTAACCCATCTTAAGTTTTTTGTACAACGTATTGTCTCAAAGACAAAGCTGAACTCCGGCGGAGATGAAGAACTGTATGAAATGGTGAAATCCCGCTATCCGAAAGCTTTTGAATGTGTCGAAAAGATCGCCAATCTGATTACCGGGAAGTATGACTACATGGTTTCGAAAGATGAACGGCTTTACTTGATGATTCATATCGAGAACTTGATGAAACAGAATCAATCCTAAAGGATGGTTACCGCATCGACGGGCCAAACCTAAATGATTACAAGTGTTTTTCACTTGTCGTCGTTTAGGTTTTTTTATTCCAAAAATCAGAATGGAGTGAGACAGATGGGCAAGTATCAAACACTCGCGCAAGACATCGTCCGGCTGGTCGGAGGAGAAGAGAACGTGAAAACGGTATTTCATTGTGCGACACGCCTGCGATTTAAATTAAAAGATGAACAACAAGCCGATGCGGAGACGCTGAAACAGACGGACGGAGTCATCACCGTCGTTAAAAGTGGCGGACAATTTCAGGTCGTCATCGGAAATCATGTTGGAGAGGTCTATAACGAACTGAACGGAATCGGTCAGGACGTCGCAGAAGAAACGGAAAAGACCAGTCTATTCAACCGCTTTATCGACACGATTGCCGGTATTTTCACACCGATTCTTGGACCGATGGCAGGGAGCGGACTATTAAAAGGATTACTTGCGATACTGGTCGCGACCGGTTTGTTGACACCGACGATGGGCACATATATCGTCTTGAACGCGACAGCCGATGCCCTGTTTTACTTCCTGCCGGTCGTCCTCGGTCACTCGGCAGCGAAAAAATTCGGCGGCAATCCGTATATCGGGATGATTATCGGTGGGGCGCTCGTCTATCCGTCGATCGTCGCCCTGCAAGCTTCCGGTGAAAGTCTGACATTCCTGACGATCCCGGTCGTTCTGATGAGTTATGCCTCATCCGTCATCCCGATTATTCTGGCGACGTATGTCTCTTCGAAACTTGAAAGATTCTTCAATCGTCACTCCCATGAAGCGGTCAAGAACTTCACGACACCGATGCTCGTTTTGATGATCGTCGTTCCGGTAACGTTCCTTGCCATCGGACCGCTTGCGACATATGCGAGTCAGGGACTTGCAGCCGGTTACTCGTTCCTCTATAACTTGAGCCCGGTCATCGCGATTGCCTTCATCGGTGCCTTTTGGCAAATTTTCGTCATGTTCGGTCTCCACTGGGGACTGGTCCCGATTATCATCAACAACCTGTCCGTCAATGGATTCGACACAATCACGGTCGGTGTCCTGATGGCAACGTTCGGCCAAGTCGGTGCCGTCTTCGCCATCACGTTGCGGGCGAAGGATCCAAAAATCAAAGGACTCGGAACGTCTTCGACGATTGCCGGGATCTTCGGGATCACGGAACCGGCGATGTACGGTTTGACGTTGCCGCGTAAAAAACCATTTATTTTTGGTGTCGTCGGTGGAGCAGCTGGCGGACTCGTCGGTGGCGGGCTCGGTACTGCTTCCTATGCGATGGGCGGACTCGGTGTCTTCAGTATTCCGGTCATGATTCCGCAGGATGGCATCAGCCTGACGTTTTGGGGGGCTTTCATCGGACTAGCTGTCGCAGCGGCCGTCGCCTTCACACTGACGTATTTCTTCGCCAATGAAAAACAGCCGGTGACACAAGATATGCCGGTCATCAGTGAACAAGTCGGCTTACCGGTCCTCGCACCGGTCAAAGGCGAAATCATTTCGCTGGAACAAGTCGATGATGCCGTCTTCTCAAGCGGTGCAATGGGGAAAGGGTTGGCCATCATTCCGGATGAAGGTATCGTTTATGCCCCGTTTGACGGGGAAGTCGTGACGGTTTATCCGTCGAAACACGCCATCGGTTTACGGTCGGACACCGGCGTCGAGATTTTGGTCCACATCGGTCTCGACACCGTCCAGTTGAACGGACAACACTTTGAGTCGTTCGTCGAGAGCGGCCAGGCGATCCGGGTCGGTGATCCGTTGATCCGCTTCGACATCGAGCAGATCAAGCAGGCTGGTTATGATGTCGTCACACCGATCATCGTGACGAATACAGCAAGTTATCTCGATGTCTTGCCGACGTATCAAGGAACGGTCGAACCGTCACGTGACGTGACGTCTTACGCATTTTAGTCTAAAACCAATCAGAGGAGGAGTTATTCATGAAACAGATCAAATTCGATTTTCTATGGGGCGGCGCAACGGCTGCGAATCAACTCGAAGGGGCCTACGCGACGGGCGGGAAAGGATTGTCGATTGCCGATGTCATGCCGGGCGGAAAACACCGGATGCAGGTCATCCACGATCCACAGTTTGATTTTGAGCTAAAAGAAGAGTTTACGTATCCGAATCATGACGGCATTGATTTTTACAGCCACTATAAAGAAGACATTGCCCTATTTGCCGAAATGGGCTTCAAGACGTACCGGATGTCGATTGCCTGGAGCCGGATTTTCCCGAACGGGGACGAGTTGGAACCAAATGAAGAAGGTCTCCGCTTTTATGACCGCGTCATCGATGAACTGTTAAAACACGATATCGAACCGCTCGTGACGATTTCCCATTACGAACTGCCGCTCCATCTTGCGAAAGAATACGGCGGCTGGCGCGACCGCCGGCTCGTAACATTTTTCGAACGATACAGTCGTGTCCTGTTCAAGCGATATAAAGGAAAGGTCAAGTACTGGCTGACATTCAACGAAATCAACGGGGCACAGTTCATGCCGATGCTCAGTCTCGGCATGGCGATTCGGGACGGGGAAAACATGTTGCAATCGACTTATCAAGGCTTGCATCATCAGTTCGTTGCGAGCAGCCTGGCGACGAAAGCGGCACGCGAAATCGATCCAACGATGCAGATCGGTTGTATGTTGATTGCTGCACCGGTCTATGCTTACAGTTCAAATCCGATGGATGTTCAGTATGCGCTAGAAGAAGAACGGATGATGAACTATTTCTGCGGGGATGTTCATGTCCGTGGAGCCTATCCGGCATTTGCCGATCGTTTCTTCGCTGAAAACGGCATTCAGCTTGTCTTGGAAGACGGCGATCTTGATCTGTTACGAGACTACACCGTTGATTTCTTCTCACTCAGTTATTATATGTCTCGGACCGAGAAGGCGGAAAAAGACGGCGACGATGCCGGTGGCAATATCATGAGCGGTGTCAAAAATCCGTACTTGAAAGCGAGCGACTGGGGCTGGGAGATCGATCCGGACGGATTGCGGATCATTTTAAATAAACTGTACGACCGGTATCAGATTCCGTTGTTCATCGTCGAAAACGGTCTTGGTGCTTATGACGAGGTGGAAGCAGATGGATCGATTCATGATTCGTACCGGATCGCCTATCTCGAAAGTCATTTGAAAGCGATGATGGAAGCGATCCAGGACGGCGTTGACATGATGGGGTATACGAGCTGGGGTTGCATTGATCTCGTCAGTGCGTCAACCGGTGAGTACAGCAAACGGTATGGTTTCATCTATGTCGACAAGCAGGATGACGGCTCGGGGACACTTGACCGGTCGCGGAAAGATTCATTCTACTGGTACAAAGAGGTCATTGCGACAAATGGTGCAGCACTGACCAACACCTCGATCGCTAAGTAAGCAAAAGACCGGCATCGCAAAAGCGACGCCGGTCTTTTGAAATGGAATTATTCTGCCCACCATAAGGCATCTTCCGGTTTTTTCGCGACAGCGTGTAATTCTTTTTCTGTCGAGACGGTCGGGTGCGAACCTTTTAAGGCCTTGCCTGACGTACTCTTGAAGAAAAAGAAGAACGTGATGAAGCCGATGACGCTGACCGCCGTCAAATAATAAGCCGGTGCGAGCGGGTTTTGTGTCGCGTGGACGAGCCAGGTCGAGACAAGCGGCGTCGTTCCGCCGAAAATCGAGACGGAGACATTAAACGTGACAGACAGTGTCCGGTAGCGGACATCCGTATAAAAGATACTTGGCAACAGACTTGGCATCGTGCCTTCAAAGATTGCGAGGAAGAAGCCAAGAATGAAGATTCCGATTCCGACGAACAAGAGTGGTTTCAGACCAATCAGGTAGAACGAGAGAATCGACAGAATCGAGAGACCTGCCAAGGCAAACAAGACGATGTTACGGTTACCTTTTTTGTCGCTGAGTTTACCGAAGAAGTAAGCGAGTGGAATCATGATGACCATGACACCGGTAATCAAGATCGTACTCGTTGAACTGGAGATGCCCATGACTTCATTCAGGTAAGACGGCATATACGACAGTAACATGTAGTTCGTAATGTTGAAGAACGCGACGGCGATGAAACAAACGATGATATCGCGTTTATGGTCCCGGATGATTTCCCGGAACGACGCCGGTTCTTCCGTATTTTCGTTGATTTCGTTTTCGAAGATCGGTGACTCATCGAGATGGCGGCGCAAGTACAGACCAAACAGTCCGAGCGGTGCCCCTAAAATGAACGGAATCCGCCATCCCCATGATGCCATTTGATCATCGGATAACGTCACGAACAAGACGGTTGCCAGAATTGACGCCAGAATATAACCAGCGAGTGTCCCGATTTCAAGACCACTTCCGAGGGCGCTTCGTTTGTTATCAGGTGACGATTCAGCGATGTAGACCATTGCACCGGCATACTCACCGCCGGTTGAAAAACCTTGTAAAATCCGGGCCAGTAACAGTAAAATCGGTGCCCAAATCCCGATTTGATCATACGTTGGTAATAATCCGATGATGAGGGTCGAACCGGCCATCATGACAATGGTCGTCGTCAAGACAACCTTTCGTCCGAGCCGATCCCCGATGCGTCCAAAGACGATTCCGCCGATTGGTCGCATTAAAAAAGCGATCGCAAACGTCGCAAAGGTAAAGACGAGCTTCAGTTCATCGTTCTCGACGGCACTAAAGAAGTTTTGACTGATGATGATTGCGAGATACGAATAAAGACCAAAATCGAACCATTCCATCGCATTCCCAATTCCGGTCGCGTAGACACTTTTTTTGGTTTGCTTCATGTCGACGACATTGACTTTTTCTTTTCTGAATTTCATAAGTTCTATTCACTCCCTTTAATAAGTTCGTATCGTAACATAGCAGGAAATGAAGTCAAGTCGTTAAGCGACTTAATGACTTGATAACAGGTAAAAACGGCTCTATGCCGGGAGTTGTCAAACCGTTGATGCTCTAAGCAGGACGTCTTGTCGTAAAGATTTATGAAAAAATAATAATTTTTTTCAGTTCTTTTCACAAAAATGACATGCTTTTCATTCGTTTTCATTCCCTCTGTTTGCCAAGAATCCGCCTTAAGCAGGAGGTTAAGGTAAGGAAATGATTGGTAAAGTTAAATCGATACATAGATGATTTACGGAGGGGCAATATGACATAAACACACGACGCATGGGAAAGTGGATGGCTGTTTTATTGGGGGTGCTAATCATCAGTGGAACGGGTTGGTATTATCTGTTTGAGACGTCGGAAGTGAATGGTTTTCCGGTTCCACGGACAGGGACCGTTCAGGAAAAGCCGGACGGCTTGTTCATCAAGACGCACCTCGTATCGGAAGTCGATGGACCCGGCGTATTGTACGTGATGCGGATTCGACAAGACGGCTGGAACGTGGTCGATCGGGAAGGTCTGGCCGCCTGGTATGAAAAAGACGGCCGGATGATTGAGCTGACGACATTTGATGATGAACTGTTTCTTGAACCGGCTGTGCGAGCGGGTATCGAACAGTAAAATAAGCGGAATTCCTATTCACAGGAACTCCGCTTATTTGTATCCTCAATTCGCATAGAGCAGCTTTTTCGTGTCTTGATCATAGACACGATAATCGATTTCGAAGTCTCCGTTTCGTGTCGTCGTTACCTGACAATAGTACGGAATCTTTTTACCATAAGCATCAAGATCAGGTGCGTCACGGAAGGAAAACGTGTTGTTGGTTTCCGTTAACGTGATTTCGACGGATGTTCCTTTTGATTCAGACGGTTCTAGAAAGCATGAACCTTCCATTACACGATAATCACGAAACACCATCTCGGTAAAGCTCGGTACCGTTACCCAGAGACATAACAATCCGAGTAATAGGATCCCTGTCCATTTGAGTTTTTTGAAAAAGGAATACTGTTTGTTGTCAAAATGAAGGACAAGAAAATAGCAGACCGGTAAGACAAATGAAACACCTAACAAGAAAATAAAAAAGTAAGTGATGATTTCAGCATTCATCTGGATACGTCCGTCTGATGGCGGGACCAATGAAAGGTGGTATCGGATGCACAAGTTTTTTGGAATCCGATTTTCTCCAAGACCCGGATCGAAGCACGATTCGTCGCTATTGTTTCAGCAGAGACAGTGGCAACGTCCGGGCGGGACAAAGCCCAATCGACAAGAGCACCGACGGCTTCTGTCGCATAACCATTGTTCTGATAACGTTCCAATAAGCCGTAGCCGATTTCAACGTTCTTATTGGCGGATGGTCTTCCTTTGAAGCCGATGTCCCCGATGATGTTGCCGTCAGCTTGGGAGATGACGAGCCAGCTGCCCCAGAGGAGCAGGGCAGGTGTTTCTGCCAGTTCAATTAAGTGATTCTCAAGTTCAGGACCGTTCTCGTAACATTGTTTCAAAACGAGCGTTGCCCATTCAGTCGTATACGGTACAATCGTCAATCGGTTAGTTTGGATGGTCATGGTCACATTCCTACCCTCGAAGTAGTTTCGGTCATTCAGATGAATACAATAACTTATCCGTCTTGAAATCGTATATCTGGTAAGAATTCTCAAATTCATGATCTTTTGTCGTCGTCACGTGACAGGTATACGGGACGTCCGGTCCGTATGCGCCGAGTTCGGCACGATCAAAGAAACTGAAGTAGTCACCTGTTTCATCATAATAAAGATCAATCGTCCGCGGTTTGGATTCATCATTGTACTCTACCGTACAGACTCCTTTAGTCGTCACATAGTCATGATAGACGACATATTTCAGGCTCGGCGCCGAATACCAGACCAGTCCCACACCGAATAAACACAGTAAAACGAGTCGGAAAAACAGGGGAAATTCGATTCCGTTATCTTCACGGAGCCAGAAATATAACAATACACTCAGCACCATACAGATGATACCGCCTGCGAGAATCGCGTAATAGAAAAGCACTTCTTCATTCATGTGCGAAGTCCCCTCATAAATACAAGCCGTTCGCCTGAACGACGAATTGCGAGTGCTCGTAATGATAGGTGATGACGGAATAGTCGAACGGCCGGCCGTTCGTCAAGTGGAAGATCGTTTCGACCGTCAATGCCGGATCACCGGCTTTAAGCTCCAAGTGTTTTGCAATCGAGTCAGGTAACTTACCGACATGCATGTACATGTCCGAAAACCCGATGTTCAGTCCGAGCGCCGTCTCGAGGTACTCGAAAATCGACTGTTCGACGATTTCCCGGTTCAGATAGGGCACGATTGCTTGACGGTAATACGATTCTTCAAGGCACATGATGTTCCCGTCGATGTAGCGGATCCGTTTGATGGCATAGACCATTTCCCCGGGAGCACTACCAAGGTTTTCGATGATTTCGTCCGGGCAGGGAATCAGCTCGAACGACAGGACTTTGGACTGGATGTCGTGCTCGACGAGATTCTGTTTAAATCCTTGCGTCGAAAACAGCTCGATATAGCCTTTCCGATTCGTCTTCCGGACAAAAATCCCGCTGCCGCGGACTTGAAAGATGGTACCTTTTCGCTCCAATAGTTCCAGTGCTTTCGTCATCGTCGTTTTACTGACTGCAAATTGACGGATCAGTTGATCGAGGACCGGTAGTTTATCGCCTTGCTGTAATGCGTGTTGTTCGATATAGGCTTCGATTTCCGTCGCCGTCTGTTGGTATTTCAGCATGGTTCACCCTCATTTTCCAGTAATTGTTCTACTTTTTTACTATAGCATACGACTGATTTGAACTAAATCATACGAATAATTAAATTAAATATGGATTGATAAATTGTACATGTACAATTATAATGAGGATGTACGATTTGGGGTCAACAGAATAAAGGAGGTTCAGGGATGAGTAAAGTGCGGGATTATCAGCAACTGGCGCATTCGATTTTGGAAGCGGTCGGTGGCGAGGACAATATCATCAGTGTCGCGCGTTGTGCGACCCGGCTACGGTTGGTGTTGAAACGATCGGATGCAAAGGCGAAAGACCAGGTCGCTGCGTTACCGGGTGTCATCACGGTCGTCGAATCAGGCGGTCAGTTCCAGGTCGTCATCGGGCAACATGTCGGGGAAGTCTATGAAGCGTTTCGACCACTTGTTTCATTAGAAGACGGGAATTCGGATCAGGGAACCGAAACACCCAAAGGAACCATCTTGAACCGGATCATCGCAACGATGTCAGCCGTCTTTGCACCGTTCGTCTATATCTTGGCAGCAGCCGGTATCCTGCAAGGGGCACTCATCTTAATTTCACTTGTGTTTAAAGACTTTGCCGCGACGGGAACATATGAAGTGTTCAGCTTTATCTCTTGGGCACCGTTTACGTTTCTGCCGATTTTCATTGCGATCACGGCAGCGAATCACTTTAAAGTCAATCAGTTCATCGCTGTTGCCTGTAGTGCGGCACTCGTCAGTCCGACGTGGGCCGAGATGGCCGGACGGATCACGTCCGGTGAATCAATTTCATTCATCGGCATCGCCTTATCGGGAACGACCTACACGTCATCGGTCTTACCACCGTTGTTCCTCGTCTGGTTGCTGTCTTATCTTGAAAAATTCCTGAACCGGACAATCAATGACGTCATCAAACCATTATTCGTCCCGTTCTTCTGTATGGTCATCATGGTGCCGCTGACGATTCTCGTCATCGGTCCGATCACGACACTCGGAGCGGAAGGAATTGCAAACGGATACAATTATCTGGCCGAAAATGCACCGGCACTTGCCGGACTGATCATCGGCGGCTTTTGGCAAATCATCGTCATCTTCGGCGTTCACTGGGGCGTGACGCCGATGGTACTGGCAAACTTCGAACAGTACGGGCGGGATTCGTTCCAAGCCTATCAGACGATTGCCGTCATCGCTCAAGTCGGTGCCGTCATCGGTGTCATTTTAAAAACGCGCAACAAGGAAACGAAAAAGGTTGGTGTCTCAGCTGGTCTGACCGGGATTTTCGGAATTACGGAACCGGCCATTTACGGCGTGACGTTACGCTTTAAGAAACCGTTCATCTACGGCTGTATCTCGGGCGCGGTTGGAGCCGTCGTCGCGAGTTTCTTCAAACCGTATTACTTCGCCTACGCCGGTCTGCCGGGACCATTGACGCTCGTCAACGGTATCAGTTCCGACTATCCGTCTTCGATCGTCGGATTATTGATCGGAACGGCGATTGCCTTGATTTTACCGATCGTCTTGATTCAAATTCTCGGTTTTGGCGAAGAGAAAGTCGTCCCGGTGACGACGACGCCGGCAGCACCTGTTCCGGCACAAGAAGTCAGTGCAACGTTGACGAATGAAGAAACGATTCAAGCACCACTTGCCGGACAAGTCGTGCCACTGTCGGACGTACCGGATGAAGTTTTTGCATCGGGAGCGATGGGGCAAGGTGTCGCGATTCGTCCAACCGGAAACACGGTCGTTGCACCGTTCACCGGTACGGTCGTCATGATTGCACCGACGAAACATGCGATTGGTCTGCGGTCGACGAGCGGTGTCGAAGTTTTGATTCACGTCGGGCTGGAAACCGTTGGCTTAGACGGGACTCCGTTTACGTTACATGTCGAAGACGGAGCGAGTGTCGATGCCGGACAAACGTTATTGACGTTTGACGCATCTGCCATCGAGCAGCACGGCTTACAGACCATCACACCGGTCATCGTCACGAACGCGTCGAGTTATGCGGAAGTGATCGTCGGACAACACGAAACGGTCGAAACCAATACAGCGATTTTAACGATCGTTAAATAACAGAGAGATACAAGGAGGAAACGAAGATGAAGACATTACCAAACGATTTTTTATGGGGCGGGGCACTGGCTGCCCATCAATTTGAAGGCGGCTGGAACGCCGGCGGCAAAGGACCAAGCGTCGTCGACGTCATGACGGCAGGTGAACACGGGGTGGCCCGCCGGATCACCGATACGATCGAAGACGGGACGTTTTACCCGAACCATGAAGCGATCGATTTTTATCACCGTTATAAAGAAGACATCGCCTTGTTTGCCGAGATGGGTCTGAAATGTCTCCGGACGTCAATCGGCTGGAGCCGAATTTTCCCGAACGGCGACGAAACGGAACCGAACGAAGCAGGACTGCAGTTTTATGATGATGTGTTTGACGAATTGTTGAAACACGGCATCGAACCGATCATCACGTTGTCGCACTTCGAGATGCCGTTGCATCTGGCCCGCGAATACGGCGGGTTCCGCAACCGGAAAGTCGCCGAGTTCTTCGAGCGGTTCGCTGAAGTCTGCTTCACGCGTTACAAAGACAAAGTGACGTACTGGATGACGTTCAACGAAATCAACAACAAGATGGATGTGGAAAACCCATTGTTCCTCTGGACGAACTCCGGTGTCAAAGTCGAGCCGGATGAAAACGCAATGGAAGTCATGTATCAGACCGGTCACCACGAGTTGATTGCCAGTGCTCTTGCCGTCGCAAAAGGAAAAGCAATCAATCCCGATTTCCAAATCGGAGCGATGATTTCACACGTCCCAATCTATCCGTACTCGTCGCATCCGGAAGACGTCATGCTGGCGGAAAAATCGATGCGTCAGCGCTATTTCTTCCCGGATGTCCAGGCGCGCGGTTATTATCCGAACTATGCCTTAAAAGAGTTCGAGCGCGAAGGGTATCAGATTCCGATTCTCGACGGTGACGACGAGATCCTGAAAAACGGAACAGTCGACTACATCGGCTTCAGTTACTACATGTCGACGACCGTCAAGCACGACGCGACGGTCAACAATACAGGCAACATCGTCAACGGCGGACTCGCGAACGGTGTCGAGAATCCGTACATCCAGTCGAGCGACTGGGGCTGGGCGATTGATCCGGTCGGACTCCGCTACGTCCTGAACCGTCTGTATGACCGGTACCAACTCCCGCTCTTCATCGTCGAAAATGGCTTTGGTGCCGTCGATACGATTGAAGACGGTAAGATTCATGACGCAGCGCGGATTGATTATCTGAAGACGCATATCGAGGCGTTGACGGAAGCGGTCACGGAAGACGGCGTCGAATTGATGGGCTACACGCCATGGGGCATCATCGACATCGTGTCGTTTACGACGGGTGAGATGAAAAAACGTTACGGCATGATTTACGTTGACCGGGACAATGAAGGCAACGGTTCAATGGAACGGATGAAAAAGGATTCGTTCGACTGGTACAAACAGGTCATTGCGACAAATGGACAAGACTTGGCATATGACAAAGCAACACAACGTTAATCAATCAAACAGACCTCCATCCGAATCGGGTGGAGGTTGTTTGAGTCTAAAAAAGGCTTGCTTGAACAACGAAAAGACGTATGATAAAGAAGATAGCATCCAGTATTTGTATGGATAGTCGAATATCATCCTAAATACAGGATGGTTCAGAACAGTAATGGAGGTAATAACTATGTTTACAGTGGATGAGTATTTAGCTTCAATTAAAACGAATCTTGCGCAGCACACAGACGTGCTGGTCAACAATTTGAAGGCAATCGCGGGGGCAACCTTTGCACCGGATGTCGAACTGCTGGATTTTTCTGCGTTTATCGAACCGTCGCGGCATGATCTATCCATCATGTTCTTTTCGATGGACCGGGAAGCCAATGAAGTGTTTGAAGAAGCCGGGACACCGGGGTTTGCCGGCAGTGAATCGATGCTCGATGAGGCGGTGTATTATCACGTTACATCAAAGTCATCAGATGACTTTGATGTATTCCACGAGGAACATGAAGAAATCTTGATTGAGCAGGAACGACGACTCTTTACGGAGTGGTTCAGCACGTGTTGGCAACAAGCCGGTGGAGAGCGGGTTCAACTGCCAGCTTATTTTAATGTCCACGATGAAGGAGAAACGTTTGATTTGAAGCGGCAGATTTGGATGGATGAAGAGGAAAAATGGGATTGAGTTCGGAGACGGTTGCCAAGAATCGCTTGATGGTGGGTATCAGCATCGCGACGGTTTGGGAATTTGAGGCGACGCTGGATTACTTTCATGTACAAGAAACGGAACGGATTACGTACCCGTACGGGGAATACTTTTGCCGGACAATCAACGGGAAACCTGTCATTTTTTACAGCACCGGTGTCCGGAAAGTGAACGGTGTCGGCGGTAATCAGTACATGCTGTCACATTTTCCGATCACAAAAGTGCTCGTCGTCGGAACGTGCGCCGGGATCGATGAACGGTTTGAGGTGCTCGACATCATTATTCCGGATCGTGCCGTTCAATATGACTGTACGGTGAAGGAAGTCGAACCGTTGCTGAAACCGTCGTTCATCGTTGAAATCGATGTCACGAAATACGGGATTGATTGTCGGACCGGGACGATTGGAACGGCGGACCGCGCCGTCGTCATGTGGCGCGATTATCTGGAACTGCAGGAAAACGGCATCACGGTTGCTGATACGGAAGCCGGGGCAATCGCCTACATCTGTCGGAAAAATGAAGTCGAATGCATCATCATCAAGGGGATTTCGGACGTTCCGACGGATGAGACGGATTTTGATCCGCTTCAGTCGAATCAGGAACAGATCAATGTCTACATCGAAAACACACCAAAAGTCATGACACGGATTTTTGACGAGTATCTTCCGTTATTTATTTAAAGGAGCGGCAATATGAAAAAACGACTTCTTTGTTCGATTCCGCTGACCCTCATGCTCGGTGGATGTGGGATCGGACAGCCAAACGAGCCAAACGTTCCTCAGTATACGGGTGAACCGTTGAACATTGCCTATATCGGAAAAACACCGGAAGTCCGGGAAGATAACGTCCGTCTAAAGAAGATTTCGTTCGATGAATTAAAGAATCGCAAGCAGATCGCTTCAACGTTCGACGCTGTACTGATCATGCCGAACAAGTTACTGGAAGCGGATCAAGGGGAGTATGCTGACATATATCTGAAGATGAGAATTCCAACATTTTTCATCGGATCGAACAAGGGCCACGTGCCGTTCATCGCAGACTGGATTTCTTATAAGGAAGCAGCAGGTGAAACGACGGATTATGCAGCCGGTTACTTGAATGGGAAAACGACCATGTTTTGGACATACGGGTTATACAACGATGTTAAAACGAAGGGACACATTACCGCCATGTATTCGAATGTCTTTCAAACGGTGGAAACGGTAAAGAACAAAACACAGAAGTAACAAAAAAACGCCACTCCGGCATAGAATCGGAATGGCGTTTTATGCATGAAATTGCGTCATGACGATAAAAGTGGCGTGAGCTGTAGAAAAAGTTGATTGCTGTCGAAATCCGAGCTGTTCATACAGGTGAATCGCCCGTTCATTAAAGGTCGCGACGGTCAAACGAATTGGTAAAGATGATTCGGCTTTAACTGTTTCAAGGACAAACGAACAAAACGCGAATCCCGTACCTTGACCCGTGACGTCAGGATGTCTGCCAAGTCCGAGATCGAGACAATCGTCAGCATACAGACCGAGCGGAAGACCGGCCGGAACTTGAGCCGAACGACCGGTACAGAAGAAGCCGACCAGTTGTGCTTGATCGACCACTGCCTGATAGGAACCGTCGAGCAATTCTGCATACGCTTCGTCCGACACTTCCATATTGTAAAAGTCATAGGGGGATGGATAGATCCAGTGCAGGATCGTTGTTGCCTGATCGAACGTCAGGGATGTGACTTGCAGATGCATATGTACTGCCTCCTAGTTCTGTTCGGACTCGATTTTTTCGGCTTGTGCTGCTTTGAAATTCAAGTAAATCGTGTAGCCGACCGTGACCGGAATGATGACGATGCCGTATCCGAGCTCCATACCAAAGCCATAGACACAGACAAGAGTAGTAATCGCGATTATAACCAGCAAGCGGATGCTTGATAGATGGTGTTTGCTCATTTTTTCACCTCGTTATGACGTAAGTACTTGTTTCAGTTCGAAGAGACCGATGAATAACATGGCAAGGGAAAGAGGAATAAACCCCAATACGAATAGTGTCGGTGAAATGATCTCCGTGGTCCATAAAAGAAGCAGTAAAATTGAACTCATCGTAATGAGACTGACGATGCGGGTTGTAATTGGCATAGTTCATCTCCTTTAAGATATGAGGAAGTCACCGGGATTTTCGACATACAACTCAACATGACCGCAACGGGGGCAGACAGCAGCTTTTGCTTCGGCTGATGCTTTGCTGAACAGCCATCCTGGTATTTTAATTTTTAAGCCGTACATGGCTCCTTTGACATGGACTTCACAATCTTCAACCATATCCGATTGACAGGCTGTACATTTACGGATCATTTCAAAACACTCCCTAAAAGATTCTGTCTTCACTGTATCGCATTCCTGATACTTTTTCTATATAATGGTAAAAAGAAATGGGGGAACTGACATGACGACAACGGAATTTTACCAGCACTTACCGGTCCTTGAGACAAAACGATTGATCCTGCGGCCGCTTCAAGCAAGCGATCGTGATGACTTATTCGAATATACACAAGACGAGGAAACTGCTCGTTATGTGACCTGGAATGCCAATCAGACGATCGAACAGGCCGAACAGTTTTTGAACTATGTACTGTCAAACTACACGCAAGGGAAAGAAGCACCGTGGGCCATTGAATGGAAAGAAACCGGCAAGATGATCGGAACGATCGATTTCATTCATCTGTTGCTGGATGAGAATAAACAAGCGGAACTCGGTTATGCGTTATCGCGTCAGTTCTGGGGCAAAGGCATCGTCACGGAAGCGGTCGAATGCGTCATGGCGTACGGTTTTGAAGAACTCAAACTCGAACGGATCCAGGCCCGGTGCATGGAAGGCAACATCGGTTCAGCACGGGTGATGGAAAAAGTCGGCATGACGTACGAGGGAACGTTGCGCCGGTTGATCTTTATCAAAGAAGCATTCCATGACGTTAAGATGTATTCGCTGTTACGTGACGAGTACGTCACGATGCGTCAAGGTTCGGAGTACAATAATAAACAGCATCAATGAGACGAAACCCCCAATCCGGCGAACCGGATTGGGGGTTTTTCTGATCAAAGTGTCTGCTCGACGGAAGAAACATCTACGATTTCAACCGTTTTCGTCACGGTATCAAGAATTCGTGTCCGCGGATCATCTTTTGAAAGGAAGATGGCTTCACCGGTCGCGTCAAACGCAAATGCCGTCGGAATCGAGAAGCCGCAATTGCGGTAAGAGCCGTCGGCGTGACTCGTTCCGAGGAACAGTGCTGATTGCTGGCGGCTGATTTTCTGGGCTTCCCCCGACCAGTCCGCATATTGTTCCTCGCTGAACATCCCGACCCCAATCGGATTAAAGATGAGATCAACGTTGTCGTTCTTCAGACCATCGAGTCCGAGAAAAATCTCGCGGCAGAGCAGATAACCGGTTGATTGACCGTCAATGACGGCAGTCGACGGTGTATAAAGCGGACCGGCTTCCGGCGTTTTTGCCCGGTCGAGGACGATGTCGCCGGCTGCATCGATGATCAATGCCTGATCCAAACGATCCGCGTTACGGTAACCGGTGACGATGATGGTCGCATACTGTTTGGCGAGTTGACAAAGCGTCTCAAGATCCGTGTGTCGGCAATAGCCTTCCGGATACAACAGCAGATCAATGTCAGGATGAGCAGCAATCTCACATCGCAATTGTTCGAGTTGTGTTTCTTGTTTCGGTTGCCCAATTAAAATCTTCATGTCAGCACGTCCTTTTATGTATTCGATGAGTTAAGAAATTTGTTTTGTTGTCTGATCTTCGCGAAAAAACGCTCTCTTGTTTGGTCGCAGAACGCTAACCATCAGCACGAGACTCAATACCGCAAGCAAAACGGCGGCAGAGACAATACTGAATCGAAGCGGGAACAAGTCGCCCGTAAAACCAATTGCTAAAATGAACACGATTTGTACCACACTTTGACCAAGACCATACAGGCTCGTGAAGCGGCCAATCAGCTCACCCGGGACATTGTTTTGATAAAACGTCAGGAAACCGGTTCCGGCAAATGCATTAAAAAACCCGAGTAACAGAAAACCAATCGTCACGATGAGAAAGGAGTCGGCAGTCGCGTAAATCAAGTAGCCGAGCGCAACAAACAGATAACCGCTGACGAGTAACGTCTTTAAGGAAAGACGGTTCGCGAAACGGGCGACGGTCAGGCCACCGAGGACAGAACCGATTCCCGTGATACTGATTAATAATCCGTAATCGGTGGTGGTCAGACCGACGGCTGTCTGTAAAAAGACGACTTCCTGGGCATCCAGCGCGAGAGCAAGACTCATCGTCAACAGACCGAGTATGTAGATCAGGCTGACGAAACGCTCGGTGCGGCTGAAGCGGCTCACGGTCCGCCAATCCGTTGCCAGATCCGCGAGCTGTAGTCTTGGGACAGCTGACGCACGCGGGACAGACGGCAAAGTAAGGAGCAACAGACCGGATACGAGGAACGACATGGCGTTGATCCAAATGGCCACGCCGGGTGTCGCGACGAGCAATAACAATCCGGCGAGTGCCGGACCAATCAAAAAGGCGCTCGACGTAATCAGACTCCGGTATGCATTAAACGACTTGCGCCCAGTTTCCGGAACGACTTGTGTCAGGTAAGTCGTCGCTGCCGGCTCAAAAAATGCTTTGACGAGCGCAAGGGCAAACAGAGTCAGGTAAATCAGCGGTAAGGTCGACAGCAGGGGAAGCAGGGCGACGAGTACCGCCCGAACAATATCCGTCCCGATTAACCACCGGCGGACATCGACCCGGTCAATCACACTGCCGGCCCAAAATTTCATGAACAGAGCAGCAATTGGACCGATGATCCAAAGACCGGCGACCGCAGCGGCGGAACCGGTCAATTGATAAAGGTAGACGTTAATCGCGACCAGATAGATGAAATCACCAAACTGTGAAACCCCGAATGAAGCAAGAAGAATTGAAGCACGAGTCACAATGGTTCACCCACTTTAACCATACATATTTTACCAAAAGTATACAGGAAGTAAGAATGATGTGCTATACCAAAAATCGAATACTGGTTCTGAACGTCAATCCGGTTTCTGAAGTAGTGACTGCAGAAGTGAACTGATCACGCTGAACGTAAACGGAACCAAAATCAGTAGGAAAGCAAAAAGAATGAGACCGGGCGCATCATCACGATTGGCGACGATGAACATGACAGGAAACAAACCGAGTGCGACGGCGCTGATGATGTAACAACATAATGTGATGATCCCGAATGAAGCGGCAATCGGTGTAACGGTTGCGTTCGATTTGAGGGAACGAAGAATTTTCAAGATATGGATGAAGGCAATCAGACAAGGGATGAATGCTAATAGTCCCGCCATCAAAATAAAATAACCCGGTTTATCCAGTAAAATATCCAGTGAGAATCCTTTTTGTGCTCTTTTAATAAACAGGGAAATCGCGACTCCTGCTAATCCGAACAAACCAATCAGCATTCCAGTGAAAACCAGTTGCAAATACACGAGACGCCATTTTTTCATGATCAATCCCTCCTTTCTTTCTGTCAGTATAGAACAACCGACATGAAAGATTGCCCGTCTGAAGGCGGATTTAAGCGAGGGAATCGATTCTTTTTTATTAATTCAAAGCAAAGTACTCGGAATTAAATCGGAAGTATGTTATGCTATAAATAAGAAAAGTAAGGAAGTAAGGAAAATCAGAAAAAGAAAGAAGGAAGTTCGGAATGGAGCTATCCAAGTTGACGTCCAAGGGACAGATTACGATCCCGAAAAAAATCAGACAAGCGTTACAGGTGGAGGAAGGAGATCGCGTTGCATTCATCGAGGAAGACGGGTTTGTCATCATGGCGAAAGCGGATTTAAAACAGCTGCATGACCTTCAAGATATATTGAGTGATGAAAAATTCAAGTCGCTCATCCAAAAAGCCAATCATCATCTATAAACCAATCGATTGACCAATTTAAAGGAGGAACTACAGATGGATATGCGTGAAGTGGATTTACCAGGAATCGGACGGAAGTTCGAAGGCATCACAACTCGAGGAGACAAGGTGGTCGTCATCGTCCATGACGACGGTCGCCGGGAAATGCACCATTATGACGACGACGATTTTGATGAGAGCATCTCGAGCGTGACGTTTAATGACGCCGAAGCCCGTCAGATGGCCGGTATTTTAGGGGGCCTTGCGTACAAACCGAAAGATCTCGAAAAAATTGAACTGGCGTTTGACGATCTTGTCATCGAATGGTTCAAGATCGGGCAAGATTCCGCCGTCAACAACCGGACGATTGGTGAACTTGATGTTCGCAATCAGTATGACATCTCGATCATCGCTGTTCTGAAACACGATAAATCAAAATCGTTGAATCCGGGACCGGATACACGTCTTGAAGCAGGCGATACGATCGTCTTGTCCGGTGAACGTCAACATATCCGCCATATCACGAAAGCCCTATTCTCTATCGAAGGAGGCGGATAATAGATGGATCATTTAATATTTGAAGTTGGTACCGCGCTTATCTTAGTGGCGATCGCAGCATTGCTTGCGAATAAATTGAATTTTTCGATCATTCCGTTTTTAATCATTTTAGGAATGATCGTAGGGCCGCACGCTCCGACAATCGGGATACTAGACTTCAAGTTCATTGAAAGTGCAGAGTTCATCAGTTTTCTCGGACGAATCGGCGTCCTGTTCCTCTTGTTTTATCTCGGATTGGAATTTTCGATCGGCAAGTTGATCCGGTCGGGTAAATCGATCGTCACGAGCGGAACGATTTATCTCTCGATCAACTTTACCGGTGGTCTATTGTACGGCTTCATCGCCGGATTCCCATTATATGAAGTGTTGATCATCGCCGGAATCATCACGATCTCATCCAGTGCCATCGTGGCGAAAGTCCTGGTCGATTTGCGCCGGACCGGGAACACGGAAACGGAATTGATTCTCGGCATCATCATGTTCGAGGACATCTTCCTCGCCGTCTACCTGTCCGTCTTATCAGGACTCCTGCTTGGAGACGGGACGACGTTACTGTCATCTCTGACCTCGATTCTGATTGCCCTCGGATATATGCTGTTGTTCTTCATCATCGCCCGCAAAGCGACACCACTTCTGAATCGGATGTTGAAGATCGCCTCGGACGAAGTCTTTATCATCGTCGTCTTTGCGTCACTGTTCTTCGTTGCCGGTTTCTCAGAAACGATTCACGTCGCGGAAGCGATCGGTGCCTTACTGCTCGGACTCGTCTTTTCGGAAACGGATCAAGGAGAACGGATTGAACATCTTGTCGTCCCGTTCCGTGATTTCTTCGGTGCGATTTTCTTCTTCAGCTTCGGACTGAGCATTGATCCGACGATGCTGCTCGATGCCGTGTGGCTCGCACTTGGTGCCGTCGTCATCACGATTGTCGGGAACTATGTTGCCGGAATGATTGCCGGACGCAGAGCCGGACTGTCGCACAAAGCATCATCGAACATCGGTCTGACGATCGTCTCCCGTGGTGAGTTTTCAATCATCGTCGCGAATCTCGGGATCGCCGGCGGACTGATGGACATCCTGTCGCCGTTCTCCGCCTTGTACGTCTTGATTTTAGCAATCCTCGGACCACTGATGACGAAAGAATCCAAACGGATTTACAACTTCATGAACGGCATCTTTAAATGGACCGAACCGAAACCGAAAAAGTCAAAACCAAAAGCATGATGGCTGGCAGGTGTCAGGTAAAACAGACCCGCATCAAGCAGGTTTTCGAGGCTCCACTGTCGTATTCCTTTAAGTAACCAATCTGTACGAGGAGGGATACAATGAAAGCCGTTATTTGTACTGCCTATGGTCCGCCGGATGTGTTGAAGTTAGAAGAAGTCGAACAGCCTGCCCCAAAAGCATCTGATCTGCTGATTCAGGTACATGCTACCGCCGTGCACTCCGGGGACCGGCGTCTGCGGGCGCTCGACGTCCCGGCAGCCGGAAAGCTCCCGATGCGTCTCGTCGTCGGATGGAAAGCACCGAGACAGCCGATTTTAGGAGTCGTCTTAGCGGGTGAAGTCGTCGCGACGGGTCACCGGGTAAAAAACTTCAAGGTCGGCGATCGGGTCTACGCCCTGACCGGAATGCGTTTTGGCGGCTATGCCGAATATGCCTGTATCAAGGAAAACAAGTGTGTCCAGCAGATGCCGCGTAACGCAAGCTTTGCAGAAGCAGCCAGCCTTCCGTTTGGCGGAACGACCGTCCTGCATTTTTTCCGGAAACTGAATCTCGAGCAGGCGAAGACGATCTTGATCTATGGGGCGTCCGGAGCCGTCGGTTCAATTGCCGTCCAGATTGCGAAACAATATGGTCTTCATGTGACGGCCGTCTGCAGCGGGCGGAATGCGCAATTGGTCAAACAACTTGGCGCGGATGTCGTCGTCGACTATACAACAGATGGTTATGACACTGAACTGACAACGTATGACGCGGTGTTTGATGCGTCTGGTAAGGTGGACAAACGGACAGCCCGGCAGCATGTCAAGGCGGACGGAGCGTTTCGTTCAGTCGCCGGACAAGGTGTCGCCCGGGCGCTGAAGGACGATTTAACCCGGCTGAATGAGTGGTTTGAAGCGGGAAAGATCCAAGCGGTCATCGATACGGTGTATCCGCTTGAGGACATCGTCGCCGCTCACCGTTACGTCGATTCTGGACAGAAGCACGGCAATGTCATTGTGTCGGTTGCCGACGATCATGACTGAACGGATAAAATGAAATACTGTTTTCAAGAAAAAACCTTTGAACACATGCATGAATCAACTGCATTGTTTCAAAGGTTTTTTTCTGTCTGGCAGGTCATTTCAAGACGTCATACGTTGCCATGATGAATTGTCCGGACGGACGGCAACCGGTCAGCCGGAATCGGGTCTCGAGCGTCCCTTCCGGAAACAGCGGGATTCCACTGCCGAGGACGACCGGGGCGATCGCCAGTTCGAGCTGATCAATCAGTTGCAACCGTAACGCTTCTTGAATCAATTCACCGCCGCCGACGAGCCAAATCTTACCGTCAATCGTCGGACCAATCCGGTTGATTAGGGCATCGAGTGGTTCATTCGTGTATATTGCGTGTTCCGACTGTTTGTCCGGTTGCCGGGTCAAGACGTAGTTGTCGATGCTTGGGTATGGATACTCTTCGCTCAGCACCAAGACTTCGTCAAACGTCTTTCGGCCCATGATGACGGCACCGACGTCTTCCATGAACGTCGCGTACCCATTGTCACCGTCGCCTTCGACGGCAAACAGCCAATCGAGTGAATCGTTTGAGCGGGCGATTTTCCCATCTAAACTGCAGGCGATATATAAAACGGTTTTTGTCATCGTAACTCCTCCTGTTGTTTGTTCTACACTTAGTCTACGGTATAATCATGACAAAAGATGTCGTAATTAAAGAGGGGATTTTTTATGAAAAGTCGTCATTTAAAAGTCATGCGTCTGCTGAACCGGCAACAACTGCTGACGGCACGGGAATTGGCGGACGCCTGCGGAGTTTCCTTGCGGACGATCCAGCGTGATTTGCTCGAACTCGAAGCGAACGGGTACCCGATTTACAGTGAACGGGGAGCCGCCGGCGGGTACCGTGTCCTGCCGAACCGGTTGTTGCCGCCGCTGGCCTTACGGGAACAGGAAGCCATCACGCTGTTTTTGATGCTCGATTGGGTCGGACAGATTCCCGACCTGCCGTTTGGTGCGTTGCGGGGCAATCTTGCCGAGTGGTATCTGCACGACCTGCCGTCTGATCTCGAAGCCAAGATGGACCGCTTAAAAGGACGGGTCCGCTTTGCGCGACCGGATACACCACCGTCTCCTTTGACGCGTGATTTGTTGCGTTTGATGGAGGCGGAAGTCAAAGGCGAAATCACGTACGAGACGACAGGCGGTCGGCGGACAATTCTAATCGATCCGATCGGTCTGACGTTTGATCGCAACCGCTGGTATCTGCTCGCGCAGACAGACCGTGGGCTGCGCCAGTACCGGGTCGACCGGGTGGAGCAGGTGCAACAGACGGCCCTCCCGTCAGACCGGATGACGTTCGAAGAGGCCGACCAACACGGACAGGCAGGGGAACAGGTAACGGTCCGCTTGGAATTGACAACGCTCGGAGAACGGTTGCTCGAAGGAATCCTGCCGCTGAACGAACAACGCACATGGTCGGTCCCTGTTGCTGAATTACCGTTTCTCGGCCGGCAATTGTTTGGGCTCGGTCGGGAGGTCAAGGTGTTGGAACCAGCGTCACTGATCGACGATCTTCAAAACCAAGCGCGCGCGTTGCTTGCAGCATATGACGATTGAAAAGGGGAGAATCCCCTAAGTCAGTGAGAAATTATGTTACGATATAACCAGAGAAACAGTGAAAGAATGGAAGGGGTTTTCTATGGAAACGTTATCACTGATTTTATTAATGCTTGCCTTAATCATCTTGACGCAAGTACTCGGGCATTACATTCGCTTCATCCCGACCGCCTTGATTCAAATTCTCGTCGGAACGATTGCCGCATTGTTAATCAGCGGTTTGAAGATTGAAGTCGAATCGGAATGGTTCCTGCTGTTATTCATTGCACCACTCCTTTATAACGACAGTTCACATTTCCCGCGCGAAGAACTCTGGAAGATGCGGGCTGCGATTTTCGGAAATGCCATCGTCCTCGTGTTGCTGACGACGATCATCGGCGGTTACTTCATCAACTGGCTGGTACCGGTGATTCCACTCGCGGCAGCCTTTGCGCTTGCAGCGATTCTTTCGCCGACTGATCCGATTGCCGTCAACGGGATTGCGAAACGGGTCCAGATACCGGAACAGATTCTCAACTTAGTCCGCGGAGAGTCATTGATCAATGACGCGTCGGGACTGGTCGCCTTCAGCTATGCGGTCGCAGCGGTCGTCACCGGTTACTTTTCGATTCAACAAGCGACGACGGAATTCATCTACATGTTCGCTGTCGGAGCCGTCGTGGGTCTGGCGATCAGTATCGCAATGAACTGGCTGAAGATGAAATTACGCCGGACAGGGATTGAAGATGTTGTCTTTTATGCCTTGTTGCAAATTTTGACGCCGTTCATCATCTTCTTCGTCGCAGAAGAAGTTTTGCATGCCTCCGGTGTCATCGCCGTCGTTACGGGCGGGATTCTCCACGCCTTGATCAAGGAACGGACAGAAACGTTTTTTGCCCAGGAGCAGACGTTGACCGACAACATCTGGACGATGATCGCCTACATCTTAAACGGGATTATCTTCTTGTTGCTCGGCTTGACATTACCGGAAGCGACGCGGGAAATCTTTGCCGATGACGCGATCAACAACTGGCGCTTGATGTTGTTCGTCATTGAAATCGGTGGGGTCATCCTCTTGATTCGTCTGGTTTGGACGATGTTCTTCAATTGGTTCGACCACCGTTTCCTGAAAAAAGCGGATCATCAAAAACCGTCCTTTAAACAGGATGTCATCACGACACTCGTCGGCGTCCGCGGAACGATCACGATGGTCGGGGTCTTGTCGTTACCGTTCTTAACCAACTCGGGACAAGCGTTCCCGGAACGGTCACTGATCATTTTCCTTGCGGCCGGCGTCATCATCTTCACACTCGTTCTGGCGACAGTCCTCTTGCCGCTGCTCAACCGCGGAGAGGCAGATGCCCAACCGGAACTGGATCTAAATTCGTTTAAACAACGGATGGTGACACGCGCCATCACGGAAATCAAGCAGGTCGTCAACGAAGAAAACTCGACCGTCGCCTTTGACTTGTTAAACGAATATCATGTCATGCTACGTCTGTTACGGGCACAGGAGAAAAGTGAAGAAGAATTGACTCACTTCAATGAACAACTGAAAAAACTGCGTCTCGAAGCAGTCCAGTGGGAACGTGACTTCACGAAACAGTTCCTTGCCGATCATGAGACACCGGACCAATTGAAGAAAGAAGTTTTCCGGTCAATCGACAACCGACGCGAAGCGATTGACAAAGAGGCGCGTTTCCGGCTGACACAACCGATCCGGAAGATCCTTTGGAAACGGAGACGGTCGAATATGTCGTCCGACCAGTTGATCCGGCTGACGCAAGTCGAGCATGAACTGTACGAACAGGTCATGGGTGAAGTCATCGCCCGGCTCGAAGGATGCCGCGGCGATTATCCGGTCGATGTCGTGCAAAGCGTGCTCGAATTCTACAAACGGTTACGCTTCAAGCATACCCGCTGGTCGTCACCGGTCGGCGGGAAAGCCGACGTCGATCAACAAAAAGAAGAACTCTGTTTGCGGGCAATCGAAGTCCAGCGTCAAGAAATCGCTTCGATGTCGAAGGAAGGCGATTTGTCCGGCGAAGAAGAAAAAGAGTTACGCCGGTTCATTCACTATATCGAAAGTGTCGTTCTTTACGAATATGTAGAATGAACGGAAAAATAGGATTGTCTTAAAAGTGAGGATGTCTCTTGATTAAAATGAACAAAAGGAGGGAAATTTCCGGAGTGAATCGGGGAATTTTCCTCCTTTTCCTTATGGGACACTGTGTGACGTACAGACGACGGGTTTCACAATTGAAGAGGTCTTATTTGATGTGTGTTTTGGCTACCCGTCGTCACTAGTCCGACACGATCTTCCAGTTCTTTATAAGTAGCAAGAATCGTGCTCAGCAAATAGTTAATCCAAGGGAACGGATCTTGTTGGTCTGGTGCATACGCACGGAGAATAGGCGGAGTGATTCATAATAATCTTTCTTCCGAGAATCGACGTTCTTTGAGACTTATGCGTCCGACCTTAAAATTGTACTGATCGAGTAGGATGGTTGTTAACAACCGTTCCATCCAGCTATTCCTTTCATTGAACGATAATCTAAGTCGTACTGATTCGTATATTGAGAAGCTTACCTGTCAATTGTGACCGTCAAGAAGAATATTCATTTTTGTATACAAAATAACTGTTTTACACACATGTTTGCTCTTATTTCTTGTAAACCATAAAAGATATTAAATATTTTTTAATCATAATCCCCTCCAGTTTAAATTGACCTGGAGGGGATTGTATTTAACTACCTTCTAATTCAATTTTGACTGTTGTTGGTTTTGGGAAAGCTTCATCTGCTGCATATAGAACGAATACTTTTTGATCAATAGGTACCTGATATACTAAATCGACAAGAGACTTATACGGAGAAATATACTGATAGCCATATTTCCAAGCTTTTTCATTATGATTGACATAATCAACGGTCGTATATTCTTTACCATTTAGGGAAGTAAGTGTAAACGTTCCTGGTCTGTAAGTCGAATAGGCACCTTCACTTCGTGTATCAGAGTTGTGCATGAATACAGGAATCGTCACATACCGATAACCTGTTTTTTCTTTTAAATTTAATTCTTTCGGTGTCGAAATGAGTGGCTTGGCGTAAAACAGCTCGTATTTTGCTTTCGGATCGCCCGGGTACGTTTGGATAACACCTTTCTTCATTAGTTTTTTAAGAGCGGGACTCTGATTAAATGTTTTTGTGACATTTTTGGACGTTTTTTCAGCAGCTAAATCTTTTAATTTTTGTCCGCTTGTTTGCTGTTTCAGTGGAGAACTCTGTGGTGGAGCCGTCGATGACTCAGTCGAGGCAAATAAGAACAGGCTCACGACACCGATACATAATGAAGCGGCGATTGATCCGAGTGCCCACTTGAAACGACGTTCTGTCGTTTTCTTATTTTCGACGATAGTGCCAAGAGCGGCGTTTGGTGTAATCCGGACTGCGCGTTGTGCCGGAAGGGAGGCACCTAGAACGCCTGTCACCATCGGAATCAACAGCATGATGCTCAAGAAGCCTAGTTCATTCGTCGGGAACTGATTGTAGACGAAACCGATTAGTCCAAGTGCAATCAACAATCCGATGATGCCGGCACCTAGACCAGTCATCAGACCCTCACTCAAAACCAAAGTACGAACCTGAGCATCACGCCATCCCGTAGCCTTCAAGACGGCGAGCTGACTTTTCCGTTCGTTTACGTTTTGCCACATGATTTCAGTCGTCGTTAAAATCGCAATCAAGAGCGCGACACCCATCGCGACATAATGCATGGTGCCTACTTCTAAAGCGACATACTCACCAAGCCATGTAGCGTATAGGACGCCCTTCAGACGAAACGTAATGAACAGGAAGAAGATAAAGAGACTTGTCGGCAAAGCGATTGCGATCACAGAAAGTAACGTTCGTTGCCAATACGTCGCAAGTTGGTTAACGCTCATTCCAAGAACACTACGTGCCCGAACGAAGCGACGCCCTTTTGAGACCTCTCCTGTGCGCATACTTTCATATGGTTTAATCTTACGAATCAAGGTCATTGGAACAAGTGTACCGCCCCAATAGATAATCAGTCCTACGAGTCCGATTAACAGGATTCTACCGAGCGCAATCGGATGGGAAGTCGTGATCCAGAACGAGCTAAGTATTGTCCAAGCGATCAGTGTGACGAGTGAACCGAGAAGCGTTGCCTCCAAGAATAATAGTTTTGACAACTGCCGTGGTCGCCACCCAAGAGATAGTAGGATCGCGAACTCCTTTTTACGGGCATAAAGCAAAATAATATTTGAGCTGAAGACATAGACGATTGCAACCGCGATGACGCTCGCGATGATGCCGCTCATGCCGACCTTTGCCTCTTGGAAGATTGCCATCGATGAGCCGAGTTTAATCCAGGGTTGCTGGACCCAACCGAGAGCAGATTCGCCCTTTAACCCTGGTAAATATGTCAGTGCAAGTTGTGGTGATGAGCCCAGCGTGACATCAGTAGTCAGTCCAGTCTTTTCTTCGATTTCTTTAGCGACTGCCTGTAACTTTTTCTCACTCGTCGCGTTCATTGTTTCCACACCTTTAACATTGACGCGGATAGCTGATATGGCTTTTTTACCGCGTATTTTGAATGCTGCATCTAGAGTGGTCAGCATCGAAGGTGGCTTAGTTAGAAAATCATAGGGATCGTTTGCTGGTTTGACGTCACGAACCGGATTGACAGGACGATCATTTTGATCCATCACCCATTGTGCTTTGGAGGGGAAATACGTCTCCATAGGTAATTCAGTTAACGGATCTTTTGAAACATTCAATTTTTTAGGATTGAATACACCAATGTAATTCAATCTTACTTGAGGCCAGTCATTGATATTATCTCCAAATGTACGTGCTTCACGGTACATGCTTCGTTTTGCAAGTAACGATTCTTTAGGAACTTCTTTTGGTTGAACTTGATAAGTAAATGGCCATCTGGAAGCATGTGGACTCTCGACAGAACGATAATCGACAGGTGAAGGTTTTAAGCCAATGGGTGAGAGTGAATCACTATTAGTGGAGTCGCCTGTAGGTAACGTATTATTCAAAATGTCACTTACAAGTTTCTTTTGGACATCCTGTGTTGTAATCGTATAGGTTTTATCTTCTGTTGTTGAGAGGGTCCGAAGATAGTCCTCTCCTCCTTTTTTCTCGATCTTCTGAACAGTTGCACTGATAGAATTATCGACGAGAGGAATCTCCACTTTTTCATACGTATAGGTACGTGTCGCATCGACGTATTCACGGTTGTTTAAAAGTATCGGGATTGATGTGGCGTTATCGCCATAAGGTGTAGCTAAATCGTTTTTCGTAAAATAATGACTATATTCACTTTTTTCTGTTGCTTGATTTAAGCCGACCAGCTCGGCTTCTGCTTCTGGGTCGATGCCAGCGATCATGACTTCACTGCCGAATTCATAAAGTGGTTGCTTTCCGAGTGCTTGAGGTGAGACACCTGTTTTTGTTGCATTACCACTAGGTTCCCATCCGGCAGCTAGAAATAGCGTGTACTCGTAAGAATCTTTCTGAAGACCAGTATTTTGTGTATCTTTAATCTTTAATCGATAGATACCTTCTTTATCGATCGTATGTGTTCCTACACTACTTGAAGTCCGATTATAGCCAATCATGGCAATAGGAGCGGCAACTTCGACATCAGCGATCTTTTTGATTGTTTCGTACTGCTTTCGCGTGATTCCACCGTCGAGCCCACTCATGTAGTTTGGTTCGAGCAGATTCAAATCCTCCGTCACACTACGACTGCCTTCCGGTCGAACGACGATGTCGTAGGATGATCCCCAACGTTTTTGGAGCTCATCGACGACCGTCCCATTGTTCGCTTGTGTTGTTCCAATCAAATAACTCAGTCCCGTACTAACGATTAAGACACCGACGAGAAGGAGAATGAAGCGCTCCTTATTGCGCCACCAGGAATTCCAGATGAACTTAAACATAAGCAGGCACCTCCGACGAATCGACGACCCGACCATCTTTCATCGTAATCGTCCGGTTCGCGCGTGCGGCGAGTTCAGGATCATGCGTGACGAAGAAGACGCCACAGGCGCTCTCATGGTTGAGTTTCGTCAAAAGACTGAAGATGACCTCACCGGTTGCTGTGTCAAGATTCCCAGTCGGTTCATCCGCGAGCAACCACTTCGGGCGATGGATGAGAGCGCGGGCGACGGCGACACGTTGCTGTTGTCCACCAGAGAGTTGAGAAGGGAGAGAGTGAATCTTGTCTGCGAGTCCGACCTCCTCGAGGAGCTCGAGTGCCCGTTTTTCCTTATCGTAATTGACTTTGCGTCCGAAGAGCGGAGCGAGCACGTTCTCAAGTGCCGTCAGCGTTGGGATGAGGTGAAACTGCTGGAAGATGAAACCGATGTTCTCGAACCTGAAGTCTGAGAGTTGCTTCGCATTTAATTTGGAGATGTCTTTTCCGTCAAACAGTAATTCTCCTGAAGTCGGAGTGTCGAGTGTCCCAAGAATACTGAGCAACGTCGACTTACCAGAACCGGAAGGTCCGATAATCGAAATGAAGTCACCTTCGGCGAAGTCGAGCTGGATGTCCTGTAATGCGAACGTCTCGTTTTCACCTGTCTGGAACGATTTCGTTATATTTTTGCATATAAACGAATAAGCCATGTACCTCACCTCCTAAAAAGCGTATTTGTTTAATCCCATATGTAAGTAATAAAACCCATTACTTTCCTATTATAACCATAAAAACACTGTTGTTAAACCATTAAAATACAGAAATATCTGAAAAATAAGTCAATTATCTTAGTAATGAATCTAATCTAGTAAAAATATTCATTCTACTCTTTGAATAATGAATATATTCGTTTCTGCTCATCAAGTAGGTATTAGTTAATATTACATGCGAATACAGATAACTATCGTGTCAAGACAAGCAAAATGAAAACAAAGAAGTCCACATCTGAGAAATGATGTGGACTTCTTTCTATAATAACGATGCTATTTGCCAGGTTAAGTATTTAAATATTCTTCACGACGATTATTTATAAATATCCCGACGATGCCCTATCTCAAGAATTAAGATCACGACTTTTTCATCCTGGATGTCAGCAATCAGACGATAATCACCGATGCGATAACGCCATTCGCCTGAGCGATTCGAGACAAGTCCTTTTCCATGACGACGCGGATCATCTGTCCCGACAAGATTCTTCTTGATCCAGGACATGATAATCCGCGCTTGTTGAGGGTCCATCTTCTTAAGAGATTTTTGAGCCCCGCGCTCGAACTCTACATTATAAGCCGTCATTCTAAATCAAGTTCCTTCATCATGTCGTCGAAAGAAATCGCTTCTGAGTTTTTACGGTGTGCTGTCATGGAATCATGATAGAGTTGTAAATCGATTTCGTCTTCGATACGATTGAGGACGGCATCGCGTACGAGTGTAGAAATCGTGATGTTTTTCGCCTTCGCATATTCCTTGATGAGGCGTGTATCCTGATCATCCAGACGTACAGAAATCGTACTCATGATTATCATCTCCTTTGTAATACATTGTAATACATTTTCGGATTTTAGTATATATGCGGATGAATTCGATGAGTCAGGATAGAAGTCTCTTAGCAGAGAAAATGAGATGAACATGTTCCTATCAATATTAACTTGACCATACCTATCGATTGCATACCGTGACTACTTTTTCTTCATTCTGATTATAAAAAAAAATAGCGATGATCACTTCATTGCTGACTTAGGGTCTCTATATATCGTAAGAAAAGCATTACATCTATCTCGATTCGATGTGTGTGGTACTATTTTGTCTCTTCAGATTGAAGGAAGAGTTGGTGTGATTGCTCCTCTTTTTAATTCTTTCTACTTGTTAACGTTTCTCTCATAAGGGTTACCTTTATTGAACCGATTGACTATTTAGAATTGATTAGGTAAATAACAAGCGTGATTATAGTAAAATGACAATCAGTACCTTAAAAACGATGGAGGTCATTTAATGATAAGAAAAGAAACACCAATAGAAGAAGAGCTCTTATTTGAAGCAATAAATCATGCGGGTGTCTCTTTGCCTGTCATGATTGGGGAAGGAGCGTGGCACATGGCATGGAAAGTGACGAAAAAGGATGAGGAGTTGGTGCTTCGAATTCCGAAAAAAGTTGCTTACGGAAAGCCAGTTCCATTCAATCAAGACGCATTGATGGCAGAATATTCGGCAACAAAATGGTATTACGAATCCGTGAATCAAATGGTCCCAGGTAGTGCACCAGCACTTTTTAAATTTCATGTTACGTCTAAGCTTACATATACGTTGGAGTCATTTGGTGGAAAATCATTGCCTTTAAGAGAAATGTCGCTAGTCGAAGCGTTGCGTGTAGGTAGACAAATTGGAGCCATCTATCGAAAAATGGAAAGCCTTACACCTGAAATGGAGGGATTTGGTCGTTTAGTATGGACAGAAAATAAAGGACTCCATGGAATTAGAAACGAGGAATTTCAGGCGTTTTTTAAAGAAACAAGCTTAAAACACATCCATAATCATCAAAAGCTAGTTAACGCGTATCCGATGTTTCAAAACAATAGGGTGGAACATGCACTTCAAGTAGTGACTACGAATCGAAATCGCCGAATCGTTTCGGCAAGATTAGTCAATCAAGACGTCTCACCCGAAAACATTTTGTGGGGAGGGGACAGCGTCTGCCTGATTGATCCGTACCCGATTGTTTATGAACCTCGTGAAATGGCCGGTAATTTCATGAACTTGTACAAGACTTTGTTTAGAATGTTGGCAAATACCCAACGCTACAAAAAACACCAGTTTGAGAAATGTAAGGATATTCTAAAGACTATAGCTACAGGATTTCTTGATGGATATAGTGATGGTAATCTAGCTGTTTCTCAAGAAGTCAGAGGTGAGCAGTACCTTCAATTGATCGAAACGGCTTATCAACATCATTGCTTGTTAATTCGAACAATGACGTCAGAGGATATCATTCGATACGGACATCGGAAAGAAATCGAAAAACGTCTGGCTATTTTAGGTGATGAGATAAAACAATTTGCCGAGACTTACTTCTTCTGACTTTTGTGTATTGAATACCTGACTTACAATTATCTCGACTTGCACTTATGCTAGGAATAGTAAAGGGTGAGGGACTAGCTTACTAACTGATTAATCGTGAAATCTTCTTGAATGATGTGAAGTAAATCTATTTGACCGTTTGTAAGAATATCATAAGCTTAAATAGAAATAGCCGATGATTCCGTGAAAAGAAGGAATCATCGGCCATTTTACTAGTTTTAAATCGACTCATGAGTCAGCCCGATTTTGTGATCAACCGAGTGACAGGTATTTGACTTCGAGATAATCCTCAATGCCGTAGACGCCGCCTTCACGACCGAGTCCACTTTCTTTGTAACCGCCGAATGGTGCTTGGGCAGCCGATGGTGCACCGTCGTTCAAGCCGACGATGCCGTACTCGAGTTTTTTACCGAGTTGAAGCGCTTCGTCAATTTTTTCTGAGAATGCGTATGCCGCAAGACCGTATGGTGTGTTGTTCGCGCGTTCGATGACTTCGTCAAGCGTATCGAAGACGGAGATCGGAGCGAGCGGACCAAACGTTTCTTCCTGCATGCAGATCATATCTTCCGTGACATTACCGAGCACGGTTGGTGTAACGAAGTAACCGACAGAATCGTCAATCGTTCCGCCCGTTAAAATCGTTGCGCCTTTTGCGACGGCGTCGTCAATGTGTGCTTTAACTTTGGCGACGGCTTTCGCATTGATCAATGGCCCAATCGTCGAATCCGCGTCGAGTCCGTTGCCGACTTTCAAACGGTTGACTTCGGCGACGAATTTTTCAGTGAAGGCATCAAGAACCGATGCCTGGACATAAAAACGGTTCGTTGCGACACACGCTTGTCCACCGTTTCGGAATTTCGAGCGGATGGCGCCTTGAACGGCTTTATCGAGATCCGCATTTTCCGTGACGATGAACGGGGCGTGTCCACCGAGTTCAAGTGACAGTTTTTTCATCGTATCCGCTGCTTGACGCATGATCAATTTACCGACCGCTGTTGAGCCGGTAAAGGTGATTTTACGAACACGCGAATCGGCTTGCCAGACACCGCTGATCGTTGCCGCGTCACCCGTCAAGACGTTGATGGCGCCAGCCGGAATACCCGCTTCGATCGCCAGTTCGACGAGGCGAAGTGCCGTATAGGGTGTTTCTTCCGATGGTTTCAGCACGACGGTACAGCCGGCAGCGAGGGCCGGAGCAAGTTTCCGTGTGATCATCGCCGCTGGGAAGTTCCACGGTGTGATCGCAGCGACGACACCAACCGGTTCTTTTTCGACGAAGAGCCGTTTTCCGGGAACAGATGCCGGGATCGTTTCACCGTAAATCCGGCGTGCTTCTTCTGCATACCACCGGACATATTGATTGCCGTAGTCGATTTCCCCGCGTGCTTCGACGAACGGTTTTCCTTGTTCGCGTGTCATGATATCTGCCAGTTCATCACGGTGTTCTTGAATCAATCGGTACCAGGCGTCAATTTTATCAGCACGGTCATCGGCTGTCCGTTCCGACCAGTCAACGAAAGCCGTACTTGCCGCATCGACGGCGCGCGCTGCATCGTCAGCTGTGCTGCTCGGGACGTGTCCGAGCAATTCTTTTGTTGCCGGGTTAAAGACCGGAATCGTTTCTTCTGTGTTATACCAAACTCCATTGATTACGTTTTGTTCAATCATGTGTTGCACCTCCGTGTGTTTTCATTACGTCCCTTATTAAACACCCATCGGACCGGTTTGTGTACTTCCGCTTTGGATGGGGGACATAACGAACTGGAATGCCCCGGTAAAATAGTTAATCGACTGAATAATCGGGTAGGGATATAATTAAGAAGGGAAATCAGATTTCTAAAAAGGAGAGGGATAAAGATGAACAGCAAATGGATCGGACTTGGTCTTACCGGAATCTTGCTTGTCAGCGGTTGTGGTCAACCGGCAGTCAAACCGGTAGTGAAACCGAAGCAGACGGGAACGGAACAGACCAAAAAGCGGCAAGCGACGGATGAGGCGTACATAGAGCAGGAACTGAAACGGGCGGACGGCATGGCCGCACAGTATGATTACGGGCGGGCGATCCGGATTGTTGACCGGCTGAAGACGGCGGAAGCGAAACAAAAGCGGGCAGAATACGTGGCGAAACAAGCAAAGCTCATTCCGATCAAAGCCGGAACCGCCGTGCCGCATCTGTTTTTCCATTCGTTGATTGCGGAGCCGAAGCGTGCCTTTGACGGAGACCGGAAAGAGCAGGGCTATGACGATTACATGGTGACGCTCGGCGAATTTAAACGGATTCTGAGTGGACTGTATAAGCGGAACTACGTCCTTGTCCGACCAACAGATCTTGCAATGTGGAAAGACGGACAGATGACAGAGACGGCACTCGCGTTTCCGAAGGGCAAGCATCCGCTCGTCCTGTCGCAGGATGACGTCAATTACTATGAATACATGACCGGTGACGGATTTGCGACGACATTACGCGAACACAACGGACAGATCACAAACACGATGACCGGTAAAGCAGATGGGGCCTACGACCTCGTTCCGGTCGTCGATCAGTTTGTTGCGCAACATCCCGATTTTTCGTATCGCGGCGCCAAAGGAGTGCTCGGCATCACCGGATACAACGGTGTCCTCGGTTACCGGTCATCGTGTGCCCAGTATGGCAAGTCAGCCAAAGTCGAACGGGCGCGTCAAGCAGCGAAAGCAACGGCAACCGCGCTCAAAAAAGACGGTTGGCAGTTTGCGAGTCACACATACGGTCATATCTCAGTCGGGAAAGTCAGCCTGGCGACCATTCAAGCGGATACGAACCGTTACAACCGCGACGTCATGCCACTGATCGGGTCGACCCGTCAGTTGATATATCCGTACGGCAGTGATATTCAGGACTGGCATGGGTACAGCGGCGACAAGTACCGGTATTTGACGCAAAAAGGATTCCGCTATTTTTATAACGTCGACGCCTCGCAGCATGCTTGGAAGCAGGCGGGGAAAGACTATTACCGACAGGCGCGGATCAATGTCGACGGGATCCGGCTCCGCCAAGCGATTGCTGGGAAGACCAACGTTTTGGATTCGTTCTTTGATGCGAAAACCGTTTTTGATCCGATGCGGCCGGTTCTTAAAAAATAGGTTCTGTTGCGTTTGATTGCAATAGGTTCACAGGAAAAGGCACGAAACGCTGTTAGATAAGCGTTCGTGCCTTTTTAAATTGTTTCCAAATATTCATTGAAGAATGTTATTAAGTATATTCATGTTTCTTTTGTCCATTCCATTAAAAGTGAGTCATGATTTAACTCTTTATTTTGCGTAAAACCGCATTTCTTATAACTTGAAATTGCTCTTTTATTATTTTTCTTAACGTCTAATACGACCTTTAAAGCATCTTTGTCATTCCAAAGATACTCCAGCATCATTTGAATCATCATGGAGCCTATACCTTTGCCCCATAATTGGGGTTCTCCAATAAATTGATCTACACCATAAATATTTTGATTTTTTGGAAGATCATATTTTTCCAAATCAATTTCTTGAATTTTATAGTACTGCATATAACCTATGGGTTCGCTTTTGTACTCTACAATACAAGGTGTAACATAATGCTCACCTTTAATTCTAGGATCATATTTATGTATTACTTCATCTAATTTGGAAGGTGGTTCTTCATAGAATTCTAGTACCTTCTGATTATTTAACCACTTCACCATTAAATAAAAATCATTAGAGGTCATCGCTCGAATATGTATATCAACATTTAGTATCATACGGATTTCCCCAATCGTTTTTTTAGATTGCTCATTGAACTTAGTCGTTAAAGTAGCAAACATGCTGATTGTGATGAGCCATAATTGCTATAACTGAAAAAAGTAATGAAAGAGAAATTTTCTATTCTCTATTCATCACTTTTTCTAAAAGCCACTTTTTATTTTTGTTGTCTTTTACGATGATATAATCTTCCGTTCCCTTAACGGAATAGATTTTCGATCCAACTGGAAAGTAATTCGATTGATTATTCCCTTGAGGCATCTCATTGGCTTTAGTTTTCTTGATTATTTTGTTGATTTCTTCCCCAAGTTGCTTGGATGTATCCAATTGAGCTTCTGTTCCGTTATATTCTTTGTTATTCACCACTACAATCATCGCATAACTACCAGTGCTCTCTGTATCAGATTGACTACATCCAGCCAAGACAAATAAACTTCCACTTAATAAAATGACGAGTATTCTTTTCATATGAACTCCTCAAAATCATTATTTGTATAATTATAACATACGATAAATAAATCACCCTTTAATATGGAAATAATGTAAGGGGTAAACGCCTCATCGTAACTTGGGGCTATCTCACCGAAATGAATTTCAAAAAACAGATTGACCCATTTGATGATTCACAGCTCACCGTGTGCCATTAAATGGGTATTATTTGTATGAAGGGAACATAGCAAGTCTGAAATACGGGACTGTTGATGGAACCTTAATACGGTTCGTGTGGAGAGGAATGGAAAACATGCACACAGGCTACAAGCTGCTGATGGCAGCAACGATTGTCAGTTCTTCAATCGGTTTTAGTCAAGATGTCTCGGCACAACAAGACAGCTACCAGATCGCGTCGACAAGTTACAGTCAGCCGTTGACTCAAATTGAGACGTTCATCGGCAGCAAACGAATCGAGACGGTACGTTATACATTAGGCAGTGTCGACCGTCTGCATGATGGATTAATGTACAGCTCCTACGGTGACCGTGTCATTAACCTGAAAAACAGCAAGACGACACTCCAAAAAGTTGCCGACTCGCCACTGCGGATCACGAAGTATAAAAATGTCTATTACGCATTGTCCATGTCGAAGATCAATGAATTTTCGCTGACAAAATATACGTCTGATTTTAAAAAAATCGGCCAGACGAAACGATTTGTCGGTCATGGGCGGGACATGATCGTAACCGGAGATAAATTGTATGTTCTGGCGAATAATATGAAAATGGAAACGAATTCGGTTGAAATACATACGTTTGATACAAAACACTTTACGTCGCTCCATCTTGAGAAAATCAAGCCGATGGTTTTTGCGTTTCATTTCCGCCATGCCGGTAATGAGTTGAAAATTTACGGCAATAAAACAGAAGAAGGAGAAGAGTTGTCGATTGCGTCTTATGACTTGAAAAAACAACAAGGGAAAATCGTTTTGACATCCAAGCAACCCGTCATGTGGGTCAATGATACAAAAGCGTTATCGTCGACAAAGGATTTGGTGTTCAATATGTATTCGATGCTCGAAGTCGATCAAAAGACGAAACAGGTCCGGGTTCTGTACAGCAGTAAACAGGCACTGATTGACTATGCGTACGACAGCAAAACAAAAACCTATCACGTCCTCGAAGGGAATTTCGAAACAAGTAATTTCCGTGTCAAGACGCTGAACAGCAACTTCAAACCGGTTGCCGATTATAAGTTTCAGTCAACTGCCCGTATGATGCCGTTTCAGGTATTATGAAAAATTCAAGAAGGGGTGTAACTTATGCAAAAAGCTTATAAGCTGCTGATGGCAGCAACAGTTGTTAGTATGACTGTTGGATTCAATCACGCTGTAGCAGCGCAAAAAGATACCTATCAAGTCGTTTCAACAAGTTATCAGCAACCGATCACTACTTTTGAGACCTATATCGGCAGCAAAAAGATTGAAACAGTGCGCTATGCGTTCGGCAACGCTCAATACATAAACGACGGAGTGATGTATGGTTCGGAGACGGATCGTGTCGTTGATTTAAAGAACAGTAAACAGACGGTCAAACGGCTCGCGCCTGCACCGGGTCAAATCAGGAAGTACAAAGACGCCTATTATGTCACGAGCCTGGAAGATATGGATCATTCCTCGCTGACGAAATATACTCTTGATTTTAAGAAAGTCGGGAAGACAAAAAAATTCACCGGATATGGACGGCATCTGATTCTTATCGATAATAAAGCGTACGTGTTGGCCGATCATATGAAAGGATACAACTATTCCATCAAACTGCATACCTTTGATACCAAATCATTTGCAACGTTGCACCATGAGACCATCACATCGATGCTTTTCGCCTATCACATGCGCCAGACGGGTTCTCAACTCAAGATTTACGGCATCCGTCCGGAACATGAGGAAAAGTTGACAGTCTTGTCGTATGACGTCAAAAAACAGCGCAACGTAAAAACAATGACGACGAACCAGTACGTAAAGGGCGGGGTCGAGAAAACACAAACACTTACAAAGGAAACCGAACTGATCTTTAATCAGGACCGGATGTATGAAATCAACCATAAGACGAAACAAGTCCGTGTCTTATATGACAGTAAACATGATTTAGTCGACTATGCATATGATGCCAAAACGAAAACGTATCATGTCCTCGAAGAAATCACCAAAACAGCTGAATTCCGGGTTAAGACGCTGAACAGTCACTTTAAGCCGATTGCGGAATACCGTCTGAAAAAATCCGATAGTGTCCGTCCGTTTCGTGTGTTGTGAAGAAACAAGTCCTGCGACTTGTTTCTTTTTTTAGATTAGCAGACCGGACAGTCGCTCGCCCCGAAGACGGTATGTCTGCAAGTGAAGCTGCAGCGGATTATACTGTTCCGTATGTTGCCCGGCTTCCTGCAACAAATGTTTCGTCCGTACAACGAAATGCAGATTGAAGCAGCCCGAGAGCCAAAGCAAGGCAGCCAGCCGCGGATCCTTTTCCGGCACGAGCATGGTCGGAGAGTTGTAGTGGGCAAGTAAGATTTTCGCTAAACGACCGGACACAGTATGCGATTCGATACTTTCCGTCCGGGCATACCATTTGATCAGCCAGGCCAAATCCTGCACGCGGTCGGTTGCGCCGATATGTTCGTGATCAACGATTCCGACGATTTGTTGATCCTGATTCCATAAGATATTGAGCGAATTTAAATCCGTCGAGATGACCGGATGAAGTGAAGAAGATTGGTGGTGTCTTGCGGTGTCGAGATGCTGTTGTGCCAGAGACAAATACTCCTGCAAGGAATTTCGGAGCGGTTCCGGCATCCGTGAAATCGAAAGGCGTTGTAAATCGCCGAGCCAACGCTGATAGGCAACCGTATGGTCAATGAACGGAAACCGGATTTCCTGTTGATGAAGTGAGACATCATGCAATCGACGGGCTAACGTGCCCATCCGAGCGACCATATGTACTGTATTTGCCGTCACGTGGTGGCCATCCATCCAGCGAAACAGACAACATGTCCAATTCTGTCCGTCCGAATCGGTGATTGTTGTAAAAAGTGCTTCATGCATCGGTTTCACACGCTCCATGAACGGAATGTCCTGCGTCCGCAAATAATCGGTGTATCTCAACTGTAGCTCCAGTGTATCCAATGTGGAGTGTGAAAGCGCGGACCCGGTATAACGTTGTTCCGGCAACAAACGTATCGAATAGGGATGTCCGTCGATCAGAATTTTATAGTGTACATCTCCATGTTTGCCGTAGGTCGTTAGAGAGACAGGTTCGATTTCGAGTGAGCGAAAATCGAGACCATAACTTGTGACCGCTTGTTCGATTAAATTAAACGATTTTGTCTGTTCCATAGACAGACTCCTTTCTGCATACCCTCTCATTTGAATCCAAAGAATACCCATTATAGCAAAAACATTTATTTGAAATCCATTACATTGAAAGATACAAATTTTGTATAATGTGTAAGATGCTAGATTAAATCATGAACGTAAGGAGTCAAATGGGATGAAGATTGAGATTCAGAACACCTCAAAAACATATCTGAATGGGAAAAAGGCATTGATGGATGCCAATATCACGTTAGAACCAGGCGTCTATGCGTTGTTCGGAGAGAACGGGGCCGGTAAGTCAACGTTGATGAAGATTTTAGCAGGATTGCTTAAACCATCAACGGGTAAAATTCTTGTTGACGGACAAGAAATGTCGCCGCTTGCTGACGCGTACCGCGAAAAAATCGGCTATCTTCCGCAAGACACGCCAATCTACAGCAACTTTACCGCCGCTAAATTTTTAAGTTATCTCGCGACCGTCAAAGGGGTGCCAAAACAAGATGTCCAAACAAGCGTCATGTCCGCCCTCGAAGCGGTCAACATGACAGAACACGCCAATAAGAAGTTGAAAAGCTTTTCCGGTGGTATGAAGCGGAGAATCGGGATTGCCCAATTGTTGCTGAATGATCCGGAACTCTTAATCATTGATGAGCCGACAGCTGGCCTTGATCCAAAGGAACGGATTCATTTCCGGAATCTGATTGCGTCGATTGCCCGGAAGCGGATTGTTTTGCTGTCGACCCATATCGTCTCTGATGTCGGATCGATAGCGCGTGAAATCATTTTGATGAAGCAGGGACGCATCATCAAACAAGCTAATCCGTATGAGCTGTTGGATGAAATTGCGACTGAAATCTGGACCGTTGATGTGACGGATCAGGAATTGCTCGAATTACAAGACACGTATCAAATCGGATCAATCCAACAAACGCGGCAAGGTAAAAACCGGGTCCGAATCATTTCAAGCCAAATGCCGCATCCGAAGGCGGTCCAAGATGAGCCGCAACTGGAAGATTTATACTTGTATCACTTGGACGAACGGAGTAAAAGTGCATGAGCCGATTGATCCGCTTTGAATTGTATAAACTTTGCACATCGATTCCTGCCATGCTGTTCATCGTCGCCTTATTGCTGTACTTGATGTCTTCGGTCTTTTCGGAAGAGGAAGCAAATGTCCGCGCGAAGTATGCAGCATGGGAGGGTCCGGCGACGGCAGAAACATTTAAGAAAATACATGACCGCGCAAATAAAATTAATGATGAAGATCATGGTTTAGATCGTCAGTTTGATTCCGGTGTTTCGTTTGAAAATGAAGCATTCGCCCACTTGTTTAACATTGAAGAAGCCCAAATTTTTAAAGCACAGGGGCTGGAAACCTTAACGAACGGATTGGCCAAACCGGGCTTTGAAGAACGGGATCGTGCCTTACATACCAGTATGGTGGAACAAATCAATTTGGACACGATTCAGTACCACATCCCGGCAGAAAAAGCAGTAACGTTTACGACTCAAGCCGGCGTTGCTGTCCTGCTGTTCCCTTTGCTGTTGCTGATTGCTTTCATCTATTCCAAAGAACGGGTTTCGGGCGTAGATCAATATCAACTGCCCGCTGTGAACGGTCGAACGAAGTTACTGACTTCAAAACTGCTTGCCGGATCGATATTCCTGACGGGCATCAGTCTAGTAGTACATCTAGGGATTTTGTGTCTTGCCTGGTATCGTTTTGGAACGATTGATTGGTCCGCTCCGATGCAAGTGATGGATGGTTTGACTAATTCACCGTATCCGTTCTCCATCGGACAATACTGGTTGGTATCGTTTGGTTATCAGACATTTGTATTAATCGTGCTTGGCATTTGGGTGCTCGCAATCTCATTTTTCGTCAAAACGGCGATTCAAGCGATTCTCTGGTCGAGCATTTTAATGGGTGTCCCGCTTCTTTACCAATTCGTGATTTCGGGCATCTTTTTTCCGGAAACAAAAGTTTTTGAGCAAGGGATTTTATTTTTCCCGAGCCGCGCCTTGTTGACCGGAGAAGTGTTTAAGACGTATCAGACCATAAATCTCGGAATTCCGCTGTTACTGCCGGCAGCCATCCTGCTTGTGCAAGTGATCGTGACCCTGATTGTATTGAAGGTTCTTTATCAAACTAGTCGAAAGAGGCAAGTCGTATGAAAAAATCAGACAGTACGTTGCGGGAACTCGTCCGCTTTGAGTTTTACAAGTTGTTGCAGCAACGTTTTTTATGGTTATTGTTACTCGTCATCCTGATTGCCGGATTATACTTTTCCGTGCAACGGATGGGATGGCCGTGGATGGATCGTGTCAACACAGGGTTTGAAGGGGAATTGACGTCAGAAATGATTGCACGTGCGGAAGCGGGGAGTGAAGCCTATGTCAAAAAAAGTAATCCGACGATATTGGAAAAGAAACAAAATGCTTCCTATCATAACGTGCTCGAGGCTGCATCCGCTTATGGCAAGCAATCCAAAGATGTCTCTTCGCTCCGTCAGAAAGGAAAGGAGGCATCCACTGTATATGAAAAACGTCAATTCTCATTAGAAGCCGGTTTGACGGAAGCGATTGATTATCGTCCGGTCGGTAACTATCAAACGTTTGATCAACTGCTGACGTTTTCAGGAACCGGTGGATATGCGTTGTTGGCAGTAGTCCTGATTTTTGGAACAGCAGTCAGTTTCTCGAATGAATATCAGACCGGTGTTGCGGCGTATCTTTATTCCTCACGGCATGGGAGAAAACAATTGTTGACGGCCAAGCTGATGGTATCCGTCGCACTGGTAACGGGGACGATTCTAATCTACAATCTGGTTCAACTGCTGTGTTTCTTCCGCGGGCATTCCGGTTGGGAGATTCCGATTCAAGCGGCTTACGTCAACTCACCTTACCCGCTGACGTTCGCTGAATTATACGGGATTTCCATCTTGTATCAGTGGGTGATTGCCGTTTCGCTTGTCATCGTCCTGTTGTTCCTGTCGATGTTGATCAAACAGACAGTGGTCGCTGTATTCCTAGGTGGACTCATCGTCGGCGGACCTTTCCTGATTGAAACGGTTCTTTTTAATACAGAAACACCGGATTTCATGTTGAACCTGATGAAGTTCACGCAGGGACAGGCTCTAAGTGTTTACGTTTTGTTCCGGGAGTATGTGACGGTCAATGTCTTCGGTTATCCGGTCTTGTTGCCGATTGCCGTACTCGTTGTCACACTTATCACGACACTCATTCTAATCAAACTGATGTACCGGGTAATTGGTCGGAGAATGGCATGATGAAATACAAGAAGGTTCGGCTGTCGCGAGACCAAGCCGAACCTTCTTGTGTAAATCGATAAAAAGTTTACTTATAATCCAAATGAAGCCGGCTGCGAACCATCTTGATCCGAGAAGCCGTATTCACGGGCGAGATCTGAGACGAATAAGGCTTGACCGGTCCGTTGCAGGATATCCAAATCCTGTGCCAGGGCGACGACAGCTCGTCCGACGTAAGCGGTGGTCTCGGTTGCCTGGTTTCCGAATCCTGCGTCGACGACCCGTTCCGTCCGCATGAAACCTGGACAGAGCGCAATCGAAGCGACGCGAGACGTTCGAAGTTCCTGCCCCATCACACACGTCATCCGGTTGATCGACTGCATCGCCAAATCGTAATACAAGTTGCCGGCCGCTTGATTCGGACTGATCGACGTCAAATTAACGATCAATGCAGCCGGACTTTGTTGAAGCAACGGAACAGCCGCCCGTGTCGTCAGCAAATAGGCTTTTGGTCCGGCGACCATCATCGCGTCCCAGTGTTCCGGCGGACGTTCCCAAAACCGTTTGCCCTGTCCGGGAGGAAGCGAAGCTTCCGAACCACCGAACACACTGTTAACGAGCAGATCAATCCGACCGTGCTGATCTTGAATTTGTTGAAACAATCGGGCAACATCATCCGGATCCGTGTGGTCACAGCGGATCGCAATTCCGTGGCCACCGCGAGCCGTGACACCGGCAGCCGTCTGTTCGATCGTTTCCGGACGATCGTCGGTGGAGCTTTCCTGTGTACTGCGTCCGGTGACGTAGACGGTTGCTCCGGCTCGTCCGAGTTCGTAAGCAATGCCGCGACCGGCACCACGTGAAGCACCTGTGACAACAGCAATTTTACTTTTTAATGAAGACATACACATTTCCCACCTCACTTTAAAAATAGAGAACGACAGAAAAAGGGACTTTCGATCAAGATCGGAAGTCCTTTTTGTCTCGCCTTAAAAGCCTTTAATCGTCATCCCGCCGTCCACGAATAACGTTTGTCCGGTGACGTATGTTCCGGCATCCGACGCGAGAAAGACAGCCGGTCCGACGAGTTCCGTCAGTTCACCGACCCGTCCGAGCGGTGTCACGTCAACGATATCCTGCAAATAAGCGGGATCAGCGAGTAACGGTTCCGTCAGCGGCGTCTTGAAATACCACGGACCAATCGCATTGACACGGATGTTTTTCGGACCCCATTCAAGCGCGAGGACTTTTGTCATCTGAATCAAAGCTGCTTTTGTCGTCGCGTAGACAACACCGGTCCGCAGCGCGACATGCCCTGCGACCGAAGCGATGTTGAGGATACTGCCACCTGTGTCCTGCATCCGACGGCCAATTTCCTGCGAAAACAGGAAGGCCGACTTTAAGTTCGTTTGTTGAATCGTTTCCCACTCATCTTCCGTGACATCAAGTGCCTTCGAGCGGATATTCATCCCGGCGTTGTTGACGAGCACATCGATCCGGTCGACATATGTATAGGCACGGTCGACCGTCGCTTGGACCTGCGTCCGGTCCGTCACGTCACATGTCAAAACAAAGGCGCGCCGACCGAGCTGTTCGATTTGTTTCGCTGTTTCCTGTAAGTCGGATTCGGTCCGGGCAACAAGCAGGACATCAGCTCCGGCTTCCGCCATCCCGATGGCGAGAGCACGACCAATTCCGCGTCCGGCACCGGTCACGAGAACGGTTTTTTGATCCAGTCGAAAAGAAGGTAAATACATACGATCACATCCCATCTGACAGTGTAGTTTCACTGTACGCTGAAATTGACTGAAAAGAAAGAAAAATGATAATGAACGAACAAGCTTTATGTTATTATTTGGTAAAAAAGGAGGGGCAATATGAAACGGAAGCTCGGACTTATGCTTTTTTCTGTTTTGGTGCTGGCTGCATCGCTGGTCGCTTTTGAACGTTATGTCTACACGACGTACATTTATAAACCGGCGGATTATGAATTCAACTATCAGATCGAACCGCGTAAAGGACTGAAGGCGCAGACGATTAAAGTTAAATATTTTCCGAGCGGTCCGATGATCAAAGGGACCTCCTTGTTCTTGCCCGATATCCTGGTACCGGTCGGAGCACTGGTGACAGCCTTCTTATCTGTGTTTGTGTTCCGCCGGTTTCTCGGATACCGCCGGCGTAAACAGACGCTTGAGCCGACGGAAGAAGCGGATCCGCAAGTCCTGCGGACGAAGGCGGCAACGCCTTCCTGGCGTCCGCAACCACAACAAACGGACTCCGTGTCCGAAGTCCGTCACTTGATGTTGTCGTTTGATCGGCAATTGCCTGACGTCTTAAAGCGCCGCCCGGAAGAAACCCTCAAGGACTGGCATGACCGGATTGAGTTGACGATTGATCCGATGCTGTATCATGTTGTCCGATACGGTGAAATCAACGAGCAGATACTCGACCGTGCCGATATCGATAAACTTCGGATCCAACTGGATCAACGGTTGCGGGGATGACCAATCAGGCGGAGTAACGTCTGGTGGTGTTCTGTATCCCGCGTCACAAGCGACAGTTCGCGTGTCACGTCGAAGCCGGTGATCGGCAGGGTTCGGATTTCCGGAGGAAGACCATCCTAAAAGATGGCCGGTAAAATCGCAATCCCGAGTTTTGCCCGGATGAATCCGAGGACGCTTGAGCCAAATTCCATTTCTGACGCGATGGTATAGGTCGCGCTGCGCTCAGCGAAAGCCGCCTTTAAGATGTTCGTCGAGTCACAGTCGATTGGCAACGACAGGAATGACGAAGCTTCAATCTGATCAAAGCGGACGTCGACACAGCCTTCAAACCGCTCGTCGGCTTCGTGGAAGTACAGTAAAAATGGTTCCGTATACAGGTGCGTCGACGGATACGGATGGTCAATCTGCCGGTCGTCGAGCAAGACGGCATCGTACTGATGCTGCTCAAGCCCGGCCATCAGCTCGATGTACGTATGGGCCGTCTTGATCTTGAGTTCCGGACCGTCCACCGATGGATGGTTGGCAAAGTGTTGCGGCAGGTAAGACATGGCGACACTCGGCCAGGAACCGAGGGTAAACGACGTCTGTCCCTGCAATTGATCAATTTGCCGTTGCATCTCGTCGAGCTGTTCGATGATCCGCTGTCCTTCTTTAAACACGATGTCTCCTGCCGGGGTCAACGAAACACCGCTCGTCGTCCGGGTGAACAGGGCAGTTCCGACGGCTTGTTCAAGATTTTTGATTTGTTTACTGAGCGCAGGTTGCGTCATGTGCAGCAACTCGCTCGCTTTCGTCAGACTGGATGTTTCCGCCGTGACATGAAAGGCTTCGAGCCATTCGGTTTTCATCAGAATTCACTCTCTCTACATGTTATTCTGTCTTGACGATACTGTACGTCAGCTCGCAAAGACAACTTTTCCGCTCAATTTTATATATTCCTTGTTTGGAATATTCCTTAAAGGGTATATAGATACAGAAGAGGTGGAAATCATGTCAGATGGGCTTGCACGAACGTTATTTGCTTTATCCGATGCCAATCGATTGAAGATCGTTGAACTGTTGAAGACGGGTCCGTTACCGGTCGGTGAGATTGCGGTGCAACTGCAGTTGAATCAACCACAGACATCGAAACACTTAAAGGTTTTGCTCGAAGCGGACATTGTCTGGATGGAGCCGGTCGCGAACCGCCGAATCTATCATTTACGGACGGAAGTATTTCAAGGCATCACTGCGTGGAGTCAATCGTTTGAACAGCAGATGATCAGTCGGATGGTTCGGCTTGAAGCGTACTTGGAACAGCAGCAGAACTCAGTCGATTCAGAAGGAGTGAATAAAGATGGAGGATAAATTAAAAACGACGGTGGACGGTTCCGTCCTACAAATGGAATGGACATTTGCCGCCCCACGCGAGATGGTCTTCGCCGCGTTTACGCAAAAAGAACAACTCGAAGCCTGGTGGGGACCCGAGGGTTGGGAGACGGAAATTACGACATTCGACTTTGTTGAAGGCGGTATCTGGCATTACTGTATGCGTTGCAAGGATCCCGTACAAGGCGATTTTTATGGAATGGAGTCGTGGGGCAAAGCGATTTTCCGGCAGATCGACGCGCCGCATCGTTACGCCCACGCCGACTATTTCTCGGACGCGTCAGGGATGATTTCGGAGGAACTACCGGGCAGTGAAAACGAAACGACGTTCGAAACCGTCGGCAATCGGACCCGGGTGGTGTTCCGGTCTGACTTTAAGACGGAGGAAGCGGTCAAACAAGTCCTTGAGATGGGGATGAAAGAAGGATTTACGTCACAACTCCACCGCCTCGACGACTGGCTGGTACAACGAACCATGTGAGGCATTATTAAACGATCCGTCGACAACGGATCGTTTTTTGCTATCAAGGATACGGGAAATGTATTTTCTGACAAGTTATCATAATTATGGGTTTTTTAGAGTGAAAACGCTTTATTTTTCGTTCGAAGAAACCGTTATACAACAAGAGATGACTGAAAAGGAGTGCAACGAGATGAAATGGTGGTCAAAGCAACAGGAGATGACGTTCTCAGAACGGATCGTTCAAGAACGTGATTTCGTCCGATTAGAAGCTGGGACTGGATTGACCGAACAACTTCAATTGATTGATCTGACGGTCGAAGATTTACAAATTGTCCGTTTGATTCGTCACGATGTCGCCGACTGGATGCCACAAATGGTCGACGCCTTTTATGCAGAACTGGTCCGGGTGCCGGAACTGAAACAGCTGATCGAACGTCACTCGACACTGGAGCGTTTAAAAGGAACACTTGCCAAGCACATCTTGCAGATGTTTGACGGACAAGTGACGCCGGAATATGTAGCGGTCCGAAAACGGATCGCCGATCGTCATGTCCGGATCGGCTTACATAATAAATGGTACATTGCTTCGTTTCAAAAGGTGTTGAACGTCTTCAGTCAACAAGTTGAGGCAAGCACGTTGCCCCAGTCGGAACAAGTCCGGATTGTCCGGTCGGTCGGAAAGCTGTTTAATCTCGAACAACAAATCGTCCTGGCGATGTATGAAGATACGATCGAGGACGAGCGGCAGATGGTTACGGATGCAAAAGTCCGGATCGGTCAAGCCGTCCAAAAATCGACGGAAGAATTGGCGGCGATGAGTGAACAGTCGTCGGCGAGTTTTCAGGAGATGGAACGGCATGCCCAACAGGTTTCGCTGACAACGGGAACGATTGCGACGCAATTAAGCCAAGCCGCAAAAGAAGCAGAGGATGGCGTCGATTTGGTCGAATCGGAAACAAAACGGTTTGAGCACGTCGTCGCTGAGATGACACAGACGACGGAACAGATGACGCAACTTGCTTTTTTATCGCAAGAAATCGAACGAATTGCCGGAATGGTCACGGCCATTTCCGATCAGACGAATTTACTGAGTCTGAATGCTTCGATTGAGGCAGCCCGGGCGGGAGAGATGGGGCGTGGTTTTACTGTCGTTGCACAGGAAATCCGCAAGCTTGCCGAAGAGAGTAAACGTTCCGCCTCCGAGGCATCCAGCATCGCGCAGGAAATCACGTCCAAAATGGGACAAGTCTCACAGCGGATGAACGGAACAGAACAATCGGTCGTGCAAACGACGGAGGAACTGACACGTGTTGTCCATGCCTTTACGACAATCTCCCGTCAAACTGTTGATGTTTCAAAACAAATCGTCAGCTTATCGCAAGACACGGAGCAAGTCGCGGGAACGATTGAAGGGATGCGACGTATTGCCCAGTCGATTGCCGAAACGGCAGATGATTTACAAACCGTTGCGACGACACTCTAAAGGAGGAAAAGGAATGAATAGGCGTGGGCTTGCCGTAATCGGTTTTTGTTTGTTGACGTTAGGCGGATGCGGGAAAAGTTATTCTATGGAGGAAGCCGTCAAAAACGGAGACATCGTCACGACACCGGAGCAGCACCACATGGATCGATTTGAGACGTTTCTGAAGCATGTCGACGAAAAAGAGAAGGACACGATCCGGATTACGAATTATACGACGGAAGGGGATGCGATCCTCGAGGACGTCAGCTATGACGGCAAACGGTTCACGTACTCGCTCGATTCGTCACGCGACGCATACGGTTCGCAAACGGACGACCGGAACAAGGAAATCTGTCAAAATCTCGAGAAGCGGACGGGAAATGAACGGTCCGTCTTCTTCTTGACCGACTGCGAAGAAGGGGAGGACCATGAAATCCTCGTATCAGATGTTGCAGAATCAGAACAATGAAAAAAACGGTTGATCCTCCATTTGCGTGAGGATCAACCGTTTTTTTTAACGCGATTCTTCCAGGATCCGTAATGCTTCGCGCCAGCTCGTGAATCGTTCAATCAGCAACGTCAACGAGGGCAGTTGCTGCTTACGGGCGAAGCGGACATAATCCTGACTCGTTATCGCCGGTCCGATTTTCTCATATGCTTGGCGCAAGGCATTTAAACAGTCCTCGTCCGAGTAAAAGCCGTTTGAGGACAATTGAAAGTGCGCCAATGCCTGTTTCCAGGTGCCGTAGTGGCGGATGATCGTGTTCGCACTCATCATCTGTGGATGGGCGGTCCGCAGTTCGGAATAGGACCGGATGGTCACACGGGAGCCACACGTCTCGACGTAAAAAGCGATGCTTTCTTCGACTGTCCAACGTTTTCGGGACGGAGATGATTTGGAGCGGTTCAGCGTCAAACGATCGCGGTTTGATAAATCAATCGGTTTAACGATACCGGCTTGTTCCAGTAGTTTCGTCCAGGATCCAAACCGTTGTTCAATTTCCTCTAAAGAAGGATAGGGTAAATAGGTTGCCAGCTTTTGATAATGGGCCGCTTTCATGGGTGTCGTATGTAACTGATGAAGGCCTTGGATCAATTGAATGATCTTTTGATTCGTTGTCGAGGTGGAAGTGGATGTATGCGTGGTCTGTCTCATCAAGAAGTCTCCCTTAGTGGATGGTTGGAACATAATGTCGCTAGTGTACCATCTCGACGTAACGGAGTGAACTAACAAAATCGTAAGGTTCGGACACGTCTTTTTGAAAATAGGTCAACCTTCCGGAATCGCCGTATAGCGATAAGCGGTCGTTTCCTTAAAAACATAGACAACGCCCGTCGCTTCTTCGTCCCGATATAACGTCGTGCCAGCTTCCCAGTCCGTGGCTGCTAGGTCCGTCAACGGTTGTTTGGCAGTCACCTGTTTTTTGACCGTCGAAAAGGAGGTCACGTTCTCTTTTTTGATGGTCGCGTCCGTTCCGTCGAGCTGATACACCCGGTCGTCTGCCCGAATCAAGTCGGCTGTTGTATCTTGACGGGCTTCGGCTGCAATCGAGTCCGTTGTAGACGTCGTGGTTTCAGTAGCACAACCTGCGCTCAAACATAAACTGCTTAAGAGTAATAACGTGGCACGTTTCTTCATACCAAAACCTCGCTTTCAAATCTGATTTGTTTTTATCAAAATTAGAAGAGAGTACTCCCACTTCTGAACGTTCAGGGCGAAGACCTAGTACAAGTAGGAGATGAATCGTCTTCGGGGAAGGCGTGTCTTGCTACATGTCAATTGTCCGACACTCTTGCTTTGAAACAATTAAAATCAGGAATAAAAAAAGAGTCATGTTCTTTGAAAACTGAAGATATAGGGTTGTGACAGGAAGTTCGTCTGTCACGTAAAATCTTCAACGTTCACTTTGAGGATGACCGAAGTAGCGAAAACCAAGCAGAGTAGGCATCCATATAAAAGAAACGGACAAGATCAACGTTCAACCGTCGGGACGACGGGGTTAGCCTGATAAATTTTTGACCGCTAGGTTGAATAACTCAGGAATCCTCCACCTCTTAGCGAAGCGTAGGTGGAGGTAGTTCAAGTGGATCACTTATTTTTCTAACTCATGGAGTGAGGAATACAAAGTATAAGCTCCTTTTAAACTTTTTTTCTTAGAAGCATACATCGCAATATCTGCATGTTTCATCAATTCTCGAAATGATTTTGAGTCCATTGGAAAGGATGATACGCCAAGACTTGGAGGACAATGAATGGTATGCCCTTGAATGTTGTAAGGATCTTGAAGACGAGTTACTAGCATTCGTGCTAACTCCTGCAATTTTGAATCCGATTCGATATTTTCCGCAATTAAAGTAAATTCATCTCCACCTTGTCTTGCGATCATCGTAAAAGCTTCAGAAATAGTAAACAAACGCTGAGCAACAGCTGTAAGAAGTTGATCACCTACGTCATGTCCTAAAGAATCGTTCACATGTTTAAATTGATTTAAATCCATGAAAAATAATGAAATGTTTTGATTCGCATTGATATTTGTTTGAGTATTAATCAATTCATGGATTTTTTCCTCAAAAGCTATCCTGTTGTTAAGTCCTGTCAAGGCATCATGGTAAGCTAAGTAATTAACTTTTTGTTCATTAAGTTTATTAATAGTAATGTCTTTGCCAATTCCAAAGATGCCGACTAACTTATTGCGAACAATAATCGGAATGTTTGTGATATGCATATAGACTTTACTTTCATGATGACTGTTAACGATTGTTTCATAACTCCTTGGATGGCCTACAAACACTTGTTTAAGTTCAGAAGTGACACGATCGCGATCAAGAGGATCGACGTATGACAAACTGTTTTTACCGATTAGTTTTTCATTGGTTACACCAAGTAATGCACTACAAGCTTTATTGGCACTTTCGAACCGACCCATAAGATCAGTGGAATAGACAGGATCTGGATGATATTCAAATAACGATTTATAGCGTTCTTCACTTATTTCCAACTCTTTCGTTTTACGGTAATACTGTTTGACCAGACGCTGATTTTCTAAAATCATGAGTACTTGTCTAACAATGACCAATACAATAGATAGACCTGATCCGATGGTGACGGAATCCATTCCATTCGAGTGTAAGCCCATGAAAAGAAATAGAACCAAGACACCACCATATGGAGTCAACAGTTGAAAAATATTCATTCGGGAGATCAGTAGTTCAGACTCTACCGGAGTTTTCGAAGAAGAATGTAGTAATCCTGACAAACCGAGTAACATCATGACGACAATAAATAAGGGGTCAATGAAGCTACCTGAAAAATAGGCACCAATCGATACTAGATAGAGATAAACAGAATCAGCGACAGCTTGTATAAATAAAGCTGTAAATACAAGTAGTGTAGAAGTGTTTTGGTTTTGTTTAGTCGCACTAAAAAAAAGAAACGCGGTTGCCAAAAGCATTCCTAAATCACCAACTGGATACGCCAACGAAACGATCAGCTCATTCATGGTGATATCTTGTGAATCCAAAATGGGCGCAATTAAAAAGTGCCAAGAAAACGTCGAGGAGACTACTAAAACAATTAAAACATCAAATAGGAATGGAACGCGCTCTTGTTTTTTTGTTTGATGAAAGACTTTGTACAGCAGGGCACTTAAAATAAAAACAACCTGTAACAGATAAAAAACATCCGTCAGACCGGGAGAAGGTATTGCCTTTGAAAAGATGCTCTCGGTAATGAACCAGATAATCTCTGCAATCAGGTAACAGCATGTTGCAATTGCGAGGAGCATCCAAAATGTTTTATCTGTACCTTTCGATTTTTTGACCGTGGACGCAAGCCAAACGAAGGCGATGAAAATTCCGAAAATAGAAAATAGATTTCCACCGAATGCTTGAATATAGGAGTCATCATTCCAAGCTAAAATCCATATATAATAGAGAAAGAGATAAAAAAACGTAATGGATAAAGGCCATCGTAATGATTTAAGCATATATCATCTATACTCCTTTTTTTGTGATTTATTCATTATACATTCTTACCTCATGGTTCTAGCAGGTAATTGCGATTTAGGGGAATGAAAATTCGTTTACATAAGAAAACTTTTAACTATCTCGCTTTCTGCGTCTTATAAACAAGAAACAGACGAATCATTGTGATCGTCTGTTTTTGGTGCCCTCAGTGATGACTGATTTCCGTTAAAACCATTGTTTCTTGAACGGGAAGCAAAGCCATGAATGCTTTTGCTTATACGGGCGGTGAGAAGAAGTACCCTTGTCCGATCGGACAGCCGTATTGTTCCAAGATTTTTTTCTGTTGCAAGGTTTCAATCCCTTCCGCGACAATCGATAATTTTAAATTCATACCTAGCTCAATAATGGTTTTGACGATTGGAGAAGAGGAATCCCCCTCTAGTCGATCGACAAAAGATTTATCAATTTTCAGCGTATCGATTGGCAACTGCTCCAATACGTTGAGTGAAGAATATCCTGTACCGAAGTCATCAATCGACGTTTCGACACCCAATCGAGCAAGGTCTTGGAGGATGGAAATACTTTCCTCGATATCCTGAACAATACTTTCGGTGATTTCTAATTCCAACCATTGAGCATCCAGACCTGTTTCCTTTAAAATCGTTTCCACTTTCTCACTGAAAAGAGGATTCTGAAATTGAAGTGATGAAACATTTACTGATAGCAGAAGTGGCGTGAAGCCTGACGTTTGGAGTTTTTTATTATACATACAAGCCGTACGCAACACCCATTCACCGATTTCATTGATCAATCCGGACTCTTCTGCGATTGGGATGAATTCAGCGGGTGAGATGAATCCGAAATCCGGATGTTTCCATCGTATCAATGCTTCCATACCCACAATGTTTTCGGTCGACAAATGAACTTTCGGTTGGTAATACACTTCAAATTGATTTGATTGTAGTGCATTTCGCAAATGGGTCTCCATTTCTAAATGCTGTGCCAGCCGTGAAGTGAACGAAGCATCATAAAAAGTATACAGATGATGCGTTCTATTTTGTGAATGATACAAGGCTTCGCTTGCTAATCTTTGAAGCTCTTCTAAATCGTCACTGTGAACAGGAAATAAACTGATTCCAATTCGGGGGACCAAGCTAATCTCATGGTATTCAATTTTCATAGTGGTCCGTAAAAAAGCAATCATCTCGTTACATCGTTCATGAAGCGTTTCTACTTTTTCGTAAGGAAGTAGTACGGTGAATTCATTTTCGCTCGTCCGAAATACACGGACCCCTTTCGGAAGGATGACGGATAATCTACTATTCATGACTTGGATGATTTGATTTCCCACATGATAACCAAAGGCATCCATGAATTGTTTAAATCGATCCAAATGAACCACTACAACTGCAATCGATGCGTCGGGATATTGCTTAAGTTCAGGGGTCGACCGGATAAAATCCGCCTGGTTACCAATACCAGTTAAACGATCCCGATATGCGACATCCTCAAGTTCCGTCAACAGGCGCTTATTTTTTATTAAAACGAGGGTTTGTCGAATCAAGATGAGTGTAAAAATGGTAAACCATCCGATACTCAAAGCATTTAGATGCCATTCATACGATTTAATCATTAAAAAAGATAAAAGAAGAATAATTGTATAAGGAAGTAAAAATTCTCGTTTGAAAAAAGGTCTTTTAACTTTTAAAGTATGCTGTGATTGGGTGGGTGCATAGTGAAGGCCTGTAAATCCGATGAACAATAAAGCAAGTGTCCACATAAAATCCACCAGTTTACCGGCTTCATAGGTATTCTCGATGGTGAGTTGGGCAAAAATCACATCTCCCGCTACCTGTAGAAATAATCCAATAACGAGAAAAATCAAGGTATGGTTTTTGCGATCAAATGGTATTAGATAACCGACAGTCACAATGAAAAATAAAATGCCTAAATCAGCAAATTGAAACAATATAGTGATGGTATTTAACCAAAAAGACTCTTTTTGCAGATGGTAAAGCGGATGAAGTAAGTAAAAATAACTAATTGAACTCGCCGCCACCATGTAGATGGCCATGTTAAAGAAATACGTCGTATTTGCTAAAATGGTACTATCCTTACGTAATTTAAAGATCAAAGCACTGAAATAAAGAAAGTAAGCACAAATCCAAAGTACTGACGAAAAAACGGGCGTTTGAACGGTGTGAGAACGTAACATAATCACTATCCAAATGAATGTCCCGAACGCTGAAAAAAATGTTCCTCCGGAGAGAAATAGCCAAAAGGGTTGGTCCTTCTTTGCTGCACGTCGGAATGTCTTAAACAGCCAATAAGTACTTAACAATCCAACCGTTAATTGAATACTATTTAAATTTAACACGCGCTTCCAGGACGGTCCTTCAAATATCAATAAGTGAAATCCGAATGATAAAAAAATAAAAATAAGACTTAAAAAAGATATGAATTTCAAGTTTCTCAAATTAAAACCTCCTTTAAGCTGTTGATAAGACACCTGCAGTTCAATAGTATATCGGCTTTTTGAGGGATTATTTCGATATTGTAATTCAAATAAATCTGAAGAATCATTTTTAGAGATATAAAAGTGGGGCATCAAAAACAAAAAAAGACACTGATCACAAAGATCATGTCTTTTTAATAGGTACTGCAGGAATGAAAGGAACCATTTAAATGAAGCAGACGTGAGCTTGTTTCATACAGGAGATTGAAACATATAGACCAACCTGGCCATCGTTTCTTCAAACGAACGAACCGGCAGGTAACCGAGGGCAACGATGTTATCGTTCGAATAGGTCGGATGCTCCGCGATCCGGTTCGGGATGCGGTACGGCTTGCCCGACGCTGCAATCAGACGCATGCGAAAGTCGGTTTCCGGAATGTTGGCGTCGACCGCATGGAAGACGTCACCGGCTTGCCCGCGTGTGAGGACGAGGTACACCATTTCGGCCAGATTATCGGCATGAATCCAGTTCACGACATCGTCCGGATGGACCCAAGTCACGATCTCCGCCTCCTGCATCCGTTTGACTTGGCGGTCGCCCCAGTAGGAATCGTGCTCGGCACAGATGGCACCGGACCGTAAAATGCGGACGTCGAGTCCGTGCGCGGCATACTCGTTCAAAATGCGTTCCGAGCGGATTTTCGTCTCGATGTACGGTGCCGGATGGTCAACGGCGAGCGGCGACGACTCGGTCAACTGACCGTCCGCCGGTTCTCCGTAGACGGATGTCGTCGAGATATGGACGATGCGTGCCCCCGTTTCATGTGCCACAGCGGCCAAGTGCTCGACGCCAACCACGTTGGCTTGATGCGCGAGGACCGGGTCCTCTCCAAGATAGGCGGCACAATGGATCACCCAGTCAATCTTCTCCATCGCTTGTCGAAGCGACGCTCGATTGGTAAGGTCACCGAGGACCGGTGTGAAATCCAGTTGCTTCATAGCAGCAAATTGATCGGGATTCCGGATCAAGCCGCGGACTTCAAGTGCTTCCGGCACCAGTCGTCTTGCGACACGTGCGCCGAGCGTCCCGGTGACGCCGGTCACCAAAATGCGTGTTCCTGTCAGTTTCAAATCATCGACCTTCTTTCCTCTATCAGTTGACCCGTTCGATCGTTGCGACGAGCGGTTTTTTGTCCTTCCGGTATTCGAACCGGATGATGTCCCCCGGTTTTAAGGCGGATAATGGGTTGGTCTGACCGTCAATCTTCGTCTGATCGTCAATCGTGACTTCGGTCAAGGCGTACTGCTCCTCAGGTTTCTGTTTGTCAGGAGCCAAGGACAATTGATTACCTGTGACGTCGACAACGACATAGTGTTCATTTGAGCAACCACTTAATACCAATAAGGTCAGCAGACTAATCAGAATGATGCCGATTTTTCGTCGCATGTCTTCACCACACTTTCGCCAAGTTTGATCATTCGAACCGGACTACTCTTATTGTAGAGATGTCAAGAACGATTAGAAAGGTAAAATGGATGATTTTAGTCAATTTAACGATAAAAGTGGTAGTATTAGGGAAAGATAGAAGGGAGAATAAGATGAGTGGATTCGTTAAGAAGCTGTTGATCGTCAGTGGTGTGATGGTGGTGATGACGGGATTGGTCATCTTTTTGTTCGTTCAATCGATGGAGCCGGAAGAAGAGGGAGAAGACCGCGTGTTACGTGAAACAACACCGTATATTGCGGAACACTTCAAAGACGCGAAAGTACTTGGTGTCCTATATGACAATATGAGCAACTATTTTACGTTTGATTATGCGGTTCAACTATATGATGCGAAGACGGACACAGAATTTCTGGTCTATGTCGATCAAACGACGAATGAAGTCGCCGATACCTTTTTGACAGAAAAGTGGTCGAAGGAATTGATGGATGATATGCGTCCACTTGTGGAAAAAGTTTTTGGCAAAGGAACGGAGTATAGGGTTATCTATGAGGAAGAGGATGTACGGAAGCTGAAAATCCAACCGTCGAATCCAATGGCTTACCGGGACGCTCAAGTATTGCCGTTCATTACTTTTACTCTAAACCGGAATCGTGTCCCGAATGAAGAAGAGAATCTGGCACGATTAGCAACTGTTTTACAGACAAAGAAAATTCTCCAACACGGGAATCTGAAAACGGAATATGTAGATGACCAAGGTGTTGTGAGGGAAGGGGAAGTCGATCTCAACAAAAGTTTTTGAATCAAACAAAGACATAATGAAGTAAGTAAGGGAAAGGAAGCAACTTCAATCGTATACTACTGGACACGGAGGTGAACGTAACGTGCGAAAAAATTATACTGTCATGTTTTTGATGCTGTTTTCCGCATTCATTGCAGGCGGACTCGGACTTCAAAATTTCTTTGACTCCGCCATGATTATCGGTGTCAGCCTGGGAACCGTCTGTCTTTTTTGTGCCGTCTGTTTTGCGGGCAGAAGTCATAAGACACAGTAATCTAACTCACTGTGTCTTATGACTTCTTTTATATAGTATAGGAATATTACTGTACCGGCTGTTTCGCCTCCCGCACCGGAAACAACAGACCCACTCCAATAATCAGAGCACACCCGATAAAGATGGCCGGTAATCCAAGAGTCGCGACGAATGACATCGTTCCGAGAATGATTAAGTCGAACGCGGAATCGACGAGATTGAGCAGGGAGAGCGTCGTCGCCCGGCTGCCGGACGGGATATGTTCGTTGATGATGCCGGAATAAAGCGGTTGGCGGATTGACCGGAGCATCCGGAGGACAAAAAAGAGCACTAAGGCGATCCATAAGCTGTCAAACAGGAAACTGGCCAACGTAACGGCAAGCAGTGTGACGACGCCGGACAGTTGCATCAATGTCGTCCGTTTAAACCGGAGCAACAGCCACGCGAGATGTCGGGTGATCAGCATGCTGAGTAGAGCGGCGCTTGCGTACAAAACACCGAGCCATGCAACGGGAAGTCCGGCTCCCGTCACATACGGTTGCTCAAACTTTCCGAAAATGACGACAGATGGAATCAATACTATCGTGAAGTTGAGAAAAACTTTAATCAGATCCGGTGATCGGCGGATGATCTGCCAACCGTTTTTGACATGGGTATACGGGTTGTCCCGGAACTGATCAAACGATTTAGGATTGATCAGACTGAAAATCAAGAAGAATTCGATGATTTTGAAGAGAATTCCGATGAGGATCAGAAATTGGAACTGACTTTCCGCTAAATCGCGGACGAGATAGGCGCCGATCAGGCTGGTAAAAATCGTGACGGAGAACATGACGGACGAGATCTTCGCCATGACCTGACTCATCGTCTTTTCCTGACCGCTTTCCTTTAATGATTCGTAAATCAAGGCATCGTCTGAACCGGAAAAGAAGGACGTGGATAATCCCCACAGCAGTCCCTGAATCGAAAACCACCAGAGATTGTCTGCGACCAGCAACAGACTGGTTGAGAAAATACTGATCAGGCTGCCGGTTAAAAACGATGCTTTTGGTCCAAAGCGATCGGCAAAGGCACCGGTCGGGATTTCCGATACTAACGTCGCGGCACAATACATGAAGAGGATGATCAGAATGTCAGATGCCGACAAGCCACGATGAAAATAAAACAAGGTGATGACCGGATCGAGGAGATTGATCGTACCGAACAAGGTGATGAAATAAAAGACACGGACGTTATGAGTAGCTAAATTATGATGATTTCGTTTGATGAACATGCTGTTTCCTAACTTGACCTGTAGTGATGAATCGGTGATAAACTGTATCTTATATGATTATAATGATAATATATGGAATTACAAAGGAATAATTAGGGAGTTAGGAGGAGTGATATGAAAATTCAGTTGAAGACCTGTACGGCACTGGACGCAGAAGAGTTATATACATTTGAACTCAAGAACCGCACATATTTTGAACAATCGATTCCGTCACGCGGAGATGACTATTACATGCCTGAGATGTTTAAGCAACGCCATGCGTCGCTTTTGCAGGAACAGCGAGATGGCACTTCGTTCTTTTACCTGATCAAAGATGAAGGCGGAGAAATTATCGGTCGTATCAATCTCGTCGATTGGGATGTAACTACGAAACGGGCAGAACTTGGGTACCGGATCGGACAAAATCATACGGGTAAGGGGATTGCCAAAGAGGCCGTCCGGCTGTTGATTGGACAATGTCGGAAACTTGATATCAAGGAAATTCAAGCAAAAACGACGGATGGAAACATCGCTTCGCAAAAAATCCTGACAGGTAACGGATTCCAACAAGAAAGCAAAGCAGTAGAAGTCGAACTGAACGGTCAACGGATGATGCTTATTCAGTTCAAACGGACGATGCTCGACTGACGTCAAAAATGACTCCGGTAGTTTTAACCGCGAGTCATTTTTTAGGATTATTATACGATTTTTTGAGAATCCTATGCGAAATCCAAAAATACAGAATCGCTGATGCGCCGCAAAGCATCAGGAAAGGCAGCAAGAACAACAGTTCACTGAACCGAACGGCTCCGTTATGATTTAGTAAAACAATAACCAGGGCGATTGTACTGCCTGATGCACCATACAACAAAGGGACTGTTTTCCGGTGCTTAGGGAAGAATGTAACAAATCGTTTCTTCAGCCAATCGACGAGGATTCCTGAAATGAAGATGACGGGAAACGAATAGAACGTGTAAATGAGAAAATAATCAAAAGCCACGGAAAAGACATCTTCATCTGATTCTTCGAAAAATGCATAAACGGATAAAACCAACGTCAATATACCGGAAGTGGCGATTGCGGTCAGAGCGGCCGCGAATAATTTGTTCAACATTTTGTTCAACATACAGGAGTCTCCTTTTTATGAACACGCCGGAAGGCTCGTTCAATCAGCTGGTTTACGAGATAGTAGAGCAGGGCGGAACCTCCGGCAATCGTTAGGGAAACCGGGACTTCAAAAGCCTCTTTCGTAAATGTCAGGATTAAAATCGTTCCAATCAAGACGCCCGACAGGACATACAAAACGGCCTGTATGACAAACCGAAGCCGGGTCGAAAAAAGATGTTTTGATCTGTTCCCGATTAGCACATCCGTCAAGACCCCGGAAACCAGTAGAATGGGCAGGGTATACATCAAATGAAGAACAAAGATGCCGCTCGCTGATGAATACATCGTATCGCTTGCCCGTTCCGACATTGGTGTATAAGACCAGCAGGTTAAAACACCGGAAATCAAAACGGATGTCAGAACGACAGTAGCCATTTTTTTTAGCATGATGTTTTTCCTTTCCTTTTAACGATTACGAATCGTCAGATAATATTTTGCGTTACTGACCATCAAGATGGAGGTAATGACGAAAATGCTGAATAGCTGAGAGCTCGACGTCGACAGCGAGTAGAAGAGCAGCAAGATGATTCCAACGATCAGCATCATATTAACAAGAGAATGTGTTTTGTACAGTCCTTCGAGCATGACGTGTTTTTCCCCGTCATCCGATGCCGCGAGGAGTTTCATGGCATAATCCGTTTCACTGATGTCCGGAAGCTTCCGTTCCGGATACATGTGCTGAACCAGCGCCTGAAACCGGATCGAACCAATCAGTCCGACACCCATTGCGACGAAGCCAGTCACGACTAAGGAAAGCTGTTGATCGAGCACTAAATTCACACTGACCAATACAAGACTAAGCGGAAGCACTAGGTTTAAACTCAGTGTGCCATCACTGAACCAGCGATACATCTGTTGATCAGCCGAGTCTTCCGCGTCTCCCGTCAACGGTTGGTGGAGAAGGCGTTGAATTTGCCGATAACGAATCAGTGGAAACAGAAGTAAGCCGATCAGGACAACAAGCAAAAAGCCATTGACCCACACGCTGTACTCTGAAAAGGCGATTCCCTCGAGCGGACTGCTCAACATCCAGTACATCAAGAAAAATCCAATAGCGCCGCCAACAAGCATCCGTAATATCAACTGTAGATTTTTGTTCACAGTAACTCCTCCTCGTCGAATTGAAAGATATCCTCGATTGTCGTTTCGAAGACCCGGGCAATTTTAGTGGCAATCAGAAGCGACGGCATGAACTCCTCCCGCTCAATCAAACTGACTGTCTGGCGTGAAATATTGGCGCGTTTTGCCAGTTCTGTTTGATTCCATCCATGGCGTGCCCGTAGTTCCTTTACTTTTGATTTCATTTCCTTCACCTCACTTGAATTGTAAACGATACTTGTCTTAATGACAACGATAATAGTCAAAAAGATAATGAAACTAGTCATTATAGAAAAAACTTGTCAGGAAAAGACAGCGACAGATTTTCACGAACTAGAAAACGGCCTCAAATAATCGTATAGTCATATATAGAATAATGATGATTTTAACAAAATTTGGTTTATACACTTGGATTGTTCAGTAGAGAGTATATACGATGAAGGGGGAAACAGATGAAGACCGTAAAGCGCAAACTAGAAAATGATTTTAATGAGTTAATGAAGAGTGCGGACACATTTCCTCGATTCATTGAACAGAGTCGAGCGTTTATTCATAAATATGATGAAATGGTCATTTGGGCATCGATTGATTTTCAAAGGGATACATCAAATCAACAATACGAAAACCGGCTGAAAGAGGTGCAGCGTGACATCAAACCGCTCTTGGCAGTTTGTAAAAAAAGACTGTACGATATCTGTCTCGAGAAGCACGGCGAAGCAATTGAAAATACACGAATGCAAACCATTTTAATGCACCAACAAACATCGTTTTCAGACAAAAACATCTTGATCCGTCAGCAAGAGGATGAACAAATCAACCGATACATCCAATTCATCGGGAGTCTGCAATCCATGGATGAAGAAGCTGTCTTGATCCATGACTTAACAGCATTACTTTTTGAATCCGATGAAGGCGTACGCGAGACTGCCTACCGGGCGATTCATCTTTCCTATCAACATCACGCCGAATCACTTCAGAGTATTTTTTCAGAGCTGATTCGATTACGCCACGGGAAAGCCAAAAATCTGGAACTTGAAAATTATGTGGCATATGCCTTCATGGAATTGGGACGGATTGATTATACCTCGAAAGAATGTCTGCAATTGGCATTGGCTGTCCAAACGCATATCGTGCCGCTGAAAGAAGTATTTCAAGAGGAACAAACCAGATTTTTGGGGAAACAACAACTTCGCCCGTGGGATGTACGGATCTCTCCGTATTCGGACGTCCAAGAGACGGCAAGTACATCTGTTGAAAGTCTGCTGGAGACGGTCGGAAGAATTTTAAGTAATCTGGATCCATCTTTTCATAAAGTGTTGGAAGAACTTAAATCTCAAAAGCATCTAGATCTTGAAGGAAGAGCCCATAAAGCGGGTGGCGGTTTTTGTGAATTCCTCCCGGAGTCTGAAACGTCGTTTCTTTTCATGAATCGAACACAAACATTTGATGATGTGGTCATTCTCATTCATGAACTGGGACATGCGGTCCATCATGATTTAATGAAAGACGCGCCGGACAACTTTCAGCACATCCCGATGGAAGTAGCGGAGTTCGCAGCGATGACATTCGAACTACTTTCCATGGAGTTTTGGCATCTGGCGATTGAAGATGCAGCACATGTCCGGAAGGCAAAACTCGAGCAATTCAGGCTGGTCATCGAGTTTTTACCTCAAACCATCATCGTCGATCAGTTTCAGGAATGGTTGTATCGAAATCCAGCACATACCGTTGAAGAACGAAATGAACAGTTTGCCTCCTTACGCGACCGGTTTGACTCCAACGCCATCGACTGGAGGACACTCTCGAGGTGGAAAGGGGAGGAGTGGCTGAGCATCATTCATTTGTTTGAGACACCCTTTTATTATATTGAGTACGCGATGGCGCAAATTGCGGCCTTACAGATGTATCGGAAATACAAAGAGCAACCGCAACAAACCATCGAAGCTTTTAAAACAGCGCTCCGTGCGACCCGCACACACTCAGTCAAAGAAGTCTATGCGTTGGCGGGCGTGTCATTTGATGTCTCTGAACACGAGATGCAAGCACTCATTTGTTTTGTTCAAGAAGAAATCGACAAGCTGCAACATTTTAAAAACCATTAACTATTTTTAAATGTGGGTACCATGAAATATTTAATTTCCTGAGTACTAGTAAGCAGTTGTCTGACTCATGTGTGTTCAAAAACACCCCCACTTCCGTATCAGGAAGTGGGGGTTGTCTGCTTAAACTGCCATGAAGACATCTTCTAACGAGGTGACCTCGATTTTCACTTCGTAAATCTTAACGCGCTGGGCGGTCAATCGTTCGATCAAGAGTGGAATGACTTCCTCCTCGTTCACTTCGATGACGCTGACTGCTTGATCGTGTTTAATGAACTGGACGTCATTGATTCCGCATTCCTGTAATCTCATCGCGTCCAGTGAGGGATTCGTGCGGAGATGAACGTGGATCGTCTCTTTCGCTGCATGTTTTAATTGTGCCACCGTACCGACTTTGGCAATCATCCCGTCCGTCATGATGGCGACGGTATCACAAATTTTTTCGATCTCCGTCAGATTATGTGACGTCAGGAAAATGGTCTTGCCCTGCTCTTTTAAAGTGAGGATCAACTGTTGAATCAGGATGGCGGACTCCGGATCAAGACCGGATGTTGGTTCGTCGAGAAAAATGAGTTCCGGATTGCCGAGCAAAGCTTGTGCAATACTGATTTTCTTTTTCATCCCGAAGGAAAACGACTTGATTTTTTGTTTTTCGACGTAAGGTAAGCCAACTTGTTCCAGCAATTGACTTAACTCGGCTGTGCTTCTGGTATCTCCTTTTAAGGCGGCCATGTACTTTAAAAAGTCGAGTGCTTTCATATGTTGGTAAAGGTTTGACGTATCCGGCATGACGCCGATCTTCTGTTTGATCCTCTCCATCTGGTGATGAGTTTCCCCTAAAATTGAGAAGTAGCCGCTCGTCGGTTGAGTGATGCCGGTCAAGATATGAATGAACGTTGACTTGCCGGCACCGTTACGCCCCAGAAAACCAAAGATTTCCCCTTGTGTGACGTGAAGTTGAATCCCTTTCAACACGTCGTTGCCGGCATAACGTTTATGTAGATCGTTCACTTCAATTGCGAGCATGATTACAAATCCCTTCTGTTGAACATAAAATAAGATGCTGCGAGAAACAGGATGCCGATCACGAACGGTATGACGAGATATCCGTTTGATTCCACGACATAGTAGTACGGCAACAGATACTTAAACGGCAGCAAGTACCAGTTGCTCGAAAAGGCAGCCCAAAATCCGAGAATCGGACAGAGAATCCCGAGTAAGATTCCGACGAACATCGTCATGCTGGGACGTGAAATCCATGTCGATAAAAAGATGTTTAAACACGTGATGAAAAACAGGACGGTGCAGACCGTCAGATAATCGAGTAAAAACCACGACCGGGCATAGAGGGAAACAATCAAAAAACTGATCGAAATGGCACCAATCCAAAATAAAAACGAGCCTAAAAACTTACCGAGGATGATATTAAAACGTGATGTTTTACTGACGAGCAGTCGAATGGTTTGATAGTCAATCTCACGGTTGATGATGTCGTGCGAAACCGCAAAGACAAACAAGAAACCGAAGAAGAAAATCAAGAACTTGATGCTCGAGGTATAGGCAGCTTGACTGTCGAAATTGCCCAGTAATTCCGGATGGTTGGTCAAATAAGAGGCGGTCACAACCGACGTCAAGGTAAAGAACAGGACAATCGCGACAGACTTAAAGCTTTTAAACGTATGAAAAAACTCATTTTTCAATATGGGGATCATATTAAGCTCCTATGGATATGTATTGGGGTGGAATCAAACGGATCAGCTGATTTCACCGGTCCGTCCGCAATGGAATTCAATTGTTGGTATATGTCCCGTCACGATTCCGTCCATCGTATAGTAACCGCCGAGACTGATTTCGTAGGTTTGATTGGCATCGATTCGTGTTGCTGTATAGCCTTTTTGAACCCAGGTCCCTTTGGTGCGGGATTCGGACGTAACAGAGACCGTATCCGAACAGAGTTGACGTTCGGCACTTTGACTGTAATTGGTCGTAATATCCGCTATGACGTTAATTTCACTTGACTGTTCCGGTTTGACCGCCTGTTTCTCGTCCGATGTCAAAGCGATCCTGAACGTACTCCGCTTTTTGGCGATTTTTCTGAACTCCTCGATCGGACGCCAGTCTTCATCCCGAAAGGCATAGATCGGGGCTAACTCTAGCTCACCGTCCGGATGACGTTGATTCACGGATTCAATCACGATTTCGTATTGTTGATACAACTCATTTTTTTGCTGCGTCGAAGGTCCCTTTGTCTCAGCAATCGCGTCCGGTGACAACGGAACGAGCAGCGCAAGGGACAATAAAGCAGCAGATATTGTTTTTTTCATCGACATTCGTGTACTCCTTTTTCAGGCCATGATTTTTTGATACTGGATCAGCGTCGCTTTGGCAGTCAGCGGTTTCCGGACACCGGTTTCGACGTAACCCATCTTTTCGTACAACTGGCATGTCTTCGTCTCTTGGAAGAGACTGGACAGTTCCCATGTCACGGCCTGCGGATAACGGGCTTCCGCGAGCAGCATAGCTTGTTTGGCAAATCCGTTACCTTGTGCATCCGGTGCCAAAAACAGCGGACTGATCCGGAAATGAACGTCTTCTTTCCAGCGAATACAGATCGCGCCAACGAGCTGTCCGTCCGCGATGATTTTTAGGAACGTGCTTGTCGGATGATGAATCCGTGCATAGACCCGGTCAATCGTTTCATTGGCAGGGTTCGTGTCGTAATCTTGATATTTCTTAAGCAAGGGACTGAACGCTGCGACTTGCAGTTCAAATAAAGCAAGAGCATCGCTGTCGGTTGCCGGTTCCAAATGAATCATCCTAATCCTCCTTTTATTAACGTAATGGAATTATTTTACCATAAGGTCATTCGCATGGAATTATTTTTCCTTTTTTATAGAGGACTGTCCCTGCCTGAAAAAGACTATGGTATAGTAGATAAGTTAAAAAATACCATCTATTGGTCTAAGGGGGAATGAGCATGACACGCCAAAAAAATATCGTCTATAACGTCTTATTAAACGAGACACGGGATCAGGTCTTGATGGTCAAAAACATCGGACCATCTTATTCGTATTACACGTTGCCAGGGGGAACAGTCGAAGCCGGGGAGACGTTACCGGAAGCAGCTGTCCGGGAAGCGAAAGAAGAGACCGGTTATGACGTTGCGGTCGGGGAACTGTTGCACGTCAGCGAAGCCTTTTTCCCGCAAGTCGATGAACATTGTCTGTTCTTCTTTTTCCAGTCCGAAATTCGCGGGGGCGAACTCGGTACGATTTTCCCGGATGAGATTGAGGAAATTTCGTGGGTGACGATTGCGGACGCCGTCCAGTTCATGAACCTGTCGAAAGAATATGAACAGATTTTGACGACGCAGCAGACGGTACCGTACGTCTTCAACGGACAAATCACCCATTGAGTGGAGGGACACGCATGCAGATTATCGAAACAACGGATCTGGATACACTGGCCCGGCTGAACCGCTACGTCCATGAACCGCATGTCGCGCAACAGCCGGACTTTTTTAAACCGTACGACTTTGCGACGGTCCGGGCGTTTTTTGCGAAAATGGTCGGGAAGGATCAACATCAGTTTTTAGTCGCGGAACTGGACGGAGAAGCCATCGGATACGTCTGGATCGAATACCTCCGTCGTCCGGAAAGTGCCTTCAACTTTGCCAATACCAAAGTCCGTGTCCATCATCTTTGTATTGTCGATGACAAACAGCAGCAGGGATTTGGTCGTCAGTTATTGCTTGAAGTCGAGCGACGGGCACTCGCGCAAGGTATACATAAGATTGATCTCGATTACTGGATGAGCAACGACGGAGTCGATGTTTTTTACGAGCGGCTCGGTTTTGAAAAAATGCGGCAAGTCGTCGCAAAATCATTACGTTGAAAGAAGGGACCAAAAATGGATTTCACGGATTTGAATTTTATCTTCGGACTGTTGCATTTGTTTGTTCAGTTCATGGCCGTCCCGGCAGCTATCTACGCACTGTATTTGTTACGCAAAATTGCCAATAAATAAGCGGCACCTTGTTTCCATTGGAGACAAGGTGTTTTATGTTGAGCGTGATTATTTCCATTGAAAACAGGGTATTTCAAGTAGGAACGACGAGTCACGAAAGCCTTGAAACTAGGAGGGATTGGATGTTATTTTTATTCATCGGCTACTACGATGCAGAAAAGATGAATCAGTCCTCGCAGCAAGAGCTCGATGCCGTCATGCAACGTTGTAATGTACCGTTGGAAGATTTTTTTACAAAAACGAACGTCTTGTATGAGTGGCATCCGGGAGCGGAGACGAAACGGGCCCGGCTCCTCGGCGGACAGATTGATTATCAGGACGGACCGGACCCGGATAAAACGGAGCAGATCGGCAGTTTGGTCGTCTTTGAAGCGATTGATCTGGAGCAGGCCGTCGATTTGGCGCTGCTCCATCCGACGACTCAGATTGAGGAAGCGGAGCAGTACGGCTGGCGGATGGAAGTACGGCCGTTGATTGATCCAAAAGAAGCCAAATAAGACGCTCATCACCATACAACGCATCAATGCGTTGTATGGTTTTGTCATGTTGGATATACCCGTTTTATAGTCGATTACTAGAAATCAGAAAGTCAGGTGAAGCAGACGTGTCGATCATTACTTTTGAAAACGTCCAGTACAAACATATACTCCGCGGCATCACAGGAGGGTTCACGGAAGGCAAAATCACGACGCTCGTCGGACCAAGTGGTGCCGGAAAATCCACCTGCTTAAAGCAGATGAACGGGCTGATCTCACCGGACGGGGGACGGGTTCGTTACCGTGGGGAAGATTTAGAACAACTGGACCTCGTTGAACTCCGGAAAAAAATCGGGATGGCGTTTCAAAGCGCTCCGATGTTACCGGGAACAGTCGGCGATAACCTCAGCTTACCGAAAACAATTTTTCACGAGACGCTGGCGACAGACGAAGCCAATCGCTTACTGGGATTGGTCGATTTGCATGTCGACCTGAACCAACCGGTCAAAGAACTGTCGGGCGGTGAACGGAGCCGGCTCGCGATTGCCCGGACGCTCGTTAATCGACCGGATGTCTTGTTGCTCGACGAAATCACGTCCAGTCTCGACTTTCGGATGGTCAAAGAAATCGAGCAGCTGATTCAGCGCCTGCAACGGGAACTCCAAGTGACCGTCATCTGGATTACGCATGATCTTGATCAGGCACGGCGTGTCAGTGAAGACGTCTGGTTCCTGAAAGACGGACAACTGTTGGAGCAGGGCAACGTCTCGCTGCTTGAACCGGACGGAGCACGTTCGGACATTCAGGCGTTCCTAAAGGGGGAGTTGTCATGAGTTACGTCCAGTTGGCAACTTCCTTGATTTTCATTGCGATTCCGCTGATTCTCGCCTTTACACTGAAACTCGGTCTCGAAAAAGACATCCTGATCGCGACCGTCCGCTCGATCATTCAACTGCTGATCATCGGCTATATCCTGACGTTTGTTTTTGAAAGCGACAGTCCGATTTATATCCTGCTGATGATTCTGTTGATGATCGGTGCGGCGACACTGAACGTCATCCGTAAAGGCGACGGGATTCCCGGTATCCAGTGGATTGTCCTTGCGACCTTGGTCTCGGTCGAAGTGTTGACAATGGGACTGATGCTTGGATTGAACATCATTCCGTTTGAAGCCCAGCAAGTCATCCCAATCAGTGGGATGGTAATCGGAAACTGTATGATTTTGTCGCTGTTATTTCTTAATAAGTTCAAGGACGAGGTCGAACGGGGTGATGAAGTCATCGAACTCATCTTGTCGCTCGGCGGTGATACGAAAACAGCCATCGATACAAGTCTCAAGAGTGCCATCCGGACGAGCATGATTCCGACGATTGAAGCGCAGAAGACAATGGGCTTGGTTCAACTGCCCGGCATGATGAGCGGACTGATCATCGGCGGAGCCAATCCGATGGAAGCGGTCCTCTATCAGTTACTGATCTTATTCCTGTTACTGACGACGGCAGCAACGTCCGCCGTACTTGTCGGTTACATGTCTTACCGGAAACTGTTTAATCAAAAGTCACAGTTCATCGGTTTGACGTACCGGAAAGACAAACATAACTGATCGAAACTCTGAAACAGCCCTCTGAAACACTCAGTGGGCTGTTTTTGTTTTTGAAAAATATTCCTTTTTACAGCTGGTGTTTTGTGTATAATGAAAAATGGAATTAAATTGTAAAATCAGAGGTGTTGGAATGACCAGCTTACTACAAATTGAACGGTTGACGAAAACATATCAACGGGGAACGGAGACGGTCCATGCACTCGACGATGTCTCGTTTTCGATGCAAGAAGGGGAATTCATTGCCATCATGGGCACAAGCGGTTCCGGTAAAAGCACCTTGTTGAACATTCTCGGAGCACTTGATCAGCCGACAAGCGGTACGTTGCGGTTGCGGGATGAAGCGCAACGAGAAATCTTCACGGAACCGGCGGCAACCTTGTACCGGCAACAAAATATCGGCTTTATTTTTCAATCGTTCCATTTGCTCGACGATTTGACGGTTTCAGAAAATGTGGCACTGCCGTTGATACTTGCCGGTACTGATGCGAAGACAATCCGGCAACGGGTAGACCATCTTCTCGAACCTGTTGGACTTTCACGATGGGCGAAACATCGGCCGACCGAACTGTCGGGCGGTCAACAACAACGGGTGGCAATTGCCAGGGCATTGATTACAGAGCCGCCAATCATTTTGGCGGACGAACCGACCGGGAATCTTGATTTCAGGACGTCGACGGAAATCATGACGCTGCTGAAGGCGCTGAACAAGGAACAACAGACAAGCATCCTGCTCGTCACGCATGATGCGCAGGTCGCGTCTTACGCCGACCGGGTATTGTACTTCCACGACGGACGTATCGTGGCCGATCAGCCGTCGACCGGAGAACTTGGACCCATCATGGAGACGTTCGAGCGCTACGTGAGGTCGGTATGAAGCAGGAGAAACAGCATTTGTTCCGGTTGGCACTGAAATTATACCGGAAAAGTCCGATGATTCTTCTGACCTCAATCGGCAGCGTATTGATTTCGATTTTACTTGTCCTGTCGATGGTCTTGTTCGTTTCGCAAAGCCAGGCTTCGGTTCAAGCCGATATCGAGCGGCTCTACGGCAAGATGGACTTGTCGGTCGGCTATCAAAGTGGACAGACGAATGTCATCGATCAATCCTTTTTGGACCGGTTGACAGGAGATCAACAGACCCGGCAGATTTCACCGATTTTGATTACGAATTTGACGGTCACCGGACAAACGACGGCGGATGTTTATACGATCGGGACAAAAAATGATACGCTCGCCAAAAGCCGCTATCGTTTTAAGCAATCAGTGGGGCGGGGCGAGGTCATTCCGAATGCGGGGTTGGCCAAAGCCTATGATGTCAAAGTAGGACAGACACTCACGATTGCAGGTAACAAGTACAATGTGATTGAAATCCTGCCGGACGCATCAGCGAGCGGAGCAGCACCGGATACGCTAGTGATGTCGTATGCGGATGTCAAAGAATTGAATGCAACCGTCGGGCAAGAAGGTCTTGCAACATATGTATTGATTCAGTTGAAAAAGGACGCGGATGTCGTTGCCTATGCGGATCGACTGACACAAGCCACATCTGGACTACGCGTCGAACTTGCCGAAACCGAAACTTCAAACGTCAACGGTGTCTCGGCCATGCAGGTCTATGTCGGCATCATTGCCGGACTGATTTTAATCGTCTCCGCGTTTATCCTGATGACGAATTTTGATGTCTTTCTCCGCAAACACCGGTATCAGTTCGCCATCATGCGGACGCTTGGGGCGACGACGCGGCAATTGTTCCAAATCTTCATGATCCAGTCGAGTCTGATTGTCTGCGCCGGAGCTCTGATGGCTTTCTTATTAAGCGGATTGTTTTACAGCATCCTGCAGGAGCAGTGGCGGGAACTGTTTGCATTGAAGGGAGCGGTCATTCCGTTTGATGGGCAACTGGCCTTTTTCGTTACAATCGGTAGCAGCCTGTTGATTCTCTTATTGCTGAGTGCTGCTGCTTACCGCAACCGGCGAATTCTGCCGCTCCATGTCATGCGCCAAAATCATGATGGACCTAAAGCGTCGCAGCTCCGGGAACGTTTCGTTAAATTTTTCGTCGCACTCACAGCAGGGGCGCTGTTATATGCGACGATTCTCGCGCAAACAGACAATCACCGAGCCGGTGGGTATCTCGTATCGACCATCAGTTTTCTTCTGATGATGTACAGCGCAACGCCCTTGTTGCTGCAACGGCTGTTGGTCCGAATTGAACCGTTGCTTCAAAAAGTGGCTGGACCGACGACGTTTGTGGCTGTTCGGAGTGTCTTGCCGCAAATACGGAAAAACGCGTTGCTGATGTTGATCGTCCAAATCCTGCTGGTTGTTGTTGTCCTCGGTTCGACCTTCCTTGAAACAATTAAACAAAATGAGCTGACCTATCTGAAGACGCAATATCCGACGGAACTGGTCCTGAAAAGCCGCTTGATTGAAGGGACAAAAGCTGATCCACTTGAACTGACACAGACGATTGAAGAGGAGCTGCCGGAAGCAAAAAGTACGTTCGTTTCTCCGGTAAGTGGACTTGAAATCATAAAATCAGATCACACCATTACTTTAAATTACGCATTGACAGACCTTGAAAAACTTGACGTAATCGGGAAATCCGTTCGCTCTTTGGAAAACGATCAATTCATCGTCTCTAAAGCATTTGCGCAAGCGAATGAATTGGAAGTTGGTGACCGTCTTGAGGTGGGGCGTTTTATCGACGGAGAAACGGGCACCGTCTCGATTGGTCAATTTGAAGTCGGACAGATTGACCCGGACTTACCAACGGACGCCTGGTTCGACTGGCGGTCGTCAATCCGGACTTCTGAAGACCGGCTTGGTGCACTGTATATCGATGCGGCCGACACGAAGCAGACACAGACCGTGTTGCAGGAACTGACGACACGTTATCCGACGCTCCAGTTGAACCGGTATGAGACGTCCGTCAACCTGGCGAATCAGCAACTGCAAGAACGATGGATCGTCTTCATCGTCGCGCTGGCTGTCATGAGTGTATCCGTCTGGTTTGGTCTCGCCAATTCGTTATTAAATTATTTGGCGACGAAACGACGCGAGTATGCGTTACTCCGGACGTTGGTCTTGACCCGGTCATCGCTCCGACGTTTGATTTTGATTCAAATGCTGATTTTCATCGGTAGCGGCATCGGATTCGGACTCGTCACCGGGATTGGCACCACCTTCTTGATCTCACGCGTCGATGGCGGAAACATCGCACTGGACTTAACGAGTATCAACATGACGGTTACCGGACTTGTCGTGTTGGTGTTTGGACTGATCTGGTTCACGACAAGACGGAACCAGGAGAATCTAGTCGAAGAATTGAATCAGTGACGACAAAAACCGTGAACCCGATTCCTGAAAGAGGAATGGATTCACGGCTTTTTTTTATTCTGCGAATTTTTCAGCAAGCGGACGAAAAAGAAGAATGCAACCAGCACAAGTAGAATATTTGTTACGAGCGTCAATCGCGGCAGATCAAGGACGGTGGTGTTCAGGAGATTGACGAGAATCAATCCCGCCAATAACAAGCGAAACATTAAAGGAAAAGTGCGAGAAGACAAATGAAGACCTCCTTTCTCCTCCTGCTTTTCTTCAATAAGCAGGAGGTGTGGAATGAACAGCGAATTCTGTCTAAAGAGAACAAAACGGAAACGGGGCGTTCGAAATGCGAAAGACGGTACTGGCACTACTCTTATTAGGAATGATCGGCGGCATCGGTTGGTTTTTTCTTGAGCAGGAACAGGATGAGACGTTTGAACAAATCGTGCGTGCCCGGGTGACGAAACATGTCGCCGAGCAATATGGCAAAGAGACGATCGTTGCGGTCCGGTCTGCCTATGACAAGACGGCTTCTTCAAAAGAAGCGAGACATCAAGTCGCCGTACAATTGAACACGGACCCTCGCGGTGAGTATCAGGTCTTTCGACTGGCGAAGCAGCAGGTCGTCTTCATTGGACGCACCCGCTCGTTGCCGGAACGGGAATGAATCAGTTTTCCTGTGTTCGTAACCTGATGTAGGAGACAAGCGTCGGGAGAGCCAGCGCCAAAGCGACAGCCGTAGCGAGCAGGAGGGGTACGGTATCGAGCGTAACGTATGTGATGACGGCTGCTACAATCAGTCCGGTTCGAAGGACATTCAATCGAAACGGTGCAGTAGGAACATCCTGATCAGGTACTAGGAATGACATCCGGTACTGGAAGTAGAAGTGGATCAACAATCCGAGTTGGATGATTAGTAAGAAAGTAGAATCGGATTGTTCAAAAAAAATGGCGTAAATCGTCATCATCATGACGAGCAGATACAAACCGGTCGCTAAAAACAGACGTTTCTTCAAAACATATTCTCCTTTTGATTATGTAAGTTATTCTTAGTATACGTACATTCCACCTAAATGTTCCCAGAAATCTTGATTTGAATAATCAGTCATAACGTCATGGAGGGGAAAAGAAGATGTATTATGGATTATGGACGAGGTTCACGACGCAAGTTGGTGAGGAAAAACGATTGATTGAACTACTGTTAGAAGCAGCGGCGTCTCTTGAGTACGTGACGGATTGTCTGCAGTATACTGTTAGTACGACAGGTGAATCGGATACCGTGATGGTTCGGGAAATTTGGACGGACCAAGCGGCGCATGCGGCGTCATTGCAACTGCCGGCGACACGACAGTTGATTGAACAGGCGCGACCGATTCTGTTACATGTCGAACGGGTGCTTGAAGATCAGCCGCACGGGGGAAAAGGACTAAAATAACCTTTCCAAAAAGAAGGAACCTCTATGGTCAGAACACATATTATCGTCATGGGGTGAGAAGATGAACAAACAAGAACGGATCCAAATCATTCAGACCATTCGCAAGCAAACGAGGCCGCTCCGGATTTTATCGGCTGTTTTTACCGGAGGCGCCTTTATGGCGGTTCACTTTTTTGACCAATCCATTTGGTCGATCCTTATGCTTCTCTGCGCATTAATAATTTCCGGTGGGATTTTAAGGCGTGAAAGTCACAGGATGAGCCGGCTGTCGGACTCGATACGTGCCAAACGGTTGATTCGACTCCGATCTACCATGAGTTTTGGTATCATCGCCCTTCTACTGATTCTGATTGTTATTTCTGAACTGCTGGGGAAAACTGACTTGTCACTGCTTTATGTGGCAGGGTTCATGCTGCTGGGGATTGTCATTGAAACCGTCCTGGAGCGCTGGATCCGTCGAGCCGATCCGGAACAGCCGTTAAGCAACGAATACCGGTAATGAAATTCCTATGTTGCAAAAAAGTATCCGCGATAGTGAACTGCCCCATAAAAGTTGGACATGAAAATCCAACTTTTATGGGGTGTTTTTTATGGTCAAATATACGAAGGCGTTTAAAATCCAGGTCGCTGAACGTTATCTGACGGGACGAGACGGATACCAAGGTGTGGCGAAAGAATTCGGGATAGCGCGTCAACTGATCCGTGACTGGTCGCGTCTCTATGAAAGTTGGGGGGAGACGATCTTCGATCCTTCCTATACAACCCACTCGCCGACATTTAAACTGGAGGTATTAAATGACATGGCGACCAACGGGCTGTCCCGCATAGAGGCGGCTATAAAATACCGAATCTCCTCCCCAGGGATGATCTCGAACTGGCAATCAACGTATGAACGGGAAGGGGTCGAGGGTCTGGTCGCCAGACCGAAAGGACGTGCCCCGATGGCGAGACGCAAAAAGAATCCTGAAGAGATGACAGAGGTTGAGAAGCTCAAAGAGCGAATCGAGTACCTCGAGATGGAGAACGCTGCGTTAAAAAAATTGAGAGCCTTGGTTCAAGAAGAGAACGCGCGACGAACCGGATCAAGGCGCAAGTGATCGACGAGTTGCGGGCGATCTATCCCGTCCCGGGACTCCTCCGCGTGCTCGGTATGGCGCGAAGCGTCTACTACTACTGGCGGACGCGCCTGACGGGCGAAGACAAGTATGCGGAGGTGAAGGCAGCCATCCATACCCTCTTCCACGAACACGAGGGGCGATGTGGCTATCGTCGCATCCACGCACTCCTCGAACGCCAGGGCTTCCGGCACGATCCGAAGACCATACGCCGTCTCATGAACGAGCTCGGGCTTAAGTGCCTCGTCCGCATGAAGCGATACCGCTCCTATAAAGGGCGAGTCGGGAAGGTCGCGCCTAACCTTCTCCAACGGGACTTCAAGGCCTCCGGCCTGAAGCAGAAATGGGTGACCGACGTCACTGAGTTTCACCTCTTCGGGGAGAAGCTCTACCTCTCGCCGATGATGGACTTGGGAAACCGTGAGATCATTGCCTATACCATGTCGGGCCGTCCCACATACCAATTCGTCGGCGAAATGTTGGACCAGGCAATCAGAAGGCTCGATGGAGAAGCCCAACCAATCCTCCATTCCGACCAAGGTTGGCATTATCAATACCGAGCGTTCATCGATACGCTCCACGAGCACGGCATCACGCAAAGTATGTCCCGTAAGGGAAACTGTCTCGACAACGCAGCCATCGAAAGCTTCTTCGCCGTGCTCAAGTCAGAGCTCCTATATCTCAAGGAGTTCGATGACATGGACCACTTCAAATGTGAGCTCAAGCGTTATATCGAGTACTATAACCATCGTCGTATTAAGAGACGACTAAAAAACCTGAGCCCGGTGGAATACCGGACTCAGGTCCTCAAGGTCGCCTGACGAATTATTTATTGTCTAACTTTTTTGGTTCAGTTCAAAATCCGGATGCTTTTTCTTGTGTTCAACTGACGACATAAGCAGGCAAATCGCTTTCCCGTCCGTCTCTGACATATGATAAGAACGACTCGTACAAAAGGAGGGCTTCTTATTCTGGCCATTATCATTGGATTAATCATCGGGATCCTCGTTCCCGTTCAAACGAGTGTTAACACACGGTTGCGTGGAATCGTCGGCTCACCATTCCTCGCGTCCTTGCTGTCCTTCAGCATCGGGACGGTTTTTTTGATCGTGCTGACAATGTTCGTCGAACGCAATTTCAGTCTGAATCCGGGCGTTTGGTCGGAACCTGGCTGGATTTGGATCGGCGGCGTGCTTGGTGTCATCTTTTTAACCGGAAACATTCTGCTCTTCCCTCGAATCGGCGGTGTCCAGACGGTGATCATGCCGATTTTTGGACAGGTGCTGATGGGGCTTCTGATTGACAACTTCGGTTGGTTTTCTACAAATTCCACACCGCTTTCGTCCACAAGACTAATTGGTGCGGGATTTGTTTTACTTGGTGTCGTCGGAACGGTTGCGCTCGGCGATTGGCTCGCGAAACGCCGGCATCCGGAACAGGTAAAGCCGGTCGATTCGACCATTTACGGTTGGCGCGTTCTCGGTGTCGTCATGGGAATGATGAGTGCCGCCCAAGCCGCGATTAACGGACATCTTGGTGTGGTGCTCGATTCCGCCATTAAAGCAGCGTTGATTTCCTTTATCGTCGGCACGTTGACATTATTACTTGTGAACGTGATCGTCCGGACGAAGTGGCAGTTCAACCGTTCACTTCCGACTCCGTGGTGGATTTGGATTGGCGGGTTGATCGGGGCCTTGTTCATCGCCGGGAATGCTGTGATTGTCCCGCTCGTCGGAACAGGCGTTGCTGTCGTCATCGTGACAATCGGCCTTCTGACCGGCAGCCTTTTAATTGACCGTTTCGGATGGTTTGGCGCAGCGAAAACGCCGGTCACGGGTGTTCAACTGTTCAGTCTTGGTCTGATGATTGTCGGCATCGTACTGATCCGGCTCTAATCAAACATGCTCCCTTCCACTGACGGAAGGGAGCATTTTTTTAGTTCAGTTCAATTTTGACAGCCCGTGATCTCGGGATGACGTCACCAGCAGCAATCAGGACAAACCGAGTCTGATCTTCCGGTACCTGATACACGAGATCAACATGAGACCGTTGATCCAGCGCAAAGTCCGTCCCGTTTTTCCATGCCTTTTTATTCCGATTGACGTAATCGATCGGCTCGTATTTCGTGTTTCCATCATACATCGGGAAACGGTTCGGATAATAATAGGCTGATTCGCCCTCCGCACCACTCTCATCTTCAAGATAAACAGGAACGGTAATATACCGGAAACCTACTTTTTCCTCAAGCTTCAACGAGGACGGCGGTTCCTTCAACAGGGGACCGACCCAGAAATATGAGTCTTTTAAGGCCGGATCGCCCGGGAACGTCGGGACACTTCCTTTCGCCATCAGTTTTTTGATGGCGGCGGAATCGGAAGCTTTTGAAGCTTTCGGCTCATCACGCTTGACTCCCGTCAAACCGTCCTTAATTTTACTGCCGGTTGTCGTAATGACTGGTGTTTCAGCCGTTTTGGTCGCAACCGGTTGTGGCTCGGTTTCATTTGTCGCAAACAGGAACAAGGAAGCGACGCCGGCGACAAGCGCTCCGCCAATCGTTCCAAGTGCAAGCCGGAAGCGACGCTCCGTCGTCTTGGAATTAACGGCGACACTGCCGATGGCGGCATTCGGTGTGATCCGGACGGCACGCTGGGCCGGTAACAAAGCCCCGATGACACCGGTCGCAACCGGAATCAGTAACGTCAGACTCAGGAATCCGAGTTCAGCCGTCGGGAATTGATGGTACATTTTTAAAATCAGGAACACGGCCATCAGGAGTCCTGCAATCCCGGCAATCAAACCGGTCAACAGACCTTCCATTAACACAAGTTGACGGATCATCCGGTCCTGCCAACCGGTCGCTTTCAGAACGGCCAACTGGGATTTCCGTTCATTGACGTTTTGCCACATGATTTCCGTTGTCGTCAGGATGGCGATCAATAAGGCGACGGCCATCGCGACATAATGCATCGTGCCGACTTCAAGCGCCACGAACTCGCCGAGCCAGGAGGCGTACAGCACCCCTTTTAAGCGGAACGTCACGAACAGGAAAAAGATGAACAGACTGGTCGGCAGGGCAATCGCGACGACTGACAGCAACGTCCGTTGCCAGTACGTGAACAACTGATTGAGACTCATCCCGAAAATCGATTGCGAACGGACGAACCGGCGTCCTTTTGAGATTTCTCCGGACCGCATGCTGTCATACGGCTGAATCCGGCGGATCAGAGCCATCGGAACGAGCGTGCCGCCCCAGTAGATGAACAAACCGGCAAGACCGATCAATAAAATTCGACCGAGGGCAATCGGGTGATCCGTCGTCAGCCAAAACGTCCCGAGAATCGACCAGGCAATCAGGGCGACGAGGGTCCCGAGAAGCGTGGCCTCGAGGAACCACATTTTCGACAACTGACGGGGACGCCAGCCAAGCGACAGTAAAATCGCAAACTCTTTTTTGCGGGCGTAGAGCAAAATGATGTTCGAACTGAAGACGTAAACGAGGGCGACCGCGATGACACTGGCGATGACGCCGCTCATCCCGACCTTCGCTTCCTGGAAGATGCTGATCGATGAGCCGAGTTTGATCCACGGTTGCTGCACCCAACCGAGTGCCGCCTGTTTCTCAAGTCCCGGCAGATAGGTCAAGGCCGGTTGCGGGGATGAACCGAGCGTGACGTCCGTGATCAGACCGGTCTTGTCCTCGATTTCTTGAGCGACCGCCTGCAATTTCGCCTCGCTCTATTCATTCATCGCATCGACACCTTTAACGTTGACACGGATGACGGAAATCGCTTTTTTACCGCGAATTTGAAACGCTGCCTCAAGCGTCGTCAGCATCGACGGCGGTTTCGTCAAAAAGTCATAGGAATCATTGGACGGTTTGACGTCACGGACCGGATTGACCGGTTGTTCCTTGGCGTTCATGACCCACTGGGCTTTCGCCGGGAAATAGGTCTCCATCGGCAATTCCGTTAACGGATCTTTTGAGACATTCAATTTTTTCGGGTTGAAGACGCCGATGTAATCGAGCCGTAGTCGTGGCCAGTCATCACTGGATGTTCCGAATTCCCGCGCTTCCCGATACATCGTCCGTTTGAAGAGTAACGAATCCGGATTGACCTTCTTCGGTTCCACCTGATACGTAAACGGCCAACGGGAGGCATACGGACTTTTGATCGGCTGATAGGTAATCGGCGACGGTTTCAACGCCATCCAGTCGGACCGGGTGACGTCCGTCACGACCGGCGCATGGCTGAGAATATCCTGCACTAACTGTTTTTGGATTTGCTGCGTCGTGATGGTATACTTTTTTGCTTTGTCGGACGTCACCGGGAGCGTCTCCAGATACTTTTTGCCGCCGCGTTCTGAGACATCCATAATCGTCTCGTTCAACGAATCGTTAATCAGCGGCAGATCGAGTTTTTCATACGTATAAATCCGGGACGCATCAACATACTCGCGTTCGTTCAACAGCACCGGAATGGCGACGGTTCCGACTTCATCGACGACACTCGGACGGTCGTCTTTTGTGAAATAGCGGCTGTACGTGTCGGCAAACGTCGCCTCATCAAGACCGATCAGCTTGGCTTCCGCTTCCGGATCAATTCCGGCAAGCATCGTACTGCTGCCGAATTCATAGAGCGGTTGTTTGCCGAGCGGCATCGGGGAGACACCGGCATTTGTCGCGTCACCGGATGGTTCCCAGCCGGCTGCAAGGTACGTGGCAGAAGAGTATTTCTCGACCTTCAAGCCCGTATCTTGCTGGTCGGTGATGGTCAGTTTGTAGATTCCTTCCTCTTCAAACGTATGCGTGCCGATATTTGAGCCGGTCGAACTGTTGCCAATCATCGCGATCGGTGCCGCGACTTCGATATCGGCCATCTCTTGAATCGTTTGATATTGTTGCATCGTGATGCCGCCGTCGAGCCCGCTCATATAGTTCGGCTCGAGCAACTTTAAATCTTCCGTGACACTGCGGCTGCCGGGAGGACGGACGACAATGTCATACGATGACTTCCAACGCTTTTGCAGTTCGTCGACGACGGTGCCGTTGCTCGCTTGCGTCGTCCCGATCAGATAACTGAGTCCGGTACTGACGATCAAGACGCCGACAAGGAGCAGGATGAACCGCTCCTTGTTGCGCCACCAGGAATTCCAGATGAATTTCAGCATCAAAAGCCTCCTTCAGATCAATTTGATGTTTTATCCTTGCTTGCTTTCACCTCAATCTTGATAGCGACGGACTTCGCGAACGCTTCGTCCTTGGCGAACAGGACATACGTGTTGTCCTGCTTCGGCACTTGGAAGACGAGGTCAACGCGGGACGCACGGGGAGAGAAGTACTGGTAACCGGATTTCCAGACGTCCGGATTGTGATTAACATAATCGACGGACTCATAGACGGTGCCGTCAGCGTCGGTCAGCGTATAGCGGTTCGGGCGGTAAGTGCCGTATCCTTCGCCTTCAGGTGCTGTATAGTTGCGTAAGATAACCGGTACGGTGACATACTGTTCATCCTGCAACGCCGGCAGTTTCAACTCTTTCGGCGGTTCAGGCAACAAAGCACCGGCCCGGAAAATCGCTTTCTTCAGCTCCGGATCGCCTGGGAACGTACGGACCATCGCCTGATTCATGATTTCTTGAATGGCACCGGAATCCTGTTTGGCGGTTTTTAGTGTTTGCTTCGGTTTGGAATCAGCACCGGGAGCGGCATCCAAATCGATTTTGACGGTGACCGTTCTCGGGAATGCATCATCCGATGCATACAGGACCAATACTTTTTCGTCTTCCGGTACTTGATAGACGAGATCAACACGTGATTTTTCGGGCGCAAAATACTGATAACTGAACTTCCAGGCTTTCTCATTACGATTGACATAATCAACCGGCAAGTACTCTTTCCCGTCAGGAGCGGTCATCGCATAGGTGCTTGGCCGATAAATGGACATGGCACCTTTTAATGGGGAATCCTGATTATCCTGCATGATCGCTGGAACCGTCACAAAACGGTAGCCGGGTTTTTCTTTTAAATCCAATTCTTTTGGTGTCTCGATGAGCGGAGCGACATAAAAGAACTGATTGCTGATCTGTTCTCCGCCCGGAGTCGTCTGCACCATGCCTTTTTTCATCAGTTTCTTGATTTTTTTGTCAGTTTCTGACTGCGAAACAGCCGCTGTTTTCTTCGACTCATTTTGTTTTAAATCAGCGATTTTCGCACCTGTCGTTTGAACGGTAGACGGCTTCGCCTGCGTCTGTTTTGGTGTTTGCGTGATATCTTCGTTTGCAGCAAACAAGAACAGGCTCGTAACACCGGCGACCAAGGCGACGCCGATCGAACCGAGTGCCAGTTTAAAGCGGCGTTCCGTCGCCTGGGTATTGACGGCGACACTGCCGATCGCCGCATTCGGCGTAATCCGGACGGCCCGTTGTGCTGGTAACAGGGCACCGAGGACGCCGGTCACGACCGGGATGAACAGCATCACGCTGAGGAACAAGAGCTCATTGACCGGGAACTGATTGTAGACATATCCGATCATCGTGAGCGCAATCAGGAGACCAATCAGACCGGCGAACAAACCGGTTAACATGCCTTCCGTCAAGACAAGGAGCCGGATCCAACCGTCGCGCCAACCGGTTGCTTTTAGGACGGCGAGTTGCGGTTTCCGCTCATTGACGTTTTGCCACATGATTTCCGTCGTCGTCAGGATGGCAATCAAGAGGGCGACCGCCATCGCGACGTAGTGCATCGTCCCGACTTCAAGCGCGACGTATTCACCGAGCCACGTCGCATACAAGACGCCTTTCAGTCGGAACGTCACGAAGAGGAAGAAGATGAACAGACTGGTCGGCAGGGCGATCGCAACAATCGACAGCAAAGTCCGCTGCCAGTACGTGAACAGCTGATTGAGACTCATCCCGAAAATCGATTGCGAGCGAACGAGCCGACGGCCTTTGGAGACTTCGCCGGAGCGCATACTTTCAAACGGCTGGATACGACGAATCAAGGTCATCGGGACAAGCGTTCCGCCCCAGTAAATCAACAGACCGGCGAGACCAATCAGCAAAATCCGACCAAGCGCAATCGGATGATCCGTCGTCAGCCAGAATGACCCGAGAATCGTCCAGGAAATCAGGGCGACGAAGGTACCGAGTAGCGTCGCTTCAAAAAACAGCAGCTTTGACAACTGACGCGGACGCCAGCCGAGCGACAGTAAAATCGCAAACTCTTTTTTGCGGGCATACAGCAAAATGATGTTCGAGCTGAAAACATAAACGAGGGCAACCGCAATCACACTCGCAATGACGCCGCTCATGCCGACTTTCGCCTCTTGGAAAATCGCCATCGAGGAACCGAGCTTGATCCACGGCTGCTGAATCCAACCTAAAGCGGATTCATTTTTTAAACCGGGCAGGTAAGTCAGGGCGAGTTGCGGGGAGGATCCGAGTGTCACATCGGTAATCAGTCCCGTCTTGTCTTCAATCTCTTGCGCGACAGCCTGCAATTTTTTTTCGCTTGTTTCATTCATGGCTTCGACCCCTTTGACGTTGACCCGGATGGCCGAAATGGCTTTATCACCACGGAGCTTGAACGCCGCATCCAGTGTCGTCAGCATCGACGGTGGTTTCGTCAGGAAGTCATACGGATCATTTGTCGGCTTAACGTCGCGGACCGGATTAACGGGGCGTTCGTTTTTGTCCATGACCCATTGGGCTTTCGCCGGGAAGTACGTTTCCATCGGAAGCTCGGTTAACGGATCCTTTGAAATGTTCAGCTTTTGTGGATCAAAGACACCGATGAAATTCAACTTCATTTTAGGTACAGACTTTAAATTAATCGATGTATCTCCAAACGACCGAGCTTTTCGATACATCGTCCGTTTTGCCAACAGGACATCTTTCGGCACTTCCTGTGGTGTAACCTGATACGCAAACGGCCAACGGGTAGCATAGGGACTGGTCAGTGTCTGGTATTCAACCGCGGACGGTTTTAAATACATCCAATCGAAGCTTCCGGTTGGTTTAGACGGGACGGTTCCTTTTAAAATATCGTTGACGAGCTCTTTCGAGGTTTCACTCGTCGTGATCTTGTACACCTTAGCGGGTTGCACCGGAAGTGTCTTCAGATACGATGCACCACCTTTTTTCATGATGGCATTAACTGTCTCGGTCATCGAATCATTAACCAAAGGAATGTCTACTTTTTCGTAACGATATTTACGGTAGGCATCGACGTACTCGTGACTATTTAAAATCAACGGAATATTCCATACATCGTCTCCGTTATCTGTCGCGATGTCGTCTTTTGTGAAATAACGGCTGTGTGTCGCTTTTTTTGTTGCTTGGTCAAGACCGACGAGTTTTGCTTCTGCTTCCGGATCAATTCCGGCAAGCATGGTGGCACTGCCGAACTCCATCAGCGGTTGTTTTCCTAATGCTTGCGGTGAAATATCCCGGTTCAAGCCATCCCCCTCGGAAGGAGACCATCCGGCACCTAAGAAGGAAGAACTGGACTGTTGTTCTTTCTGTAAACCGGTATCCTGAACGTCTTGAATGGTGATTTTATAGAAGCCTTGTTCTTTGAAATCGAATGTCCCAATCTGGGCATCCGCATAATAATTTCCGATCATCGCAATCGGTGCGGCGACTTCAACGTCGGAAATTTTTTGAATCGTTTTATACTGTTGCATCGTGATGCCGCCGTCGAGACCGCTCATATAGTTCGGCTCAAGCAACTTTAAGTCTTCCGTCACACTGCGGCTGTCCGGCGGACGAACGACGATATCATAGGAGGAACCCCAGCGTTTCTGCAGTTCATCGACGACGGTGCCGTTGCTCGCCTGTGTCGTCCCGATCAGATAACTGAGTCCGGTACTGACGATGAGGACACCGACGAGGAGCAGGATGAACCGCTCCTTGTTGCGCCACCAGGAATTCCAAATAAAAGAGATCATTTCAATCACACTCCTTTGGCATGCATGTAAGTAAAAACACACCTGACGCCATGGAAGCATCAAGCGTGTTGAAGTTAATCGACTTCGATTTTAACGGTATGTGTTTTAGCGAATGCATCACTTGAGGCAAACAGAACAAAGGTTTTTTTGTTAATCGGTACTTGATAGACGACATCCACTTGTGAACGGTACGGGGCAAAATACTGATGGGTATTTTTCCATGCTTTTTCGTTCCGGTTGACGTAATCGACGGATTCGTATTCTTTTCCGGTTTCGTCTTGCAGTGTAAAGCGGTTGGGTTTATACACGCTGTACCCACCATCGTGATGAGAAGTATCTTCCATGATAAAAGGAACCGTGATAAACCGATGTCCGTCCTTTGCCACTAAATTCAATGACTTGGGTGGAGCGCTTAACAAGCGGTCGACACGGAACGTCGATTTCGCGAGATTAGGATCTCCTGGGTAGGTTTGGACAAGACCTTGTTTCATCAGTTTGGCAATCGAGAGTGTTTTCGGTGTGATCGTTTGACTGACGCCCGCTTGTTTCTTTTCGCTTGCAACCGAGGGAATGTTATCTTTAAAGACATCTGTCGTTGAAGCAACCAATCCGAAAGTACCGACGACGAGACATGATGCAGTGATCAATGAAAGCTTTTTCTTGGCAGACCATTTCATGTGACACGCTCCTTTAAAAAAGTTTGGTAATAATTATCAGAATAGTTAAACAAAATATACTGTTAATTGTTCCCAAATGCAATGATTTCGTAATAATTCTTCAGAATACGATGATCTTATTTCCCTTTTTTCTGGAACTATTGCATCGAATCAACGTATGTTAAATTGTAAGATTTTAACCTGCGAAAAGGAAAAATGAATAACTGTGAGAAAACAAATAAGCAATGACTGTCAAAGGAGGAGAAATCATGATTTTTATCGGAATTTTTGCAGTGGTTGGATTAGGGGTTTGGATTGCGTCTGCGCGTTTAGGATACCGTGACCGCACACATGACGATCGGGCGTATAATTCAAACGATCATGAAATGGACATCCATCATCGGAACGACCCACCTTCTTGGTGAATCGAAGCTTTGCAAGGGGGGAGGATGGTCTGTGATCGTCGATTCCCTTTTTCATAAAAGAGATCAGTTCCTCCTAAAAAATGTATAGTAAAATATGAGGGGGGGGGGAAGATTCATGAAAACGAAACAAGAACGCACCCGCTTTATTCAGGAAGCAAAACGCCGACTGATGAAACAACGGTTGCTGAGTGCCTTATTGTACGGGATAAGTATCGTATTGGTCGTCGCCAACCGAGGTGCCTACTGGCCGTTTGCCGTGCTCGTCGTTGCCTTGGTACTGATTGCCCGGCTCCACTCACAAGAAGTGAACCGGGATATGGCACTGACGGAACATCGGAACATGAAGCGGATCATTCAAGTTCAATACGTGATTGATTATTGTTTCATCGTATTGGTCGGTCTTTTCCTGCCGGTCGTCTTGAATCTCGGTCTGCCGTTTTTCACCAGCATCGGCATTTATCTTGTACTCGCCGTCGCACTCTTGATGACCGATTCGATCCTTGAACGTCGCGGAAAGAAACTGGACCCCGAGCATCCGACGAAAAAAGAGTTGCGGACCTATCCGAAGACGTGGAAAAAGCTGAAGACTTAAATGGGGGCATATCAATGCAAGGAACAAACGAAATTTACAATTCATTATCCGAAAATGAAACACTGCGTGAACAATTAATGCTCGTCGACCGGCTCGGACTGCCGGACGCCTGGATTTGCGCCGGCTATATCCGGTCATTGATCTGGGGAGTGACTTTGACGGAGGAACAGGACATCGATGTCGTATATTACGACACGGTAGATAAATCGGAAGAAACGGAAAAACAGTATGAAGAACAATTGAAGTCGTGGAAGCCGTTGCCATGGTCGGTCAAAAATCAGGCCCGGATGCATCTGAAAAACGAGTTGCCGCCGTATCAATCGACCTGTGACGCAATCGCGCATTTTCCGGAGACGGTGACGGCGATTGCGGCGAAGTTAACAGACGGACAATTTCAGTTGTACCTGGCATATGGCGCATCAGATTTATATACCCGGACGATTCGTCCAACCCCGTTGTTTTCAAAAGGATTACCGCGCCACGCCATCTTTCAACAACGGGTGACCGATAAAGGCTGGGACAAACGGTCTGATTTACGGATCGCCTGTCAGTTTGAAGCGAACAGCTGAGATCTATCGAACAGGAGGGGGAAGATGAATTTTCGAAAGATGCTGCTTGTCAGTCTTGGCGCGCTGATCGTATTTTACATATTCAGAGAACCTGATCCACCGCCAGACTACCAAAAGAAATTCAACGAATCGATCGAGACCGTGCTGAAACTTGAGAACGAAGAACTTATTCGTCAGAACGAGGCACCCATCGAGCGGAAAGAGACCGGTATCAAGGTGAGTGACGATGGGGACTGGATTGAATTATATTATGATGTGCCGGGCACAGCGACGGACCAGAAACCGCCGCAGCATAGTATATATCAACAGCAGGGGGACCGATACGTCCGGATTGAAGACCCGAAGACCGTGTACCGGAAACTCGACAAGGCAAAAACGACTTATCTAGTGAATTTAGGAATCAAGTGAAAAAACGTCTATTAACCGTTCGGTACCAATGTAGCATCTCACCTCCACAAGAGGCATACAGGCGCCATTCTTTAACAGGTATACGTTTGAGACAGCGGGAAAAAGTTATCAAACCTCATGAATCTAAACGACCCCCACCTTTAAGTACAGCAAAGGTAGGGGTCGTTTAGATTAAGAATTGAACTAGAAACAGACGGTTATTTTTTTTCTTGTCCAAAGTCATGGTTCAAGTGTTGTTTTATCAAATCACGAAGCAGCATGTGTTCTGTTTCAGTCCATGAAGAGTAAGTTTTCGGTAAAATAAGTGCTTCGTTATTTTCAAAGTATAGGAAGAGGCGGTCATCATCTTCACTGACCGCTTTAAACTCTTCCCATGCGATGTCCGTGTTTTTAACGATACCGTTATACGTGGAATTTGATTGAATGCCCGTTTCATGAAGGTGTAACGTTACATTTCGCGGCCATCGCTTATCGTTTTTAAGTGAAGATCTCACTTGCCGGAGTGTAACGAATTCATAATACTTTACTAAAGTCGATTTCAATAAGAGAACTGGAACAAAAGACAAGCAGATGATGATGAGTTGGCGTACATTTTCCGAAAAAAACCCAAGAAAAAGTGGTTCGAGAATAGTGAAAATGATAAGGCTGAGTAGCAACACCATCAGAGCCAACGCTATGAAAGCAACATTAGATCTTGCTTGATGATGGCGTGTCCTGTTTAAAGCATCCTTTTGTAGTGCCATAAAGTCTTCAAAAGTCATTTGATAGTTTAAATTCATTGCCTGATTCCTCTTTTCAGAATAAATTACTTTTTTTGATTGGAAAATCCCTTCATCGTATCAATTCGAATCTTTTTATACTATTGAGATCTTGCAAATTGATGGAATTCAACTGTTCGCTCAGAAAGAGTTTTGATTGTTAATTCGGCTCATATCGGAAGTTAGGGAGTTCAGCATCGACTCTTGAATACAGTGTCTCCATCGAAAATCGACTCGGGTGACGTACGTTGTCTGAATAAAGGCTCTCAATCTTTTTGTCTATATATGCGTTTTCTACTTCAAGATAGTCGATGACAAGGGTTTTAAATTCTTCCGCAGCGGGTTCATCGTGTTGTAGAATGGTCATCTCTTCTAAGTGCTTGGTATTATCTGCTTTCATCACGCGTAACTCTTCATTCGCATCTGACACAGCGATTGAATCTGTAGGGACACTAGACAGCATAAGCATCTTTATTTGATGGTCATGTCCAAGCGAAAGGATTGAAGTTGCATCAAAATGAATCACCGATCTATCGTCACTTATTTTGGTTGAAGTCATGGTCGTGCACCCGTTTAAAACGATTGTTCCCGTGAAGAGTAAAACGAACAAGAGTAACTTTTTCAAAAACACTCCTCCTTTCAATAATGTTGTTGTATTTTAAAGTGTAAAATATGAGAGATCATCTGTAGTCTAAAGAGAGAATGGCCGTAATAGATGTTCTTTATTTTTAATTTTGAAAATCAAACGAACCATATTTTCCCTATTGGTCTTAGGTTAACAGTATTTAAGATGACTTTACATGAATAAGTCTGGGAAAAATGCGATAACTGGGTTCGAACATTTCCCGCACAAAACCTTGAATCTTACAAATTCCTTCGATGGTTATACAAAAAACAACGCATGTCGACTACGAGCATGCGTTGTTTTTTTCTTGTTTTTAACTACTTGCGAATACATCCATCACCATGATCGTTTGCAGTCAATACATTCAACCCCTCATTGACACGTTCACTAGTTAGTTATACTATATACTTGTAGGTAGTAATACAGAGTACTGGAGTGGAGGGAATGCCGTGGAAGACATCACAGAAATGTTAAAAGGTGTGCTCGAAGGATGTGTGCTCGAAATCATCAGCCGGGAAGAGACGTATGGGTATGAAATCACAAGGCAGTTACGTGAGTTGGGCTTTACGGATGTAGTGGAAGGGACGGTCTACACGATCACGATGCGGCTTGAAAAAAATCAACTCGTCGATACCGTCAAAAAACCATCGACACAAGGACCACCACGGAAGTTTTATACCTTGAATGCTGCCGGTCAAGCGCGGCTTGCTTCATTTTGGGAGCGTTGGAGCTTCGTTTCCAGCAAGCTGACAGAACTGAAAATGAGTCAACCGAAAGGAGAACCCGTATGAGTATCGTTGAAAAGATCATGGGTAACTTAGAGGACAAAAGGCACTACCGAGAAATGGAGCGTCGCGCGAAACATTTACCTGCTGACTATTTCCATGCCTATCGTGCGATTCAAAAATATTTGGCAATCGCCGGAGGACCGGTGGATTGGCCGTCGACCCGTCGGATTTTCGAGGGATTACTCGATTTGTTTGAGATGGGGGCAGCAGAAGGGAAAACCGTCACAGACATCACGGGACCGGATGTCGCGGCGTTCTGTGACGATCTCATCAAGGATGAGCCCTCTTGGAATGATCAATATCGCATCAAATTAAATGAATCGATTAACCGGAAGTAACAGGGAAAATACTTCAGCCGTTGATCGTCCAAGTATCCCGCAACTCGATGATCGTTCCTTCCGGCGCTTTTAACTTACTGAGGTGACCGTCGACGACGAAGTAGATGTTACCGCCGTGTTTCGGCAAAAACGGCATGCCGAGTTGTTCGAGCCGGGCGACTTCTGCCTGCAGATCGTCGACGTATAGTGCGAAATGGACGGGACCCGCTGTATGTTTCGTATAAGGCGTCAAGGTCTCGTCGACTTTGTTCGTCTGGAGTTCGATGTAAAAATCACCGAGCTTCAACCAACTGTTAAAAGCGCGGGTGTGGAAATCAGGGGATTCTTGGACCAGTTCGAATCCCAGTTGCTCATAAAACGTTTTCGACGCGATGTAGTCAGTTGTCTGGATACAGAGGTGGTGGATTTGTTTCATCGTCAATCATCCTTTCAGGTGGTGCGGTTCGTATGCAGCCGCTAGCAATATCAAATCAATTTTTAGTGTAAACAAGCGTCCGTCTCCTGTCGAGGAAACGGACGCTTTACATTCCAGTCAACAGAATAACGTCCATCGGAGTAGAAATAACGATATCCTCATTGTAAAATAATAGAAATGGCATACTAGTGTTATGAACGGCATCAGACACGGTTCGAACAAGTGAAGCGAATGAACCGAGGGGGAGGGTCCAGAATGAAAAAAGGTCTACTCACGACTGTAGCTGTAGTCTTAAGTTTTTTAACTTTCTACTATATAAACATGACAAAGCCTCCTGAACTGGTGCACCGTCAACTGAATGAGATCGCTGATTTCTCGAATCCTCAACTTCTTGCAGGTGCCGCGGACAATGTATTCATAGGTGAAGTCATAACGGAAGTGAGCAGCAGACGTCCTGACGGATTTCCTGAAACACAGTATGCGGTTCAAGTGAAGAAAAACTTGAAGGGAATGCTAAACGGTGATATTACAGTCAATCAACCGGGCGGATTCGAAAAAAATCCAACCGGTCATCGCATTCTGGTTCTGTACAACGAAGACGCCCTGTTAAAAAAAGGTCAAACGTACCTGTTTGCGACGCGGTACTTAAAATCGGAAAAGTGGCATACTGCCTTTTCGACACACGGGACCGTCGAACTTAAAAATAAGTTCGAAACCAATCTCTCTATCCAACAGATGACCCGGGCATTACAATCCCCGATTGTGCCGGATGCGCTTAAAAATAATCGAACGATACAATCCTCGACTGAATCCGTGAAAAAGTAGGCTCATTCTATATTTACGATTCCACCGAAAACAAACGTCCGTCTCCTCGTAAGGAAACGGACGTTTTTTCATGACGTCAGATCGAATTTCTCCGTCTGATTCGTTAAATAGGTCGATGTTTCATTTAACGTTTCGACGAGGACATGAAGTCCGGTGATTGTCGCAATCATCTGCTCGGACGCCGCCGCCACTTCTTCGTTGCCGGCCGTATGTTCTTCGGCGACAGCGGCAATTTCCGTCAGGGCATTTCGAATCCGGGCTTCCGTTCTGGCAACGTCAAGCATTTGTTGACGCATTCCGGCAGCGGACGCCGCGACTGTTCCGACTTGTTCCGCGATTTGAGTGAACGAGCCGTCCGTCGCTTGTATTTCTTGTTGACCGGAGACCGTCTCCTGTAACGTCTCTGCGAACCGGACTTCCATTTGCGTCGAATTCCCGGTGATATTCTGGACGATTGCAGCAATCTGATTGACACTGCTCGCGACATGGGTCGATAACTGTTTGACCTCGGTTGCGACGACAGCAAATCCTTTGCCTTGTTCGCCGGCACGCGCCGCTTCGATGGCCGCATTGAGTGCGAGTAAGTTCGTCTGTGCCGCGATATCACGGATGATCGTGACCAGTCCTTGGATGTCGGTGGATTGTTGTTTCAGCTGGCGGACCTGCTCCGTCGCTTCGACGACGTGCGTATGAATCGTGTTCATCCGGATGACGGACTGTTTCATCTGCGTTTGTCCGTCGCGCGTCGCCACACGCATCGTCTCAACCGTCTGTTCGATTTGCTGACTGTCATCGGTCGTCTTTTGAACGAGCGAAGAGAAGCCGGTCATCTCATCGGTCAAGGCGAGTGTCGTGTGCGTCTGACTTTCCGTACCGGTCGCGATTTCCGACATCGTCTCGGCAATCTGCGTTGAACCGTCGAGGACTTCCGTCGTCCCGGCATCAATCGCCTGACTCGTGTCCGTGACGAGAGCCGTCGTCCGTTTGATGTCGACGATCATCAGGCGGAGTGTTTCGTTCATCTGCTGAATCGAACGGGCGAGCGTGTAGATTTCATCTTTTGCCGGAATCTTCAGTTGTTGCATCGTCTGATCGGCTTGCGAAAGTTTTCCGTCGGCAATCATTCGCGCAACGGATTGAAGCGTTTCGAGCGGTTTCAGTTTTCGACCGAGTATGTAATACAGTGATCCGAGTGTCAACAGTAAGAGTAAGACGAGTAAACCGAGAAACAGCGGCAACGTCTGTTTTAACAGCGTCGTCGTCAAGGTCTCGACGTCTTTTGCCGCAATATCGACCCCTAAAATCCCGATGATATCACCCGTCGTACTTTTTAACGGGACATAGACACTGATGTACTGACCGAACTTCGGATCATCGATGACATCGGTCGAGTGCGTTTTCCCTTCTAAGACCTCTTTCATATCGGACGCGACAGCCCCTGTTGCCGGATCATTGATCTTAGCGGCGTCAGCAACCGGAAGCCCGTCAATCAACAACTTGACTTGATTGTCGTCGATTGTAGCGGTGTACGCGTACAAGAGACCGTTTTGCTGTCGCAGTTGATCCAGTGATTCGCGTAATTGATCGTACGTCGCATCATTGGTTGGATTCGTTAAGAATTTCTGATAGGCTTCGGAATCGACGTTTCTGGCGATTCGTAAAGCATCCTGTTCCGCCGTTTTTTTGAGCGTCGACAGAGCGGTTTGTTTGGTCGTGAGATAAAGGGAAAGACTGCTGAAAACAAAGAAAAGAATGAGGATCAAGCTGATGATGAGAAGTAGACGTGTTCTGATGGAATGAGTCCGTGTCGTGTCCATATAAGCCTCCTGATGATAGTTTACGTGTTGCTTATCTAAGTTATCGGTTAGATTTTGAATAAGTTATAGCAAACGTAGTAAAAAAAAGTTAAGGGGTAGAATAAATATCGCCGCATAAAATAAACACGCAAAAAATGTTTACAGTTAAATAGTTTAGTGTTAAATTATTCAATGCGATAAAGAAACGAATAGATTTTTACTTATAAGATAAACGATCAAGAAAGGATGTCGAACCAATGGAGCAAGATCAACTCTTTAAAATGATTCATACAGTGGAAGCCGTGACAAATGAAGCCATCATCGATTGGAATACTCGTTTTCCCTACAATGTCGGAATTTCGCCGATTCTGACGTTAGGTGAGCTGAAACGGAAAGGTCCTCAAAATCAGATGAAGTTAGCAGAAACACTTGGTTTTACAGGAGGCGCGATGACGAACATCGCTAAAAAACTGATTCAACTCGAACTGGTCGAACGGGTCTATAACGAACAGGACCGCCGGCAAGTTTTGCTCCAAATCACGGAGCAGGGAGAGCAAGTCTTACGTGAAGCCCAATCAATTGGAAAACAACAGTACCTCGAACTGTATGACGTGTTAGATGAAGACGAGATTCGTCAATACTTAGCAATCAATGAAAAACTCTTGACCCACATTCGGGCGAAACGAGAGAACGGAGTGAAACGATGAGTCGAGTAGCGGGGAAAGTGGCGTTGGTAACAGGTGGTACGTCAGGGATTGGCTTATCGGCCGCGACTTTGCTCGCCGAAGCAGGAGCAGCCGTCGTCGTAGCAGATTATAACGTCGATGGAGCGGAAGAAGTGGCGGCTAAGTTACGGAAGCAAGGACGACAAGCTTCTGCCGTCTTCTTGGACGCGTCTGAAGCAGAATCGATTCAATCCGCCATCGATTTTACCGTCGAGACGTACGCCAGACTCACCGTATTGTTTAATAACGTCGGCCTGACAAATCTTCAGAAAGACTTAGATGTCGTCGCAATGGACTTGGCAGAATGGGACCGTTTGATGAACGTGAATGTCAAAAGTGTTTTGCTTGGGGCAAGATATGCCATTCCACATATGAAGGAAGCAGGTGGCGGATCGATCATCAATACAGCTTCGATGTCGGCTTTTGCGGGTGACAGCATCCGTTCTGCCTATGGGACATCAAAAGCTGCCGTCGTCCAGTTGACGAAGTATATCGCGACACAGTACGGGAAGGATTTAATCCGCTGTAATGCGATTGCTCCCGGTTTGATTTTGACACCGGCGGCAAAAGCCAACATGAGTCCAAGTCTGCTGGCGACCTTCGAAAAATACAATGCCCTTCCGTATCACGGCGAAGCCGATGACATCGGACACGCCGTCGTTTACCTCGCGTCAGACGAATCAAAATTCATGACCGGACAAACCCTTCAGATTGAAGGCGGACATTATATCGGCAATCCGACCAGTCCCGATTTTTTAGCGATGCAACCTTAACATCTAGAAACGGAGTGAATGAAGATGAATCGATTAGCAGAAAAAATCATGTTAATTACCGGTGCCGGGAGTGGCATGGGAGAAGCCACTGCACTGATGGCGGCGCGTGAAGGCGCCATCGTCGTCGCGACAGATATCAATGAAGAGGCCGTCCGTGCTGTCGCCAAACAGATCTTGCTTGAAGGCGGTCAAGCGTATGCCTTACAACATGACGTCTCTTCCCGTGAAAGTTGGCAAGACGTCATCGACATGATCAAGCGGGAGTTTAATCGACTGGATGTGTTGGTCAACAATGCCGGCGTTGCACTCAGTACCCCGTTTTTAGAGCAGGATGAAACCGACTGGTCCCGGATTTTCAACATCAACGTCAACAGTGTTCTGCTCGGGATGCAACAAGCGATTCGGTTGATGCAAGAAACAGGTGGTTCGATCGTCAACATTGCCTCGATTTCTGCGATCAGTGGAATGGCGGGAGCCGGCGGGTATACGGCGTCTAAAGGCGCGATCGATGCGGTCACGCGGGCGGCGGCTGTCGATTACGGCAAGGACAACATCCGGGTCAATGCCGTTTATCCAGGTTACATCGAGACGAAGATGAGTGCGCCGTCGATGACAGCATATAAAGACTATTTTGAACAGGTGATTCCGCTTGGTCACGTCGGGCAAGCCGAAGAAGTTGCGCATGCCGTCGTGTTCCTTGCGACGGATGAAGCGAGCCATATCTCCGGGATTGGTCTTCCGGTCGACGGTGGCGTCACAGCCAGATAATTGAAACGACACGAAGGCACTGTCCATCCGACAGTGTCTTTTTTTGTGAAACAATAGGTCAATTGGTAATGGAAATCTGATTCAAAAGAATTTTTTTACAAAAAAAGCGGTACAATGGAAGGTGGAAATGACAAACGAAATGAGTGGATAAACATGCTCCAACCATGGAAAAAACGAATGCTCTACGGATCGGCAGGCCTGGCCGTTTTTGTCAGTGCAGGTGCTTTATATCTCGGATTGCGTCCGGAGGAACCAAAAGCCGTTTCCTATCCGGTCATTTCGAAGGATCTCACGACGATGACGTTTACACCAAAAGATGGTCAGGTCATCCTGCTGTACGGAAGCGATATTAATCGTTTTAAGGAAACACAGGATGATCCGCAGGAACCGGGATTGATGACGACACTGTCAAAAACGGGTAAAGAGCTGAAGAGGGAAGCGATTGCTGACCCGGATTTCTATTGGATGAGGCTGTCACAAAAAGGAACCGACCCGCGGCACATCTATGCGCATCACCCGGAAGGCATCGAAGCAGATCACTTTTTTACGTACGATTTAAAACGGGGCACGTTTACAAAACATCAGGTGCCGAATACAGCGATAACATCCGTTGCCCATTACGGGAAAGATGTCTGGCTGGAATCAAATGCCTCGAAGCCGAAGGAAAAAATTCAGTTAATCAACGTCCGGACAGACAAACGGTATCCGATTGAAGACCGGCTGATGCCGGTCTTCGATTCACCGATCCTTGAACTGGATCAGACGATTGCTTATGCCAACAACGGTTCCGAGGTTGATAAAGAAGGAGCGGCCGGAATGGTCCTGCTCGACCAGACGACCGGAAAATCACGCGTCATTCGAAAAGCGGACGAACCGTATGCCTATACGGCGTTATACGGCGCGAAAGATACCGCGTATTTTGCGACGACCGACGGCGTGATGATCAAGCTGAAGACGGACGGAACGATGCAGCAAAAGTCATTTTCAGTATTGGATGATGTCAGCTACTGGTCGACGGAACCGATGCGGATGATCAACAACCAGACGGGTTATCAAATCATCGGCACCGGTGAAAATGATACCGATCAACGGCTCGTCCAGTGGACGTTCGGACAAGCGTTCCGAGTTGAAACGGTCCGACCGGATTTTTGGAAGCAGGGCAAGTACTACCGTTACCTGTACCGGAATCCGTATAAGAAGACGTCGTATTTCACTGAAAGTAAAACATCACTTTCCGGAAAAGGGCGATTGATCGTCACGGATGATAACTTAAAAACGTTACGGACGATACCGGTCAGTGGAGCAAATGGCGTGGACTTCGTGATGGATTAACAGTAAAAGGAGGGAATGAAATGGCTTTTGAAGAAGTGTATTTGACAGCAATTCAAGCGAGGTTCCGGGCCGTCCGCGAACCGGCGGAGCAGGCACTCGGTTGGCTGAACGAAGAACAGTTTCATCAGACACTGGCACCGGATACGAACAGCGTCGCGTTGTTGATCCAGCATATGACAAACAATATGACCTCACGCTGGACCGACTTTTTGACGACAGACGGGGAAAAGCCGGATCGTAACCGGGACGCCGAGTTTGTCGATCAGGGTCATGACAAAGAGACTTTACTGACACTGTGGAACGACGGCTGGCAACTCGTCGAATCAACGCTTGCTTCCTTGACACCAAACGATTTGGAGCGGACCGTTTTGATTCGCGGTGAACCGCATCTCGTCGTCGACGCGATTGAACGGCAGCTCGCGCATTATGCCTATCACACCGGACAGCTGATTTTTTTGATGAAAATCCTGCTTGGACCGGACTTCAAACCATTGACGATCCCCTTGCCGCATCAGCGGCACTGAACGAAACAGACCTGCCTCTTTTTACGAAGAGACAAGTCTGTTTTTATAAAGTATTGTCACTCGAACCGCCGACAGGAGTTGTCGACAAAGAAATCGTAAAAATACTTTCCCCTTTTTTAAGCTTTACGCTTTGAGGAGTCTGAATGTCATTCATCTCATTTCCTAACATCGTGGAACGGATGCTGGATTGTTCAAGCATCAATACTTGATAATTGGATTGACGAAGAGATTTTTCCCGAAAGGAAACGCCGTTTATTAAAAAATCTTTGAGATCATCCGACTCTATAGACCAGTCATGCATCGTACCGTCTAACTCATACGTATAAGACCGATATCCTTTTGTCGTATCAAACAATTGTCCGAGTTTCAGTTTTTCTCCGTCATATTGACCCGGTTTAATGGTTTCGGAAAACCAGATTTTTTGTTTCCCGGATGGAAGATATTCGGTCCCGGTCAGGTAAAGCGGACTCTTGGATTGACCGGACATTTTATAAACGACCTCGTTCTTAATTGAATCAGATGGCTTTTGGGACTCATCCAGTTCGAGCGTCAACGGCAGTTCCGTCGGTTTGACGACTTTTTTCGGTACAGCTTCTTCCGAGCTGCAACCGGCGAGTAAAAGCGCCGATAGTGAACAGACGAGCATTTGTTTCAACATCCACTTCACGTCCTTTGTATGTAAATAAGATAAGTGTAAAAGGATTGGATGTTATTTACAATCAGAAAAATGTTCAAGGAAAGGAAGATTTACGTGAAAAAACGATTTATTCTTTTGCTGTCGCTCGGACTGTTCGGCTGTTCGGCGACATGGAATCAAGAACCGGCGGAGTCGACAGCTGCCAAAAAAGTTCTGTATGTCGCCCCGACCGGTAAGGATACGAATGCCGGTTCAATTAAACAACCGCTGAAAACGCTGAAACGAGCCAGTCAGCTCGCGAAAGCCGGCACGACGGTGTACCTCCGCAAAGGAACGTTCACGGAAGCGTTGACGATCAAGCACAGCGGGACGAAACAAGCACCGGTCGTTTTCCGGAATTATCAAAAGGAGAAAGTGGTGTTAAGTGGGAAGAATTTGAAGCAAAAAAACGGGGACACGACACTCGTCCGGATCGAAAATCGACAGTACGTGACGATTCAAGGACTGGTGGTCGCAGACATCGCGACGACACGAACCAATGAGACGCCGATTGGGATGTTTGTCACCGGCACCGGGCGGAACATTCAATTGATCGAAAATCAGGTCCGTCGGATCAAGACGAACGCCAAAGACGGCAACGCCCACGGGATTGCGATTTATGGAACCGGTCGGCTGAAGCAGATCACCGTCCGGGGAAATCGGGTCGAAGACAACCGGCTGGGCGCAAGCGAAGCCTTGGTGCTGAACGGCAACATCGATGGATTCTCCGTCACGAACAATATCGTTCGGCGCAACGATAACATCGGGATCGACTTGATCGGTTATGAAGGTGTCGCGACGAATCCGGCCGAGGATTATGCGCGGAACGGGACGATTGCCGGGAATGTTGTCTCCGACAGCTCAAGCTATGGCAATCCGGTCTACGGCAAGGAGTACAACGCAGCCGGCATTTACATCGACGGTGGGAAACGGCTGACGATTGAAAATAATACCGTCGAGCGGAATGATATCGGCATCGAAGTGACGAGTGAACATGCGGGGAAATACGCAGAACAAGTCACGGTCCGCGGCAATGTGATCCAACAGAACCGGTTTACTGGCATCTCGATCGGCGGCTACGACAAGAAGCGGGGCGGAACAAAAGACGTCCGGATTACGGACAATCAGGTGACTGGGAACGATACGATCGGACTCGAAGGCGGTCAACTGTTGGTCCAGCACGATGTCCGGGATAACCGGATCGAGCGGAATACGTTCACGACGGGACCGGACAATCTGTTCGTCGCTCATTTTTTTAAGACAAGCTCCGGCAATCAATTTGAACAGAACACCTATCGCTTGGCTAAAGGAACAGCGAAGCGCTGGATTTGGCAGGACCGGGAATACCGGACCCGATCGGCGTTTGAACGGGCAGTCGAAAAATAAACGGGAAAAGTCGACGGATTGTCGACTTTTTTTGCGAAAAGACCGCAAAAAATATCAAAATAAATCACGCATACACGATTACAATGAATATAGAAACAAGGAATGGGGGGAAGTTCCCATGAAGGAACAGGATTGGCGGGAAACCATGCGTTACATCGAGGCACATCTGTACAAACAAGATTTAATGGAGCGGTTGCCTGCTTCTGTACAGTATTCTTATTTTCACTTTGGAAGACTGTTTAAAAAACGGATTGGACAGACGATAGGGGAGTACATTCGGATCAGACGTGTGACGGACAGCGCACGAATCTTGCGGACGACAGACAACGAGATTTTAGATCTTGCGCTTCATTGTGGCTATCAGTCGCAAGAAGCCTTTACCCGTGCCTTTAAAGGACAATACGGATTACCGCCACGGCGCTATCGCCAAATCATGAGTACATTAACCGATAAGGAGAGACGGCATATGCAAACCAATCAACCAACAGGATGGTTCTTGAGCGGGACCGACACTGAAGAATATCAGTTTGAAATGGACTCGGATATCGTACATCAAGGAGTTCAGTCCGGAAAATTAAGCCACATGTCCAAAAAGAAGGCGAAAGGTAAATTCGCGACAATGATGCAAAGCATTCAGGCGGTCGATTACCGCGGGAAACGGATGATGTTCGCCGGTTTTCTAAAGACGGAGAAGGCAGGACGGGCGGGTGCATGGTTTCGGGTCGATGATATCAGCGGTGATCCGCTACAGTTTGATAATATGTCCGGCCGTTCATTGCATGATTCAACCGACTGGACATATTGCGCCATTGTGCTGGATGTTCCAGAAGAAGCCTTGTCGCTTCACTTCGGTTTTTTACTCGAGGAAGCAGGAACAGTTTGGGCGGACTCATTTTCTTTTCATGAAGTTGAGCGTAGTATTCCAACAACGAACCAACTGGGTCAAACGTCGTTACCGCGTACACCGGTCAATCTGACATTTGATGAAAGGGAATAAAAAAAGACGTTACTTTCCGAAGGGGGAAGTAACGTCTTTTTAGGGTGCATCTTCTCAAGAGTTATACCCGAGGAACAGCGTAAAAAGCAGTAAGCCGGCTGAAACGACAATGCAGACTAAACAAACGATGGTCGTAAACAGACGCAGCGGCATCGACAAGGCAAGACGTCTTTTCCATACCGTAAAGACGACGACTGCACTTCCCATCATCAGTAATGCGAGAATCGTGACCGGAACGGCTCGCTCTTGGAGTAAATACCAGATATCCATCTCATCGTTCCTTTCTAGCGAATGCTGGTTCGATGAGATTGCCCCTGCAAACCAGTCGCTGTTACGTTATACTAATTATTGTAACATATGGATGATTAATCCAACATACGATCAGAGAAAGAAGGGGAGACGATTGGCACAATCATTACGCAGATCAGCGACGGACCGATCGATTCAAGGGGTGTGCGGCGGACTCGCGGAACACTTCGGTATCTCGTCATTGGCCGTCCGCCTGATTTTCATTGTCATTCCGCTTCCGATCAATTTAATCATTTACATGATTCTCGCAAACGCGATGGCGGATGCGCCAAGAACATTGTAGCACCATATTTGAAGGGGGGATCAATATGAGGACCTCAAATCTGATGATCCGCATCTTGATGATTGTATGCGGCGCCTTAGTCGGCTTGAGCATTGTGTATGCTGTAACAGGAACGTTCGACGGCAGTGTCTTACTCGGATTTATGATTGGAGCGGTCATTTTCGCACTGATTTATTATACAGTGATGCGTCTCAGAAAACAGTAAACACAGGGGGGAATTTGATGCAGTACTTGATTTGTACGACGTGCGGGGTACAGATGGATGAAAACATGACGCGGGACGACATCTGTCCGATTTGTACGGATGAGCGGCAATACGTCAATCCGAACGGTCAGTCGTGGACAACACTGTCGGACATGATTTCGTCCGGGACGTATCAGACGACGGTGACAGAAGAACAAGCGGGACTTCAAAGTCTGGTCACGACGCCGAAATTCGGGATCGGACAGACGGCTTATCTTGTAACGGGAACAAAACGGATTCTTTGGGATTGCGTAACCTATCTCGATCAGACCGTTATCGATGCAGTAGGTCAACTCGATGCGATGGCGTTATCGCATCCGCATTATTATGCGACTCAGGTCGAATGGGCGGAAACATTTGATATCCCGCTGTATATTCACGAAGCGGATCAAGAGTGGGTGACACGACCGAGTAAACAGATCGTCTTCTGGTCCGGCGATCAACTCGCGTTAAGTGAGGATGTCATCTTACACCGGATCGGCGGTCATTTTGACGGGGCGACCGTTCTCGAATGGACGACCGGGAACGACGGTCGCGGGATATTACTGACGGGAGATATCGTCCGTGTCGTCGCCGACCGGGCGTGGGTCAGCTTCATGTACAGTTATCCGAACCTGATTCCGTTACCGGCAACGACCGTCGCTGAAATGGCGTCCGCCTTAAAAGACGTCCGCTTTAATCAAATCTACGATGCCTTCCATAAAATCGTCGTTACGGATGCGAATGCAGCCGTCGCCCGTTCGGCAAGCCGCTATATCGAGGCGTTGAACGGACACGTCAAGGAACGTGAACGGCGATGATTCTTGGCCTATATGAAGCACACCTGCCCGTCCGCGACTTACAGCGGTCCATTGTGTTTTATACAGGACTCGGATTGAAGCTTGATCACATCGTGGATGAAAAAATCGCCTTTCTCTGGATTGTCGAAGAGCAGAGCTGGCTTGGTCTCTGGCAAGCGGACCAAGTCGAGTTGCCGTATCATCCGTCGATCCGGCATATCGCCTTTCACGTCTCGCTCGACGGCTTACGTGAATCGGTCCGTTGGCTGACGGAACGTGGTTATACGTCACGTAAAGCGTTTGGTTTTGAAGGAACGGAACCGTTCGTCATGCCGATTGCCCAGCATGCCCATGCGAAGATTCATTTTAATGATCCGGACGGCAACAGTCTCGAGTTCATTACGAAGCTCGACAATCCGCTCGGCGAACAGGAGTATATGTACTTAAGTGAATGGGAACGAGTATTGAACGAGCAAGGTTATGCCTTGAAATAAGCAAAACCTCTTCGATTTATAATAAAATCGAAGAGGTTTTTTTTGGTGTTAGAGCGACCGTAGATGCTTTTTAGTCCGGTAGATGATCGAGAAAATCGCTACAATCAATAGAACTTCAAGGACGGCGAATCCGATCATCACCGAAGCAGTCACAGGATGCGTCATTTCTTGTCCGATATTTGGGATTAAAAACAAGGACAGCATCGAGATCAGTAAAAACAGTAGGGTGATCCAATACGTTTGGAGTTTCTTTTCTAAGTAGCGTTTGGTCGAGCTTGTATCCGTAAACAATTCAAAGGATTCTTCGGTACCGGCTTTCCGGTAGTATGCCCAAAAAGGATTGGCATGAACGATTTCGACACCTGTTTCTTCTAAAAAAGCGAAGTACTCAGAACGGTTTGGCCGTTGAGTAATCATTTCATTCCGGTACGTATAGACCGTATCTTCCCGTTCGAACGTGTAGACGAACGGAGAAAACTTCGTCAGTTGCCAGCCTTGACGACTCATCTCATTGACCCAACGTTCTTCCGTTTCATCATTTAGGTAAAGTTTGAATTTTTTCATCAGTTGCTCCTTTAAGTAAGTCGTTAGCATGCTGTAATACTTGCGACAGACGGGCTCGTTCTGCCAAACATACTTCATAGCCGTTTGTTGTCAAACCATAAATTTTCTGGCGACCGGCTTCTTCGACAATTTCAATCCAGCCTTTTTCAAGTAGATTCTTTAAGACCCCATACATCGTGCCTGGTCCCATCCGGACACGACCGTCCGTTAATTGTTCAATTTGCTGCATCATCGCGTATCCGTGTTTTGGTGTCGTCAACGAAAGCAAAACATAATACGTACTCTCGGTCAAAACTGATGTATCGTTCCTCAATGTATCGCCTCCCGATATAAATGATACATGATTGGAAATAAGTTGTAAAGCATGAAAAAATAATCCCAAAAAAGACCTCTTTTGAGAAAGGGGTCAATGTTTTTCTTAAATTGAGCAGATTGATTTGAAGCAGAAATGGGACTTGTTATGATAAATGGCAAACAAAAACGTTTTTCTATAAAATAGTTTCGTAACTAAATGGATGAAATTTGAAATGATGACCTGAAGGAGATTAACCACGTGACGACACCTCAACTAACAAACCCAACCCTTGCTTCTGCTGATATTCTGGAAGCCCTGACCCACGATGTCGCAATGATTCGTTTTGACACACAACGCCGGGTCGTTGATGTCAACGACTTGTTCGCGAAGACGATGAAGTACAAACGCGATGAGATGATTGGCATGCACCACCACCTGTTTTGCCGAGCGGATTTTGCAAACAGTGAGGCGTATCAGAAATTATGGAGCAAACTGCTGGCCGGTTTCAGCTCGGCTGATAAAATCGAACGGATTGACGCCCGTGGCGACTCGATTTGGCTGGAGGCGACCTATATGCCGGTTTATGAAGCAAACAAAGTCGTCGGCGTCGTCAAGATTGCTTCTGATATCACGGACCGGCAAGAAACCATCCAGGAGTATGCGACGTCTTTTGCCGGCATCGCAACGGATCTGGATGCCCGCTCCGTGCAAGGTAAACAGGAAAGCCGGCAACTCAAACAAACGATCGAGAAGATGGCGGATGATGCCAAGGAAAATTTACGGACCTTAACGAATCTGCAGGAACAGTCTTCCGAGATCACAAAAATCACCGGGACGATTAAAGAGATTGCCGCCCAGACCAACTTATTGTCGCTGAACGCCTCGATCGAAGCAGCACGCGCGGGTGAGCACGGAAGCGGCTTTAACGTCGTCGCGACGGAAGTCCGTAATCTCTCAAAACTCGTTGAACTCGCCGTCATCAACGTCCGCGACACGACGGAACAGATGAACAAGGAACTGGAGCGGATTCAACAGGGCATCACACGGGCAAATATCGATGCCTCGTCCAGTGTCTCCGTCATGGAAGAGACGTTGCAACGGTTCGAGACCGTCAGTGAGTCGGCGCATGAACTGAATGAAACGGCAAAAAAATTCACGACAGTTATTTAAACGCAAAAGTCATGCCCTAAGCTCGGACATGACTTAATACTGAAGACAAGATGGTGGTTATTCTCTTTATCGAGAAGCGCCACTTTTTTGTCGCTTCGAATCGTTTTTCTGGGACAAACTTCATTGCACCAATTACTCCTTCTGTGTTCCATTCATCATAGACGACGAGTTGTTCTAGAGGAGTATAGAAAGACTCTTATAAGTCTTGTGATAACCGAATCATATCTGTGCACCGGATACCGTTTTCCATAATGTCTTCTTCGTAATGCCGCAAGAAGAAATTTAGATCAACTCCAACAATCCGAAATCCACATTTTTGATAAAGTGCCAACTGACCAATGCTTGAATTGCCTGTCCCGATTTCAATGGTTGTGTAGCCCATCGCTTGCGCGGTTTGGATTGCATGTTTTAAGAGATATTTTCCGACGCCGTTGCCTTGATACTTCTCGTCTACTGCAATGTTTACGATTTCGATCGTTTGCGGTCTCGTGGGTAGGAGCACATGCACCCCAATCAGTTGACTCCTTGTTTCAGCTACGAAACAACGACCTCTCTTTACATATTCTTCGACTAGTTTCTGAGACGGGTCCGCTAATAGCAAAAGCTCCATCGGAGGATTCTCATGAGCTGACAGTTGACAGATGTTTATATTCATACAGGCATCCTCCTCACGGATTAGTTTTGTTTCAATGGGTCATGATTCTTCGGTGCTGTTTATTCATTTCGACAAGTTAAAGTCATATCCCCCTGAAACGGACGGGACATGACTTTTTTGACGCGTTCACCGAATCCGAACGAAGGCAGCACACACCACAAAAACGATACCGCAGCCGCATAACAAGAGAATCTGTTCGAGACGGACATCAAATGACAGCGAAAGAGACAAGGCCGCATAAGACAATGGAACCAAGCCGTTTGACGAGGCGTTGACAAGGCTCATGACCCGTCCCATCATCTGTGGCCGTGTCGTCGTTTGAATCGTCGTCAATATCAGAACATTGATGATGGAGGAGATGCCTCCCATTGTCAGCAGCAGCAGAACGCCTTGCCAGACGTGTTCGATTTGTCCGAGTAACCCAAGACCGACTCCAAGCAGACCAATCAACGACAGCAACAGGCGAAACGACTGGTTGATTGAGTGATTGAAGCCGATCCAGGCAGCCCCAAGCAGCATGCCGAGCTGATACGCACCTTGGAGATAACTCAGATCAAGGGCTTCACCCAATAAAACCCGGTCGACCAACAGGGGAATCCCCATCAGCAAAGGACCAAAAAAGAAGAAGTTGATGATAATCAGCAGGAAGAGGATCCGTCTTAAGTACAGGTCGGATAACACATAATGAAATCCTTGCACGAGCTCAAGCCAAGCGGAGGTCCGAGTCGGATTGTCGACGGGATGTTCGCGAATGAAAAGGGTACAGAGCGATGCGAGCAAAAGAAACAGTGCAATCGTCAAAAATATGAAGTGAAACGAAGAAAAGGTCAGCAGTACGCCGCCGAGCAACGGGCCGGAGAACAACGCCATCTGATTGGAGGTTTGAAGAATTGAATTGGCCCGTGTCAGATTTTCTTTCGAAACGAGAAGGGGCAACAGGGACGCACTGGCAGGGGAGAAAAACGCATCGATACAACCGAACGTAAAAGCAAATACAGCGAGTGGAACGATCGTCAACAGCTCGAAGTGATAGACGGACAGCAACAGCAGAACAAAGGCGAACCGCAGCAGACTGGAATAGCGTAAAATGATTGATTTCTTGAACCGATCGGCAATCACGCCACCCACCACCATCAAGAATATCCGCGGCAACAATGTCAGCATCAAGACGAGACCTAAATAAGCATCAAGTTTCAAGACGCGGAGGATATACCATTGCTCGGCAAATAAGTAGGTCGATAAGGCGAGGAAGGAACAGGTGCTGGCGAGCCAAAGCGCTCGAAACGAACGGTTCCGCAAGAGCGGGTGATGCGTTTTTGGCTCAGTCGCCTGCATGTCCTCCCTCCTCATCCTCTTGAACTAAAGGTGCGTCAATCTCAAACGCTGTCGCCATCACGTAATATAACTTCTTGTCCGCTTCGGATGAAGGCTCCTGTTCGATGTCCTGCAACAGTTCCCGGTACCGTTTTGTAAACGTCAAGAATTGCTGAGGTGAAAGTCGCAGTTCTTGTTGGAACGACAGGCTTTCCCAGTCCTCTACGTCAGAGGAACGCGGGGCAAACGAGCGGTCAGGCGCCGTCAAGACACGTGTTTTCGCCCGGTCAAGCACCTCGACATAAGACTGGCGTGTCGCTTGTTTCGTCTCGACAAGATTCAGGAGATGATCAGCCGGAATGAATCCGCGGGCGACCGCCTGATAAAACTTCAATACATTTCCGCCTCGGACTTCTTCCTCGACGAGTTGAATCAACTGATACTTTTCGAGTTCCCGCAGATGATACAAAATCTTTGCCCGGGAGACGTCGAGTTTTTGAGCCAATTGCTGACCGGTATGTGGCTGTTCAATCAGATGCATCAGCATTTTTGTCCGCATCGGATCACTGATGACTTTGAGTTGGTCGTACTGTTCGAGAATCAAAATCGCCTGCTGTTCCATTATTAACACTCCTTTTTATTAACCGGTTAACTTTTATTAACTGTAAAGTTAGTATACCTGAATGATTGACAAAATAAACCATTTTTCTTAAAAGAAGGATTTGCTCAGTTAAAGCAGAACGTTAAACAAAGAACAGATTCTGAACTTACAGAGGAGTGATTCACATGAACCATGCTCAAGAAATTCAAATCCAGACCGTAATCCAACGTCCTGTCGCCGAAGTCTGGACGTATTGGACGGAACCGGAACACATCAAAGCCTGGAATGCCGCCTCCGATGATTGGCATACGACAGAAGCGACGAATGATGTCCAGGCAGGCGGTCGTTTTTCCAGTCACATGGCGGCAAAGGATGGAAGTGTCGGCTTTGATTTTTCCGGCGTCTACCTAGAGGTGATTCTTTATGAAAAATTAGCGTACACGATTGACGACGGACGCCACGTGACGATTCTGTTTACGGCGAATGGTGATGAAACGGAAGTTGTCGAAACATTTGAAGCGGAGTCGACGAATCCGCCCGAAATGCAACAAGCGGGCTGGCAGGCGATTCTTGACCGTTTTAAAGCGTACGCGGAGCAACAGTGAATGGAAGGAAGACGACAAAACCCGTTCCATGACAGGACGGGTTTTGTGTTTTCCTTATTTTTTGAGTTGTATGAGGTGGAAATGTAATGTTCCGTCATCCCGGACCACACTGTAACCGAGTCGACCGTTCGTGAAAACCGGTTTCGAATACTCGCCTTCCTTGTCCGTCAGCGGAACAACCGTCCCGTTTATCAGGTCCGCATAAAGGAGTTGATGCTGTTCTTCCCGGAAGACGACATGATCGGCTGACAGGAAACAAAAGGCATCAACCAGATCATACGGTTCCGGTGTCGTATAGTAATATGATGTCCGGTTCGACCCATGCGACTGGAACAGAGCGTTTCCTTCCGCACCCGTTGCGAGATAGTGCCGCCCATAAGCAAAATCAAGCGGCATCGTGGCTTTTTTGATCGTTTTTCCGGAAAGTGTCGTGTAGGCGGTCGTTTTCTCATCCGCTTTGTACGTGGTTTGATCGAGAAGAATTCCGCCGTCTCCGTCCCTGAGATGTTGCGCATATGCTCCGGTCCGGGTTGCTGTTTCCTTCAATGTCAGTGTTTTTTGTGTCGTGACGTACCCGGTCGCTGCATCATATTTTTGGACGAGCGACTGTGTCTGACGGTTCTTTTTCATATGTTTGATCCAGGAGACATGCGTCGCTGTCGTCTGCAAATCCGGGTAAAAATGCTCCGGCTCGGTTCCTTGATCCAGTTGTTGGATGGAACCGGTGGCTAAATCCATGGTCTCCAGTGTCCATGTGCTGTCATTCGCATGATCTTGATAACGGATCCAAAATAACTGCCGTCCGACACCGACCAGTTTGTAAATGGATTGCTTCGTCGTATACAATTTTTGCAGCTTTTGATCCGTTAAGGAATAACGAAAAATGAGGCTGTTTTTCTCATTTGAGGCGTAAAAATACAAAGCGGTTTCATCGATGTAGCTCGGACCGGACAGGTAAGGATACCGCTGATGGACAGCCGTTAAATCGTAACTGTTGCTTTGTCCGAGCGGCGAAAATGTCTCACTTCGGAGCAATTCTTTTGGTGCTGGAACCGGGGGCGTTGGTTCCGGTTCCGGTTGACTGCATCCTACAAGCAGCAGGACAAGGCTGAATAAGCTGACTTTTAAAAGATAAGGCATAGCAAAAAAAACTCCCGTTCTGTTTTAGGAAAATGAAAACTCTATTAGTGTATAGCGAAACGAATTCATTGCCCTAAAAAAGAAGAGGAGCTTACAAGAATGTAAGAAAAAACACGATCCCATTAAGGCATCGTGTTGGCACGTTCCGGTTCAGTTGCCAGGTCAAGCATTTTTGTGAACGCGACGTCCGGATCGGTCGTTTGAAACGTCTGTAACCAGTCCTGAAAATCTCCTTCATAAACAATCGACCCGTCATGCAGGAAAATGACATGCGCATCCGTGTGCAATAAGTCATGCAGCTGATGAGTCGAAAACAAACAGGTCCGACCGTCGGCAATCAACTTTTCGAATCGGCGCATGATGTGCAGGCGGGTGGCGGGATCCACACCGCTCGTCGGTTCATCAAATATGTACAATGCGCGGGGGATCGTCGTCAACAACGTGACGAACAACCATTTCTTTTCGCCAGCCGACATCTTCCCGACCTTCATTTGCCAGAGATGATGGAATAAATCGATTTCGCGTCGGCTCTGTAACGAAGCACTGTAGGTCGTTTGTTTTTTAAAATCAGTGAGTTGGGCGAGCCGGCCGATGAAATAGGCGACGTCTTTTCCCTTTAATTCATCGGAATAATAGATGGATTGCGTCAGATAGAGGATATCGGATTGGTCCGGCAGGGTAATGTCACCTGCCTGCGGACGCAAAGCACCCGTCATACAGTCAAATAAAGTGGTTTTCCCGGAGCCGTTCATGCCAATCAACACATTGAGCTTGTTTGGTTGTAGCGTAAACGTCACGTCATGTAATAACGCATGGGACTTTGGATAAGCAAATTGCAGGTGTTGAACAATCATGGGTTTCCTCCTTAACGGGTCAAGATGGACAATAAGTTAAAACGTTTGATGGCGAAAAGACCGCTCAGCAGATAAAGAATCAGCGCCAACAGCAAAGTCAGTCCGTCGACTGACACATCGAGGTCTTTGAAAAAGTGAAGGATCTCAAACGACAACTGACGGATCGTATAAAACGGATTTAAGTAACTGAACCACTGCTCGCTTTGGCGGGTCGACACTAAAAACAACGGGTACATGACGATGTTGGCAAGTGTCGCCATGCTGGAGATCTTAAACGGCACAAGTGTCAGCAATGTACTTGCGAAAGCGAGCGGCAGGCTGCCGAGCAGGACGAGCAGGGAAAGTCCAATCAGTTGAAACGAAAAGAATCCTGTTACGAGCGACACCGTCACCGTAAAAAAGACGAGACTGACCGCGGCGAACACGACTTGGACAAGGATCATCGCAAGAATACAGCTCAGCTTATCTCCGGAAATCATGATATAGGTTTTCATCAACCCTCGTTCCCGCATCCGGGCCAGTTGGAGTCCGATTCCGTTCAAGTACGTCGATAAGATGATATAGCCCCAGAACAGCGGGATGAAGGACAGGAAGTCGGCATATGTAAAGTCATTTTGGGTGCCATACGCCAGTGCGAGCACAAGCGGCAGTCCGATTGTCCACAAAAAAGGAATTTTATCCGTCACCATGATTTTTAAATACAGGATGAAGTAACTTTGAATCGCGTGCATCACGTACCTCCTTTGTTAATAATTGTAAATAGGGTAACATACTTGATGAAAGAAATGAAATCAACCGTTAAAAATTCTGGATATTCGTTTAGTAACTGAAAGACCGGGAATATATATCTAAAAGATACTATCTAAAAGATATAGGAGAAACCGATGCCAAAAGAAAACATGACCCGGTATGCGATTTTAGGGTTACTTGCGAGCGGCTGTACGTCAGGCTACGAAATGAAGCATACGATTGATACAAGTCTCAATCATTTTTGGAAAATCAGCTTCGGACAGGTCTATCCGATGCTGAAGACGTTGGCGCAGGAAGGATTAATCGTTGAAGAAACCGGAGAAGGGGATGACCGGAAGACCTTTGTTCTGACACCGGACGGAGAGGCCGACCTCAGACGCTGGGTCGAGGAGCCGACGACCGAACTGCCGGTCCAGCGGAATGAACTGTTACTGAAACTCTATTTTGCTCGTCATGAGTCAAAAGAAACGACGATTCAAAAAATCGACCAGCATGCCGCTCTGCTCCGTGAACGGTTGGAGACGTACCACATGATTGAACGAACGATTCGTGCCTATCCTGAAACAAACGAAGCGGTGTATTGGCTGTTGACGCTCGATTACGGTAAACGAAAGACACAAGCTTTGCTCGAATGGTGTGCTGCGTCGATTCAGACACTTGAAGGAGGAAAAGACGATGAAACGCGTGATCGCGACACCGAATGAAGACGTCGTCGTATTTATCATCGGGTTACGGATCAACCGTCTGCGAGCGGTCCGGAAATGGTTACCGGCCGTTCAGGCGATGACACCGATGATCAAGGAATGTTATGAGCAGCAGGTTGGTTTGTTGTCGCATGAGATGCTCGTCGGTTGGCGGTCAGTCACGTTGATTCAGTATTGGCGTTCCTCCGACGCTCTGATTGCCTATTCGCACGGCAACCGTCACCTGACCGCGTGGAAACAGTTTAATCAGTCGGCCCGTGCAAGTCATGCCGTCGGGATTTTCCATGAGACGTTTGAAATCAGCAACTACGAGACGATGTATGTCAATCTGCCGACGCGGGGACTGGCAAAAGCGGTCGGAGAAAGTACGATTCAGAAACATCAGGAACAGGCGAAGGACCGGCTGGCAGAACGCAAGGTGTCGACACGTGAATAACGAACGAAGGGAGCGGATTCCAATGATCCGCTCCCTTGCTGTATGTATTACCGTTCTACCTGGACTAATGTTTCTCCGCAATTTTGACAAATCGAATTCATCGTCTCGGTACACTCTTTGCAAAAGGTACAGTTGTGCGAACAATGATACGTTTCCTGACCTTCTTCAAATGTTTCCGCACAGCGGGTGCAATTTGTTGCCTGCATGTCGTTCACCTCACGTCTCGTTTGATCTGTCTTAATTGTACGAAAGAAAAACGGGACCGGACAGCTGGTTTTGTTTGTTTTTCAGTAGCTTCACCTGAAAATGAATGGTAATTTTAAGATATGTCTTCATAATATTAGGAGGTTTTAAAAATGGACGAAATTGATTACGCAATTATCCGGACGTTGCAGGCAGACGGGCGGATGTCCTGGACGGAACTCGGCAAAACGGTGGGTCTTTCGACGCCTGCAGTCAACGAACGCGTCAAGAAACTCGAGGACCGCGGTGTCATCGAAGGGTACCGCGCCGTCATGAATCCCGTTGCGCTTAAAAAAACAATCATGGCGATTTTGATGTTCGAAGATACGCGATGCGACGCGTTTATCACGTTTTGCAAAGATCACCCGGATGTCGTCGAGTGCCACCGGCTCGCCGGAACGTTTAACTTCATGGTCAAATTGTATACGCCGTCGGTCGAGACACTGGAAACGTTTATCGATGCCTCGATGAAGTACGGTAAACCGTCGACCTGGATCCGGTTGTCGTCACCTGTTGCGTTTAAGGCGTTTACGGTCGGGGATGGAGTGCTGATATGAAATGTGTTATCAGGCAACGGATCGAGCAACAAGTCGGTTTGATCTATTCGATCCATCCCGTTGCCGTGCAGGGGGGAACAGCCATCGTCTACTATGTGAAAACGTTAGACGGCACCTATATCCTCAAGCAGGCAAGCTTACCTCGATACCGCGAGTGGTTGGCGCAGGAAGCGACAGTGATGCAGACGTTCAAGTCACAACATATCATTATTCCGACGTATATTGATTATATGGAAGACGAGCAACAGGATTATTTATTGATGTCATACATAGCAGGTGAGACGTTGACAACGGCACTGGCGAATGCTTCCGAACTGCAGCGTCTTGAGCTGATTCGTGCATTTGGACGGTTCCTCAGACAGCTTCATACGAGGGAGACTAGCTCCACCCATTCTTCAAAAGACTGGCTGAATAAACAGCTGCTTCAAGCCGATCACTATATTAAACAGGGATGGACAAATGGTTCGCGCGAGTTACTTAACGCATTATTCACCAAGCAGCCGGAACCTGTTCCGGCGACGCGGATACACGGAGATTGTACGACGGACAATCTGTTGGTCCGAGACAATGAAATCGTTGCATTTATCGATGTAGCCGGAATGACGGTCGGCGATCCCCGCTACGATGAAGCCTTGGCGACACGGTCTTTTCGAAAGGATGTCCAGATGCTTGATGCGTTCTATTCCGGATATGGATTTTCACCAATCTCAGAAGAAACATTCCAATATTTCGATGACGGATTATATGAATTTTATTAAAAAGTAAATCATAGAATCAGTTTATGATCAGAAGAATGTCATTTATACATTGCATATGTTAACTATATATGACATACTGAAAAAGGAAAATCTTTGAAGTAGGTGAGTAACATGAGTCCAAGCATGAGTCCGATGAAATCAAAACGAATGGAACAAGGATGGACGCAACAACAATTGGCCGATCGTGTGAAGGTGACACGTCAAACTATTGCCCTGATTGAAGCGCGTAAATTTAATCCGAGCCTGAAGCTGTGTCTTGAGATTGCCCATGCGTTGCACACTGATTTAAATACGCTATTTTGGGAGGAAGCCGATGAATAAGTTAAAACAATGGTTAGGGATTGAAACTGTAGCGGATGAACGGACACAGATGAAGGAGTTGCTGGCGTTTCATCAGGCGGGACTGTTTATCATCGTCCTGGCGATGCTTGACCTGATTGTCCGGGGATTCATTTTGGACCGTCCGGCTTCACATTGGGGAGCCAGTCTCGTCTATGTCATCGTCTATGTTTTTTATGCGTTAGCGAAGATGGCAATGGAAGGGATTTATGATACGGAAGTCGATGACGAACGCAGTTTCAAGAAGAAAATGAAACAACATTTTTGGACACACCTTACCGGCGGTCTCTTTTTTGCAATCGTCATGCTTTTCCTGCGTGGGATGCCGGAGACGTTAAATGACTGGCTGAGAGTACTGGTGACATTCGTTGTCGTAATTGCATTCTTACAACTGTACGAGTGGATCTTCACAAAAATCTCATTACGCCGGACACAAAAAGAACTGGATCATTCCGATTCTTAAATCAATACAAAATAGCGGCTGGTTCCTGATTTGTCTAGGAGTGGCCGCTATATCTTTTACATCAGGTACAACACTTTGTCGCTTGATCGACCTGATCTTGCGGGATCAGTAATTGGTCGCCCTTGACTGTAAACTCAATGTCATTGGCTTTTAGTCGTTCCATTTGAGCCGGTGTATTTTCACCCCACGGAACGGTTTTCGGTTGCTCGGAAGAAGCACATCCGACGAGCAGTAGACTACTTGCAAACAGCAATGGTTTTAACATGAACTCCACTCCTGTCAGGATATCCGTTGATTTTTGTTGAAAAACAGTTGCTTCAACTGCAGTCCGTCGCTTGGAACACCACTAGTCAAGCGAATGGGAATCAGATTTAACAGGACGAAATGACTGACATCTGAATGAAGGGCAGAGCCAACAGTTGCATAATTGGGCTTGGAAAGAGCTGACTTAGAATAAAAACGAATACACCACCGATAAAGTTGGCACCAACTCCACCGAGTAACATCGCTGCTCGTTGTCCGCGACGGCGCGGAATCTCTGACGGGTGAGATTGGTAGAGTCCCTCCCAAAATTGCTTTCGGGCGACGGAAAAATGACCGATGCGTAAGAAGGGTTCGCCTTTCCCGATCGAAACTGATTTTAGCCTCAGACCAATCAGGCGGCCGACGATCGCATGCCCGTATTCGTGCAGAATCAGGCTGGGGAAGTAAAAGCAAAACATGATCAGATTGAACCAGAGTAAGTGCATGTTTCTCCTCCTCTCGTTCACAAACATAACAAAAAATGGATAATTCATGCAACTTACATAGTTGTAATCAATTTACATCTAAATCGAAAAAGAGACATACAGATGCGCACATTAAATGATTCCGTTCTGTCGATCCGGACATATCCAGCCAAACATCAAAAATACCGTAAAACGATTTGTTTATATCATGGCTGGGGATCAAGTGTTACCAAATACGAGGAATTTGCCGGTATGCTTGCTGATAAAGGATTTACCGTCATTGTACCGGAACTCCACCTGCATGACAGCCGTGATGCGTTAGCAACGTATTTTAACTCGGGCGTCGTCGAACGTCACTTTTGGGAAGTCGTGTTTCAAAGCATCAAGGAATCGAGCACACTCGTTCAGCAACTGAACGTTCCAAGAGAGGACATCATTTGGCTTGGTGTCTCGATGAGAGGATTCATCGCAAGCGGTGCTGCTGCTAAACACAACGGCAGCGCAGGGGTGATTAACATCAACGGGTCCGGCTCCTTCCTCTTTTCGGAACAGCTTTTCCGAAGCCGTGACAAAAGAGACGATTTAACGGTAGAAGAAGAACGACGCTTACGGGCGTATGATCCTGTCTTACAAAAACAGTCTACACCAACGTTATTCGTACATGGACAACGCGATGCAGTCATTCCGATTGAAACGCAAGAACACTATGTCCAACAGTCTGTTGGAACGAACAATAATTTGACGTTTTTCAAATATCCATTCATCAACCATACCGTGTCGGATCAGATGATAGCGGACACCTTGCTTTGGTTGGAGGAACGTTTTTAACGAGAATAGACAGAAGAACCGGACACCTGCCTGAGGTGTCCGGTTTTTTTTAGTACTGAGTGATCAGAAGTGACGCCGTACCGAAGATAATGATCAACGACGTAAAGACCGCTTTCGTGCGGGGAGAAAGCGGGATGCCTTCTTGTTTTTTCTGAAAATAGACATAGCCGTAAACACCGCTCATTAACATCGTGACGAGAGCGAAGAGTGAAGCAATGGTAGTCAGCATACGATGTTTTCCTCCTTCAATTCTTACCGTAAGATTTTTTCGAACGTTTTTCCTTTTGCCAGTTCATCAATCAACTTGTCGAGATAGCGGATTTCCCGCATCAACGGATCTTCGACATTTTCGACCCGGACGCCGCAGACGACACCTTTGATTAACAATCGCCGTTCCTGCATGTCCGGCGCCTCCGCAAAAAAGGCTTCGAATGTCGTCTGATCTGTTGTCAGCGTTGCGAGTTGTTGCTCGGAGTAACCGGTCAGCCAGCAAATGATCGTATCGACTTCCTGTTTCGTCCGACCCTTGCGTTCCGCTTTTGTCACGTAATGCGGATAGACACTCGAAAACGCTGTCGTGTACAACCGATGTTTCGTCATCGTATTTCCTCCTCATGACTAATTATTACCAAAAGTGTAGCATACGGAACGCTCGAAATGGACCCCTCCGGACAAAACAAAGACCGTCCTTTTCACACGAAAAGAACGGTCTTAACCAATCATTTTTTTAAATCGATGACATGGAATTCAATCTGTTCGTCGTCCGATACCCCATATGCGAGCTTCCCGTTGACATGAATCGGTTTGGACGTCGTATCGGCCATTTCCGTCAAGGGAGCAACGGTGCCGCGCGCAAGATCGGCGTACCAGAGTCGCGTCATACTCTCCCGGAAAATGACCCGATCAGCCGCTAAAAAGCGGAATGCATCAACCGTCAACCGGTTGTCCGACGGTTTGAACTGGTACCCCGGTTGTCGTCCTTTCTTAGGCATGAAGAGAGCGGAGCCTTCTTCGCCGATTGCAACATACTTTTTATTGTGTTCAAAATCAATCTGTCCGTTCATTCGTCGGCTGAATGCACCGTCAAACGTCTCGAGCGTCGGCGTTTTATGACCGTTCTTAAACGTACTTGTATGCAAAATCAGCCCGGCATCGCTCCGGCGGAAGTCAAATGGGTACTGTCCATTCCGTTTTTCGCCTTCTTTTAACATATATTGCTGATGGATGATGATGGCGTCTTCCGCGACATCAAACGACTTGAGGATGGTTTTCGTTCGGGTCGGTGTCGCTTCATGCGTCATCCAGGATACCCGTTTTGAGGACGCATCCAGATAAGGAATCGCCGTGTCATAACGGCTGATGCCTTGATCAAGCGTATTGATTTTTTCCGTCTTCAAGTCCATCAAGCGAATCGCCCATTTTTGTCCGGACTTGGTTTGATTGTATTCGACCCAAAACAGGTAATGCGACACTCCGGTCATCATACCGATCGTCCGGTTGACCGTATGCAGCACTTGGTTATCGTTCGACCCTTGGCTGTAGCGGTAAATGTAACTGTTAATGGTTGTATCACTCGTTTGTTTAACGTGCGTATAGTAGATCGATTGCTGATACAGATAGTCCGGAGCAACCAGGACGTTTTGACCGGCAAAAAACGACGATAAATTGTATGTCTGATGTGTTCCGAGCGAAATCTGGTCTGTCTTTTTCTTCAGCGGCACATATTTTCCATAGTCGGACAAAGGGGCACTGACCGGTTCGAGATTTGGCGTCGGCTCAGCCACCTGCGGATCTGCCTTGATTTTCGACGGTTGCTTGGCTGAATCAGAATCGGTACATCCTGCGGTGAAGACGAGCGACACCATTAAAGCTGCCGTAAGAGCTGTTTTCCAGTGCATGATCTGTGTCTCCTTTTAGTCGAAGTGGTCATCATCTACGGTTTTGTTTTCTTCTCCAACGCATCGAGACCAAAAAAGCGGAAATTCCGGACATCACAATCAGATACAACAAAAAGACGAAGGCGAATTCGCCGTAATCTTCAAGACTGTTGAATGGATTTTCTGTGATGAACGGCTCAGGTAGAATCCCGATCAAAAACAGCGGAATGAACAGCAGGAAAAACCGTTTCCAAAAATAATGCTTGTACGGGGTGCCGGTACGTATGTCCATCTGTTTGCTCCTTCCGTTTAATAAAAGTTGACATCCTTTATTTTACATAATAGCTTATTTTATACTTCGCTTGAGAGTCGGATTTAAATAAAACATCAATACAAAAACAGTCAATAAACACCAGTATGTCCGGTGTTTATTGACTGTTTGAACGGTTTATTTGATTTTTAAGACGACTTTTCCTTTGGCCCGACCGGACTCAGAATACTCGAGCGCCGCTTGGGCATCTTCAAACGGATACACCCGGTCGATGATCGGTTTGATTTGTCCACTCTCGATCCATTCCGTGATGTGTTCGAGTTGTCGACCACTTGGTCGCATGAACAAAAACGTATAGGTGACATCATATTTTCGTTCAAGAAGTGTCTCGCGGAGCGTCAACAGTCTAAATAATGACGTCTTGAGAAAACCGGACCGGTAGGACTTACCGAACCGGCCATTCGGCAGTCCGGAAACCGAGACGATGTGTCCACCCGGACGGACAACCTTAAACGACCGTCGGAGTGTCTCGCCGCCAATCGTATCGTAGACGCCGTCATAATCGTGCAACAGGTCCTCGAAGGCTTCTGTCCGGTAATTAATGATTTTATCGGCCCCAAGTGACTGGACAAGCTCATGTCCGGCGGGGCTTGCCGTCGTTGCGACATATAGTCCCATTGCCTTCGCCAGTTGGATCGCAAACGTTCCGACGCCTCCGGCACCGGCGTGAATCAAAACTTTTTGTCCGGGTGTCAGCTGCAGAATGTCATGTAACGCCTGATAGGACGTCAAGCCGACCAGCGGAATCGACGCCGCTTCCTCAAACGAAAGTGTGGCTGGTTTCAAAGCGAGCATCTGTTCATCGATTGCGATGTATTCAGCAAACGTGCCGATCCGGTTCTTCTCGGCACGACCGTAAACGGCATCCCCGATTTGAAACTTCGTAACGGCAGAACCGATTTCCGTCACGACACCGGAAAAATCATTGCCGAGAATCAACGGGAACTGATAGGGAATCAACAGTTTGACGTTCCCGTCCCGAATCTTAAAATCAACTGGATTGATGCTTGCGGCATGAATTTCGACGAGCACATCATGGGGATTGACCTGCGGACGGGGCTGTTCTGTAAGTTCAAGCGGGACGTGACCGTATTGTGTGATGGTCATGGCTTTCATAAATATCGACTCCATTTCCTGACTTTTCTATCCCTTAGTCTACCAGTTGGTGAGACCGGCGAACACTTTGAGTGATTGATTCAGACATGATAAGCTAAATGAAACAGGAAAATTTTAGGTCGTAAGGGGATGGAATGATGAGTAAGACAGGTGAACGCTTGTTACGAATCTGGATTCGTGTCCCGCGGTTCATTAAACGGATGATTCCGCTCAGTATCACGCTGTATGTCATCGGGATGATAATCACGAACGGGGTTGACACGTTGTGGCATTTTGACTTCTCGTTGGTCAAAGGAAGCGATCTTGTCATCAGTTTAGTCGGGGCATCGATTCTCGTCACTGCACTGAGTCAACGGAAAGGGGAGGATACCACATGACACAACCTGAGCGGGAAGAACAATTGACGGGCGGGAATGTCTCCGACGTCTCACGGATCGGGGATACAGTCAGACGCGAACAAAAACCGGACAGTGAACGGATTCATCGGTTGTTACACCATCTTGAGAAAAGAGGGTTTACAGGGAGTCCACGGTTTTTAGGGATTGACGCACAAAATCGGGAAATCGTCTCGTACATTAAAGGCGAGGCCGGGAATTATCCGCTCGAGCCATACATGCGCTCGGATACCGTTTTGGAAGAAACGGCACGCCTATTACGTGCTTATCACGAAGCCGTCGCGGATTTTCGAATCCCACCTGATTGGCCACCGCTCGACGGAACACCCGAGCCACTTGAACTGATTTGCCATAATGATTTTGCCGTCTATAACGTCATTTTTCAAAATGAACGGCCGATCGGCATCATCGATTTCGACGTCGCCGCCCCGGGACCACGGATTTGGGATATCGCGTATACGATGTATACGTTTGTTCCGTTAAGCCGCCATCAAATGACGGAAACAGGGGAGCCTGTGCTCTATGATCGAATCACAGATCAGGAACGCATCCGGCGGCGAATCGAATTGTTTTTGACGGCTTACGGAAAACCAGACATAAAAGCCGCCTTGTACGAAACGGTGTTGCTCCGTATCCAGGCACTGATTGCGACGATTCAGCGGAAAGCAACGGAAGGCGAAGAAGCCTTTCAGCGGATGATTGAAGAGGGACATGTCACGCATTACGAACGGGAACTCGATTTTCTGACACGGGAGGGAGCCGATTGGTTTCGGTAAGTATACGAAAATTCACAGTGCGGTTTGCAGTTGCTGATAGGCGTGTCTGATTTGCCTGTAGATCTCGTCCGTCGGTAACGCCGCATCGATTTCAATGACAGGAGAAGCGGATTGTTCCATTTGCAGACGGTGTTCGGCTAGCGTCCCAATCATCGCCGGATCCGTCGCCGTCAGGTACGTGCTGCACCAGTCGAGAAATGCATTCGTTCCCGTGAAATCAGGATACCGTTCTTGTTCCCGCTGGATTAAACGGTTCATCCGTGTCGTTTCATCCAAGCGTAAAAAGACAAGCAACTCCCGGTTGTCGAAGCCGGTCGGATTCCACGAAAAGACGGAACCGGAGACGACATACTGTCGATGGTTTTCAATATCCGGTGTATATAAGGCATACCGCTCCGCGACCGATCGTTTTTCGGTAAATGTTTGATCTTTCCACAAATAATGATCGCTGTCGATCCAGGGGATACTCTCTTGTTGCCCGATCCACTTGCCGAGCGTGCTTTTCCCGGTACCGGAACCACCGATGATTTGAATACGCATGTTTCTGACCTCCTCTAAGGTAGATGAATGTTTTGCAGGAACCTTCATATTACCTTATTCTATCGTCCGAAATAAGGGAGTGGACAAACAGATCGGAAACCGAACAAGAGGATGGATGTAAAGGGAGACGATTTAAGAATCGTTCTCCCTTTTTTCGGGTAATTCAATAGATAAGGTAAAGGAACGAAAGTCGTCACGTGTCAAGTCTGCTTGTGAGGAGAGGAAGGATGCGATGATTGCCTTTTTCATTCTGTTACGCAATATGTATTACGTCCTGAAAATCCTGTTTCGTCAAGATGAACAAAAAGCCGTCATGTTCTCCGTCGCCTTTTTGCTGGCGGTCGGGATGTTTTTTTATCACAGCGTCGAACAGCTGAGTTATCTCGACGCGCTGTATTTTTCCGTCATGACGCTGACGACGGTCGGATATGGTGATATTCATCCGGTCACGCCGATCGGCAAGATTTTTACGATGGGGTATGTCTTGCTTGGAATCGGCGTTATTAGTGCCCTGATTGTGAATTTTAACCGGGCGTTAAAAGAATTCCACTTAAACAAAAACAAACCAGACCGGAAGTGACGGGTAGTATTTGCGAATAAGGAGTGAAGCAGATGAACTTTAATCTGGTATTCGTCCTCTACAGTTGTCTGCTCGGGCTGATTGTCGGGGCACTTGCGTCGCTCTTTCTGGCATTGTCGAATCTGCTGATTCATGTGACGTGGACGACGATTCCGGAACAGCTGGACACGCCGTTTTATCCGTTTTGGATTTGCCTGTTCGGCGGATTGTTGATTGGTCTGTTCCAGACGTACATCGGCGACTATCCCCGGACGATGCATCAGACGCTTGAGGAATTCAAGACGACAGGCCGGGTTGCGTATGAAGGGGCAGTCGTCAAAAATACCGTGGCTGCCTTACTGGTTTTGACGTTCGGAGCAAGTCTCGGTCCGGAAGCAGCCTTGATCAGCATTCTCGGCGGATTGATGACGTGGGCCGGTGACCGGATGACCTGGACCCTGCAGAAGAAAAAAGAGTTGCTTGATCTTGGGATCGGAGCGATGTTATCAACGATTTTTTACGCGCCGTTGATCGGCGTCAGTGAAGCACTCGAAGACGGGGTGAACCGGACCAATTTCAAGCGTAAATCCATCAAAGTCTTGTTGTATGCACTGACGACAGCCTGCGGGATTTTCGCCTTTACGACACTGAATCGACTGTTCCCACACGAAATCTTATTTTCCATCAGTACACCGAAAGTGAACTGGACGGTGGAGGTGATGTACTTCCTGCTTCCGGCAGTCATGATCGGGACGGGATTCGGGTATCTATTTGTAATGTTTGGCCGCTGGACGGACATTGTGGCACGAAACTATCCACATCCACTTGGTTTAGCTTTGGCCGCCGGTGCAATCTTAGGTCTGTTCGGCAGCATGTCGTCCTATTTCTTATTTTCCGGCGAACAAAAAATCCTCGAGTTCTCGCGGATTGCCTTCGATCAATCGGTCTTCTTCTTAATCAGCATCGCCGTCGGGAAAGCCTTTTTGACCCATGTCTGTTTTTCGTTCGGATGGCGGGGCGGAAAAATCTTTCCGGCGGTCTTCTCGAGTACAGCGATGGCGTTTGCCTTAGCGTCCGTCTTTCCGTATACACCGGGTTTGCTGATTGCAGTCAGTGTCGCTGCCAGTTGTACGGTCATCCTCAAACAGCCGTTTGTCACCGCAACTTTGCTGCTGTTTTTATTTCCGTTACAATTTTTCCCATTCATCTTAGTGGTTGCCTGGCTCATCCATCAAGGGGCGACGCGCCTGACGAACCACACGACCAGAACGACCTGAAGACCGGACCTCGTATGGCGAGAGCCGGTCTTCAGGTTGTCTACTGATTCTGATTATCCTGCATCTTTTAATTCCTGATAGGGATTGACGCGTGCTGCGATTTGCGCCGGCAGGAGCGAAGCGATTGTTCCGAACAGAACCGGCAGAAGCAGGGAGACAGCGATCAACAGCGGCTCATCCCACGGAACGAGATCATACAACACATAAATTGTGATGTAAGAGATACTCAGTCCGACGATTCCGGCGACGAATCCGATCAGCATACCTTCTAACACAATCAATTGACGGACGGAACGGTTTGTCCAGCCAACGGCTTTTAAGATCGCGAGCGACGCCCGCCGGTCGGTGACGTTTTGCCACATGATTTCGCCGGTCGTCAGGATGGCAATCGTAATTGCTACACCCATCGTCACGTAATGCATCGGACCGACCTGTAAGGCGACGAACTGACCGAGCCATGACGTATACAGGACGCCTTGCAGGTGGAACGTCACGAACAGGAAGAATGTCAACAGAGCCGTTGGTAAAGCAATCGATAAAATCGACAGCGCATTCCGCTTCCATTTGCCGAAAATCTCTTTGAGTGCGAGCGTCCAGGTCGAACGGAGACCGAGTTTGACGTGAGACGATGATGCATATTCACCCGTCTTGATGGCTTCGTACGGCGAAATTTTCCGGATCGTAAAGGCAGACCAGGCGGCACCGGCAAAGTAAATCACGAGACTGAACAGGGTAATCCAGAGTAAGCTCCACCCGTTCATCGTTTCGTTTCGGACATACGAGAAGATGCTTTCGACAATTAAAGCGACAACGGAGACAAAAGCGGCGAGAAGCGCGGCTTCAATTAACACAATCCGGTACAAGTCTTTTGTCCGCCAGCCGAGTGCGAGCAAGACGGCAAATTCCTTCCGCCGGGCGAGCATCGAGACGTAACTTGTCGCAAGGACATAAACGATGGCAACGGCAAGCATCGCGAAGATGACACCGGAGAAGCCGACACTCGTTTCGCGGAAGATTGTCATCGCGGCACCGATATGAACCCACGGCTGTTCGATCCAACCGAGTGTCTTGCCGTCATCGACGACCTTTGTCACGACCGGTTGCGGCGACGACCCCTTTGTAATCGTTGCCAGCAGTCCGGTTTCCTGTTCGATTTGTGTCTTAACGTTTTGCAGGAGCTGTTCCGACTCCTCACTGACGGTTGTTGCGCCATTGATTTTGAGACGAATCGACGAGATGGCCTGTTTTCCGTTGACGGCAAAGGCACTGTCTAACGTCGTCAGGATGTTCGGCGAGTTCGTCAATAAACCAACCGGATTACCAGACGTGTCGATTGACTTTGCCGGATTGACCGGATTGCCTTTCGCATCGAGGACGAGATCAGCGGATGACGGTCGATAGGTTTCCATCGGCAGTTCATTGAGCGGATCTTTTGAGACTTTAATTTTGTTCGGATCATAGAGACCGACGACTTTAAAGGTGAGGTAAGGATACTTAAACGGAATTTCCATCTCGCTCGGATTTTTAACCTTTTTTCCGGTCGAGACAAGTGACCGATATCCTTTTGAAGGATGCGTCGACTCCGAAAAGTACCAGTTCTTTAAATGAATCGCAGAGGTGCTGACTTCAAAAGCATTCTTCCAGCGCGTCGGATATGGACTTTTGGTTTCATTGAACTGAAGCGGACCTGATTTATACAGCAACTGGGCACCTGGAGCATCTTCTGCAACAAACGTCTGGAGGTTTGTCCCTTCCGACAATGTTTTGAGATAGGTTTCTTCGACTTTAGAAGACGGCATCTCAAGGCGTTGCGTCAATTTGGCCGGATACGTTTGAAGGATAGAATTTACACGGTCACCGTCCGGCTGTTTTTTGACCAGTTCTTGAACCAGCTTTTGCTGATCCTGCTCAGTTTTATACGGGGCATCCAGCTTTTCAATCGTAAATTCATATGTCCCTTTATTAAAGGAATGCGGATTGACAAGAACCGGAATGATGTTGTCGTCAGCCCCTCGAGGTGACTCATGTTGATCCAGTTGTGAAAAATACCGGGAATTATTTTTGGAACTGACGCTTTGATCGAGCCCGACTAGTCGGGCTTCCTCTTTCGGATCGACAGCAACAATCAGAACCGGATTACCGGCAGAGACATCCCGAAATCTGTCCACCGGGGAGGTCGAGAAGGGGACTTTTTCTGGTAACTGGATCTTTGTGCCTTGAGCAATATGGATCTGCTCTTCGAATTGCTGTTCTTTGCCAAGGCCAGTTTCGGTGTATGTCGTTCTCTTATAGCGGTAAATACCGGGTTCCTTTGGAAACGTCATGGCTTTCTTGAACATGACAAACGTGTTGGCATAGCCCATGACAGCAATCGGTGCTGCAATATCAACTTCTTTCATCTGTTTGATGGTTTCATATTGCTCCAAAGAAATCCCGCCGTTGATACCGTTTAAATAGTTGGGTTCCAGCAGGTCACTTGATTCAGTCGACATTTGACTGCCTTTTGGCCGAACGACGATATCGTAGGCGGACGACCATTTCTTTTGTAATGTCTGTTCGACCGTGCCTTGACTGGAGTCGGTCAAGTTGAACATCAGACTGAGTCCGGCACTGATGATGAGCGCACCGACAAGCGTCAGAATGAACTTAAACCGTTGTCGGCGCCAGTGATTCAAAACGAAACGTAGCATAGGGATTCTCCTTTATTCAGTGATGGGAAGACTGATGGCGTAAATACGTTGTTAAATCCTGTTTGAAATGACGGAGTGCATTTGGATCAACCCTTTGACAATCTGTCTCTGTTGCATAGCGGGTAATCAGGTAGGGCGCAAGTGACGTCGACAACTCAATTCGCTGCGTCCACTCCGTCAGCGACTCGTGCCGTCGGCGTTGCAATGGTTTTGATAATTGCTGATTGAAGTCGAATAAGAGCAGCCGGACAGATTCCTGCGGTGGAACGAGCATCTTGGGTGTGCTCGTCGGATGGATCGAGAAGGGTCGTGGAAAGGCGGTCCGGTTATGGATTACGGAAGTTTCGCTGATTGGGCGATTCCGGAGCCGTCGCTGATTGAAATGATGATAGATGAAGAACATGAAGACCCCGGCAAGCAACAGACCTGCCCATAACCAATCGGACGACTTGGAACGGGCGGCTTCCTTGGTTGTTTCGAAGAAAGAGGCCGATTCAGCCGTTTTTACTTTTCCGCGTGAAGGACCTTCGATTTTTTCCGTTTTCCCGGTCGCACCCCCAAGAATTTCACCCTCGGAATCTTCTCGGATGATCCCTCCGGAACAGTTATATTTTGAAAAAAACCGATTTGACAATGAATCTTTTCCACATCCCCGTTTTATCGTCGTTTCCTGTTCGGAAAAGTCTGCTTGCCGAAAGGATTGATGAACCGATTGTGTCGTAAACAACAGCAGAAAAAAGACGGCGGATGAACCAATCACGCATACAATGAGTTTGGACCGGAACGTTTTGATGAATTCCACCTCGCCTCCATGAATCGTTTTTACACACTTCGAACCGTCTGCTTCCGCCGATCTTCGACAATCTGTCCATCCTGCATGAACACAATCCGATCCGCCCGTTCCGCGAGTGCCAAATCGTGCGTGACGAACAGAATGCCGCATTGTTCTTCTTGATGGAGATCGAGCAACAGTTGAAAGATCATCTCCCCGTTGATCGAGTCGAGATTACCGGTCGGCTCGTCGGCGAGAATCCAGCGCGGCCGATTGATCAGGGCTCGAGCGATTGCGACCCGTTGCTGTTGCCCGCCGGACAATTGCGCCGGCAAGGCATCCTGTTTCGCGGTCAGTCCGACTTTTTCCAAGATTTCCGCAATCCGGTCTTCTTTGTTGAAGTCGGTTTTTTGTTTCAGTAAGGGAACGAGCAGATTTTCTTTGACCGTCAAAGCGGGCAACAGGTGAAACTGTTGGAAGACAAAGCCGATTTCCTGCGCCCGGAACTTCGACAACTGCCGGTTCTTCCACTTCGTGATGTCCTGTCCGTCATAGTCGATTTGCCCCGATGTCGGCCGGTCGAGCGAGCCGATCAGACTTAAAAACGTCGATTTCCCTGATCCGGACGGACCGACAAGGGCGGTGATGTCATTCGCGGAAAACTGACAGGTCAACGCTTTTAAGACTTCACTCTGTAATCCCGCCTGGCTGAAGGTATGCGAAACGTCTTTAACTAAGATAGCCATCAAACCACTCCTTTTACAAATTAAGGTAAAATAAGTGTAATATTATTTGAAAATTTTGTCTATTCAAGAAAAGACTTTTTTTAATCAAATGCCCTCCGAATTCATAATTGGTTCATAACTTCCTTCTACAGTATGAGTATTCAAGACAAGGGAGGAACAAACAGATGAAGCAGACAAACAAACGAAAATGGTGGATCGGATTGCTAGTCATCCTGCTGATTGGGACAGCCGGTGTCGCAGCGATGGGGCAACAATCGTCAGCGGATGGATTAAAACGGGAGCAAGTCAAACAAAAAACGTTGCAGACGTATTATCATTTCACGGGACAAGTCATGGCCGACAAGCGCAGTACGGTCGTCAGTAATGAGCTGGTCGAAGTCAAGGCGGTCGAGGTTAAAGTCGGACAACAAGTCAAAGCGGGGGACACTCTGTTTTCAAGCGTGAGTGGCAAAACGTATCAAGCCCCGATTACGGGTGAGATCGCCAAGCTTGATGTCGAACCAAATGCCATCTACGGACCCAACACGTCACTCGCCGTCATCACGGACTACAGAGACTTGACCGTTCAACTGAAGGTCGACGAACAGGATATCCATCGCCTCAAACAAGATCAGTCGGTCGAGTTGCGTGTAAACGGCTTGGATGAAATTGTAGGCGGTACGGTGGAATCGGTCGGTAAAGAAGCGGTCATGGAAAATGGATTGTCGTACTTCACGGCGGACGTCACGATCGATGGGCCGGACCAACTGCGTGTCGGCATGACCGTCGAGGCCCGCATCAACAAACAATTGGTCAAGGAGGCGGCCGTCTTGTCGCTTGATGTCGTCGAGTATACGGAAAATGACCGTCCGTACGTCTACGTCGAAGAAGAAGGCGAAGTCGTCCGCCGGTTCATCACGACCGGAGTGACAGACGGGCAAGACATTGAAATCAAACAAGGTCTGTCCGTTGATGACTATGTCGTGTTGCCGACTGAACAAGGCAGTTCGGGTCTGTTACCGACTCCTCCGGGAGGTGCATCGTAATGGCCGTCGTCGAGTTAACACAGATTACGAAAGCTTACGGAGCAGGCGAAAACCGGCAAATGGTCTTGAAAGATGTGGATTTATCGATCGAGGCCGGGGAATACGTGACGATCCTCGGTCCGTCGGGATCCGGTAAGTCGACCTTGATGAACATCATCGGTTGTCTCGACATCCCGTCAAGCGGCAACTATCACCTGCAACACCAGGATGTCAGCCAACTGTCTGAAGATGAACTCGCCCGGATCCGGAATCAGGAAGTCGGTTTCATCTTTCAACAGTTCCAACTGTTACCGCGATTGACGGTCCTGCAAAACATCGAGTTGCCGCTGATTTATGCGGGTGTCTCGCCAAAAGAACGGCGCCGGCGGGCGATCGATTTGCTGACCCGGGTCGGACTCGGGGAAAAGGGGAGTGTCTATCCGCATCAGTTGTCCGGCGGGCAACAACAACGGGTCGCGATTGCCCGGGCACTCGTCACGAAACCGACGCTGCTGCTGGCGGATGAACCGACCGGGGCACTCGACCAAAAGACCGGCCAGCAAATCATGGGTTTGTTTCACGAGTTGGCGGACGAAGGGAAGACGATCGTCATGATCACCCACGACATTACGATTGCGAAACAGGCGAAACGAATCGTCCGGATTGAAGACGGACAGGTACAGGAGGCGAGTCATCCATGATACGCGAAACCTTTCGGATGGCCTGGACGAATATCGTCCACCATAAAATGTGGTCTTTTCTGACGACACTCGGGGTCATCATCGGTGTTGCTTCCATCATCGCCCTGATTTCAATCGTCAACGGGGCGACCGCCTCGATCAATGCCGAAGTCTCGACGTTCGGGGCAAACAAATTGACGATTCAAACGACGGCGTCTCCGTTAAAAGCAGGATTATCCCAAGGACAACTGGAAGAGTTAAATCAAGTCGACGGGACACGCGGTATTGCCCCGACGTTGACGACTCAATTATCGGTGCGGTCGGCAGACGCCCGACTCGATGACGTGACGATCAGCGGCCGCAATCACATCTACTACCAGGAATCGGCCGATGTCACACAGGGACGGGAAATCAAAATCAGTGATGTCGAGCAGGAAACCGTCGTCGCCGTCATCAGTCCCTCCGTTGCCCGGACACTTTTTCCGGGACAGGAACCGGTCGGACAGTCGCTGTTCCTGAACGGTTTGACGTATCAGGTCATCGGCGTGAGTGATGCCGACTCGGAGGAAATCGTGATTCCGTATACGACGGCACTGCGGACGCTTGACATCGACACGGTGCAACAAGTCGATGTCTTCAAGGAGGAGTCGGCCGACGTCGCGACCGTCAAACGGGATCTGTCCGCGAAAATGTATCAATTCTATAATGAACAGGAAGACCGCTATACGATCGTCAGTCTTGATGAAGCTCTTGATTCAATTGATCAAATCAATACGATGTTGTCGTTGCTGTTGACCGGCATTGCCTCGATCTCCTTGATTGTCGGCGGCATCGGAATCATGAATATGATGCTCGTCTCGGTCACGGAGCGGACGACGGAAATCGGTCTGCGCAAGGCACTCGGCGCACGACCACGGGCGATTCGGCTCCAATTTTTACTCGAGTCGATCTTATTATCCTTGATGGGTGGTGGAATCGGCATCATTGTCGGAGTCGGTCTGGCATATCTCGTCAGTCTGCTGATCGGGACGACGTTTACGATTTCCGTCGGGACGTTGCTCCTTGCAGCCGGTTTTTCAATGCTCGTCGGGGTCGTCTTCGGATATGCGCCCGCTCGAAAAGCGTCGTTGCTCCATCCGATTGAAGCCCTGCGCAATGCGTAAAGGAGGTGTGGGATGGTTACCATCCTGATTGCAGAAGATGATCCACATGTCCGGTACCTGTTAGGAGAGACCTTACGTGCGGCAGGATTCCGGACGATCGAAGCCGCAGACGGAGCACAAGCGCTTGCCTGCTTTGACGAACAACACATCGATCTGCTTGTCACGGACGTCATGATGCCGCATGTCTCGGGTGTCGAACTCGTCCATGCGTTGCGGCAAGCCGGGTATGATCTGCCGATTTTGATGCTGACGGTCCTCGATACGTTTGCTGATAAGGAAGCGGGATTCGTGACCGGCGTCGATGATTATCTGGTCAAGCCGGTTGATCTTGATGAATGGCTGTTACGGATTCATGCTTTGCTTCGGCGATCGAAAATCGTCGCGACGCAGGAACTTGTCGTGAAGACGTTGACGTTACGGATGCGGGATGCGACCGTCGTCACACCGGACGGCGAACTGGCGTTACCGCAAAAGGAATTTCAATTGCTCTATCGTCTGTTGTCCCAACCGAAACAGATTTTCACACGCCAACAGTTAATGGATGAGATTTGGGGATATGATGTTGAAAGTGACAGCCGGACAGTTGATGTCCATGTCAAACGGTTACGGGATAAATTTAATCAGTATGAAGTCTTTACGATCGAGACGGTCTGGGGACTCGGCTACAAAGGGGTCGTGTTATGAAGCCGTTTTTTCAGTCAATCTCCGGTCGGTTTTTCCTTATTTTGTTTGGCTTGCTGCTGTTGCCGTTATTGATTCCGCTCGGGGCGACGTTCTTTTTCCAATTCGATTCGGTCCGCCAAGATGTCGCACAACAACTGGCGGAACGGACGGGTACCGTCGAACGGTTGATGGTCGAACAAGAACTGTCCTTCGCTTCAGCCAGCCGCTACGTCGAACAATCGGTGATTGAGACGACGGAAGTCTCGGCCGACCGTTTACAAACTATGGTTTCACTGTCTGAAACTGAAACAGAGACGCTCCGACAGAAAGGAGAAGTGGCTGTCGCCGGAACCTTTTCGGAGCGTCCGCTTCATATTCGGCAGGTCGGCGAACGTTACTTGGTGGCGACACCGAATCCGGACCAGGACCTCGTCTCAAGTATTCGCAACTCGTCCTTGGTTGGAATCGGTCTGACGATTGCCGTCGCCTTTTTCCTGACCTGGTTTGCCGTCCGGCTCGTGACCCGACGGATCAAACGGATCAGCGAAGCCGCTGTTGAAGTGACGCAAGGCAACTACGACATTCAGATTCCGGATCAGGGGAGTGATGAAGTCGCGAACTTGATTCAGAACTTTAACCAGATGACCGTCGCCTTGCAACGAAACGAATATTTGGCAAAAGATTTGGCGGCGGCGATTTCCCATGAACTGAAGACACCGATCGCCTCGATCCATGGGTTCAGCCGGTTACTGGCACAGCCCGGTCTTTCGGAAGACAAGAAAGAGCATTACATTCGGATCATCGGACAGGAAAGTGACCGTCTGTCCCGCCTGACCTCGAATCTTGTCCGGTTATCGCGGCTTGATCATCAGTCAATCATCCAGCGGAAGCCGTACCGTTTTGATGAGCAGGTCCGTCATTCTCTGCTGTTACTGGAATCCCAGTGGACAGACAAACATCTGATCCTCGATCTCGAGTTGGCGGAAGTGACGGTCGTCTGGGAAGAGGAACTGATGCAACAGGTTTTACTCAATCTTCTGCAAAATGCGGTTTATTTCTCACCTGCAAACGGCGTCCTATCGATTCGGCTGACACAAGCAACGGATGTGACGTTGACCATCACCGATCAAGGAAAAGGCATTTCGGCGGCGGAGCTCCCATTCGTGTTTGACCGTTTTTATCAGGGCGAGACCTCACGGACGACGGATGGTCACGGACTTGGCTTGTCGATTGTCAAACGGATTGTCGAATTACACGGCGGGGTAGTGACCCTTGATAGCACCACCGGTCAAGGAACGTCTGCCCGGATTCAAATACCACAAAAAGGACCTGCTTGAGCCGTTTGCTCAGACAGGTCCTTTCGACGCTTCCTCATTCATGAACCAGGCAGTGTCCTGCAGAAAAGACTCGATGTCGGTTTGCGTGCGGATCCGGATCATCTGATCCGCCTCATCCGGTTCAGGACGTTCCAATCGTTGACGTGACAAGATCTGCCGGTAATCTTCTGCACCGCGGATTTCCGCCCGATCCTTTATGGAAGCGTCAACCCGCGCCAACAGAACTTCTTCGGCAAGGTCAAAGTGAACGAGAATCGTTCGGTACTGATCCTTTGGAAACTGTTGTAAAAAGCGGATGTGCTGTTTTTTTGACAGATTGGCATTGCAGACAATCAGATGCAGGTCAGACTGAAGACGGGCATGTTCGACAATCGTGTCCGTCAGTTGATGTTTTAAGCGGTTTGGACCGTCGAGCGGTAACAATTTTTGATAATGGGTGTTCAGGAAACGGGCATGCACGTCTTGATCGATGACAAGAAACGATGGGTACAACCGGGACAAGCGGTCGGCAAACGTTGATTTTCCGGCATGTGTCTTGCCGACGGTCAGAAGAACGATCCGCCTCATCGGACTGTCCGCTCAGCCATCGCGTCGAGGATGGTCCGGACCCAGTCATTGACCTGACCGAAGCACGGTCTGACATCACCGATGTGATAAAACGTGCTCGCTTCCGAACCGGTCCAACTCGTCGAATCGAGCATACAAAGGAAAACCGGAATCCGGTTGGCAAGGGCAATCCCGAGCCTCGACGGCATCGAGTTCCAGCTGTCCAATCCGTTGCAGGGCAGCCGGAATATCGACCCGTTCCGATTGCGTCCAATCGTACGTCAGGTGATGACCTTGCTTGATCAGTCGGTTGTTTATGAATTGGATGTCTTTGATGTTGCGGAAGCTGCTTGCCGTGTGAAAATTCATCTAAAAATCTCCTGCCCTATAATTTTTTACAGATTTTTGAAACTAAATCGGTCCATACTTAGTCTAATAAGATAGAAAGGAAAGGGAGGAGTGCTGTGTTCCGTAAAAAAATCGCCGGAAGCTGGACGGATGATACATTTCTCACGGCGCTATATGCTGAAGAACGCTACATCTACCGGATATCGTATCTGTATTTAAAACACGAGCAGGAAGCGCTCGAAAACGTTCAGGAAGTTGCCTTTCGTGCCTGGAAGTACCGGAAGTCGCTGCAGGATGTCACCAATTTTAAGACTTGGCTGACCCGAATCACGATTAATGCAGCACAGGATAGGAGTGAGGCGCAAATCCCGTCGTTTGAACATCTGGTCGTCGATCAACTTTATTAAAATTAGGCGAGAATACTTCCACTTCTAAACGAAGTGAAAGTGGGAGATGAATCGCCAGCCTGCTTTTCGGGTATATTTTCCTTAAAGGAGGTGAAAAATGGTGTTGAAGCACAAGGCCTACAAATTCAGAATCTACCCCACAAAAGAGCAGGAAATCCTGATTGCGAAGACGATTGGATGTTCGCGCTTCATCTTCAACCACTTCTTGGCGAAGTGGGATGAATTGTACAAGACCACTGGAAAAGGACTGTCCTACGGTTCTTGTTCCAAAGAAATTCCTTTGTTGAATCAGGAGTTCGATTGGTTGAAGGAAGTTGATAGTACATCTGTTCAGATCAGCGTCAAACATCTTGCTGATGCATTTGACCGCTTCTTCAAGAAGCAGAACGAACGCCCTCGATTCAAGTCCAAGCGCAATCCCGTCCAGTCGTACAAGACCAACATCCAAGGCAAAAACCAGCTTCCTGAAGTATCGATTGGATGCAATAAGCTCAAACTTCCGAAGCTGAAATGGGTACGTTTCGCCCATTCGAAACACATCACAGGCCGTATCTTGAACGCCACGATTCGACGTAACGCTTCAGGCAAATATTTCGTCTCCCTGCTTGTCGAGCAGGAGATCAACGAATTGCCGAAGACCGGTTCATCCGTCGGCGTCGATGTCGGACTCAAGAACTTCGCCATCCTGTCGGACGGCACGGTATACAAGAACGACCGTTACTTCCGTTCGCTTGAGAAGAAACTGGCGCGCGAACAGCGTAAGTTCTCCCGCCGTCAACGCATCGCCCTGAATAAGAAAATCACGCTGTCCGAGGCGAGAAACTATCAGAAGCAGAAGCGGAAGGTCGCCCGTATCCACGAGAAGATCGCCAACAAGCGAACCGACTTCCTGCACAAGGTATCGACCGAGATCGTCCAAAACCACGACGTCATCGGCATCGAGACCTTGCAAGTGAAGAACATGCAGAGGAATTGCAAGTTGAGCAAGGCCATCTCGGACGTCAGTTGGTCGGAGTTCTTCCGCATGCTGGAGTACAAGGCGGACTGGTACGGGAAGACCGTCGTAAAAGTCGGCAAGACCTTTGCTTCCAGTCAACTGTGCTCCAGTTGCGGACATCAACACAAAGACGTGAAACATCTTGGCTTGCGTGAATGGACATGCCCGAGTTGCGGCATCCATCACGACCGGGATGTGAACGCAGGACTGAATCTCAAACAAGAAGCCGAACGTATCTTAGCTTCTTCAACCGTCGGGACGACGGGGTTAGCCTGATCAATTTTCGACCGTTAGGTCGGATAACTCAGGAATCCTTCATCTCTAAGTGAAGCGTAGGTGGAGGTAGTTCAACTGGCGGACTTGCTCGAACGACTTGAAGTCAAAGAACGGTCGTTACTGCTCTTGCGATACCAAGCCGATTATTCTTTTCAGGAAATCGCTGACTTACTCGATATTCCGGTCAGTACGGTGAAAAGTACATTATACCGGATAATTCAAAAACTGCAACGGCACCAAATGAAAGGAGGAGAGTCCGGATGAAACAGCAACTTGAGACCGTGTTAGAAGACATTCCCGTACCGGATACCGTTCACGCCCGGATGGAGCAGGGGCTCCGCCGCAAAAAACGGAGGCATCGTTTACCGCAACTGATTTTGGCAGCTAGCCTGCTGATTGGTCTGTTGCAATATGACCGACTCGAATCTTGGATCCAGACGCCGATCGACCAATCGACCGCCTCGATGCTGCCCGGACTCGTCTATCAGGAGAAGATGTATATCCAGGCGGACACGACAATCAGCGGACAAGCAGTGTCTCAACTGCGTGGTCGGAAGTTAGGGACGTCCGAAAACACGTTGACTGAAGAAAACGAAACGACTTTATCAAAACAACCCTTCGCCTCGAACCTGACGGACTATACGATTTACGAGCTGGAAGGATATGACCCTTCCATCCGACTGCTTGCAATCGGTCAGGAGGACGGGCAACGAATCGTCCGGGTCCTTGATCAAACGACCTTTCGACCGGACTATTTCCGACACCTTCGTCTCGATCAAACGATCACGCACATCAGCTATCAGACCGAACGGACGCGGGATTCGGAGCGGAAAGCGTCGCTTGCACCGTCCGCATCCTGGACAAATCTGTTGACTGGTCTAAGTACGGCAACGCCACTGGCCGACTCCGAACTGCCATCCAGCATTCAGAACCATCCGGAGTTGCGGATGGTTGACGTGACACTGGCCGACGGGGTCACGAATCAGTTCCAATTAATTAAGGGGGGCTATCTTTTTTACGAACCGTTACACGCTTATTTTGATATGAAGGGAACCGCATTTGAAACCGTTTGGGCGGAAATGCATTAGGAGAACCGAATCACTCAAACGATTTCCGGAAACCGTAAAACGGACGAAATGCCTGACCCCGGTAAAAACTTTCCGAGCTGCTTGAGGCGAGGACTTCGATCCGGGTCGTCGGATACCGGTCATGAAGACAGGCGAACAGCTGTTGAGCCAGACCTTGACCACGGAAATCGGCATCAATCAGTAATTCACAGATGTACAACGTGACCTGAGTGTCTGTCATTCCGCGGACATAACCGATGACCTCCCCCGCGTGTTCAACGACAAGTGCAGCGTTTGAGTGTTGCCAAGCAAGTTGGGTCCGTTCATGGAGACGGACGAGCTGGTTCCAGCCTTCCGCAGCATTTAAGCGCTGAATGTCGGGGAAGTCCTGATCTTGGTACGGGCGGATCTGATAGGCAGTTGTCATGAGCGTGACCTTCTTTCTAAGTTAAGTTGGATGAGCAAGGGTTCGAGTTCCGACCAGTCGTTCACTGTGTAGGAAGACGGACTGGCAACAACCGGATGATCTGTTTTTAAGATACCCGTCATCCCGACTGCTTCTGCTCCTTTGATATCGTGAAGCGGATGATCCCCGATATACAAAACATTTTCCGGGGCAAGCTCCCAGTGGATCAAAGGACGTAAGAACAGTTCCGGATTCGGTTTGGAAAGACCCACTTCTTCCGAAATCAAGATCGGGTCAAAAAATGTCTGCAATTGATGGTGGTTGATGACGGCACGTTGCACGTCGCTCCGACCGTTCGTGATGAGCCCGAGCCGACAGGACACGCGCAACTGCTCCAACATGTGACGTGTCTCAGGGAACAACACACTCGTCTTTGCAAACTCGGAGACGTAGTCGTGCAACAACTCGGACACGGTGACACCCTCAAGGTGTAAGTGGACGATTAAGTGGTGATAGACGATATCCTTCCACACGTGACCGTTTTGATCCAGTTCCAGAAAAAGTTGTTGGTACAGATCAAGCGGACAAGTCGAACGCGGGGCAATTCGCTTGGCGTGTTGGACGGCCAAAAAGCGTCGTAACGAGGTGACGCGATCGAGTAACGTCCCATCGAGATCAAATAAAACAGCCGAGATGGTCATGAACACGCAACTCCTACTTATTAATTATATTTCAATTACCTTAATATTATTCTAAATTATTCAAAAAAAACAAAAAGGATATCCCAAACTTTTGCAGAACACCAGTTAGGATTGCCTGTTTTATCAACAACGACACGAAAGGAGACATGGTATGCGTACAAAAGTGTCTTCTTTGCATCAAGTACAGTACTTGGATACAGGCACAACCGGGACACCCATCGTGATTTTGACCGGAATGGGGTGTTCCTATGAAGACTGGTATGAGATCGTTCAAACATTGCGACCAACCAACCGGATTCTCAGCTTCCACCGGCATTCCTGGCAGGAAGGCGACGGGATTCACCGGACGAGTCACGCCGTTCAACAACTGCAAAGGCTGTTGAACCATTGCAACGTAGACGAACCGATTCTCTTGGTCGGTCACTCCTATGGCGGATTGATTGCCCAAGAGTTCGCAATCCGGTATCCCGATCAGGTAAAAGGGTTGCTTTTGGTCGATTCGACGTCAGTTGACTTACACGAACTTGATGACCTCGATACACCCGTACTTGATACACTGTCGTCGGATGCCACCTGGATTGAACAATGCCGGCGTTATGCAACACAAACGAGCGACCAGCTGCGTCTGTTGATCCAACCGGCATTGACGCCGGCGCAACAACGCTTGCCGGAAACGGTTCAGTCAGCGCTGCTCGATTTCCAACTCGATCCTGCCCTCTATGCGATGATGGCGACAGAAGTCACGCACTGGAAAACGGATGCGGAACGGATGCGGACGGACAATTTCCCGGAACTGCCACTGATTGTCCTCGGTCGGGACAAGGAGCAAAGCATTTCAGACGGAATCGAAGACGGGTTACCGGAACACGAACTCCGCCGACTCGAAGAAACATGGCATCGATTGATTGCACAACAAGCCAAGTTGACAGCAACAGCTGAATTAATCTTCGTTCCAACAGCAGGTCATGCGATTCATCTGGACCGGCCGGATCTCGTCATCGCGGCGATTCGAACGCTTGACCAACACCAAATAAAGGATGTGTGACGATGAAACGGATCTATTTTTTACACGGCTTCATGGGAACAGGACAAACCCATTTCGAACAGCAAATCGCTTATTTCAAGAAAGAATACGACGTCATCGTGATGGATTTACCCGGACATGGTACGTCAGAAGATGCAGCTGCCGTGGAATACATCGAGCAGGCGACGGTCAATCTGATCAACCGTATCCGCGAAACCGGACCCGGTCATCTCGTCGGTCTGTCTCTTGGGGCGTCACTCGCGATTCAAGTCGCACTGAAAGCACCGGAGTTGGTTGATGGAATCATCTTGACCGGATATACACCGGTCGTACCGGAAGAACTTACGGACGTCATGGCACAACAATACACTTACTTTCTCGACATCAAACAACATGAGCCGTTGATTGCCGCTCAGTTCGAAGACTTGCACGGGACACGTTGGCAAGAGACGATGCAACGTGTGTTGCATCAGATGACGTTCCGTTATCCCACCATGACCAAACAATCGTTACAGCATCTGCAAGCTCCCGTCTTCATTTTAAACGGCATGGTGCAAGAGCATGAGGTCACCGGTGCATCCCGCTTCCAACGTGAATATCCCAACACACAGATTCATTTGATTCCAGATGCCGGCCATACCGCGAACCTCGATCAGCCCGATTTGTTTAATCACCAATTGAACCAGGTGTTGCAACAGTCAAACGAGTAATTTCGTCGTCTGTTTATCCCGGTACATCGCCTGATCCGCTTTTCGGAGGACATCCGCGAGATCGGTTGTCGCCGGATTGTAGGCAAATCCGATCGCGACCGACAACTCGTGTTTGATGAATTCGGAGCGCAACTGTTCGACCAAGAGCAGGCAATCCTGCTCCGCATGATCCCGGCAAATGATGACAAACTCATCGCCGCCGAGGCGGTACGCTTCAAACGCACACCGTGACAGACAAAGCGCCGTCTGTTGCAACAAGGCATCTCCAGCGACGTGGCCAAATCGGTCATTGATCTGTTTGAGGTCATTGAGATCCAGCGCGATGACACCGAGCCGGACAGGGGATGCTTGCATCATTTCTTTGAGTAATCCATCGAAGGTATGCCGGTTCAAGAGACCCGTCAACGGATCTTGCCGGTACAGTTGCTCGAGTTCCCGTTGTTTGGTTTTTGCCGCGTCCATATTGCGGATGACGCCCTGAACGGCAACGAGTTCACCTTGTTCGTAAATCGGTGTCGTGTACTCTTCAAACCAGGTGTACGTCCCGTCATTTGTCCGCCAACGTTGGGTGAACGGTTCCTCGTAATTGCAGTTACCGGATAATTTAGACATCAGGATTTCGACGTCCTCCGGATGAATTCGGTCGAAACACTCTGACGGGTCGGCATAACTCGCTTTTACGATTCCGGCACCGATATGGTCATCCAGTGAAGGACTGATGTAGCGAAACCGATAGACGGGCTTCACCTCGAAGATATACATGATGTCTTTGGAATGGTTGCCGAATGCCGCGATTGTCGGTTGGGACTGATGTTTTTGCCGCAACGTATGGATTAACCTTCCAACTGCCCACGTACAGGCGACACCTAAAAGGATTCCGGTCATCAGCATATCGTTTTACCTCCTTCATTCTATAGGCATTTTGTCTGTCGTGTATCAAACGGATGATGTTGGCTCATTGTCATAACCTCTATTTTTAAGACACAGTAAATTATAGCAAAACACTAGGATAATACATACAAAAATTGGTATTTTACTTAAATGGTACTCTGACTAGTGATAAGGATACAACAAAAAGCGGTACCTACTGCTCGAGAGTAGGTACCGCTTTAACATGAACTATAACGTCAAATACGTCCGAAAACCGCGATTCGCATAATACGAGTCCGCCCCGTTGTGATAAGTGAAGACGTTGCCGTACCGCCGGTCACAAAAGAGGGCGCCACCTTGCATGCGGATGGACTCCGGAGTCTCGATCCAGCTCGACGTCTTCAGGTCAAACGCCCCAACCGTCTGCAAATGACGGTAGTGGTCTTCCGTTAAGACGGCCACACCGTACTCGCTTGCTGTCGCAACGGCACTGCCGAGCGGTTTGTTTTTCTTCCGTTTTTCCAGTGCTTCGTTGTCGTAACATAAGCTGCGCCGTCCGGTTGGACTCTCTTCCGCACAGTCGACATACAGCCACTGACCGTCCGGCATGACCACCACATCCGGTTCGCCGCCGGTCTGTTCCATCCAGTCGAGTGCACGAAGATGATCGTCTGTCAGCTCGGCTTCAACCGTTGACCAGGTAAGCGCCGGGTGGCGGTCCGGATAGCGGGTGAAGCGGTCGTGTAACGTTTTTCGTAAGTCCTCATACTCCTTTGGCATGTTGTTGCTCCTCTCATATGGGACAAACCCCCTCGTACTGAAGTACAAGGGGGACGTCGTCATTGTTCCAAATACCGGTACAACGTACTTTTACTGATACCGGTCTTTTCACGGATATCGGCTAAACTGTATTGCTTGCTTTGATACATCTCAATCGCCCGCTTGACGTTTTCGTCCGGTTTACGCGGTCGTCCCGTCTGTTTGCCGAGTTCCTTTGCTTTTGATAAGCCTTCGCGTGTCGTCATGCTGACGACATCACTCTGCAGCGCGACGAGGTGCTGAACGATTTCGCGAAACGAATGGGGCAAGGCTTGACGGGTGTCGATGTTTTCCCGGATTGACCATAAAAACGCCTGTTTGCTGTCAAGAAGGTCTAAAACTTCGATGAGATGCCGGGATGAATCGGCTAATACATACAAGTGAGAGACAAGCAGGACATCCCCTTGCGCTAAATCCTCCAATGTTTGATCGAGAACGTGACGCCGTTTGGAAGAACTGTGGTCTTCTCTCCTCGTGTCATCGACCTCATACGTTCCGAGTATTGCCGCCTGTTTCTCACAAGCCGGATCTTCAAAAAATGGTCGCATATAGCCAATAATCATGTTTTTCTCCTCACTGAAATCATAATACACCAAAAAACTATTTCAGACAGAAAGTGCCAAAATAGTTCCTTTTTAGGGAAGATAGGTGCTACGTTGAACGAACTTCATACGATATTTAACGATCGGTCACTTCCTAGTATAAGGGAAATCAGAGATGGATGAAAGGAAAGGGGATGATCTCCGTCGCCTGAACACGGATTTTACAAGTCACAAAAATCCCCACCATTTTCTGCAGGTGGGGGAGAGCGTCATTTCGAGACGATTGAAATGCGTTGTTGGTCGTGACGGTGGTGTTCGACTTCATCCGCTACAGCAACCGCATAATCCCGGTAACTAACGTAACTCTCTCCGGCACTATTCAACGTCAAGACATCATGTGCCAGCTGGTATTGACCGGTCCGTTCACCGTCCGGATCAAAGAAGGCCGCCGGACTGATGAAGGTCCAGTGCAGGTCCGTCGTTTGTTGTAAGTCTTCCAAATTCTTCGCTTGATTTTTTGCAGTCGGCAGATACGCGTCGGGAAACTCCGGTGTATCCGCCAGTTGGATTGTTTGTTCCGGATCGACATAGAGACTGCCGGCTCCACCGACGACAAGCAAACGGGTTCGTGTCCCTTGCAGCTGTTTAATCAGATGCTGTCCCAGTTCGACGTGCTGTTGTTCTTGTCCCGGTGCGGCACCAAAGGCATTAATGACGACATCAAAACCCGATAAGTCGTCCTTTGATAAGGCAAAGGCATCTTTTTCAAGGACCGTCTCATGATTCGTCCGCGCTGCATTCCGGACGATTGCCGTCAAGGCATGACCTCGTCCTGCCAGTTCTTCCAACAGAACACGACCGGCTTTTCCGCTGGCTCCAATAATCGCAATCTTCATTACAAACGCCTCCTTAAGGAATATGTAGCTGATACATGTAATTAGTTTAGTTACAGAAATTACGGTTGTCAAGGAAATTGACATTAAAGGTCGTCCTTATTAAACTAGAAGCATTGGTGGTGAAACAGATGATTAACAGTCGATTAGCCGTTTCCGTTCATATCTTGTCGTTGATTGCGTCCCACCCGGATCAAGCCATGTCTTCCGAATTCATCGCCGGAAGTGTCAATACGAATCCGGTCGTTATTCGGCGATTGACGGGCTCGTTGCGGCAAGCTGGACTGCTCGCGACGACAGCAGGAAAGTCTGGAGCGATGTTGACGAAACGTCCGGAAGACATCACATTGTTGATGATTTACCGGGCGGTCGAATCCAAGGATAACTTATTTTCGATCCACGAACACCCGAATCCGGCCTGTCCCGTCGGTCGAAATATCCAATCGACGCTCGACAACACCTTCATGCGGGCGCAACGGGCACTCGAAGCCGAACTTGAAGCCGAAACATTGGCCGATGTCATGCACCATCTTGCTCAGGCAAGATGATGTCTGCCGGACTTTTTTGTAATCGTTTCCATAGGAGAGGAGAAACACTATCATGCGTCTGGTCAGTTATTCAGCCGTCAGTGCGATTGGTTCCTTTTTATTATTCACGGCATACGCCTTTGTGACGACGATCGAAAATGAATTTTTATACCAATTCGGAACGTTTGCGACGACGTTGTTTACGTTTGCGATTGGTCTTCCGATGCTGTTCATTACAAGGCACTATCCATTGTCCTTACGTCTTTTGATCTATCTGACAGCAGGTGTCTTCACGATTCTGTTGTTCATCGGCTTTTATGATTACTTTGGTCAGATGTCGTTTGTTGAATCGAGAAGCAACCTCGTGGGCATCATTCGGTTCGCGACACTTGCCTGTTTGTTTTACATCGTCCCGTACGAATGGTTGTATCTCAAAAAACGTTCGTCGAATCACCCGTCGATGTCTTCTTAAAGACCTTCCGTAAAAGAAGGTCTTTTTTTGCAGGAATTCCCAAATAAAAGGAGAATTATGTAGACATCCCAGTACGACAAGGAGGACAAACATGCAAGATTCATTCATTTGCCAACAAATCGGAAAGTCGTTTACCGGAGACGGCATCGAAACACATGCCTTGACGGACATCAACCTGACACTCGAAGCAGGTGATTTCATCTCGATCATCGGTCCATCCGGTTCCGGAAAATCAACCTTACTCAGCTTGATCGGGACACTCGACCGGCCGACGAACGGAACGTTATCGTACGGTGACCAATCGATTCATCACTTGAAGAGTCGGGAACTGTCCGACTTCCGGTTTGAGAACGTCGGCTTCATTTTCCAACAGTTTCATCTGATTCCGACCTTGACGGCACTCGAAAACGTCATGGCGCCCTTATTCGGACGAAAGGTGACGTATGATAAAAAGGAACGGGCGCTGTCGCTCCTCGAAAAAGTGGGGCTGGCGGATAAAGCCGGTTCGTTGCCGTCCCAATTATCCGGCGGACAACAGCAACGTGTCGCGGTTGCCCGCGCTTTGGTCCATGAGCCGAAATGGTTACTCGCTGACGAACCGACCGGCAATTTGGATACGGAAACCGGCGAGATCATCTTCAACCTGTTACGGAGTCTGAATGAAGAGAAGGGGTGCGGCGTCTTGTTCGTCACCCATGATCCGGCACTTGCAGAGCGGGCGAACCGGAAAATCGAAATGCGGGACGGATTGATCATCGAAGACCGCCGGCTGGTCCGCACGTAACGAGACCTCCTTTTTGAATTCAGCGTGGCGACGGCTTACACTAAGGTGTGAGGAGGCGATCAGATGCGCTTAGGAATTTTAGATCAAGTCCCGTTACATGAAGGTGATACGATTGAACAGACGATGGAAATGACGCAACAATTGGTCATCGAGGCGGAGCGCCTCGGCTATGAACGCTACTGGTTTGCCGAACACCATAATACCAATGGTCTGCTGAGCGCGGCACCGGAACTGTTCATCGCCCGGATGGGAGCCGTGACGTCACGGATCAAACTCGGATCCGGTGGTGTTTTACTGCCTCAATACCGTCCGTTAAAAGTCGCCGAGACGTTTTCAACGTTAGCCGCCTTTTATCCGAACCGGATTGAACTGGGGATCGGCAATTCACCGGGTGGCAGTGAACGGACACGGCGTGCATTGACGGACGGGGCGGACAACGAGGCAGCCGCATTTCCGCGGCTGCTTGACGAAGTCAACGGCTTTTTGACGGATTCCTTGTCGTCGCGCCATCCGTACCGGATTGTCAAGACGACGCCCCGTATCACAGATGAGCTTCCGCTCTCTGTTCTCGGGTTGTCTCCGCGCAGTGCAAAGCTTGCCGCCGAACGGGGACACGGTCTCGTATTTGGCCACTTCATCAACCCCGACCGCTGGGAAGAAACGTTACAGACTTACCGCGACGAATTCATCACCGTCGACGGGCGTCAACCAAACGTCATCGTTTGCGTCTTCGTCATCTGTGCCGAGACGGAACAAGAGGCGGAACGATTGGCGCGGACACAGGATGCCTGGATACAAGGAATCCGTCTTGGTCATTCGATCGTCCCGTCTTTTGCGACGACGGATACGAAACGATGGAACGCGGAACAACAACAACGGATTGAGCATGACCGTCGGCGAACGATCGTCGGGACACCGGAGCAGGTGGCGACGGAATTACGGCAACTGGCAATCCGGTATCAAACCGATCAGTTTTTGTTGATCAACAACGCCTTTGACCAACACAAACGACTCCGGTCCTATCAGTTGATTGCGGAGCAGTTGCTCGATTAAACGAAAAAACACCGGCTCCAGACCGGAGACGGTGTTTTTGTGCTACTTATTGTTGCGCTGTCGGACGAATCAAGATTTCGTTGACCGCAACATCGTCCGGCTCATTGACGGCGTAGGCGATGGCACGAGCAATCGCATCCGCATCCATTGCTTTTAAGTCGCCGATCCCTTGTTTGATCTCTTCATCAGTGATGTGATCCTTCAGTTCCGTATCGACGGCTCCAGGTGAGATGATCGTCGCCCGAATGTTGTTTTCGACCGATTCTTCTTTTCTGAGACCTTCCGTAATCGCACGGACGGCAAATTTTGTCCCGCTGTAGACGGCGCTTGACGGCATGACGTCGTGTCCGGCAATCGACGAGATGTTGATGATGTGTCCGCGTTGTTGCTTACGCATATACGGCAAGACGGCACCGATTCCGTACAAGACACCTTTGATGTTGACGTCCACCATCGTGTTCCACTCGTCTTGTTTGTTTTTATTCAACTTCGACAATGGCATTAAACCGGCGTTATTGACGAGAACGTCAACCGAACCAAATGTGTCTTGTGCCAGTTTGGCAAGTTCTTCGACTTGTGCCGAATCCGTTACATCGGTCACTTGGTAAACGGCTTTTCCACCGAGCTCTTCAATTTCTTTTTGTAATGTTTGCAGTCGATCTTCCCGGCGTGCTGCGAGGACAAGACGTGCTCCTTGTTTCGCCAGTAACTTAGCCGTAGCTTCCCCGATTCCGCTTGATGCACCTGTAATGATGACGACTTTGTTTTCAACCATGAAAAAAACCTCCTACATATTTTTTGACTCAACCCTAAAAGTATTAACCTGTTTTCGATACAAACAAACCTCTGACGAACAGTTCGGGGTCGGAAAGGACTAAAAAAGATGCGAAAAGGATTGTGGATTGGTCTTTTAGTGATAGTGGGCTTGATTTTATTTTTGGAACCGTTTCGTGGTTCACCGCCGGAACCGGACGTGTCCGTTCAAGGGAAAGAGATCGAGGTGACGAGTGGATCCTATTGTTGGAATGGTCTCTTCATCAGTCAATGTGCCGATACCGTTTATTCAACACCACTTGAAATGACGGCAAAACATACACCGACGGTCGTCGAACCGGGAGCAACGATTGAAGTGGCCTTTAACGACGGTCCGTCGCCTGAACGTATCAAAAGCGAACGTTGGCTGGAAGACGGAACAAACAAAACGGTTCAGCTGAAAAATGAACGGTTGACCGTACCGAACAAACCAGGTCGCTACATCTACCATATCTACGGGTGGTGGAAGCAAGGCGACGGAAACGTCGCGTTCATTGTCGAAGTAAAATGATATTGACAGTTATTTTTGAGTATGATAGCCAACTTAAAGTATTAGGGTTTATGAAAGTTCCTTCCTCTATTCCGGATGAAAGGAGCTTTTTTTATCGAATATAGTAGATTAAACACTGGATTAACACGACCTCAATGCTAAATTTTCAGAATAATAGAACTTTATCAAAATGCGGAAATAAATGTTTTGGGGTCTAGTGAACGGGAATAAACACACCATACACATAATATTTCAGCTAGCGAAAGTCTTGTGTGAAAGAAATTTACAACCTAAAAGGAGAGATGAAGATGAATGGGTTCAATCGTTTTTTACTCGTTCTCATCGGTCTACTTGGGTTAGTGAGCGTCGCCCTGCTCGTACTCGGCGTTTATGACGTTCCTCGCCTCAGCCCGTTACTCGAACAATGGCAAGATCAACAATGGTACAGCTACACGGTTCTCTCGATTGGTGGATTTTTAGCTTTCGTATTCGTCATTCTCTTATTCACGGGATTACTCAGCCGCTCGAAAGGTCAACGGTTGTTGATCCGGACAGGAGACGGCAACATCACGATTTCGAAAGAAACGATTGAACGGACCGCACTCGAATCGATTCGGGGACTCAATGGTGTAAGAACCCCAAGCGTCCGCGCCGATATTCATTCGAAAAAAGAGACGGTCGCCTTAACGGTGGACTGCTCGGTCTTTGGTCAAGAAGGATTACCGACGATCGGCAAAGAGATTCAAGAGCGGGCAAAACATGCCGTTGAATCCCTGCTTGAACTGCCGGTAACGAGTACAAAAGTCAAAATCAGTGATACCAAAACCAAAACGTCAGAACGTGTCGTCTAAAGGAGGGAATGAACATGAGTACGAAAGAACAACTCTATCCGTATCGGTTTCGCTTAATCGGCGGTCTTGTTGGACTCGTGATTGCGGTTCTGTTCCTGACGATCGGGTTCGGACCAACCTTGTTGCTTCTTGTGTTTACCGCCATCGGTTTTCTGATTGGGAAATGGCGGGACGGAGCACTCGATATTGAAGGATGGATTCAGTTCTTTAACCGGGACTGATTCATATAAATACACTTACACTTTATTCAAAAGGAGAGATTTCAAATGGCAAACGAATCATTAAACACGACTGGACAAAATGAAGAGGTACGTACAAACAAATTGACGTTCGAAGATCAGGTCATCAAAAAAATCGCCGGGATTGCTTCAAACGAAGTACAGGGCATTTTATCGATGAGTGGTGGATTCATGAGCGGTTTGACGGATCGTCTCCGCAGCACAGAAGACATCACAAAAGGAGTCGGCGCTGAAGTCGGCGAGCGTCAAGTGGCACTCGACTTGCGTGTCATCGTCGAATACGGCAAAAACATCCCGTCCATCTTCCAAGAAACCGTCGCTAAAATCAAAAAAGCGATTGGTGATATGACAGGTCTTGAAGTCGTCGAAGTCAACATGCACGTCGAAGACGTCATGACGCGGGCCGAGTTTGATGCAAAAAGTAAAAACGAACAGGCAGAAGAAAAAACAAGCCGTGAATTAAAATAAACCAAGACGTATTACCAGAAATCCGGTCACGGGTTTCTGGTTTTTTTGTGTTCAACCGAAGGACTATTCGTCGAATTTCGTGATGCAACATGACTTTCCAGACCAAAAACGGGAAAAGAAGAAGGTAAGGGTGAATCCAATCAGAAAGGGTGAGGCATCATGCGTGTATCGGGAAAAGTCATCATCGTCACCGGAGCCGCTTCCGGAATGGGAAAAGCCATGGCAGAGTTGTTTGCAGCAGAAGGGGCACATGTCGTCGTCTCGGACATTCATTACGCGGGGGCACAAGAAGTCGCTGAAGCAATCACGAAAAACGGCGGAACGGCAATCGCCGTAGAAACGAACGTCGCGGAAGAAGCCGCCGTCCGCCAATTGATCGACGACACGCTGTCAACGTACGGAAAACTGGATATTCTCGTCAATAATGCCGGAATCATGGACGGAATGGAAGGTGTCGAAGACGTCACGGACGAACGCTGGGAACGGGTCTTTTCCGTCAATACGACCGGCGTCATGCGGTTAATGCGTCTCGTCCTGCCGATCTTTCGGGCACAGGGGCACGGCATCATTCTCAATAACATTTCCATCGGCGGTTTAAACGGGGCGCGGGCCGGGGCCGCCTATACGGCATCGAAACATGCCGTCGTCGGATTGACCAAAAACACGGCCTACCTCTATGCGAACGAAGGAATCCGCTGTAACGGGATTGCGCCGGGAGCGGTCGAGACGAACATCGGTCAATCGATGACGAACATCAACGACTTCGGAATGGGACGGACGATGCTCGGGATGGGCTTAAATCCACGAACAGCCCAACCTGAAGAAATTGCCAAGCTGGCACTGTTCCTCGTGTCGGAAGAGAGCAGCTTCGTCAATGGAGCGATTGTCGTTGCCGACGGCGGTTGGAGCGCTTATTAAAGAATTGTCCTCAGGTTCCCTTGCAGGGGACCTTTTTTAATGGAGCCTTACGGTGCCATGACCCGAGAGGACTTACAAAATCTTTGCATACCAATAAATTATTTACTGGATTACAGTTTAAAATGGAAGGAATTAGACAATAGGAGGGATAATAAGACAGTGTAAGCATTATGCTGACAAGCGAGTCGAACTTTAGGGAGGGACAGATATGTCGATGCAAGATCAAGCAACTCAAGTCACGGATACACAAGTCGTTCGTGCCATCGAACAAAACTTAGCCATCATTCGGTTTGATGACCGGCGCAAAGTCGCCTATGTCAACGAGCTGTTTGCCCGAACGATGGGATACGAAGTCAACGAGTTAATCGGTAAGTACCATCGTGATCTCTGTTTTCCCGAATATACAAGCAGTCCGGCTTATGAAGTCTTTTGGCGGAAGTTGATGCAAGGCATCACCTATCAGGATAAAATCGAACGGAAGGCTGCCGATGGACAACATAAGTGGCTCGAAGCGACCTATATGCCGATCTTCTCCGACGACGGGCGGCGTGTCGTCGGCGTGTCGAAAATCGCGACCGATATCACGGTCCGGCAACAGGACGTGTTGCGGATGGCTCAGGAATTAAATGAAACCTCAACTTTCCTGACCATTAAGTCGGAAAGCGGCCGCCAGGACGGATTAAACGTCCTCGCGACCGTCCAGCAAGTCGAAGCGGAATCAACTGAAAATCTGGCAAATCTCGTGCAGCTCCAGGCGGAAGCCGATTCGATCACCGACATCGTCAAGACGATTCGGGAAATCGCCGCCCAGACGAATCTCCTTGCCTTGAATGCTGCCATCGAAGCGGCACGGGCGGGTGAACACGGACGTGGATTTAACGTCGTCGCAACCGAAGTCAGGAATTTGTCGAATAAGGTCTCCCAGTCGATTGGAGAAGTGAAAGAAAACATCGAAGGCATCGTCAAACGGATCGAAGCCGTTTCGACGAGCATCGAGCGGATTTCGTCCAAGGTCAAGACGAGCAACGGACAACTTGAACAGACCGTCAACGAATTTGACCTGTTGGCCGAGTCCGCCAAACAACTTGAATGGCAAGCCAAGGACTTTGTCCGCGTCTTGTAAAATGAACAGTATGCAATCCATAATCCCTTTCGCGTATCTTTTTTAACAGGAGGATCTGGAAGGGATTTTTTGTTCATGCTTAAAAGACTATTGTTAAATCGGAATGATTACGATATGATGTAAAACGTAATTATTCCGAAATAGAGGTGGAACACAGATGTTTACATATACAAAGTGGTCACGACAAATGTTCGTGACCGTCGCCATCGGTACGGCATTGCTTAGCGGGTGCAGTCCGGCAACCGATTCCCCGAAAGATCGGCACTTGACGTTCGTCTATAATTTCGCGACGTTATCCCTCGATCCGCATCGTGACAGCAGTTACGTCCCGTTACGAGCAGGCGTGACGGAGACCTTGGTCCGTCTGGATGACGACAAGCTGACGGTCGAGCCGTGGCTTGCCAAAAGCTGGACGAATGAGAGTCCGACCGTTTGGCGCATCGTTTTACAAAAAGACGTCCAATTTCAAAACGGGGAGCCGCTTGATGCGGCCGCCGTCAAAGCTTCACTGGAGCGGTCAATCCGCGAGAATGCGGGCGTCAAGAACGCCTTAAACATCAAATCCATCACCGTTGACGGCGCGGATCTGCTGATCGAGACCCGGACGGTTTACCCCGAGTTCATCTCGGAGCTGGTCAATCCGAACACGGCCATCATTGATATCGATGCAAAACGGATTGATACACAACCCGTCGGAACCGGTCCGTTTGCCGTCAGCAACTTCTCTCCCGGGACAAAAGTTGACTTGACACGGTTTGACGGATACTGGGGCGAGCGGGCCAAACTAGAGAGCGTTGATTTTTTATTCAACGAGGACGCCGGGGCACGAACGATGGCGTTGCAGTCCGGACAAGCCGATGTCGTCTATCGACCGGAAGTCGAATCCGTCGATCAGCTGAAGAACAAAGGACTGACGGTCGAGGCGGTGGAGACGTTCCGTGTCCATCAACTGACGATGAACGTCTCGAACGGACCGATGCAGTCGTTGCCCGTTCGCCAAGCCATCGATGCGTTAGTTGACCGGGACGAGTTGGTCGATCACGTCCTGCAAGGATATGCGACGGTCGCGACCGGTCCGTTCATCCAGTCATTTCCGTTTGCGCCGACATACGAAAAACAGACACAGCGGACGGCTGTATCTTATTTAAAGCAGGCGGGCTATACGTTACAGGACGGTCAAATGCAAAAAAACGGTCAACCGTTGACGTTGACGTTGCTGACCTACTCGGCACGACCGGATTTACCGTTGATTGCCCAAGTCCTGCAGGATGACGCGAAGAAAATCGGAGTAACGATCAAGATCAAACAGATTGACGTGCCGGAAGAATACATGAGCAGTCACCGGGACTGGGATCTTGCGACCTACAGCAATTTAACGGCACCGCGGGGAGATGCCGGCTATTACTTGCATGCGACGTATCATCCGCAGGGGGGATTGAACTTCAGCGGTGTCAACGATCCGTCACTGACACGACAGCTTGATCGTCTGAAGCGAACCGTCAAGCCCGCAGAACGAAATGTCCTCGCTGAACAGATTGCCCGCGAGGTTGATGCCAAGCAACTGAACAGCTTTTTACTCCATCCCTCGACGCTCGTCGCCTACGACAAAACTCACGTCAAAGGCTGGAAAACGGAAAAAAGCGAATACTACATGATCACGAATCAGCTCGAGGTACGGTAAGATGGGGCGTCTGTTCGTCCGTCAAACAGGGGAAGCCCTGTTTTTTCTGTTTTTCATGACCTTCGGCAGTTTTGCGCTTTTACGCTTTTTACCGGGGGATCCGGTCTTGACGTTGCTCAATATCGACGAATTAAGTGCGTCACCGGAACAAATCGAGGCCGTCCGCCAAGAACTCGGTTTTCACGAACCATTGCTGGCACAGTACATTGACTGGTTGGGCCGGGTCGGTCGACTCGATCTCGGTGAATCGTTCATGACCGGACGGCCGGTTTTATTGATGTTGGGAGAAAGTTACCGGGCAACCTTTGAAATCGCCGGAAGCGGCTTGGTGCTTGCCCTGCTTGTCGCCGTACCGCTCGGAACATGGAGTGCACGTTCCAACCGACACGTCGTCCGACTGACTGCTGACGGTGTGTCCCTGATCGGCGCGGCTGTCCCGAGCTTTTGGATCGGGCTCGTCTTGACCGATTGGTTTGCCATCCGTCTGCCGTGGTTACCCGTCATGGGGCGGGACGGAGCATTATCCGTCGTCTTGCCGGCTGTCTCGCTCAGTTTGGCCTTGGCCAGTGTCTACATCCAGCTGTTACGGGTCAATTTACAGACGGAACTCGCAAAGGAGTACATTCAGATTGCCCGCGCCCGCGGGATCTCCGAACAGACGATTTTTTGGAAATACGCGTTTCGCGGGAGTCTGCCTCCGGTCCTCGCCGTCTTTACCTTATCGCTCGGCAGCCTGGCCGGTGGCGTCGTCGTGCTCGAAGTCCTGTTCGCCTACCCGGGCGTCGGGAAATTGATGGTCGACGCCGTCTTGCAACGGGATTATCCGCTGATTCAAGGTTATATCCTGCTGACGACGGCCATCATCGTGACGCTGAACGTGATCATGCGACTGGTGACGCAACATCTGCGTCCCGATTGGCGGGGAGGTGGCATGAGATGAAGCGGCTGCGTTGGTTCATCTTCAGCGTGTGGATCGGGATTCTGCTGATCTATCTCGGCACACACTCGCCTTACACGACGGACGTCACGCAACGCCTCGCATCGAGCTCGATGCAGCATTGGCTCGGGACGGATGCCTTGGGACGTGACTTTCTGGCCCGCTTGATTCTGGCGGGAGTGATTTCTTTTTTGTTCAGCGGGGTGACAGTATTGTTGACGGCAACCGTCGGAACGGTTCTCGGATTATTCGCCGGTTACTACGGCGGTCTGTTGAAACGGATCATTCACCGGATCGAAGAAAGTCTGATCATCTTCCCGGATACGGTGCTCGCTCTCGTCTTGGCAGGATTGTTAGGTGCCGGAATCAACAGTCTCGTCCTCGCCATCTTATTGATCAAATGGGTGTCTTATGCCCGGCTCACGGAAGCAATCGTCTCGTCGACGAAACAATCCGAGTACATTTGGATGGCACGGGTCAACGGATTATCGGATGCGATGATCGTCCGGCGCCATCTGTTATGGCCCGTCCTGCGGCAAGTCCGTGTGTTGATGAGTGTCGACATCGGGAAAATCATCTTATTTTTGTCCGCCTTCTCCTACATCGGCTTGGGTGTCCAGCCTCCCGTACCCGAATGGGGAGCGATGTTAAATGAAGCCCGTCCGTATTTTCAGGCGGCCCCCCGATTCATGATCTGGCCCGGATGGTGTATCGTCCTGACGGTCAGTGCTTCGATGTGGTGGAACCGCCGTCTGCAACAGCAGACGGCAAAGAAAGGAGCATGAACATGATTCAACTGCGTCACGTGACGGTCACGGCACCGGCCAAGTCGTTGTTGCATGCCATCACCGTCGATTTCCCGGCCAATCAATTCATCTGTCTGATCGGTGCGAGCGGAAGCGGCAAAACCCTCCTGCTGAAACACTTGCTCGGATTGGTACCGGAAACGCTGTCGGTCGGCGGGACGGTGACGTTTGCAGAAGGGAAGGACTGGGTGCGGGGACGGGAGATCGGCTACATTCCGCAACACTACCAGCAGTCCTTTGTCCCGTTTTTGACAATCAAGGAAACGATGCGCGATCTGTGCCGGGCACATCAAGTCGCCTACGATAAGGAACAGACGGAATCGTTACTGCGCTCATTCCGTCTCGACATCGATTTACTGGACCGTCTGCCGCATCAGCTCAGCGGCGGACAACTCCAACGCATGGCGATCATCCTTGCTGTTTTCCTGAAACCGCGCCTCCTTTTAGCCGATGAGCTGACGACGGCCCTCGATCCGGTTGCGACCCGGCAACTATTGGACTGGCTCCGCAATTACCAACAACAAACGGCGGCGACGGTCCTATTCGTCACGCACGAACTGACCCATGCCTTACATTATGCGGATACGTTGTATATCATGAAAGAGGGAACCATCATTGATGCCGTCACTCCGGAGACGATTCATGCGAGCCGGCATCCCTATACCCAGGCTTTGTATACTAACAGACACTGACAAGAGGAGGCATGAAGATGTCCGCATTATTGACAGTCGAGCATGTCTCGGTTCGTTATCGGAATCACCCCGTCCTGACCGATGTCACGTTTGCGCTTTCCGCCGGTCGGTCCCTCGGCATCATCGGCGAAAGCGGGAGCGGGAAATCGACGTTAGCCCGGGTATTGTTACAACTGCAGGCGCAGGACGACGGACAAGTCCTGTTGCTCGGACAACCGTTCTCAACCCGATCGAAGCGGTCCCGACGCCGGCATATTCAAGCTGTTTTTCAACATCCACACGGCTCCTTTAATCCGGATTGGACGATGCGCCGCTCGCTGCTCGAACCGTATCGTCTGCATCAACCGGACTTGAACCATTTCTCAAATGAATCGGAAGAGCGTCTGACAGCTGAATTGCTGGCTGCTGTCGGGCTGGACGAATCCCTGCTCGATCGACTGCCGGCGGCTCTCAGCGGCGGACAATTGCAGCGGATGGCGATCGCCCGGGCGATTTCGATCGAGCCCGCCGTCATCGTTCTCGATGAACCGACGACCGGACTCGATGTGCTCGCCTTGCGTGAGATAATCGATTTGTTGCAGGACTTAAAACAGTCCCTGCAGATGTCGTACGTCTTCATTTCCCATCAGCTCGACTGTGTGACAGCCCTGTGCGACGAAATTCTGGTGCTGCAGGATGGTCGGATTATCGATCGATTCGATACGATGGAGCAACGAAATCCGAGCCGCCCCGATTACACCAAGGCGTTCATTGAGGCGGCAGCGTGGTGACGGCACCGGTTACGGCCCGGCAGTATGGGGTGCTGGCCTATCCGTTGATCTTGTCGAGTATCCTGACACCGTTGCTTGGCGTCACGGATACGATCGTGATCGGTCAGACGGGGGATGCCGCGGCAATCGGCGGCATCGCGCTTGGTGCCGTCTTTTTTAACACGATTTACTGGCTGTTCGGATTCTTGAAGGTCAGCACCACCGGTTTCAGTGCCCAAGCGAGTGTCCACCACGATGAGACTTCGTTACAGTTTGCTTTATACCGCCCGATCCTGCTGGGACTGGTAATCGGTCTGATCTTGATTGTCTGCCGCGCCCCTTTGGCATCTGCCGGATTATACCTGTTGGCCGCACCCGCCTCATTGTTGTCGGACGTCAACACATACATCGATTACCGGATTTACGGTGCGCCGTTCGTCTTGATCGGTTATGCGGTACTCGGTTGGCTGATTGGGCAGGGGCAGGTGAAACGGGCTCTGATGATTCAAATCGTGAGTAATATCATCAACATTGTGCTGGACGTCATCTTCGTGGTCGGTCTTGATTACGGTGTTGCCGGCGTCGCTGCTGCGACACTGATCGCCGAAGTCTGTACCGTGTTCTTGGCCTTATCCTTTATTGTCCGGCAACTGATTTGGAAACCGACGTACCGGCACCTGTTATTCCGCCTTCAGGACTACCGGCAGTTTTTTAGCGTCAACGCCGATTTGTTCATCCGAACGATTTTTCTTTTGCTCGTCACCGGTTGGTTCACCCGGACCGGAGCGTCGTTTGGACCGGATATTCTGGCGGCCAATGCAATCCTGTTGCAAATACAGTATGTCATCGCGTACTGGTTTGGCGGGCTCGGCAGTGCTTCGACGATTCTTGTCGGACGAGCGCGCGGACGCAACGATGAAGCGGGTTATCAACAAAGTGTCCGGCTGACCCGGCAGTTTGGTTTGGCGTCGATTGTCCTCATCATGCTCCTGTTGTTTCTGTTCCAGCAGCCTTTTCTCCGCTTGTTTTCGGCTGACCCGGAACTTTTGATTGTCGCCGGTGCCTACTACGGCTGGATTCTCCTGTTCCCGCTGACCGGAGGATTTGCGATGCTGTATGAAGGAGTGTTCGCTGGACGCGCCCAAGCGAAACCGGTCCGGAACTCGATGATTCAAGGATTCATCACGTTTGCCGTGCTGCTGCTGTCCATCAACTGGATCGGCAATCACGGCGTTTGGCTCGCCTTCATCGGTTTTGGTCTGATGCGTTCCGGATCGCTTCACCTGGCAGAACGCCGCTTACACAAACAACACCCCGTCGTCCACTCCTGAGGGGAGGGCGGCGGGGTGTCGTCATTACTGGAAAATGGTGTTCAGGTGGTGGACAAGAATCGTCTTCAAGCGGTCTTTCGTCAACCGTTCCGGTCGGAATAAGGCATGAAACGCCAGACCATCGACCAATGCCGCCAATCGTTCCGCTTCGAGCCGGACATCGATTCCATCCCGTAACGTATCAGCCGGCAATCGTTCGAGCAGGACGAGGCACATCCGAAACAAATCGTCCGTGCCGGTATCGGTCTTGGAACGGTACGCCGCCATCATGAATTGAAACCACACGCTCATTTCGAGCTGGTATTCTTCTTTGTACGGCAACACTTCCAGTAAAACATCGAGCAAGACTTGCTGCGGCGGACCTCCTTGTTCGAAGATGGTGGTAATCCGTTGTTGCGCCCGTTCCGAGACGAGTTCCATCGAAAAGCGGAGCAACTCGTCCTGGGTCGAGAAATAATGCCGTAACGCACCAAGCGATAAACCGGCTTCCTGGGCAATTTTTCGGACGGTCGCTTGTTCAATTCCTTCAGTTGATATGAGACGCCAGGTCGCTTCTGCGATTTGGCGTCGTCTTTTTTCGTGATCGACTTGTTTTGGCATGACGTCAGTATACCATTTTTTTGATACAAATGTATTAAAACGATAGGCAATCAGAACTGGATGTGGTATTTTTATAATACACCCGTATTAAAAAGGAGGAGTCAACATGAACGGAATTGCGTGGGGCATCATCGTGTGTGAAATCATGTTTTGGGTCTTCATCCTCGCCGGACTGATTGTACGCTATGGGTGGGGGCGAAAACGACTCGGTCTGCGCCTGATGGCGATGTCACCGGTCATCGATCTCGTCTTGCTTGTTTTGACCGTTTATGACTTAAGGCAGGGGACGGAAGCAACGTGGGCTCATGGTGTCGCCGCCATCTATATCGCTGCCTCACTCGCCTTCGGTAAATCGTTGATTGCATGGGCGGACCAGACGTATCAACGATTTGTCTTGCGCAAAGATGTCGCACGCGATGTCCGCCCCAAGGCGCAGCGAAAACGCGAGGGATTTTTTCGCCACTTGACGGCATTCGTTATTGGAAGTGTATTGTTAGCCGGGATGATCTTTTGGATTGCAGACTTCAAACAGACCGAAGCCTTGCTGCAAACGGTTCAAATCTGGTTCCTTGTCCTTCTGGTCGACGGACTGATTGCCGTCAGTTATACGATTTTTCCCAAACGCGCCGACTAAAAAAAGAACGGAGCCTCCTGTTTAACGATCAACAGTGAAGGTCCGTTCTTTTATCGTATTACTTTTTACTTGTTTACGTGCGTCGATCGAATCCCGGATATGTATGATGTACCGGCGGCCTTTTTGGTAACCGGAGCGGGGCGGCTTGATCCGCAATTCCTTGCCGTCGATGATTTCAAGCTCCGTCTGCATCCGTTCACCGGTCGAATCCGTGATCGTGACGGTCCGGTTCGAAACTTGGTCCGGTCGCAACCCTTTTGAAAATTCGATGTCAAACGTATGATACTTCGAGATCGTCCGGGCACGCGATTTGAAATGGGGTCCGTCCGTCTGCTCGTCAAGCGTACAGTAACAGCCCGTAAAAATTAAACAAATCGTCAGGATAATGGAAAATAACGGTTTCACAATCGTTCTCCTTTCAGCATATTTTTCATTATAAGACAAATAATGGGAGGTTTCAATCGTTCTTGGGACGGATTGTGAAATAACACTTCAAGGCGGGGGGAGGGTGGTGGTATACTCAAACGAGAGAAAGGCAGTGGTATACGATGCAACAACAAGATCAACGCGAAATCATCGTCTCGATTCGGACGAGTTATGATTTCAAAGCGGATGAAGGACGCGCCGTCCGCGTCGTCGAATTTCACGGACGACGGACAACCGTCATCGATACGTTCAAAAAATCAACACCGAAGCGGATGATTCTCCTTGAGATGATCCGTGCCGTCCAGTCGTTTAAGGAACCGTTCCATATCATCTTCAACGTCGAGTGTAACTTCGGTTTCAAGTACCTCAATGATGAGCGTCAATGGGAGAACCGTGATCTCGGAAACACGTTTAACGAGCTGATCCAAGCGGGTGGACATACGATCGAACTCCGTGATTGTTCGTTTTACGAAGGTGGCAAGGATCTTCAGAAGTGGCTACTCAACATCTTAAAAAAAGCCAACTAAGCACGACCAAACAGATGACGCCCGCGTGGCGGGCGTCTGTTTTTTGTTGCCCTCTCCCGCCCTTTGCTAATATGTGGTAAATTGAGAGGGTAAAAGTACCGAAAGTATATCTTTCTATTTATTTCAACTATCGAATATTTTATAAAGAGGTGTAATTATGAATAAGGAAGATCATCAACTCGCCCGTAAGCTTGTCTCCACCTACTTAACAGGAACACAAATCGCCACTGTCCACTTGACCGGCTTCACAAGCATCGAATTGATTAATCTATATGATGCAACGATTCCCGACATCTCGATCCGGATTGAAACCGACCGTCTGTATTACGGTGACGTTGAATCGACGAAGGACTGGGTTGTCCGACATATGCCAAAAGAAGAGATGCTGCAACTGATTGTAAGATTACATACCGAACGCATCATCGCCGTCCGCATCGGCAAGGCCGCACCGCACCTGTTCCTGACGTTCAGCTCCGGTAAAACACTTGTCATCAACGGTTCTGACACTTATTACGAATCCTGGACGATCGACATGAAGTTACCGCAGGAAGGACTCGTCTCAATCGTCGCTGTGCCGGGAGACGAACTGGCGGTCTTCGCTTCGGATCACACGATGCTGTTGGATCAAACCCATGAGTGAACGGTTGCAAGAGGCGCTCTTGGCGGCACGCGCCGTCATCGCGACGCGTTATCCGAACTGTGATGCGGCAGTGCTCGCCGGCAGTTTTGTCCGCGGTCAAGCTACCGCCACATCGGATTTGGATCTTGTCATCATCGATGAGACGGTCCCGTCCTCGTACCGGGAATCGTTTATCGCGGACGGTTATCCCGTCGAAGCCTTTATCCATTCCAGTACGACGGTGCTTGCCTTCTTTCAGCAGGACCGAAAAAGAGGACGGCCGTCGATGCAACGGATGATGGCGGAAGGGACAATCCTTCGGGATCATTCTGTCCTGATGACACTGAAACACCAGGCAGAGACAGAGCTGCTGGCTGGTCCACCGGTATTTTCAGCTAGTGAAGCCAGTCAGGCCCGTTATTTTCTGACGGATTTACTGGATGACTTCATCGGCGTAACAGACCGGACGGAAGGACTCGGGATTGCGGCCCGTTTACTGGAACAAGCAACGCAGTTTTATCTGCGGGCACATGGTCACTGGACCGGACAAGGGAAATGGCTGATCCGGAGCCTCGCGGCCGTCAATCCGTCTGAAGCGGATCAGCTCACAACAGCATTTGAAGACTATTTCCGACTCGATCAAAAACAAGCCGTCATCCGGCTCGTCGAACGCTGGCTGGAACAACACGGCGGCCGTTACTTTGATGGCTTTTCAATCGGAAAATGAGAAGGGGGAGACGCGGATGCTGACCATTCAGGAAGGGACGGAAGAATCCGGTCCCTACAAAACGTTTCTTCAAGAAAAAATCCGCACGTACAATGACGAACATTCTCCGCACCATGCCGAAAAACGCCGTACCGCGGTTCGTCCCGTTCATGTGATGGTACTTGATGACGAGCAGATCGTCGGAGGTATTTACGGCGAAATCTATTGGGGGTGGCTCGAGGTGGAGTTTCTTTATCTCCCGGACAACTTACGCGCACAAGGTCTCGGCAGCCAACTGTTGCACCGGATTGAACAGCTGGCCCGTCAATCAGGGGTTGAACGGGTGCTTGTAACGACCTTTTCTTTTCAGGCCTATGCCTTTTATCAAAAACACGGATACGAGACGACTGGTGTGATTCCCGACTATCCACCCGGTTCTGCGCAGTACACACTCGTCAAACACTTTGTTCCGTCTTCCGGTTCGGCATGAAACAACGAATTGGGTTGTTCTTCGCCATCACCTGTCTCGTCGGTTTGCTGATTTCACCATTGAAACAGACGGCGCAGCCCGACGCTTACGGTGTGACCCCTCAAACGCTGGTCGACGTCATGAAGCAGCAACCGGAAACGATTCCGTTCTCAACCAAACAAGTTTACTGGATCGAACCGCTCGGTGACAGGCACACGATCGCCTTCGTCAAGACGGTAAAAGTGCAGTTTTTACTTGTTTTAAAACAAACGGATTCGACCTATCGTGTCGTCCATCTGATCCGTCAAGCACCGCAACCGACCGATTGGTTTGAGGGACGGTTGCTGGAAGCGGATCAAAAACGGTATCTTGTCGCATATGGTGAAAATCCGTCACAGACGATGCAGCAATTGACGTTTGATCCGTATAAAGTCACGTCAAGCGGTGAACGGGAGCAGACGTTGCCGCTCACAGGCATCAAGCGGACATTTGACATCAACCGGAAAGATCATTTCCATACGATTCAACCGTTGCCGGAAGCTTTTCCGCGGTCGTTGTTTTTTGACATTCATGCCGTCGATGCGGATGGGCACGAACAGGTACGCCGTTTGTCGAATACGCTCGATTAAAGACGTCCGGCTGGGAGGAGAACTGGCCGATCCGTTATACTGAAAGCAGTCGTGAAAAAGGGGGACGTTATGATGTGGATTGTGATGAATCAATTACGGGTGCAAAACGGCAAAGCCGATCAAGTCGCGGCACGTTTTCAGAAAACAAAAGGGATTGAACAGATGGAAGGGTTCGTCCGGATGCAGGTATTGGTCGACCTCAGTCAAGAGGAACACGATGTCGTCACGATTATGACGACGTGGGAGAAACAGGAACACTTCCATGCCTGGCAAGCCAGTCAGGCGTATAGAGGGGTTCATAAAAAACGGGACGAGGGGACATCGGAAGTCAAGCCGCTGGTTCTGTCAAACGCCGTCACGGAATATGCCGTCGTCGCCGACCACACGCATGCCTGAATCGAAAAAGCGAGACCGTTCTTCGGAATTTTTCCGGAAGAGGGTCTCGCTTTTTTTATCATGGAATGGGATCATCTTAAACCGGGTAAAGATGAAAAACTAACCGATACGGGGTGGCGGAAGATGGCGACACGAAAAGGAATCGTTTCGAGTTTAACGGTCTTGTTCGGCATGATTTTCATCATCGGTTTTTTCTTGTCCGGCGCGTTTGTCTATCTGTACTTTTTTGCATTGCTGATTGCCTGTGCGTCCTTTTTACAGGAACGGCTGACCCGCAAAGAGTGGTTGCACGAAGGCATCGCCTTCATTTTGTTTTGTGGGGTCATCTACGCTGTGGAACATCTGGTGTTTTAAGTCATTTGATGTGATAGGTCTCCAGTAACAAGTCACGTCCGGCAGCAGACAGCTTAAAACTGATCTTCCGGTGAACATCTTCGAGATAGACATCGGTTTTCTTGACTCGCCGGTCGAGATAAATCTTAAACTGTTGCGCCTTCCCCTTGTTCAGTAACGTCAAATACGGCCGCTCGGCCAATCGTCCTTTTTGCTCCGTCTCTTCACTGTCCTCAATCAACCGGACCAACTGTTTTGATTCTTCGAGTGACGTCTCGATATAATTCTCGAGCGGGAAGGGATCTGCTTGATTGAGACTTCCGTCCGCTTCAAATTTCAGCTTTCCGAATGGTCGGTCATGGAAAATGGCGAAACGCGGTAAAGAATAGTCCGCATCGTAAAGATCGTCCGGCGGTATGTCCAGACCAGAGGGGAGTTGTTGTTCCTGCTTAACCGTCAGCTTGTAGCGGGTCGCCTTTCCGCTTTTTTCCTTGACCGTGACCGTACCGTAAGTGCCGTCTGCATGTGGCGCCTCCTGGAAGTCAATCGTACTTCGCTCCTTGGATGAATGGAACGTGGCTTGATACCGTTGTTGACCCAGCAGATTCAACTGGACTTCATACGGTTCTCGAATTTGGATATTCGATTCGAGGAAAATCGGGACTACTCCAACGAACGGTGTCAGTTCTATCACGTTCGTGACGACCGTCTGTTTGGTTTGTTCATTCGTTGCCCGTGCGACGAGATAACCGGTGGTCGGTAAGGATAATTGTCTCGCAGACGTCATCAGTGAATTACGGAAGGAACTGATACTTTTTTTAAAATCAGAAGACAATGGTTGAAACGTGATGTCTTTTTCAGGTTTTAACAGTTTACTTGATGGAAATCGATCCTGTTCTGGAGTTAACTTGTGATACCCCGGTTTGGACACATAATCGTGGCAATACAAGAAGCGATTCTGTTTCGTTTTCAAATAGACGGCTTGCTCACCCATCGATTCCGGAAACTGGCTGACGAGATTAACGAAATATTGTTTGCCGACTACATAATCCTTCGGGGGAGCGACCCGTTTTGTCGCACACACCTGTTTGATGAGGACACCAAGTTTCGGATCATCCTCCTTGAGGTCCGTCAGGTTCAACGTGTCGTAGACTTCCGGTAAGTAAGTGTACTCGATTGGTTTTGCGTCCGGACTACATCCGCTTAACAAGACGGCTCCAAGCACTACAGGAATCAATTGACGCATCATTATTCCTCCACTTCGGTCAAGAGATTGGCTGCGACTTCGCCGGACAGTTTGGCCGCTTTTTTCGTTCGGATGTCTTTCAGGTAGACATCTGTTTTATTTGCCCGCGCTTTGAGGTATACGTCAAACGTTTGGAGCTTACCGCTTTGAATCAACGTCAAGTAGCGGACATCCGCCCGGTTGCCTTGAGGTGTTTCGAGCGTGACCTCTTTTAATTCGTCCGCCACTTGTTTGGCCAGTTTGTCAGACAACAAGGACAACTGGCGGAAGTCGGCTTCACGTAACGCCGTATCGTTCGGGTGAAGGAAGCCGTGGATTTTTTTATTGTCATCTCCGATGCCGTTAAATCCATGGACCGGAATATCTTTAACGTCGGTCTCGTAACGAAGGGAAATCGTTTTAGTGACTGGTTGTTCTGCGTCTGTTGAACGAAATGTCAGATACGGGATTGTCTTGTCTGCCGGCAAGGTGTCCGGCAAGGGGTGATAGGTCAGCTTGACCGGTCGTTTGCCGAGATTCCTTAAAACATCACGTTGATTGAGATACTGATTCCTCTTGAACTGCAGGGTAAAGGTCGTCGACGGCAAACCATCCGTCGTCTTTTCAAGCGACAGTTCAAACTCTGAATAGGTAAAAGAAGCCGGCAAGCCAAAGATTGTCTCCTTTTGCCCGTCCTCTTCCTCGATGAGCAACAGTTGACCCTTTGACGGAAGTTCTACCGATACACGCTGAACTTGGTTTGAGACGTCGACGACTTCTTGTTTACGCTTCGTTGCCTTATCAGATGTATGAACGTTCAATGTCGGCGCTGTAATCGGTGTACGGTCTTGACCGGATGTTTGCTTCAGCCACGGATGATCCGCTTGTTTAATCGGGTGAGCCGAGAGGCGGAACGTCTTCTGTGAACGGCAGGTCAGATAAAACTGATTCCCTTGCGCGATATATTGCAGTTCAATCGGACTTGTGTAGGTCCCGATGTTTTGCAGGGAAAAATAGAGTCCATATGTATCGAGTGTCCGGTATTGTTTAGGCATCTTCACGACATTTTTTGTATCTTGGCACGTTTGAAGCAATCGGGCAGATTGTTTTTTCGGCACCGGTTCAAAGGAACCGTTCGAAAAATTGATGGCTTCCCAATAATCCGGTAATGGTTTTAGCTGCAATAAGCGTTCTGATCCGCATCCTGTCAGGAACAGACTGCTGACAAGACTGATGCTGAGTATCTGTCTTTTGATGATCCTCACCTCTTCATTCTTTTAACAATATTTTACCATGTATGTCTTATTTTATTTCCAGTAAAATTCAAAATTGAAAATCTTTTAATATTAAGATGTTAGTTTTCTGCATCAATAGGGTATCTTCTAATTGTGCACGAAAACAACACTATTAATTCAATGGGGGTTTTTCAGAAATGGGTACATTTATTCAAGCAGTCGATGGAACGAAGATTTATGTAGAAGATATCGGATCAGGACAACCGGTTGTTCTATTACACGGATGGCCAGCAAACAATAATATGTTCGAGTATCAGAAAAACCGCCTTCTTGAAGAAGGATACCGCTATATCGGCGTTGATTACCGGGGCTACGGAAAATCAGACGCACCAGCCAGCGGATATGATTACACAACGATGGCTTCCGACATCAACCAAGTCATCGAACAATTGCAGTTGACGAACGTCACCTTGCTCGGCTTCTCGATGGGCGGCGGCATCGCCTTAAAATATCTCTTGAACCACGGCGAGTCAAAAGTCTCGAAACTGGTTCTCGCAGGAGCGGCAGCACCGGTCTTCACACAACGCGACGGTTACCCGTACGGGATGACAAAAGACGAAGTCGATGCATTGATCGAGGATACGAAACAAGATCGTCCGTCGATGCTGAAAGGATTCGGGGAAATCTTCTTTGCGAAAGAACATCCGGAGCCGCTTCAGCAATGGTTCCATAACTTGAGTGTCGTCGCTTCGTCTCACGGAACGATCCAATCGGCGATCGCCCTACGTGATGAAGATTTACGCGACGGTCTGCCGAAGATTACGGTGGATACGCTCATCATGCACGGTAAAAAAGACCAAGTCTGCCCGTTTGAATTCGCGGAAGTCATGCACGAAAACATCTCGGGTTCACGTCTCGAAGTATTCGAAGAGAGCGGACACGGGATGTTCCTCGACGAACGTGAAAAATTCACGGAAACACTGGTTTCATACGTCAAATCAAGCCAAACGGTCTAACTGTAAAAGACACATAACCCCATCTGCTTTTCCTCCGGGAGAAGCAGATGGGGTTTTTGAGTGGTCCTATCATTGCTAGTGGAGCAAGAAGCCGCTCAGCATCACTCTTCTTCTAACTGTTCAATGACTTGCCGCGCCACATCACCGGACAGCTTGGCACTTTTTTTCGTCCGCTGCTCTTGCAAGTAAAGATCCGTCTTGTTGGCGCGTTTTTTAACGTAGACTTTAAAGGTTTGAGTGTTACCGTCTTCAAGCAACGTCATATACGAGAACGGTGTATTTGCTCCTTGCGGTTCTTCCGGTGTGACAGCTTTTAACTCTTTGGCAATCGCTCGGGACAGCTGATTTGGCAGGGTGACCATTTCGGACCGTTTCGCTTTTTCAAACGATGTCATCGTCGGATGGAAGTAGGCTGTCATTCCCTGCGTCGGCTCAGCCTCAATTTGGTATTCGTCGACCGGACGATACACCGGCTGATAACGTATCGAGAGTGTCTTTTCTTCTACCATCTGCTGATCTCCTTTTATCTGGAGCGTCACGAACGGAATCGTTTGATTCAACGGTAAGGTTTTCGGCAAAGGATATTGCTTCATGCGGATCAGATCAGATTTGTATGCCGTCATGATTTGCCGGTCCATGATTTCCCAATCGTACCGTGAAAAGGTCAGCGAACGGGATGTCGAGCCGTCAGCATGTCGGCGGCTCACCAGGTAAAACTCCGCTTGCTGGTGAAGGGACGACATCGGAATATTTCGAATGACATGTTCTTTGCCGGACTCGGTCATGACAAACAACAATTGTCCCGAAACCGGCAATTGAAGACCGTAAAACGGCTTCAAGTCTCGCGCAAATTCATTTTCTGCCGTCGTGTCCCGATTAGTGGAGACATGCCGGTCCTGTTGTTCCTTCGTCAGCGGAATGAGAGCCGGTGCTTTCATCGGGGCGCGATCCTGACCCTTTGTTACGCGGACCCATGGATGATCCGCCGCTTTCACCCGGTGGACACGTAATTCGTGTGTCTTGGACGAACGACAGGATACATACAGTTGCTGACCTTGTGCAAGATATACCACTTCGGTCGGAGTTGGTTGAAGCTCTAGATCATTCAATGTAAAAAACATGCCGAATGTCTGCAACGTCCGGTATGACTTCGGTAGAGAAACCGTTTTTTTCTCCATACACGTCCGCAACAATTGTTTCTTTTGTTTCATGGTAACCTCTTCTTCTATGTATTGACCGGAAGCAAATGCATACGCGGTCCAATAGGCAGGGACCGGTTCCAGTTGAAGCAACCGTTCTTGTCCGCAGCCGGTCAAAATAAGACTGGAGACAAGAGCCGCCATCAGTAAGCCTTTTTTAATGACAATTCCTCCTCTGTTTTCATATCCATCATATTACCATATCAGACCTGTATAAAAATGGTTATTTTATTGAACAAGGAGTCAGCACAGATAAAAAAACCAATCACGGACATCCGTGATTGGTGGATTAATTCGTATAGTTGCGGATAAACCGGCGGTCAATCCATTGTTTGAGGCACCAGCTGAGATGATTGGTCTGATGATGACGACCGTACAGCAATGTCGCCTGTTTACCGCCGAGGGCCAGGATCGTCAAATAACGCCGTTGCGGGTGAAACGTCACCAGACGCTCTTGATTCACGAACCGAAGCAGGTTTTTCAGCAAGACCGGTGCCTGACGAACGGCCGTCACCCCGTTTTTCGGTGTGTCCGGATACGCGGTCAGCGTCGCACAGTCACCGACGGCAAAGATTGACGGATCTTCCAGTGCCTGCAACGTCTCATGGACGAGCAGGAAACCCTTCGCGTCACAGTACAAATCCGATTTCTGGAACAGTTTGCTCGCACGGGCACCCCCTAAAAATAACAGGGCATCCGTCTCGAGCGACTGACCGGATTGTAACCACGCCGTTTGACCTTCCAGCGTATCAAACCGATCGACGATTCGTTTGACGCCCAGTTGATCGAGCCGTTTCGCAACCTTTGGACCAGCCGGATGACCTGCGAGCACCGGTTCCTCGTGAATCAGCGTCACCGGACTGCCGGCGGACCGAAAAGACGCCGCCATCTCGACTGCAGCCGCGCCACTGCCGACGATGACAGGGGAAACGGCAGTCCTGAACACCTCGAGCGCTTGATCAATCCGGTAGTTCGGTTTTATCGTCACACGCGGCGCACCGGCAATCTCCCAGTCACGCGAGCCGATGTTACACGACACGATGTCATACGACAGAATCTGTCCGGACTGGCATATCACCTGTTTATTCGCTGCGTCAATTCGAATAACCCGGTCCTCGATCCACGTCTTCCCGTGGCGCTCACACAACGCTTTGACATCGATCCGGGTCTCGTCGAGCGTATAGGTCCCGTCCGCCAACCCCGAGAACATCCCGGAATAATATTGATAGCGTGAAGGATTAATGACGATCCAGTTGACATCCGGATGACTGCCTTGTTGAATACATTCTAAATGCGCATGACCCGCACCTACTAAAATGATTCGTTTCACGACGTTCACCTCCTTTTTTGAATTCTTTACACTTGAGATGGTATTTCCCTGATGTAGCAGGAAGTAATCTTGCGCAGGTCAGACAAAAAGACGAAGCGACGTCGCGATGCTGCTGACGAGACCGAAAAACAACAGATCGAAGCGGGTGACGATCGGTCGAACATAATACGTCCGGTTTGTTTGAAACTGTCGTGCTTCCATCGCAATCGCAATCTGTTCCGACCGGATGATGCTCGTCGTAAAGAGGGGCAAGCTAATGTCAAAAAACGTTTGCCAGGGCCAGATCGACCGTTGCCGGCGGACACGCCGGGCTTGGCGAATGGTCCGAATCGCTTGCCGAAAGATCGGAATAAAGCGTAGACCGGCTAAAAAACCGTAGGCCAGACGGACCGGCAGGCGGCACTGATGAATCAGGCTCATGACGAACCGTGTCGGATCCGTCGTTGCAACGAACGTCAAGCTCAGGAAGACAAATGCAAGCATCCGGGTCGCAATCAACCAGGCATGATCAAGACTTTCTTCCGTAATCCGAAACCAGCCGAACGTCCAAAGTTCGGTGCTGCCTTTGCCAAACGCCGCCATCATCCAAAACGTCAATAAAAACAAGACACCATAGGGAGTCAAGCGCAGAAGGAGCGTCGGCAAACGCCAACCGGAACTGCAGATCCCGACGGCAGCAAGTACCGCTAAGGCAAGCGTCACCTGCAGACTCGACGTCGTAATCAGCAACACCATCATATAGAGGAGCGTTCCAAGCTTGACCGCCGGATTAATACGCGCGAGCGGTGTGTCGTTTTCCTGCACGGTGTTTCACCTCCTCGAGTTGTTGATACAGAAACGATACCGGACGGAACAGTTGGTTTTGTTCCAAAAGTGCTTCTTCCTGAAACAACTCCAGCGGCGTCCCGTCAAACTGGACCCGTTCCTCGCCGATGACGACGACACGGTCGGCGTAACGGTGGACCAGCTCCATGTCGTGCGTCACCATGATCACGGTCGTTCCTGCCTCCCGGGCTTGATGCAGCACGTCGATGATATGTGCCGTCGTCTCAGCGTCTTGTCCAAAGGTCGGTTCATCGAGCAACAAAACAGCTTTTCGTTCCAGTAACATCGTCGCGACACTCAACCGTCTTTTTTGCCCGAGACTGAGCGCGAGGGGAAACTGATCCGCGACATCGGTCAGTCGATAGTGACGCAAGGCTGTCTGGACCCGTTCCGGATCAAAGGTAGCACAGCTGATGGCAAGTTCGTCGGTGACCGTCTGTTTAAGAAATTGGAAGTCCGGTTGTTGAAAAACAAAGCCGACTTGTTGGTAATACGTCCGGTCCGACCATCTCCGAAGCGGGGTGTCGAACAAGCGGATATCGCCTTGGGACGGAAGCAATTTCGCCAGTGTCTCAAGGACCGTGCTTTTTCCAGCCCCGTTGCGTCCGACGAGCATGATCCATTGACCGGAAAAGGTCGTCCATGAAAAATCGTTAAGAATCGTCCGTTTCCCCCGTTTGACACGGACCCGCGTCAGCTCAAATGTCCGCTCCGTTCCAACCGCTCGACGTTCAACCGGACGTTTCTTCAGATGACAGGCTTGTCCGGACAGTTCCGGTAAGGTCTCCAGTCCGTAAGGGTAGAGGAGCGGCATCGTAATCCCAAGCGCCGTCATCACATTCCGCTGTTGATGAAACACGTCATACGGTGTGCCATCAAGCAATAAGCGACCACCTTCAAAGACAAGTACCCGGTCGGCAAACGTCACGCACTGATCGAGCTGATGTTCGATCAGAACGAGCGTCATGTCGGGATCACGGTGCAATTCTTCAATCAGATGCATCATCGTCCGTTGACCACTCGGGTCGAGTTGTGCCGTCGGTTCATCCAGTAATAAGATATCCGGTTCAAGGGCGAGGACACAGGCCAACGCGAGCCGTTGCTTCATCCCGCCGGACAGTTCGGCAATCGGTGTCGTCAAGGCAAGATCAAGTCCGACCCGCGCCAGCAGCAACTGGATGCGTTCCTCCATCTCACTGCGGATAATCTGCCGGTTCTCGAGACTAAAGGCGATTTCCGCTCCGACCGTCTGCATACAAAACTGATCGTCCGGCTGTTGGAACAAAATCCCGACCGTTCCCTCGGTCGACCAGTGACCGGTGACATCTGCTTCAATCGTATCCGGCAACAGACCGGCAAGAACGTGTAAAAAGGTCGTCTTGCCGCTGCCGCTTGGACCGACGAGCAAGGTCGTTTCTCCTTTTTGAATCCTGATCGACAAGTCGTGTAAGACCGGAGAATCCTGATCCGGATAACGGACGGACAGGTGCGCGCACTGCATCATGCGGCACGCTGCTTTCGTTGCCGTCCGATCGCATAACCGTTCAATGTCCCGGTTTTAACGAGCGCGTCGACGATTAGTTTGGCGAGCAATCCACCGAGCAATGCTCCGCTGACGAGTTGCAGGGAAAACGTCAACAGCAGTGTCGTCGTCGTATAATAGGCAAATCCATTTACGATGAGGCTGTAGACCATACTTCCGACGGCGGCAAAGACACCGGACAACATCAAGGTGAACGTATTAAACGTCCGGTAGCCGAACACGGCAAAAGCGATCTCGGCTCCGATTCCCTGTGCAAATCCAATCAACAGTGCCGATAAGCCGAAGTGACTCCCTGTAAACAACTCGACGGCAGCAGCGACGACTTCTGCAATCAATGCCGCGCCTGGTTTTTGAATGATGTAGGCGACAAGGGGACTGGCGATGACCCAGATGCCGAACATCCAGTTTGCACCGACCGGTCCGAAGATGGCCGAGATCGGCAACCATAACGTCGACCATCCTAAGTAGAGGACACCACAAGCTACGGCGAGCATCATCATGACGATGATTTCTTTCATTTTCCAACTGTTCATAATCACTTCTCCTTTGAATGCACACCCACAAAGAAACCACAAAAAAGACCGCCCTCTATGAAAAGAGAGCGGTCGTGTAACCTGCAAGATGCAGAAAAAGAGCACGAGGATTCCGCTCCACTTTCCTACGCTAGTATGAACTAGATCAGGTTCAAAGGGTCCGAAGTAAATCGTCTCAGCCGAGCGGGCTCCCCTAGTGGATGTGTCAATGATGTGTACCTTCTTCACTGTACGGCTGTCGCCGCGACTTGTCAATATGCATAAAAAAACCTCCCACGAGGGGAGGGGAGAAAAGATTACTCTTTGCCTTCTTTGTTTTCTTCAGCTTGCTCTTCAGAAGTTTGTTCTGAATCGTCTGTCGCTGTATCCGCATCAGCTGCTTGTGCCTCAGCTTCTGCTTCTTCGATTTCTTCAAGTTCAGCTTCAAGTGTCGATTCAACGACCGCTGCAACTTGGATGTCACCTTCTGTGACGACACGGAAATCTTTTTCTTCCGGAAGATCAGCGACTGTAATCGAATCTCCGATTGCAAGTTCCGTTACATCCACTTCGATGCGTTCCGGTAATTTATCTGGTGTTGCGGCAACTGTTACTTTAAAGAGTGTTTGTGAAAGGAATCCGCCAAGTTTCGCGCCAGCTGCTTCGCCGACGAGGACGATATCCGTTTCGACTTCTGTTTCTTCATCCATTTTAACAGCGATGAATTCAACGTGTTTGATTGTTGGTGTAAAGATGTCCATATCGAGTTTGTTGATCAATGTGTTGACCTTTTTACCGCCGATTTGAAGAGCAACCAAGACGTTTTCGCCGTGATCACGGACAACTTTGACCAATTCTTTTTCGTCGAATGAAATCGGTGTGCTTTCCACTTTGTAGCCATACACGACACCAAGAGCTTTTCCTTCATGACGTAATTGCTTTCTAAGTGAGCGTGGGCGTACTTCGCGTTCTTCTACTTTTAATGTTACTGACATGTTCATTTCCCCCTTGAATTTGGTATAGCCCTCAAAAGGTAATGAATGTAGGAGTGGAACAATAGGTTCCAACAGAAATTCATGCGCTAAATGCTAGTTCAACTGGATTTCATTCAGAAATGAAAAACGAAGTGAGTAAGTAGCATTTCTCTCCCAGGTCATTACGCTGATATTGAGAAACAATAATTGAAAAGCGACCGTGTTGTACGGTGCTAATGTAGATATACCCCTGTCTTTCAAAAGTTAAAACCTTTTTTTCTGAATTTGATTGTCGAAAGACCTTCAAACCTGTTGATAGACAACGGATTGAAGGTCCTTCATTTTTTTAAGAATTTCTTTGATTTGTGTGGTTACTCACCTGCTGAATCGACAAAAGCGGGGAGATCGAGCAGACGGACGAGTTCACGAATCGTTAAAACATCCGGCTTCTGATCCGATAGGACGGCATCAATCATCGTCGCTTTACGATCTTGTAATTCCGCCATCTTTTCCTCGATCGTCCCGGTCATCAACAGCTTAATCACTTCGACCGGCGACTGCTGTCCCAATCGATGAGCCCGGTCAGCCGCTTGTTGCTCGACGGCTGGATTCCACCAGCTGTCGTATAAAATGACGGTATCTGCCGTCGCCAGATTCAGACCGGTCCCGCCGGCCTTCAAGGAAATCAGGAAGAGATCGACTTCACCGGCATTAAACCGGTCACACAGTGCGACCCGGTCTTCAACCGGCGTCTCACCGGTCAGTAGAAAGTGGGCACGTTGTCGTGCTGCCAGTCGTTCCCGAATCCGGGCCAGCATCTTCGTATACTGGGAAAAAATCAGGATCCGATGTCCGCTCGCTACTTTTTCTTCAATGATTTCAAGCAGGCGTTCGAGCTTTGTCGATTCGCCTGTATAATCTTCGACAAACAACGCCGGATCACAGCAAATCTGCCGTAAGCGGGTCAAACCGGCGAGCAACTTGATCCGGTCCTCACGTTTCGTTTCATCCAAATGACGCAACGTTTCCAGTTGCAGTTTAGATAAGTAGGAGGCATAAAGCTTTTTCTGTGTCGGACCAAGGTCTGTATAGTGATGGACAATCTGCTTCTTCGGTAAATCCTGCAACACCTCATCTTTGGTCCGCCGCATCAGAAACGGACGGATGAATCGTTTGATCTCGTCATGCGACCACGTTTGAAACGTCTGTAAGTCCGGCAGCAAGGAAGGGAAGATGACCCGGAAAATCGACCAGAGATCATCGGTCCGGTTTTCAAGCGGCGTTCCGGTCAAGGCAAACCGACGTTTCGCCCGAATCCGGCGCAAGCGGACAGCGGTTTGTGACGCCGGATTCTTCAGATGTTGTGCCTCATCAAAAATTACGACGTCGTATTCGACGGCCTGGTGTGCCTCCATGTCGGCTCGTAACGACGGGTAGGAAATCAAAAAAATCCCGTCCGCTGGTACTGTCTCGATTTGGTCCAAGCGGTGCTTTCGCGCTCCGGTCAACAGATGGACCGTTCTCGTCGGGGCAAATCGCGTGAGTTCCGCCTGCCAGTTATGGAGCAGGGAGGCCGGGGCGACAATTAAGACCCGTCCCGGCGGCAGCGTCTCAAGATACCCAATCGCCTGAATCGTTTTCCCGAGTCCCATCTCATCCGCTAAAATCCCGTGCCCGTCGTGTCCGGCGAGATTCGCCATGAACTGGATCCCTGCCCGCTGATACGGATACAAGTGGCGGTCGAGTACTTCCGGGAAGTTCAGGTAGACTCCTGTTCCATTTTTCAGCTCGAGCCATCGTTCTGTTAATTGTTTATGGACATGCAAGAAGGAGGCACCGACCAGATGTTTGAGGTTCGGCAAAGCCGGCGCGCGCAACACCGCTTCAAGTTGATCCTGCTCTGCTGCTTCGAGTTGCCGAAAGACGCGTTGCAACTGTTCAAACGCCCGGGTCTCAAACGAGACAAACTGACCGTTCTTTAACCGGTGATACGTTTTCCGGGTGACTAGCGACTGCAAGACCCGTTTCAGTTCCATTTCCGGAATCCCGTCCATGGAAAAGCGGAAGGTTAACCAATCCAGGCGGTCCGTCGTGTCGACATCAATCCGCGGATGAAACGGTCCATTCGGTAAGGAGTGGCGGATACTTTCCGTCACTTGAACGACGAGTTCGCCGTAAACGACGCGGGGATCGAGCAAACCTTTCAGAAATTGATATTCCGCCGCTTCTCCCTCTAATTGATAGCGACCATTCCGCTCCAAGAAACCACTCTCCGTCACGTAGTGGAGAACGGCGCCTTCGAGCAATCCATCGCGTCCGAGCCAATCTGTTTCTTGCAACGGATTAATCCGAACCCCCTGATAGCTAAACGTCACGAGCAGTTCAAGTCCACCAGCTTCCCGGTCCAGCGCCAGTTCGACCGTCGGCGGACCGCTGACGAGCCGGTGTTTGAGCGGGGGACTGAGCCAGACGTCGGCCAGATTCCGTAAGTGGTCACGCCTTTGCAAGAGCCGGTCAAAATACATCGGACTGATGATAAAACGTTGTTGCGCCGTGATGCTTTCCATCACAATCGCCGAACCGTTGACATCAAATCTGATTTTTGCCCGTTCCGTTTTGCGTAATGTTTGCAAATAAGCCGTCACCGCGGCATCTTCCGTCTGCCGCGTCGTCGCAAACGGACGGATTAATGATTGCTTTCCACCGGGTATGCCGTAGACTTGCACATGATGCATCGCTAGCAACACGGCAACGATATGTCCGCAAAACGATTGATCCATCGCAAGTGACGGACAGTTGCAGCCGGCATCCACGCCGTGTTCCTTGACGCGGACAGTGACGGTGAACAGGTCTTCGCCTTGAACAGCGGCTTCGACGAGCAAGTCACCGGATTGGTAGTTTCGCAACGTGACTTTTTTAGCGGCGACATACCGTTTGCCGCGACGGAAAGCATAGGTATCCGACATTTGTTTGATTTTTCGTTCACTTAGTCCATAATTCATCCCGTTGCTCCTTTCCTTAGGATGTAGGTGACATAATACAATTATCGTTCACTATCAAATAATTCAATTGCCCGTTTTTTCTCTTGATCACCGATATGGGCATAAACCTGCGTCGTCGCAACCGACTCGTGTCCGAGCAATTGTTGAATCGTCAAGACATCGACCCCGCCGGTCGCCAGGCGCGTCGCGAATGTATGCCGTAATTTATGCGGAGTGATCTGTTTCCGCTCCAAAAACGGCAAAACAGGACGCAGACGGTCGACGTGGCGTTTTAAGATATGCTGGACCGCCCGGGGACTGAGTGCTTTGCCTTGTTTCTGAAAAATCGGTTCTGCTCCCCGCATCGTCAGACTGTAATGCGCGGCGTATTTCCGTAAGGCGACCCGGACCGGCTTCGCGAGCGGAATGACCCGTTCCTTGTTGCCTTTCCCGATGACCCGAATCGTCCCTTCGTGAAAATCGACGGCACTCCACGTCAATTGTGTCATTTCACTGAGCCGCATCCCGCTGTACCCGAGCAACTGAAACAACGTGACGTCCCGAACACGATCCCGTTCATAATGGGCAGCTTCCCGGGCATTCATCTCGACGTTCGACGGCAACAGTTGCATCAGTTCGTCCCATTCGCGTTTTGTTAAGTAAACCGGATCCCGCTTCGCCTGTTTCGGACGATTGATTTTCGCGACCGGATTTTCCGACAGGACACCGATATCGATCAAATGCCGGAACAGGGATTGAAGTGCTGACAGTTTCCGATTGATGACGCTCGGGGCGTTCTGTTTTGTTAAAGCTAAGTATTCCGCATAAGCAGCAATCCCGGACCCATCAATTTCAAGAAACGCGTCCTGCGTGATATCCCGCGCCTGAATTGCTTCTCCCGACGCTTCCGCAACGAACTGAAAAAACGAATCAAAATCGTAGACGTACCGCCGCATCGTCGCTTTCGAGAAATTCTTCGATGCCAAATGGTCGATATAGGACCGGATGAAATCCGGCATCCGGACATATCCCGGAAGATCCATCATATGGGCGGGAAGGGGTATCGGTTTTACCGTTTTTCCTAGGTTTTTAAACAAACTCATCATTCTATCCCCTCTCTGTTACTACTATACCAAACGTTGGTAGACGGTACACTAGTTTGCGTGAAATAGTTATTTCACGCAACGTTAAATTGTCAGACAGGGAGCGCTCAGTTGCAGCGAAATCGATCGAGACAGGTAACCATTCGACTCGATGCAAATGATCGAACACCCCTTTCAAGCATCCATAAATACAATAATACTATTATGTCAACCGAATAACGTGAACAAATCGAAAGTTTCGAATTCGCTCTCAGTTGCAACGAACTTCCTTCCGACAGGGAGTTGGTCATCTCGATTTCGTACAGAGCGTTTTAGTCAATTCCCGGTTTCGGACGTTGCGAATGTGCCCGTTTCGAGGCTTAATCCAAATCGAATGGGGTATATAGTCTAAGACTATCCTGTATTTAACATGAGGGGGACATAACATGATTTCAGATCAACAAGCACGTAAATTGTTAAAAGATGCAAAACGCATTGCGGTCGTTGGTGTTTCGAGCGACTCCGGCAAAACGGCCAACTGGATTGCGGACTACCTGGTCCAACACGGTTACGAAGTCATCCCGGTCAATCCGACTTTAAACGAATGGAATGGTCAGAAAGTGTATCCGAGTGTCGCCAGCATCCCGGGACACATCGATATCGTCGATGTCTTCCGCCGTTCGGAATTCCTGGCGGACGTCGCCAAAGATGCCGTCGCACACGGTGACGTCGGCATGATTTGGAATCAACTCGGGTTATCGAGTGTCGAAGCGGAAAGTTTAGCACTCGGGGCCGGTATTCCATACATCGAAAATCGTTGCATTAAAATTGAACACCAGTACTTGTAATCGCAATCCGACAAGACATCTACTCCTTGACAGTAGGTGTCTTTTTTTCTTGTTTTCTAGATTATCCTTGTCAGATAGCAAGAAGATGCCTACAATTAGATACAGACTACTAGAAAAACGAACGAACGTTTGGAATATTCGGCGTTTTTCTATTTGAGGTGAAAAACATGGCGACAGATTTAAACAATTATAATGATGATGCCATACAGGTGCTCGAAGGACTCGAAGCAGTCCGGAAGCGCCCGGGTATGTATATCGGCTCGACCGATCATCGCGGACTCCACCATTTGGTGTATGAGATCGTTGATAATGCGATTGATGAGGCACTGGCCGGATTCGGGGAACAGATTGATGTCATCATCCATAAAGATAACGCAATTACCGTCCGCGACCATGGACGCGGTATGCCGACCGGGATGCACGCTTCCGGAAAACCGACGGCAGAAGTCATCTTCACGGTGCTTCATGCCGGCGGTAAATTTGGTCAAGGCGGTTATAAAACATCGGGCGGATTGCACGGTGTCGGGGCATCTGTTGTCAACGCCCTGTCGACACAGTTGAAAGTCACGATTTACCGCGACGGGAAACAGTTTGAGCAAACGTTCGAAGACGGGGGAATTCCGAAAACGACCTTGCTTGAAACGGGAACGACCCGTCAAAAAGGAACAAGCGTCTATTTCAAACCGGACGGAAAAATCTTCAGCACGTTGACATACAATTACGATACGTTGGCGGAACGCCTGCGTGAATCAGCCTTCCTGTTGAAAGGATTAAAAATCACACTGACCGACGAACGGTCGGAAAAAGCGGACACGTTCCAATACGAAGACGGAGTCAGCGAATTCGTCGGCTATTTGAACGACGACAAAGATACGTTGCATCCGACAGTCGCCTTTGAAGGAACGGAAAATGACATCGAAGTCGATATCGCGTTCCAGTTCACGGATGCCTATTCGGAAAACGTCCTGTCATTCGTCAACAACGTCCGGACACGGGACGGCGGAACACATGAAGTCGGTGCCAAAACGGCGATGACACGGGTCATGAATGAGTATGCCCGCAAAAACACGCTGCTTAAGGAAAAAGATAAAAACCTCGACGGCAACGATATCCGCGAAGGGTTGACGATGATCGTGTCCATTCGGATTCCGGAAGAATTCCTGCAGTTCGAAGGACAAACGAAATCAAAACTTGGTTCTCCGGAAGCCCGGACGAGCTGTGACGCCGTTATTACACGCCGCTTGTCGACGTATCTCGAGGAAAACCCGCAAACGGCGACACTCCTGATCAAAAAAGCGATCCGCGCCGCTCAGGCCCGGGAAGCCGCGCGTAAAGCCCGCGAAGAAGCCCGGAACGGGAAGAAAAAGAAACGTTCGAGCATCCTGAACGGGAAACTGACACCCGCCGCGTCAAAAAACGCCGAGAAAAACGAATTATTCCTCGTCGAGGGGGATTCTGCCGGTGGTTCAGCGAAACAAGGACGCAACCGGACGTTCCAAGCGATTTTACCGTTACGCGGGAAAGTCCTGAACACGGAAAAAGCGAAGCTCGCGGACATCATGAAAAATGAAGAGATCAATATGATCATCCACGCAATCGGGAGCGGCGTCGGAGCAGACTTTGACCTGTCCGATTGCAACTTCGACAAAGTCATCATCATGACGGATGCCGATACGGACGGGGCGCATATCCAAGTCTTGTTATTGACGTTCTTCTTCCGTTACATGCGTCCGTTGATCGATGCCGGAAAAGTTTTTGTCGCTTTGCCGCCGCTCTACCGCGTCTCGAAAGGGAAGGGCAAATCCGAGAAGTTCGAGTACGTCTGGGACGAAGAAACCCTTGCCAAAACAACGAAAAAATTCGGCAAAGGGTATATGATCCAGCGTTACAAAGGACTGGGTGAGATGAATGCGCCACAACTTTGGGAAACGACGATGGATCCCGATACACGGACGTTGATTCGTGTCACGATCGATGATGCAGCTGTCGCTGAAAAACGTGTATCCGTCCTGATGGGCGATAACGTCGGACACCGCCGAAGCTGGATTGAAGACAATGTAGCGTTTGGGCTGACGGAAGACCTCTCGATCATTGAAAATGAACATGTGACGAAAGAGAGTGTGAACTGATATGTCTAACCTGCAAAACATCCTCAACCTGTCCCTCGAGCAAGTCGTCGGGGACCGGTTCGGACGTTATTCGAAATACATCATCCAAGACCGGGCCTTACCGGACGCGCGCGACGGATTGAAACCGGTGCAACGCCGGATTCTGTACGCGATGCATACGGAAGGCAACTTGTTTGACCGCGCCTACCGTAAATCCGCCAAAACGGTCGGTGTCGTCATCGGTAACTACCACCCGCACGGGGATTCTTCGGTCTATGAAGCGATGGTTCGTCTGAGCCAGGAGTGGAAACTCCGGTATCCGTTAGTCGACATGCAAGGGAACAACGGCTCGATCGACGGCGACAGTGCGGCAGCGATGCGGTATACGGAAGCCCGTTTGTCCAAAGTCTCGAGCCTGATCCTCGACGGCATCAATAAACAGACCGTTGATTACACGCTGAACTTTGATGACACGACAGAGGAACCGCTTGTACTACCGTCTCTCTTACCCAATCTTCTGATGAACGGTTCGACCGGTATCTCAGCGGGTTATGCGACGGAAATCCCGCCCCATCACGCAGGCGAGGTCCTCGACGCTGCGATCGGCCGGATCTCCGGAAGCGTGCATACCGTCGATGATTTATTGACCCACATGCAAGGACCTGATTTCCCGACCGGCGGAGTCGTCCAAGGGCTCGACGGGATTAAAAAAGCGTTCGAAACCGGTCGCGGGAAAGTCATCATCCGCTCGCGGGCGACGATCGAAACGTTACGCGGCGGACGCCAGCAAATCATCATCACGGAACTGCCGTATGAAGTCAACAAAGCCAACCTCGTCAAACGGATGGAAGAACTCCGCCTCGACCGTAAAGTCGAAGGAGTGGCGGAAGTGCGCGATGAGACGGACCGTGACGGACTCCGTGTCGTCATCGAACTAAAAAAAGAAGCGGATGCCGAAGGAGTGCTCCATTTCTACCTGAAGCAGACCGATTTGCAAATCGCCTACAACTACAACATGGTGGCGATTCATGAGCGGACACCGCGTCAGATGGGCGTTCTGGCCTTACTTGACGCCTATCTCAGCCACGTCAAGGATGTGGTCATCCGACGCACGACATTTGATCTTGAGCAGGCGAAACGCCGCCAGGAGGTCGTATCTGCTTTGATGACGGCGATTTCCGTCCTCGATGAGACACTCGCTTTGATTCGGTCCGCCTCCAACAAATCAGAAGCAAAAGACAAGCTGATCGAGCGGTTCCGGTTCACGGACCGCCAAGCGGAAGCCGTCGTCATGCTTCAATTGTACCGGTTAACGAACACCGATATCGTCGAATTACAGGACGAAGCTGCGAAGCTCGAAAAAGAAATCACCCGTCTCGAAAAGATTCTCAACGACGAAAAAACGCGAAACCGGTTGATCATCAAGGAATTGACGGTCTTAAAAGAGCAGGTTGCGGATAACCGGCGGTCGACGGTCGAAGCGGAAGTCGAAGAGTTGAAACTGAAGACGGAAGTCATGATCGCGGTCGAAGAAACGATGGTCTTCGTCTCGAAAAACGGCTATATCAAGCGCTCTTCGATGCGTTCATTCGGAGCGACCAACGACTTGCCGGAGATGAAAGAGCAGGATCGCCTGCTGTATCAAGGACAAGCCATGACGACGGATCATGTCATCGTTTGGACGGTCCAGGGGAACTATCTCTTGATTCCGGTCCACCAGTTGCCGGATACGAAGTGGAAAGATGGGGGACAACACGTCGCCAATCTCGTTCCACTTGATCCGGGCGACCGGATTTTATCCGTCGATCTCGTCCGGACGTTTGATGAAACATCGCACTGTCTGTTCGTCACGCGCCAAGGAATGGTCAAACGCTCGAAGCTGAGTGATTACAACGCCCAGCGGAAATCAAAACCCCTCCAAGGTGTCCGGTTACGGTCCGATGACGAAGTCTTGTATGCGAAGGTTTCTACCGGACAAGAGCAATTGTTCTTAACGACCCAGCATGGATTTGGTCTCTGGTTCACGGAAGACGATGTCCCGGTCGTAGGTGTCCGGGCGGCTGGTGTGAAAGCAATCAATCTGCGGGACCAGGATGTCGTCGCAGGGGCGATCGGCTTCAAACAAGCGCCGAACATCGTCCTCTTGACGCAGCGGGGCGCACTGAAGAAAATGCGGCTTGCCGACCAGTTCCAAGTTTCGAATCGCGCTTTACGCGGGACGCAGCTGCTGCGTGATTTAAAATCAAAACCTCACCAAGTTGCGGCTTTGATCGATGTCACCCAAGCAAAAGAAGTCATCTTGATCGGAAAAGAGCAGGAAAAGGCGATTCAAGTCCAATCCTTGTCTTATCTGGATCGTTTGTCGAACGGCTCGTTTGCGTACGATGAAGAGAAATTCGGTGCCTTGATCGATTGGTATACCGTTTGATGGTCAGATGCCCCTCATTTTAAACGAGGGGCATCTTTTTTTATTCAATTGGGTGAAAACTCGCCGATTGCTGTTCGTTTCTGGCTTTCCAGCGCCCATCACGGCATCTTTTTCAGACTTTTCTTCGAATTATCAGCAATTCAGTCGTTTACAAATTGAAACGATTGTCGATAACCGCTACAATAAAAGAAAATGGTCAAGGCATGATCGCCACAAAAACGTGGAGCGGGCAGTTCGGAGCTTTAGCTTATATCTCTTTCATCAAGCAGCTACGGACATGTTCCTCGGCTGCTTTTGTGCAATCTGCCGAACTGGAGAGGTGATGAAGATGAAATTCAGAAGACGCGAAAAAGTAGCAATCTATATCACACGGGAACAACCAGAGGGATGGGAACTACTTGTATTTCATCCGCAATCAGCTCCAGACAGTGATTGGCAAATTCCTGCTGGTACCATAGAAGACGCTGAAATCGCCAAAGAAGCAGCTGTACGGGAAACACTGGAAGAAAGCGGTCTTTCGCTCGCGACCGTCCAATACGTCGGCGAAGAGGAAATGCGGTATCCGGAACGAATGCGGGTTCATTACACATATTTTTACCACGCACATATCGAATGTCAGGAAAATCGTTGGACGCATTGTGTTGCTGGTGACGGTCAAGATTGCGGTGATTTTTTCCATTTCGCGTGGTTGCCGCTGGAACGGATCACACAGCTCGAACGCCGCCATCATATTTTCTTGGACCGGTTGATTCATCGTTTAGAACGGAGCCAGCATTACGATTGCCGAAAACACGGATAACTCCGTGTTTTTTTTGTTTTGTCTCACTATATTGAGTTTACCTTAATTATGAGACAAGATATTATAACTAGTGATAATATATGTTATGTTAACTTGAATAAAAAAATGATACTTTAGTCTGTTTTACCGTCTCCCCCTGTCGCTATAAAAATCAGTCCATCGTCCTGATGGTCTTCCACGTTCTTTTTTGTTACTCTAATAACAGTAACACCGCAAATGTTACCCTTTTAACGGTAACAAACAACATGTTGCCATGATTTCGGCAACATATAGACAGGAGGACATGTTATGCAAGCTGTTGCCTTATCGTTTGATGTCAAAGGCTCCCGCGATTATTCGAGCAAAGAAGCCTTATTGCAGACGCTCCGGACACTGGCAGACGATCTGAACACGGCATTTCCAACAAGTATCGTGCCTTTCCAAATCAAATCCGGTGACAGCTTATTAGCTGTATTCGCAGATTATCCGGTCAGTTATCCGGTCATCCTGAAGTTATTGAATCAGGAGCTGACGGGATATATCGGGATCGGCTTCGGTCAATATGAGACGATGTCGACAATAAAGGCAGAAGAAGCAAATGGAAGTGCGATCATCCATGCCTTCGAGGCGCAGGAGCAGGCAAAGACGCTTCCGTCACGGATTGCCTTTGCTGGTCCCCCTTATCTGCCGACCGCCCTGCTGAACGGTTATTTCGAGATGCTTTATCCGGCGTATTTCGGGAAGACGGACCGGCAAATCGAACTTCATCAATTGATGGATCAATATCCGGATGATACGTATGAAGAAATCGGGCGCCGGATGGGATTCAAGGAACAGGATGCCCGGGCAAATGTCGCAAAACTCGTCTCCCGCTCGCAACGCAAACAACGGAAGCGCCTCGAAGCAGCATTGACGCAGGCACTGGAACAATTCCAAGTTTGGGAGGCGATTCGGTGACCGTCTTACTGAGCCTTTTGTTCATCCATCTCCTGGCCGATTTTCCGTTGCAAACGAAACGAATGGCAACGCATAAACACCGGAACCGATGGATTTTATTCCGTCACATCGCCGTCCACGGCATTCTCATGCTGTTTGTATTAACGTTTTTTGTCTTGGGAGGTACGCTGCCGTTAGAGGTCGCCGGATTGCTTGGAGGAAGTATCCTTTTGTTTCACGCCCTACTCGATGCCTCCCCGCTCAAGCGCCGCGTCCAGCAAGCGCCTGCCTACTGGATTGATCAAGCCTTACATATCGGTGCGATCATCGCCTTGACCTGGATTTTCGTGCCACTCGACTGGTCGTTGACCTTCTCACGGCCGGAGCAAGTACTTTGGATCCTTTGCTTTAGTTTAGTGACGACAGAGTTACTCGGACATGGAATCGCTTTGATGCTCGCCCCGTTTGCCCCAAGGTTGATCGAAGCGCATTTTGAACGGAAAGTGACACGTAAAGAGCAACTCGATGGGGTCTCACGGACCGTTACGCATGAAGTCGAAGATTCTGCCCGCAGTTATACGACGGAACTGAACGGCATCGGACGATATATCGGTCTCGTCGAACGGGCAATCATCACCCTGCTTGTCGTCACGAACGCCACCGGGGCAATCGGATTCGTCATCGCCTTGAAGGCACTTGCCCGTTTTAAACAGTTTGAAGATCGCCGCTTTGCGGAATATTACATCATCGGGAGCTTGCTCAGTATTTTAGGAGCAATTTTGTGCGGACTCGCCATCCGAGTCGCATTGTAAAACGATGAATGAAAGTGAGGGAGACGGTCTTGACCGTCGCATGAACCATGAAAAAAATCGGATTAGTGAGACATCATCGGGTGACGGAAGGATACCCGACGAAAGGCTGGATCAGCGCCAGTGACATTGAAAAGTGGATTGAACGTTACGATACGTCAGACATCGATATCCAGCCTGTAGAGCTCGGTCAGATCGACTGGACCGTCTGTTATGCCAGCAGCATGCCGCGGGCTGTCCAGACGGCACGGAGCGTTTATGACAAAGAGATTATCGTGACCGATCTATTACGGGAAGTGCCGTTTCCGGCGATTCGGTCGAATCTGCGACTTCCATTTCTGGGTTGGGCGGTGCTTGGACGTATTGCGGCACCGTTTAGTAAACGGATTCAAGCCGAGATCAAGGATGCAAACGAACGAATCGAGGTTCTTTTGAATCAATTGATGTTCGAAGACGATGAGCGGGTCTTACTCGTCGGGCACGGCGGAATGATGATTCTGATGCGCTCTGCCTTGAAGCGTCGCGGTTATCGCGGACCACGGTTCGGTCATCCGCGTAACGGCATATTGTATCTGTTCGAAAAAGAGCAACCGACATGTTGAAATGGGGATCGACCCTTTTACTCGCCCTCTGCCTGATTGTCATCTTCTATACGACACGGAATGAAGAGTCGCCCCCTGCCCCGACGGCAGGCCAGATGGAGGTCTACGGCTTTGATGTCGGTCAAGGGGACAGTACGTTCATCCGGACGAAAGATGACGCGATCCTGATCGATGGCGGGAACAACGGCAAAGGAGACGATGTTGTCCGCTACCTGCAACAGCTCGGTGTGAAACGATTGACCGCGGTCGTCGCGACGCATCCGGACGCCGATCATATCGGAGGGCTTGATACCGTGCTCGATGCCTTTGAGGTTGACAGTGTCTACGCGCCGCGCGTCACCCATACGACGGAGACGTACCGCGACTTCCTGCTTGCCGTCAAACGAGAAGGCGTGACCATCAAGCCGGTCAAAGCCGGTCTAACGATTCCAAGTGAGGCCGCACGTTTCACCTTTCTTGCACCCGTCACCGACGGCACACAGGATCTCAACAGCTGGAGCGCTGTTCTCCGGGTCGAGAACGGACAGGATCGTTTTCTCTTCATGGGCGACGCACCGATCCGGACCGAGCAACAACTTCTGGAATCAAATGAGGATCTAAGTGCCGATGTCCTGAAGCTTGGACATCACGGAGCGGAAACATCGTCCTCCCTGCCCTTCTTACAAGCCGTTGATCCGAAGCGGGCATTGATCTCAGCTGGCAAGGACAACGCCTACCGTCATCCACGCCCATCTGTCTTACAAGAATTGAAGACGGAACGGATTACGGTTGATCGAACAGACAAAAACGGAACGATCCAGTATATCTCAACCGGTAATGGCATTAAGGAATCGAACCGGACCGACTTACGGCCGGAATAATCGAACGCGGAGGTGAAACAGATGCGGCTCACTCTATCGGATTTTGAAGACGATTTAGCGATTTGCGAGACAGACGAACGTGAGACGATCACGTTGCCGAAAAGTCGCTTGCCGCGTCAGGCAACGATTGGCGATCGACTCGATTGGACCGGTCGTTCGATCCGCATCTTACGCGATGAGACGAACGCACGCAAAAAAGAGATCACCGCGTTGATGGATGATCTTTTTGAAGAATGAACAACACCCCCTCAGACGTTAGAGGGGGTGTTGTTCAGTTCCGGCAATGATTTTTTGTTGCGAACGGTGTATAAGCAAACAACCGTGTGCAGAAGTCCTCTCAGATTTTTTCAATTTTTTTGATATTCTACGAAACTTTTGGATGAAAATGGTAGTGATGAAAATGGTAGTATAGAAAATAGACGTATTCTTTAGGGCGGTTTCAGGAAAACCACTGGCGGTTTTTTCTGAATTTTCGTACACTTTAGAAATACGATGCATCTTAAAGGGGGAATCATCTATGTTTCAAACATTACGTACATCACTTAAACAATCTGTCTTAGGTCAGGACGATGTGATTGACCATTTGTTGATGGGTTTGCTTGCTGAAGGACATATTCTGCTCGAAGATCGTCCGGGAACAGGGAAAACGACACTGGCCAAGGCACTTGCACAGACACTTGAAGCGAAATTCTCGCGTGTCCAATGTACGGCGGATACGTTACCGACCGATCTGCTTGGAATGGAACTGTTCAATCCGCTCACGGGCTCGTTCGAACAACGATTCGGTCCTCTTTTTGCGAACATCGTCCTCGTCGATGAGATCAACCGGACGACACCGCGGACACAATCGGCGTTACTCGAAGCGATGGCTGAAGCCCAAGTGACGATTGGGGATACATCCTATACGTTACCGCAACACTTTCTTGTGATTGCGACACAGAATCCGTTTGACGGACAAGGAACATTTCCACTGCCGCACGCCCAGCTTGACCGCTTCTTGTTTAAGCTCTCGTTCGCTCCCCTTACGCGTCAGGCGGAAAAAGCGTTATTACGGGGCGCCCATCTCACAGCAGCCGAACTTCAAGTCCCGCTCGAGCAACTCAATGACTGGAAGGAAGAGGTCGTCGCCGTCTCAATCGAGGACAGCGTTGAAAATTACTTACTCGACGTCTGTGATGCCCTCCGTGCCCATCGTGACGTTGAGATCGGACCAAGCCCCCGGGCGACGCTCGCTCTCTTGAAAGCAGCAAAAGCACGTGCGTGGATGCAGGAGCGGACATACGTCACACCAGAAGACGTGAAGCACCTCGCTGCCCCGCTGCTTGCCCACCGACTCGTCCTGACACTTGAAGCGACGCTGAAGCTGTCGAACGAACGACTCGTCCAGCAGGTACTTGATTCGCTGACTGTACCGACTGAGGTGTAAGCATGCAATTGATCACACCAAAATCCTTTCATATGGTCATCCTAGTGTTGACGGGGGCAACTGGATTAATCATCGGGTTATATGGTTCCGTCTGGATTGCGGCCATATTGCTTGCCTATACGTTATACGGCTGGTTGATGCCGCTTTACCTCGAGTATCTGGCAAAGCGGATTCAAGTTCGTCTACTTGAGACTGTCCGCGCTTTCCGGGATGAAGAAATCCAGATTCCCTTTGAACTGACGAATACGACGAAGTTGCCGCTTGGGCGAATCACAGTTTCCGGCTTGCTTGGGGATCAGATTCAGATTGCGGAAGCAAGCAGTCAATTTTGGCGTCAACACTTGTATGTCGGGAAACAGTCGGTTGTCCCGTTTTCAATTGATGTCCTCGCTGCCCACCGAGGAACGATCCGCATCCAATCGTTTGACGTCATGATTTCAGACCCGTTTCATCTGATGACGGTCTATGTGACACAAGACATTCAGGAACTCGGGCATGTCTTTCCTGATTTTGCCCCTGCTTCCGTCGAGTGGAACGAGCAGATGATTCCTGGTGAGACGATTGATCGATCCAGCCCGTTCACGGACCGGTCAAGTTTTCACTCCGTCTTTCCCTACTCCGGGGATGCGAAATCCATCTATTGGTCCGCTTATGCGAAGACGAACGAACTCTATTCCTATCAATATGACCGGAAGCGAAACCATGATTATGCCGTGATCGTTGATGGACTGTCAGCAGACGGGCTCGCGCTTCGCTCCGACTTCGAGAAGCTGCTGTCCAGAGCCGCGACGATCATCCGCGAGCTCGAGAAACAAGGGGCTTCTTACAGTCTCTGGATCTCGATGGTCAATCGATCCGGTCAGTGGTACCATGTTCCGTCCGGTACAGGAAAACATCAATTCCTGCGAACGATGGAATGTCTGGCGCGGATTTCCGAATACGATTTACCGCTTGAACGGCGCTATTTCACGAAACGATTGCAGCGCAGCGTTCCGTCGACGACGGCGGAAATCCATCTCGGTCATCGGCAGAAAGGGGTGAGCGCATGATTCTCTGGTGGATATTCCTTGCGAGTTTATTACCGGTTCCGCTGTATGCAGCTCTCGCCTTTCCGGCTCTTGCGTTCGTGCCGCATCGTCCGTTGCGGATTGGTCTCCAGTTACTCGCAGCTGGACTGTTGTTCTTTCTTTCTCCGGCCGCAAGTGTCCTGGCGCTCGTCTTCGTCACGTGGACAGCGTTTCTTGATACGGTCGAGTCTGTCTGGCGCTATGCAGTGAGTGCCCTCGTCATTGGTGTCATGGTGATTCTCTTCCCCGGAATGATGCCGCCGCCGGGCGCCCTGTTGCTTTCATTCCTTGTCGTCGCCTATCCATTCGTCGTCACGTACATGACGGAATGGCGGAGGATCTTCCCAACGATTGCTCTGATGCTGGGCGGAGGGCTAATTCTCGCAGGGATGTTCCGCTTCATGAAGGAAGCGTTGTTCGGTTCCGTCACCAGCTGGATTCGTCCGATATTCGAAGCATTCGGGTCACTTTTTCTCTGGACGGAACCGATCGGACGAGAGGCCGATCAGATGACGAACAAAGCGATGGGTCTAGAAAACATCAAAGGTGTTCAAAACGTCGGACGCTCGACAGTCGACGCCGGTACATCCAATTGGATCTGGGTCGTGCTCGTCATCGTGACGGTAATCCTCGTCGCTGTCACGCTGTACGTCATCCGGAAACGCCAAGTCGTACACATCGAGATGGAACAAACCGTCCAACGTCCAAAACAGACGCGTGCGCGTGCTCCAAAGCGTCACAGTCATCATCCGCTGTTAAAGATTGCATCACAACTCGAACAAGCCTTCCCGCGGCGTCATGAGGAGACGACGTTTGAGTGGTTGTCGCGCATCGAGTTCCCTGATGCGTTGCACAACGCCCGTCTGATTGACGGGATCGAGTTCAGTCCGAGTGAACCGGCTTATGATATTCAGACCTTCCGCCGGTTAGTACGGGAACAAATCGAACGCTGACAAAAGCCCTTGCTCATGGAGCAGGGGCTTCGTCGCATAAAGTACGCATCAATTGATTCCGCGGTGTTGTCGCAAGACCCCAGTCGCAAATCGCGTCGAGGATTGGAATGCTGGATCCGCAAGTCGTCGCCGATACGGTCCTGTTCGCCTTCGAGCAACCGCAACATGTGAACATCCGGGAAATCGTCTTGGCCCCGACGAAACAACTCGATTAACCAAAAGACCCAAACGTCTGAGAGAATGATCTCTTTCAAGCGTTCGGGTCTTTTGTATGGCGCGTCAGGAATTAAAAAGACTCTTGTAGCGACGCGCTGCTGATCCCGGTACGAGACGTTGAGACAAATAAAAAAAGTGCCCTCCTTCTGTTAAGAGAGAGTGCACCTTTTCTTCAGCCTGAAACAACTCCGAAGAAGAGTCTTTTATTTATCTGCATCGATCTTCGATGCTTTACGCGCAATGATGACAATAAAGACGATGGCAGCGACTGGAAGAACAAGCGGCATCCAGTCTAGGATATACTGTGTATTCATCGTATCCCCTCCTCAAATGAATGCTATACACGTAGCATATTCCAAATGACAAGCCCATGCAAGCCTCGTTAGATGCGCGGTAAAATCGAGTAGATGACAGAATAATAAATCAAGACGCTGGTCGCGACACTATAGACAACCAATATGTACGGCGCAAATTTCGGTTGACCGTGACGCTTCAGCACGCTCAAGGAGAACATCGTGATTCCCAGTGCAAACAAAGGACTGAAACCAAACACTACCAAGTCCATTGACAGGAGTAATTCGGAACTGAAGATGAGATTAAACGCAAAAATTGATAATAAGTACCATGTCGTATAGGACAAGCAAATAAAGAGGAGGTACGATACCCCAGCAATAAAGCTTCCCATCCGTGGTTTTTCCATGTGTTGCATGCGGTCCCTCCTACGAAAAGATAAGATATCCTTAATGGTAGTCGGAAAAAACGGCTAAAAATATTCAAATATGAATATACGACAAAAAACGACAAAAAAGACCGGCATCTGTTTTGTCAGATGACAGTCTCCTTGCTGTTGAATCCGTTCCTACTCGATTTAATGCGCGATGGACCGTGTTTGATAGACTTTCGCCAGTTCAGTCACTTTTACCTTAAAGGCTTCTCGGCATTCGACCGGTTCCAGAATTTCAGCCTGCTCCGCGAATTGAATCAACCACATCATGAATCCTTGGGAGAATAAGGCACTGACCTTGACTTCAAACCAATCGTCCTCGATCCGACGGCAACGAATGTCCGTTCCAAAACGATCAACGACCGTCGGCATGACACTTTCATGGAACTTCAAGGTCAACTGTTCATTCTCCCCTCCATACATATTAAACATGTTACTCAAATAAGTTGATTCGACATGTACCGGTGTCTGCGCAGGTTCAAAGACACTGCAGTTGACGATCCGGTCGACGCGGTAAGTCCGGATTTGTTCAACCCGTTCATCTCGACCGATTAGATAATAATTGCCGTTGTCGACGATCAGGTGCGCCGGTGTCACGAAGTAATAATCACCGTCTTTACGCAATTCGAACTTTCGTGTCCGCTCGTTGAACTTTCCTTGGTACTGGAAGCGGATGATATCCTGATCAATGATTGCTTTTTGGATGGTATCGATTGAAAACGGGATGACGCCTTTTGGTTTCTTAACGGTATGGATGACCGGATTCAGTGTTTCCGCCAGTCGTTTGCTCGTCAAAGAATGGATGTTACGAACGAGAATCTGCGTTTCGCTCTCGGAAATGAACTTCGCACTGGCGATCGCATCAACCAACAGGCGCAGGTGGTGATACTCGAACGGACGACTGACAAGATGGTATGGAATCGCCAACCCGTTTTTGGTTTCCTCAGCGACGATGTCAAAGCCGGATTTGGCCAGCGCCGCAATGTCTTCTTTCAGCGACTTACGGGACAGTTTTTCGATCAGTCCCCGCTTCGACAGTTCCGTACTCAATTCTTCCAACGTCAACGTCTTTTCTTCATCCGAATATTGTTCAAAAATGTCACGGACCGCTAATAACCGGTCGCGATTGGATAATTTTTCATTAGGCACAGGGCATCCTCATTTCCTATCTGTAAGATGTTTGATTATAATTGGATTATACCTTAATTAGGAAAGAAGATTAACAATAATTTGGAAAAATTTAAGAGATAGGAGAATTTGGATGCAGCATATCGCCGATTGGAACGACCAACAATTTGATTATCGGGACAGCGGAACCGGCCCGGTTGTCCTGTTGATTCACGGGACCCAGTCCGATTACCGGGAAGTATATCATGTCGAACGATTGATCGAAGCGGGGTATCGGGTAATCGTCCCGTCTCGTCCCGGATATGGAAAAACGCCGCTCCAATTGGCGGCGTCTCCGGCAGAACTGGCAGCCTTTTATCAAGGCTGGATGGCGTCACGCCACATTACACAATATACCGTTTACGGCATCTCGGCCGGCGGACCGACGGCTCTGGCGCTCGCAAGCAACAATCCCGCCGTACGTTCCCTTGTCCTGGCCTGCGCGATGACGCACCAAATCTCCTTACCCTATCAGGCGTGGCTCATTCAACCGTTGTTACAACGCCCTCTACAACTCCTCCAGCAGCTGTTGTGGCACTATGTCAAAGACAAGTTGATCAAATTCCCGCAAGAAGCCTCCGTGCGAATGGTCGAGATGACCAGTCTCTTGCAACGGGAAGACATCCGGCTCCAATTAAACGGGGCCGACGAGAAGCTGCTTTATCAAGTCGGACTTCAGAATGGTCCGGGACGGGGTGTCCTGTTTGACTTGACCCAACAGATTGAGCGCCAGACGTTACGTGACATCACATGCCCGGTCTTGATCGTCCATTCGAAGGCAGACCGGGCGGTTCCGTTTGAACATGCGCTGTATGCACGACGCGCCATTCCCCATGCCCAGTTCATTGAATCGAAGAGTCCGGGACATCTCATCTGGATTGGCCCTTCCGCCCGTCACGACGAACGAATGATTGAACGGTTCATCGGCTTAAATCACTTGAAGGCGGACACGTAACTTCAATTTTTCATCGTCTTCTTCGATCGAGATGATGCCCCGTGCCGTCAGCTCTTCGATCGCGAGCTGCGTCCGCTCCAGGTTAAAGCGGGCATAACGGGCGATTTCTGTAATTCCCATCCGGCAGGAAAGTTGATTGGCCTTGATTTTCGAGGACGGTTTGGCGACCGACCGTTGCAACAGACGCCAGAAGACATGCCGGGCGTCGTCGGAGAGTGCGTAGGCATTTTTTTCGATGACCGGAGGGACGTAACGGATGTCCTCCCGAATCCGCCGGATCAAGTACAAGCTCAGCCAGTCTTCCATCTCGGCTTGAATCCGGAAAAACTCGAACCACCATAATTGGTCCAGCGCCTCAGCTTCGTCTGTGGACAATGCCCATGAAGCAGGGACATCATCAAACTCTTCTTCCAAAAAATCTTCATAATCAAGCGCCGTCTCGTACAAGACCTGTGGTGCGATCCGGTCCAGTGTTTCCCGCTTTTTGTAGAGATCAAAACTCATCCGTCGAAAATGTTCGACCGAGCCTGCTACTTGACTGAGATGTAACAATTGTTTGGTGATCAAGCGTGCAAGGCCATCCAATTCGAGATGAATGGCGTATATGTGTTTTTCGAGTGCGATTAACGTACTGCGTTCCATCAGACATTTCCTCCTCTGTTCCTGGCGTACTCCTAGTCTTTTTCCGCAAATCGAGTATTCAAAACCAGTTGCTGACCAACAACCTGACAATCGGAGCGGCTTCTCTGTAAACGGTGTTTATTTCCAAAATAAACAGGGAATATTTTGATGCAGTGGTTCATCTACATTCAAACGATTCAATCGGAGGTGGAGCGACGTGTTACAGTCCAAAAAACGAACGGAGCGGAAGTGGCGACAACGTACGACCCGGAATCATATTCTGCAGTTGGAACACTTGTACAAAACGCATCCTGGTTTACCGACGGCACAAACGAAGATTGTTTTTCAGCGGATGTTAGAAGATGCGATTCGAACTGGTCAAACGATGACGATTGATTACTTACAGCATGGCAATGCGACCGCCTTAAGCGGCTCGGTCACCACCCTGTTTCATGCCCGCGGTTTAATTGAACTTAAAACCTCGACGGGATTATACCGCCGTATTCCTTTCGACAGTCTGCTTGATATACGGGAATCCATTTAAAAAAGGAAGACGCCGTCAGCGTCCTCCTTTTTTAGTTGACGAAATTTATCAAAATTAGGAGAGAATACGCCCACTTCTAAACGTTAAGGGCGAAGCCCTAGTGAAAGTGGGAGATGAATCGCCAGCCTGTTTTTCGGGTATATTCTCTTTGAAGGAGGTGAAAATTGGTGTTGAAGCACAAGGCCTACAAATTCAGAATCTACCCCACAAAAGAGCAGGAAATCCTGATTGCGAAGACGATCGGGTGTTCACGCTTCATCTTCAACCACTTCTTGGCGAAGTGGAATGAATTATACAAGACCACTGGAAAAGGACTGTCCTACGGTTCTTGTTCCAAAGAAATTCCTTTGTTGAAGCAGGAGTTCGACTGGTTGAAGGAAGTCGATAGTACCTCTGTTCAGATCAGCGTCAAACATCTTGCCGATGCGTTTGACCGCTTCTTCAAGAAGCAGAACGAACACCCTCGTTTTAAGTCCAAGCGTAATCCCGTCCAGTCGTACAAGACCAACATCCAAGGCAAAAACCAGCTTCCTGAAGTCTCTATTGGATGCAATAAGCTCAAACTTCCGAAGCTGAAATGGGTTCGTTTCGCCCACTCGAAGCAGGTCACAGGCCGGATCTTGAACGCCACGATCCGACGTAACGCTTCAGGAAAATACTTCGTCTCCCTGCTCGTCGAGCAGGAGATCAACGAACGGCCGAAGACCGGTTCATCCGTCGGCGTCGACGTCGGACTGAAGAACTTCGCCATCCTGTCGGACGGCACGGTATACCAAAATGACCGTTACTTCCGTTCGCTTGAGAAGAAACTGGCGCGCGAGCAGCGTAAGCTCTCTCGTCGTCAGCGCATGGCCTTGGACAAGAAAGTCAAGCTGTCCGAGGCGAGGAACTACCAGAAGCAGAAACGGAAAGTCGCCCGTATCCACGAGAAGATTGCAAACAAGCGCACCGACTTCCTGCACAAGGTATCGACCGAGATCGTCAAAAGCCACGACGTTATCGGCATCGAGACCTTGCAGGTGAAGAACATGCAGAAGAACCGCAAGTTGAGCAAGGCCATCTCGGACGTCAGCTGGTCGGAGTTCTTCCGCATGCTGGAGTACAAGGCAGAATGGTACGGGAAGACCATCGTGAAGGTCGGCAAGACCTTTGCTTCGAGCCAACTGTGCTCCAGTTGCGGACATCAACACAAAGACGTGAAACATCTTGGCTTGCGTGAATGGACATGCCCGAGTTGCGGGATCCATCACGACCGGGATGTGAATGCAGGACTGAATCTCAAACAAGAAGCCGAACGTATCTTAGCTTCTTCAACCGTCGGGACGACGGGGTTAGCCTGATAAATTTTCGACCGGTAGGTCGGATAACTCAGGAATCCTCCACCTCTGAGCAAAGCGTAGGTGGAGGTAGTTCAATCGTCCTTTAGTTTCACGTTCTGATCGGCCGGTAGTGTCGTTGTCGTCTCTTCCTCTTCCAGTTTTGGTACACCTGCGCCGTAATCCGTCGCTTCATCCACGACATAGGAAGCAGCAAACGCTGGATTGAGCAGATCAGACTTTGACCCGACGATGACGATCCGACCGTGACGGACTTCATCCTCAAGATCTTCGGCGACATCCTTCGTCATCCCAAGTTCCGATAACTGGGCAATCCGGTCTTTTCGGTTGCTGCGGACCGTTGACATCAGCGTCTCGAAAAATGATTTTTTAGTCACCCGATAAGCGAGTGTCTGCGTATCACTTGCAATGCGTTCTGCCAACTCTTCGTCTTTTGCAAAAATGTAAATTTGTTTATTCGAATAACCGCTTGATTTCAGACTTGTCACTTCTGCGTCAACGGCTGTCATGTTACGGACGATTCGTGTTTCAATCATGTTGTTTCCTCTCCTTCATGCGAGCGAACAATCTACTCTCGATATAAAGTTATTCCCGAAACATAATGAATAAAACATGAATCGAAAAATGATTTAACCGACTTGTCGTAACCGCACAGCCGACTGCCGTTTCCAAATCACCGTAGCCGCAACAAACAGACCGAGGGCCGCCTGCGGGAGGATTGTCTCATACGTTGGGTAAAAGCCGAGCCACGGCACGGAAGGCACAGATGCGAGAACATGCATCGGCACACTGCCCGTCAATTGAAGGGCATGCAAGCTGGCACCGAGTATTTTAAAGGCCATGACGTAAATCAAGATCGTCGCTGCCAAAAACAGACGGTTAATCGGCAGACGGACGCCGAAATAAATCACGGCGACCGACACGACAGTGATCAGACCGATCGCGAGTAAAATGCCGCTCGTCAAAGCGAGCGGTGTCATCGCAGGAGCCATCCCCGCATAAAACAGCAGAGTCTCCGCCCCTTCCCGGAAAATCGTCAGGAAACTGACGGCAAACAACGAACGTCCGACAAACGCTGTCGCGAGTTGTCCTTTCCGGGACGTCAGGACCGTCTTCGAATGCAGCCATGAACCGACGACTAACATCATCAAGACGGCAACAAGACCGGTCCATCCCTCAATCTGCTCCCGTCCGACACCGGCGAGTGCCGTGGAAAAAAACGATTGAATCAGGAGCGCAAGACCGCCACTGGCAAGTAATCCGACGACCGCTCCGCTCCAAATCAACCGTTCCCCCTTGAGGCCTGCTTTTCGGGTGAAGGCAACGAGGGCACTGATGATCAACAAGGCTTCCAGTCCTTCGCGTAACATGACGAGCATCGCGTCGACGAACGTATAGGTCGTCTTTTGCTCCAACACTTGTAACGAAGCGATGATTGGACGGAGTTCGTCCTGAGTGGAGACACGTGTCTTTGCACTGACGCGTGACAATAAGACCGGGATGTCCGATTCAATTGTTGTATAGAGCGCATTGCTGCGTGTCCGGACTTCCCCTTCCCCGCTCGGCCAACGTGTGATGAAGGTCGTCAACGACTGTTTCGCCGCCTCGATGTCACCTTGCTTAAGTGACCGGTCCGCCTGCTCCAGTAAGGTCGTTAGTGTCGCAAGTCCTGTCTTTTGAACGTCCTTGACGGTATCCCCGTCGAGAAATGATTGAATGCTTTGATCAAACTGATCAAGCGCGTCGCGGAATTCGGTTTCGTCAAACGGGTCACGCGCGAGGGCAATCCGGATGGCGGACAGCCCCATCTCGACTTGTCCGTAATGTCCGATACTCGTTTCCCGGACAATCGTCTCCCGATCGATCCATGCTGCGAGCAGTTGCGACTGGAGTTGTTGCCGTTCGGCGGCTGTATTTGCTTCACGCAGTTGGTCGGTCTGCAAAAACAATGCATTGAGACGTTGTTTCGCTGCCGGATCCGCCTTCGTTGCTGTTTTTTCCAAGGCACGGACAGCTGTCGACAACCGGGTCAAGGCAGGACTGATTTTGGAAAACGGTTCATCCTGTTGATCCTGTAAATTCGTCAGTTCCTTTTGGATCACCGTTTTTTCATCCGATGTTTTGAGCTGCTCGACTTGTTGCGCAAGCCGAGCGACCGCCGTCTCAAGCGCCGGCCGGTCGTTTGCCTGAACAGCGGCAATCGCTTGTCCGATCGATACATATAAGGCGTCAGTCTGTGAATCCGCTTGAACGAGCGGCATCGTTCCGAACAGACACAACAGGACGATCAGAAAGTTAAGCAAATAACGCATCGCCGATGTACCCTCCTTTTTGAATCCCGCCAAAACAAGCAAACAAGGCACTGCCGCGGTGGGTGATGTATTCATTTAGCCGGTCGGACGCCGCCAGTCGTTTTTGAATCGTGATGAACTGATCCGGTGAGCGTTGGAACGAAACGAATAACAATCCGGCATCTAGAGCGCCGGTCGTTTCATTGACCCCGGCTTGATACGAATAGGAGCGGCGTAACAGCTGTTCCTTACCTGTCCCGTGCGCCACTGCCGTGTGCGAATCCGCCGGCAGTTGTGTTTCCCCGTGTAACGTCCGTTTGTCCGGTGTGACAGAGGCGAACTCGTTGGTTGAACCCAGTGGCGCACCGGACGCCCGCTCTCGTCCAAAAGTCCGTTCCTGTTCCTTTAGAATCGTCCGGTCCCAGACCTCGAGGTGCATCTGAATCCGTCGGACAACCAGAAACGTCCCGTTTGTCAGCCAAGGAGAACCGTCCTGCCACTGGTAAAACAGATGCTTGTTCCGGACTTTATCTTTCGTCAGATCCGGATTACCGGTTCCGTCTTTGAAACCAAACAAATTCCGCGGCGTTCCGCCAGTCGCATCCGCCGCTTTCGACCGCTGAAAACCGGCTTGCGTCCAGCGGATTTTGACAACTCCGCGTCCAATCCGGGTCAAGTTCCGTAAGGCATGAAAGACGACCTGCTGATCATCGGCGCAAATCTGAACAATCAAGTCTCCGCCGGACCACTTGTCATCCAACTGGTCCAAATCAAAGGTCGGCAAGTCACGTAACGCAACCGGCCGTTTATGGGCGATTCCGAAACGATCCCCGGCAAACAAGCTGGCACCGCACCCGAATGTAAACGTCAGATGGCTCGCCGAGAGCCCTTCCGCTTCCCCTGTATCTTCCGGTGGCACGTATTGGCTGTCCGACTCTCCAAGCGACAGACCGGCCGCCAACCGGGCACAGGCGCGTGTCCAGCGGCGTAACAGATCGATCAGTTCATCCCGCCGATCTGTCTGCACGTCAAAAGCGACCAATTGAATATGATTTTGTACAGGGGTCAGAATGCCCGCTTGGTATGTCCCGTAAAACGGAACCTGATCCATCGCTTGCGCCGTCAAGGCACGCGGCAACAACCGTTCGATTCCGCTGGCATACAATGCTGCGCCAAGCCCCGTCAATCCGGCGACCTTCAGCACGTCACGACGTGTGACTCCTTCTTCCAACGTAGTCCGCGTCATCAATCACCCCTCCAATACGATGCCCATTTTCGAAAGCGGCTCCGCCAACTCGTTGATGGCCTGGCTCAACTGGTTGACGTCCGTTTTCGATAGGTCGGTATAGAGGACGTATCCGTCGCCGGATTTCTTGGCTTCCAGTAAGGCATTGACATCAGCAAAACGAGCCGCAATCTCTTTTGACAGAACCGGGTCCTGTTTCTTCAACACAGGGTTGAGCAACTGATAGATTTTTTCCGCCCCTTGGACGTTCGCCGCGAAGTCATATAAATCCGTATGCGAATACCGGTCTTCTTCACCTGTCACTTTGGAAGTCGAGACTTCATTCAATAAATCCGTTGCGCCGGTGACGAGCAGTTCCGGTGTGACATCGACCGTCTCGACTTTCGCCCGGAGAAGGTGAACGTCTTCCATCAATTGTGTCGCATAGTTTTCGTATCCTTTCGTCGTCCCTTTCTCAAACAAGCCTTGCTCGATCCGGTGGTATCCGCCCCATTCCGATTCCTTGACGTCCCCTTCACGGGCATCGATTTTCGGATCAAGGTCGCCGAACACCTCGGCAATCGGTTCTGCCCGCTCATAATGCATCCGGGCCGGCGCATACAGTGCTTTAGCCTGATCGAGGTCTCCTTCCTTGACCGCTGTCGTGAACGCTTCCGTCTTTTTCGTGAACTGATCGAGTTCCGCGATGGCATAAATCCGGTAATCGGCGACGACTTGTTCGAATGGATCCGGCTTCGCTGCTGGTTTCGTTGCCGTCGGTTGTTCGGTACACGCTGCCAATAATGTCGTCATCGATAACAGTCCGATGGTGAGTGATTTTTTATGTCGCATGGATGGTTCCCCCTGATAATTAAGTAAGTTCATCAATCAGTATAGTCGATAATGATAATCGTTATCAATATGTTTCCATAAAAAAATCCTTCCCCGCCAGATGTGACCGTCTGACGGAAAAGGAAGAACACTGTTCAGGATTGACGCTTTTTGAAGTACGTGCGTGAAATGACGAACGCCACGATACCGAATCCGATGAAGACAAACGCTTTTTGAATCAAGGACAAGAATGACAAATCAAACAATAACAGTTTAATGGCACTGACCGACAGCAACAGAAGACCCGACAAGCGCCAGGCAGCCGTTCCGCGCCAGCGGCCGATCGCCACCAGAACAAAAGAGAGCAGGATATAGGCGACGGATAAGGTCGTACTGCGGTCCGTCTGGTCGAGATCCGCATAAAACGGCAGTTCCATCACGATCAACGTATAGGTCACGAAGACACCAACCGCTGCGAAAAATAAGACGACCTGCCAATACTTCCGCCAAATCGCTTCCCCATGCGTCCGGACGAGTAACAGGATGAAGGCTGCTGTCGCGAGGGTCAGCCCCAATACAGATACGGCATACGATTGACCGTTCAGTCGATACGCTTCATAGTTTCCAATCGTATACAACGTAAGCATCAAGTACACAGCGATGCCGAAGAATCGCTGATATGGTACTTGCTGCCGCTCGACGAACCACAATCCGACGACTACGAGCGCATAGAGAACGGTCCGGAACTGATCGCCTAAACTGAGTGTGTCGACCGGTAATTGTGAGATCGCAAACAACAGGGCGATATGACCGACACCATTTTGCCAGGCATCCTTCGTTTGATTCGCGACGACGTAAGCGAGTAGTGCAAACAGAACCGCGAGTCCGTAAACAAACGGCCAATCGACCACTGACAGACTGAGCAGGACGAACCCGCCCGCTATCCAGCTCGGATAATTGTAAGTGATCGGAAGTCTGGTCCCGACGTATGCAAGACCGAGATAGCCCATGAAGGATGCCATGAGTAAGGTGATTTCATCAATCAAGGGGCGTGTCTCAAAATTAACAGTGAGACTGCCGAAAATCAACGCCAGGAAAAAGATTCCGGCTGCCACCGGGTAGGCTTTCGTCGACTGTAAACGCAGGATGGCAATACATACTGCCGTAAATAACAGGACTTCATACAGTAAAAACAAGAAGACGTCCGGTTCATCCGATAATTGAAGGAACGGTAACAAAAAACCGGTAACCGAGACCAGGATCAATAACGCCGTTGACCGCATCCACAACATCAATCCGTAGGCAATCGCAAGCACGACGATTTCGAGTAAAAAGGCCAACAGCGGCGGATAAAATTCATATAAGGCCATACCGGCGAATAACGCGGACAAGGAAACAATCGTTCCTGTTGCGACAAGCCCGACACCGAGCTCCCGCCGTTTCTTCTCATACTGAAACTCACCAAGTGCCATGACGAGTAAGCCGATGATGACTCCGCTTCCGATCCGGACTGCCGGACTGATCAAACCGGCCATGGAAGCGTACGAAAACAGGAAAATTGCCCCGATTGCCGCAAAAATCGCCCCGATCCGCGGTAACCAGACCGTTGCCAAAACGTTTTCCCATTCGTCCCGTGTCCGGACCTTCTTGACGACAGGTGTCCGTTGCTTTTTGACGAACGCCGGACGGACGGCTGGACGGGCGACAGAAGAAACCGGTTCGCCTTTCATGTCTGCGTCTGCCGCCGGTTGTTGTTCCAATCGATCCAGTCGTGCCTTTAACTGTGCGACTTCTTGCTCAAGCTGTTCCAAACGTGTTTCATCCATCTTCTCACCGGTCCTTTCTGGATGACTTGCTGGATAAAAGCATAGGGGTTGTTATTATTTTACTTGTCTTTTAATCAATTCCCATTTCTTTAAAATCCGTAACGCGGTCATCGCTTCATGCTTACGGAGTCTAATAAAAAAACCGGTGAAGCGGAAAGCTTCACCGGCAGACAGATTAACGGACAGATAAGGCATATTGTCCTGTCGTATTGTAGACAGATGTAAATTGTGACCGGCTGACCGTATATTTTCCACGGTATGGATCGGACACCGTAAACGAGGTGCTTGAGACACCCGTCACGAGCATGACATGGTAATTGCGGTATCCTGTAAATGTTTTGCCATCCGGTTTGATCCATGAGAAGTAACCATATGGATTTTTAAAATCAACCGTCGCCCAAACGATGACCGGATTTCCACTGCGGATTTCACTTTCGATCTTGCTGACCCCTTGCTTTGAAATATCAGTTGCCCCGCTCCGATATTTTTTCGCGAGCGGTAAGATGCCTTTTGGATATATGCCCCAGTTCTTGTAGTAATCGAGGGTTCCGGCCGGATTTCCCGTAAACATCTTTTCCGGATCCGCCCAGTAGTATTTCCCGTTTTTGTATGTGGCATTTTTCATGCTTTTTGGCATTTGGTTATACAGTGAAGCAGCAGAGACCGCTTTCTTCTTGTACTCCAGTGCCATTTTCAACGAAACGAATTCACAACCGGATGGATAACCCAATGAGTACTGATTGTAATACGGTACGTTTAACTGTTTCGATGAACTGCTTGGAGCAGTCTTCGTCAAGTATTGTGTCGAAACATAACGGTAGCTGCCGTTGTACAAGATACGGGTCCAGCTGCCGGATGTGCCGTATGACGCCACTTTGACCCCTTTGTTCAATTGCGTAACGGTTTTAGACGTTGTACTTGGACCTGTTCTGACGTTCAACGTGCCAACCGTCGTATAACGGGCACCGGTCGACGTATATTTCGAGGTCGTCGACGTTCGGACATAGTCCTTGTGTATGTAACCGGTCCGTGATTTATACGTGATCTTGTACCAACTGCCGGATGTGCCATTTGACGTATAGACGGCACCTTTCGTGATGTTTCCGAGAATCTTGCTCGTCGTCGACGGCTTTTCACGAACACGCAACACATCGGTCGTGACGGTCAACTTCGTGGCGGCTTCTGCGATGAGCGACGGACTAAACAAGCCGATCAACACCCCCGCAATGATGAAGGACGAAATGATTTTTTTCATGATAAACCCCCTTTGGATGTAATATACACAGTTTTTCCCATCTTTTTGAAATATTAATCAACATTCCATAAGAAAATTCTGAAAAATTGTGATATCTTTTCCTTTATAACAAAAAATCTCAGCTCTGCCTAGGCAGATTGCTGAGATGTAATTATATTGATATCGAAAAAAATTCATTTTTTAACATTCAAAATGAAAGGAGACGGTTGGGAGAAACCTTGTTCCATCAAATGTGCGACGAGTTTCGTCTCTTCTTCGGTGACAGGTAAAGGTTTATCGTGGACGATACTGTCGTAAAAGGCCCGATACAGCTTCCCGTAATCACCGACCGGACTCGGAATCCGGACGTCCTGCAAGTGACCGTGGTCATCATGATACAACAGTCGCCCGTAATCATCTTCCGAATCTTCTCCGAAGCCTTCTTCTCCCGGGAAGTAATTCGCCTTCAGATCGAGCTCTTGCCGGTCAACGTGTTGTTTGATGAACGTACCGTTTGTCCCGTGCAACATCCAACGCGGCGCGCCGGCTAAGGCGACATGACTTGTCCGGACACTGACCTTGAGTTCCGGATAATAAAAATCAAGCGCAAACGTGTCATCCGGATTCCCGGCTAAGCGGACCGAACGGATGTCGTACCCGACTTGGTCCGGTTTTCCGAACAAGGCGACAATTTGATCCATCGTATGGACACCGAGACCGTACAACGCGCCATTCTCGTTTGTCGCGATGGCCGGCGCCGCTTCCGGGCGGTAGAGATCAAAATGCGAGACGACTTCAACGAGGCGTCCCAGTTTACCGGACCGGATGACTTGCTCGACGACTTGAAAGTCACTGTCGAAACGCCGGTTTTGATAGGCCAGCAGTTTAACTCCCTGCTGCTTGGCGACTTCGAACAACTGCGCCGTCTCCTGCTCCGTTACCGTAAACGGTTTTTCGACCAGAACGTGTTTTCCGTGTTGCAACGCTTGCAGCGCATAGGCGAAATGTGTGGCGGGTGGTGTATTGATGACGACGACTTGCAGCTCCGGATCCCGCAGCATCGCGTCGAGATCCGTCGTAAACCGGACGTCGGGTAACTGATCAGCATACGTTTTTTCGAGATCAGGCTTTGCTTTTCGATTGTAAATCCACGTCACATCAAAATTTTCCTCAATCATGACGTAGGGTAGATGATAACGGGTCGTACTTTTTCCAAAACCGATGAAACCAATCTGAAGACGCATCTGATCACTCCTCGAATCATTCTTTTTACTAACCATACCAAAGCACACGTCACTTGTCCTGACTAAAGAGGGTCTCAGTGCGAAAGGACGGCAACCGGATACTCATATGTCGAAAAACCGTCACGAATTCCCCGGCTTTCAAACCCGAAGGACGGATAATACGTATTTAAAAACGAATTCGTCGCGACACAATCCAACCGGAGACGTTCCTGTTCAGCCATCGCGACAGCAATGACATGCTGGATCAGTTGTTTTCCGACACCCAACCCTTTTGCCGATTCACTGACGACAATCCGGTGGATATACAAACCTTCCGCATCATCCCATAAGGCTTTGTCCCAATCGAGTGAAGGCAACAGCGCAATCGAACCAAGAAGGCGGCTGTCCTGTTCATATACGTACAAACGTCCTGCTGAAAGATCTGCTGCGACGAGCGCGTCCAGATCTGCCTTCAGATACGCGGACCATTGTTCGCTTCCGCCTGCTTGTAATAATTCGGCCTTATGTCTGAGAAGTGCCGCAATCTGTTTCACATCTTGTGTTGTAGCTTGTCGAATCATAGTAGTCCTCCTGAAAAAAAATTCTTCTTCATCCTAACGAAAATGAGCACAGAAGAAAACCGATTTGCACAAACTACATGAAAATTTCAAATGACAGCATCAATTTGTGATTTTTTTCATATTTCAAAATTATATACTCCTATATTGTATGCTAGGAGCGTGATCAGACCCCCAGTCTGCACAACATAGGTCTACCGACTTCCCACGAGTCGGTAGACCTTCTTTTGGTTACGTTAACCCGACCCATTGTTTCGAGAGGTGCCGCGCTTGTCGGCGGTAGGTCTCGTCTTCGACGACCGGATTACTGAGACGCGGTGCCGAATCCGCATAATACCCTCCGTTTTCAAGACGATCTTCCGTCGTTGCAAGGTACAACGCCGTTTTGGCTCCGTATTCCGGCGTATACAGTTTTCCGGTCCAATACCCGATTTGAGCAATTGGCTTTAAGACGGTTTTGAGCACCTTGCCGTATTTTCCGCGATAGAATAAGTCCGTATTGACGATGCCCGGGTGGACACTGACGAACGTCACCCGGTCTCCGTATTGTTCCGCCAGTTCACGCATGTGCACCATCTGCAACAATTTTGATTCCCGGTATGACCGCATCGGATTGTATTGTTCCTTTTTGACATGCGCCATCGCTTCGAGTTCGATGTCCGTCCGGATCAACCCGCCTTCACCGGCAAGTGACGAAATCGAGATGACGCGGGGGTCCTGTCCTTGTTCCAGAAGCGGGAGCAACCGTTCAATCAAATAAAAGTGGCTGAGGTAATTGACTTGGAACTGAGACTCGAACCCATCCTTCGTCCGGTGGTACGGTGGGACCATGACACCGGCGTTCAGAATCAGCCGGTCGATGCGGCCGATCCGATCAAATAGCAGATCCGCAAATTGCCGGACCGAGTCCAGTTGATCCAGTTGGACGATCTCAACCTCCAGATTCGTATGGGAGACCCCATGCTCACGCAACAATTGAACGAGTAACGTCGCCTTCTTGGCTGAGCGGACGGTCGCGATGACCCGGTCCCCGCGTTCGAGTAATGCTTGAATCGTGACCATGCCCATACCGGAATTTGCTCCTGTAACTACACAAATATTCATGAAACTGCCTCCTCTTTTCGGATCGATGATACCATATGCTACCTGTTTTCCTTTTTTTTCGGATTTATACACATGTTCTTGAAAACTATTTTTCCGAATTGGTGCAAGAGAATGGCGTATACTAAAGAAAAGATACCTTTCATCAAAGGGAGTGAGTGCATGTGAACGAAGCGACCGTCCTGTTACTTGCCGGCATCTTACTGTTACTCGCCATCATCACGACGAAATTTGCCGTTCGTCTGAATGTCCCGACCCTGATTCTGTTTGTTTTTGTCGGGATTCTCGCCGGAACCGATGTCACGGGATGGATTGATTTTGCAGATTTTGAACAAGCACGGCTGTTTGGGACGATTGCTCTGGTCATCATCTTGTTTGACGGCGGACTCAATACGCGCTGGAAAAACTTTAAGCCGGTGTTACCGGCGGCATTATCACTCGCAACCATCGGCGTCCTCGTGACGACCGGATTGATTGCCGTCGTCGCACACTACCTGCTTGATTTCAGTTGGCCGATTGCCTTGTTGATCGGAGCACTGGTCGGTTCGACGGATGCGGCAGCCGTCTTTTCATTGCTCAACGGACAATCGATTGATCAGAAGGTCAAACACACGCTGGAAGCGGAATCCGGAACCAACGATCCGATGGCCGTCTTCCTGACGATCTTTTTTACGGAGTTCGCTCTCAGTCCGGCCGCATTTTCGATCGGTCAGGGAATCGTGGCGTTGCTTTATGAGATGGGGCTTGGACTTCTGATTGGTCTTGTGATCGGTTGGGGCTTGACGACGTTGATGAACCGGATTCAGCTCCAATCTTCCGCCCTCTATCCGACGCTGTTGATCAGCGGTGCCCTTCTCTCCTACGGCGTGGCGACGAGTCTGCACGCCAGTGGATTCCTCGCCGTGTATGTGACAGGCATTTGGCTCAGTAATCACGATTTGATTTACCGGGACATCCTTGTCCGTTTCAGCGGCAGTTTGTCCCATTTGGCGGAAGTCGGGATGTTCATCATGCTCGGTCTGCTTGTCTTCCCGAAACAGTTGCTCGACCCACAAACGCTACTCGTCTCCGCTGTCATCGTCCTGACGTTGGTGCTGATCGCCCGACCGCTCGCCGTCTTTTTGTCCTTACTGCCGTTTCCCTATAACATCCGGGAACAAAGTGTCATCACGGCAGCCGGATTACGCGGCGCCGTTCCGATCATCTTGGCGACCTATCCGCTATCCAGCGGTTTGCCGGAAGCGAACCTGTTGTTCAACATCGTTTTCTTTACGGTCATGACATCCGCTCTGTTGCAGGGGACGGCCTTGCCGTGGATCGTCAAATTGATGAAGCTTGATGTCAAACCGCTGATTGATGTTGAACCCTTGATTCAGTTCATGACCGTCGCCAATCCGAACGCCGAGATTGTCGAAGTCAGTGTCCCGTCATTTTGCCGCATCGACGGGAAAACACTGCAAGAAATCGAGATGCCGCAAGACTTGTTGGTCGTCGCGGTAATCCGAAACGATGCCATCATCACCCCACGGGGACAAACCCGGCTGATCGGCGGAGATCAGTTGTTGATTTTGACCCCGAAACAGTCGGAAGAACGGATCAGGAAGTTGATTGCCTCCCTCGGACTCGGTCAGCCGTTTTCGGAGTAAAAAAAAGCGACTATCCTCTCTCGGTAAATCGAGAGACGACAGTCGCTTTTTCGGTTGTGTATCATGGTGTATCGGTTTGCTCTGCTACAGCAGTTGATTCATCGGTTCGCCTGATTCGGACGACTCCGGGCGGGCGGTGCGGAAAGGTAAGCGTCAGACCGCCGAAGCGACAGCTGTCGTTCCCGTTTTGTGCCCGGTCGATCCATTCGATGGGTTCGCGGCGTGCCAGGCTGTGACGAATCCGGTTTTCGGCTTGTTGGCGTGAAATCCCTTCACAGTCGACCGCGGTCAAATACGTCGCTTCATCAGACTCGAATTGTTGCCAAATTCCTAACAGAAGCTGTCCCACGGCGCTGACGGGTGTCCCGTCCGGTTCTCCGGCACCGACTGCTTGATCGAGCAGCTGAATCGTCTCGTCGGACGTGGCGCCGATGGCCAAAATCCGCCGGGACCCTTGCTGCATGACGCGAAAGCGCTTCTGCCCTTCTTCGAGCCACAAGCGTTGCGCAAACGGATTGACGGGGATTCCGTGGAAAAACGTGACCGTCCCCCGCCAGGCAAACCCGAATGACGGATCATATTGACGGATCGTTTCCATCGCCTGTTGTAAAAAGGTCTCGATCTCGACCTGTTCGGTGCGCAATTGTTTGCGTACCTCCTCAAACTGATGAATCGGGACGCGGATCGGAGCGGGTGTAAACAGTTCCCCTTCCGGCACGCGGTGCGCGCTCAACACGTGCCCGTCAAAGCGGTAATCACTGGCCGGCCGGCCGGTCCGACCGACCAAGATCTGCCAGTCATCCCCGTCCGGTGCAAAGGCATAGGTCTGATGCGCAAATGCCGGAGCGACGAATAAACCCGGAAACGACTCAAACGTTGAAATTCGTAAGACTTCTCCATCATTCCACTCCTCTTCGATGACGCGGATCAGTTGACCGGTCGAAGAGACCTGGTCTGTCAAGTAACGCCCGGTATTGCTGTAAAAACCTAAGATGAATTCGCGTTCTTCTTCTTCGAAGGTCATCATCGTCATCTGGAACAACGATTGGACTTGTGCTTCCGCAAACAAGTCGTCGACTTCTTCCGGATGGTGCGATTCAATCGCCACCATTTGCCAACCCATTCGCTCATATAAAGTGATTGTAATCGGGAAAAACAGGAACGCTCCGTGTGTCGCCTCGAGCTTCAGCATATCCTGCATCGCCAGTCGTTCAATCCGTAAATCAAATCCCATTCGTTCAAAATGGTCTTGCATACGTCTTTTCCAGTGCGTGAATTCCATGTTTTCCCCTCCTTGCTGATTAGGCCCGTTTACGAAGCGGATTCTTCGACCAGTAAATGTACAGTCCGACCAATCCGGCGATTCCAATCACATACGAAGCAGTTCCACTGACTTGAATCAAGACGTCCGGATTCGGAACGAACGTAATCAGGACAGCTTTATACGTCGCGAACAGCATGAAGCTGATAAGGAATTGTGCCCAGACCCGCTTCTTGACGAGACGGATTTTCGGTGACGTAATCAAGATTGACATTGCATCGATTAAAAATAATGCGATGATGGAAAAGAGGATATAGTCGGCTAACGCAAATTGAAAAATGCCGTCGATTCCTTCGATGAAGATGAACATCAGAATCGTCGAGACATAGTTGCGGGTCCACCGTTTTTGCGTCTCGACGCGGCGGCGTTCCGGGATTTCGGCGATCATTTGATCAAGCCGCTCTTCCGGCGATTGACCGTGCACCGTTTCAAACGGCTTTTGCGACCGTTGTGCTTCGTACAAATCGGCTTGGAGACGGTGTTCGATTTCCGTCCGCTCCGGTTCTTCGACATTCAGGTTGAGTCGTGGTAACAACGACTCTAAAATACGTGTGTTGGCTTTAGTTAGTTTCAAGCGAGATCCCCCTTTTTCATGTTTAAGTATAACGGTTTAACGGGAAAAATACTCATAAGGAAGATGGCGATTGCTTGACGAATCCGCCATAAATATTCAGAATAGTAAGAAAGATCACTTTATCTGTAAGAAGTGGAGGGAAACAGATGCGTCAAACTTTAACGAATACCACTTTACTTGCCGTTTTGGCAAGTGTCGGCATCGTGTTGCCGTCGACCGATACGGATGAAACACCGGAGACAGACATCGTGCCGACAGAACAACCCGCTCCCGTTGAGTCTCCCGTGGAACCAACTGAATAAAAGCATGACCCCCTTTCCACCAGCGACGGAAATACGGGTCATGCTTTTATTTTGCGTTGCCCGGCATCGTGACGGTTTCCTCCACCGTCACCGTCCAGGTCACAATCGTCGTACTGTCTCGGACATCATGTCGTTCAATCGTTTCGAGTAACGTAGCAAGTGCCGTTTCGGGGTATCTCTCAAAAAGAGTGGCCATCGTCTTTGAATCTTCAAATGGTGTTCCAGGACATTCAACCAGACCGTCTGTCGTCACCAAGATACGGTTGATCCCGCGCCGTAATTCCCGGACGCCGCGCGTGTAACACGGAACCGGTAAATCAAACGTGTTGACCCGCCCGATCCACTCAAAAAATTGTCGTTCGTTCAGCTTAAATTGATGATGCCGGCTCAAATCCGGATGGAACAGATAAGCCAGCACGTCGCCGACCGATAACCACCACAGGTATTTTCCTTTTCGCGCAAGGAACAAACAGGCTGTCTCTCCTTGTACACTTCGGCAGGTCGCCCGAAAAGCTTCGTCCTGTAACAATCCGAGCACCAGCTGTTCAAGTGACGAAAATGCCTGCTCGACCGGTTGATGTAACGTTTGTTCGATTTCTTCCTGATGCCGCGTGATCTGACGCACGACTGCAATTGCGCTCTCCGCTGTATCGTGGGCGTCGAGCACCAGTGTGAATTCCCAGTCGTCACCAAGCCAGATCAGACACCCGTCCTCATTTTTTGTTTGCCCCGCCCGGCTGCATCCGCCAAACCGTCCTACCGCGACAGGACCGATGGTTTGAATGTCCATCTGATCGACGAACGCCGATTCATTTCCTACCCAAGACAATTGAACTCCTGTCATGGATTGCTCCTTTCGAAACAACACACTACGTGCGCCTGTTTCTTGTTAATAGAGACAGCGTAGCATACCGACAGGAAGCTGGTATATTTATCCTGTTTTAAATCAGGTCAATACAAAAAACGAGAACGGCGGATGGAACATCTGCCGTTCTCGTTTTTATGGCTTATAGCGGTTTGACGAATGGTTCGATAAATAACCGGAGCCGTTTTTCATAATTATCGGGATCTTTGAAAGACGTGTCGTCGTGTCCCGCTCCCCGGACCGGGTACAGTTGTTTGATGCCGGGTTTTGCTTGGTACAGTTCATACACCATCCGCGACGGGACGCGTTGATCGTCCGTCCCGTGAATGAATAAAGTCGGCACCATGATGCGTGAGGTCTGTCGCGTGACGGACACATCCCCATAAAAGAAATCCTGCCGGAACTTATTGAAGGTACTGGCAGCAGCAAGTGACGGACCCGCAGGATACGGGAGATCTTCTTTGGCACGGAACGCCAACCAATCGTCAAGGCGGGCATAAGCACCTTCCGAGATGACGACTTTCAGCTGTTTCGGGACGTCTGCTTCCCCCGCAGCCAACAAGGCCGTCGCGCCTCCAACACCTAATCCGTGATATAAAATTTGGCTCGTCGGTCCATTTTCCGCAATCAGCTGGTTTGTCCAATCAATCAAATCCAGCCGGTCCAACCAACCAGAGTTCCGTGCCTCCGTGTCTCGACGTTCGACAAGCAGGACATGGTAACCAAATTGTTCATGGTACAAGCGGATCAGTGAAAACAGGGAGGCCTGGTGTGGTGTGTCGTCAGGTAGGACAATGACTGTTTTGTCAGAAGCCTCTGTTGCAGCAAGGTACTGACCAACACGTTCCGGTCCTGATGTCGTCAGCTTTTTCGATACGACGTCTTGTTCGGTAAACCACGTTTGATCATCGGTTTGCTTCTCATCAGACGCTTTGCTTTCGTTTGCTAACAGGCGGGACGCATCGGACTGTCCACTGAGCGTCTGTTGAATCCGGTGACCATCATACAGAATCAATCCACTGATGATCAGTACGGGAATAAGGATGACGAATAACCATCTGCGCACGCTGTAAACTCCCTTCCGTCCTATGTTTCCTACACTTATTCGCCGTCCTTTGCCTCAGGACCTGCTGCCGGCGGCAACGGTTTTAAGAATGTTTGCTGGTACCAGTGCAAGATCTCCTTAAATTCGGTTGCAGTAAAATATCCGGCATCAAACCCCGTCGAACCACGCAGCGTGATTCGGAATTTCAAAATGCTTTTCTCTTCCAAAAAACGGGAGACATGCCCGGAAAAAGCTTCGATTTTCAAACGGGGCGCATAAATCGTTTCCCGGTTGACAAGTTGTTTTCGTAAAACGAACAGATCATTTTCATAACCGTAACGCGTATGCCGGTAACCGGACCGGGCGAGGACGTAATACAGCGGCAAAAATAAGAACAGCACCAAGCCGATATACCGGATCGCTTCCGGCAGCCAAAAGTACAAGGCGCCGTTTACAGCCAGGAACAGACTTGCATAACCGAGCAACGGCCAACGCACGATGTAGAAAAATCCGCGATCGGCAGCACGTCGTTCCGGTACAAGTTGCTTAAACCGCGGTAAAAACCGTTCTAAAAAGCCATCGATGTCACTGACGCGGATGAAGGGATGGAGCAACAGCTTTTCCTCTTCCCCGCTGGCGGAGATGATATGCAGGGAGAGATGTGCCCGCTTAAACCGGCGTTTGATCCAGTTCTCTTCGATGACGAGGGCTTGAACCTTATCTTGATGAAACACAACTTCCGTCCGGTTCAAGAGACCGTACCCGATCGTCAACCGGTGTTGGTGTAAAGTGGCTTGAAACGATCCATACCGTAATGCAAAGACGAGGATGGAGCCGATGTAGATGATCACTAACACCAACAGGCCGATCGTAACTAACACCAGTAACGACAGATGGAGTAATTCGTTGAACAGTTGACTGATGTACTTTTCAATGAAGCGGTTGATAAATTGATAAACGGCACCGAACCCGACCAGCGCAAGACCGATTCTCCCGGACAAGGCACCGGCCAGCAACAGCTCCGTCATGCTGACGGAATACGTGTCAGACGAGGAGGAGTGTTCTGACGAATCAATCTGATCCGTCGATCCGATTGTTGACTTCAATTGTTTGGCGAACTTCAACCGGACCCCTTTGAGCTCGACTTCCGGTTTGCCGCCGTCTGACGATGTTTCGACCGTCAAGGTCGCCAGTCCAAGCAGACGTTCGAGAACGTTTTGGTTGATTCCGATCGACTCGATCCGCTGACGTTTTGTCGTCCGCTCACTTTTCCGGAAAATCCCTTTATTGACCCGAATCGATTGGTCGTCCAAGGTGAACGTGTAGAAATACCAGGACGCGATTCCAAACAACAGGATGATCAGGCTGACGACTGCGACGCCAATTGCCGTGTAAACACCAAACCCGTCATTTTTCAAATCATTAAACAAAATGACCGCAATCGGGATGACAAGCGAGCGGAGATGCGTTAAGGTCGTCATCAGGATGAACAGAGGATGGACCCGCCGTGTCATAACGTCTCCTCCTCTTGTTCCTCAAGTTTCGCGATCCGTTCGATCTGCTGTCGCAGTTTCTTCGCCTGAGTCACCTCGAGTCCGTGCAGATCGATTTCTCCCGACGCGGTGCGGACGTTCATGTTCATTAACTCATGACGACGTAAAATCGGACCCGACGAGGTGTCGATGATTTGGACTTTGACGAGCGGTGTCACGACATGATGTAAGATGAAGATGCCGGACTCGACGATTAAAAATTCCTCATCGACGCGGAACTTAAAATACTTTTTCCGGATCGGCGGAATATAGACGAACTGCAGTATGAACAACAGACCGACGACGGCGGAAGCAATCCACATCCACCATGGAGACAGATCAAGCCAGGTGATTTGGACGACGGTCGCGACTCCAATGAGGAGGGCAACAATGGTATACTTGATTCCAACGTATTGACGTTCAGCGGTTACCGAGGCCTGAGGCAGATATTGCCACTCCCCGGTCGGATGGTTTGCTTGCATAAAATCTCCTGCCTTTCGTTTTTTCATACGGGAGGAGACCCGTTGAAGTTTCAGCATCATCAATCAGACGTTGACATTTCCCTGCGAATCATCGCATATATAAGAGAGTAGAAATGTATCTCAAGGAGGAACCATGCTAACATTTGAAGAAAAATTAACTATCATCGAGACTTTCCCACAACTTGTCCGGAAAGAAGTTTCCCTGAATCGTGTCAACTTCCACTTCCCGGAAAGTCAGTTCGAGAAAAAAATCGTCGTCTATCACCTGCATCCAAACGGAAACGGGTTTGTTTACGCAGCAGGTTTACCCGGATATGAAAAAGACCGGAAAGGATTCGTCAACATCCGTGAATTTTCGGAGCCGGCTTTAATCCTCTTACTTCAAGATGCCATCAAGGCGTTGGAAACCGTCGAGACGGTCGAAACATTAGAAGAAACATGGATCAATGACAACCAATTCGAATTGACGTTATTAAACGAAGATTTGGATACATGGTTGGTCTATGCCGGCGAGTTACTCGACGGGGCCTTTAATTCGTATAAAGAAGCGGCAAACTATCTGGAAGAAGAAGGTTTCCGCCGTAAATAAGCATTACATGAACGGGACTGTTTAATCAGTTCCGTTCATTTTTAATGTCAGCCGGTTTAAGGTCTGTTTGACGAGCTCAAGATATTCTTCCGACACGCCGAGCACTTCTTTTAAAGCGAGCGGAATGCGTTCGGCCTGTTGCCGAAGGTCCCGTCCTTCTGCTGTCAACGTGATTTTGATGTGCCGTTCGTCTGTCGGATTCTTGACACGCCGAATCAGACCGGATACTTCCAGTTTTTTTAATAAAGGCGTCAAGGTACCGGAATCCAAGTGCAACCGTTCACCGACTGCTTTGAGCGATTGCTCATCTTCTTCCCATAAAACCAACATGACCAGATACTGCGGATAGGTTAATCCAAGCGGATCGAGCAACGGACGGTACCGTTTCGTGATTTCCCGTGAAATTGCATAAAACGGGAAACATAATTGTTCATCCAGTAAGAGTGGATTTGACATCAAGAGACCTCCTTCAAGCATAATAGTTGTGTTTTAAATTAGATTGTATAAAATCTAATTGTAAGCTACTTAAAAAGAATACCTAAAAACGAAAGGATGTTACAACCATGAAACCAATGTTTACTTCATCTGCAACTGCTGTAGGAGGACGCGACGGTCGCGTCGTATCGGAAGACGGAATCTTAGACGTCGCTCTCGCGATGCCTGTACCAGGATCTAAAAAAGAAGCAACAAACCCGGAACAATTATTTGCTGCCGGATACTCTGCTTGTTTTGATTCTGCCTTGAACCTTGTTGCCCGTAAACAAGGCATCAAACATGACGGCAGCGAAGTCACTGCTCACGTTACCCTAAACGAAGCAGCAGACGGTTTTACCCTGTCAGTTGAACTCGACGTTCTTGTCCGTGGTGTATCGGAAGAACAAGCTGCTGAACTCGGAAAAATCGCGCATACTGTTTGCCCGTACTCACGCGCAACAGCTGGAAACATTCAAGTCGATATCTTTACACGGACATCTGATGCAGAATAAGCATACCATTCTCCTCTTCCGTCTTGGTCAAATTGGCTAAGATGGGAGAGTTTTTTGTTGTGTTTATAAAAATGATTGATATGATTTTTGCTTTTCTAATTTTATTTTTTATTAATATTTACGGTAAATGAAATAAACATACGTACAGTTTAAAAATCACACTGCTTGAATTCACAGTGTGATTCCGCCAATCGTTCGGTGGATCATTGCAACTGTTTGACGGACAAGATGACGAGCTCTCCGGAAACGATCATATAATAGGCATCCTCAAACCGGTGACGGACATTTTGTTCGCCGTCAAATACCGTCACCATCGGTTCGGCGTCATCGCCGATCGATTCATGCAGATAAAACCGGTCGCGTAACACCCGTTCAAAGGGGTCCCGTTCCAAGTAGCGGGCGCCTGTCCGCAGATTCATGACTTCATGGTGTTCATCGGACCGATCGTTGACGATGAAGATCGTCGATTCGACGTCGTCATACGTAAAGTCCAGCGGTTCATAATCACTCCACCGGACCCGACCGAGTTCCGTGATGTCCGATTCATTGTTGATCTGATAAAACACTTCTTCATTTAACCGTTCGGTGTAGGCACTGAACACAAGGTGACCACCCTGTTCCCCTAAATATTGAACAGTGTCCCCTTCCCCGTCCAGGCGGAGTAACGTCTGAAACGACAAACGGTCAGCTCCTTGTTCGATTTCCTGGACAATCGTAGCAAGCGAAGCAATCAACAGACTTTCAGAGTGATCAATCGGATCTTCCGGCGAGATGACCCCGCTCTCAAGCGCGTCATAAAATGAAAACTCATCGAGCCGGGCATTGCAGACGATATAATCCGTCTCGTTTAGACTGACGAGGAAAAAGTACAGTTCCCGGTAGTTTTCCGTGATGCCGTACAACCGTTCATCGTTGATCGGGTGCTGGGTTTTTGTCGTCACGTCATACAGAAAAGCCGTCGTCGTCTGATCGACATGCAACAGGACCATATAACGGGCGTTTAAGACCCAGTACAGCGTCAAATCACCGGGTAAGTTCCACACGGCGAGCTGCTCGCTTTTCCCCGAGTGCAGATCGATCGCAAGCAGGTGGGTTTCCCCACCGTCATCCCGGTGTTGCTCGTTTAAACAATACACTTTGCCTTGTTTGACGAACGGACGGGTTGGTCCGTGATCGCGCAACACGTCCGTCGTCAAATCGATTTGTTCCTGATCTTCCAAATCAAACCGGCTGATATGAAATTGATTTTCGTCGAGTCGGCGTCTGAAATAAACTGACGATGGTGTGACATGTAAGATATCGGAATGATCGGCCGGCAACGCCCGTGCGTCCAAGATTTCCATTGTAGCACCCCTCCCAGATGTTCTATTCTTTCTTTCCCACGAACGGCAGTCGTTGAAACAGGGTCTTCCCGTGCGTCCATCGAAAACGAGTGCTACAATATGGCTAGAAGAGACTTGATGAGGAAGGTGAAATCCGTGCAATCACAAGATTTAAATACGATGATGCTGGAATACGTAAACGATAAGGAAGATTATGACGCGTTTGCGGATAAATTAAAGGTGTTGTTATCCGAACTTTTAGACGCTGCCGGGATCAAATACCATTCGATTGTTGCGCGGACCAAGGAATCCGAAAGCTTATATCAAAAAGTGTTACGACAACCAAATAAATACCAGTCGCTCCGGGACGTCCATGACTTGACCGGGATCCGGATCGTGACGTATTTTCACGATGATGTCCGGGAAGCGGCGCGGATCATCGAAAATGAGTTTTCGATCGACCGGGATCAATCCGTCGATAAATCGACGTTACTCGATACGACAGAGTTCGGCTATCTGTCGGTCCACTTCGTCGCCGCCCTAAGTGACCAACGACTCGCGCTCAGCGAATACGGCCGTTTCAAGGACCATACAGCCGAGATTCAGATCCGCTCCATCCTCCAACACGCGTGGGCTGAAATCGAACACGATCTCGGTTACAAAAATCCGAACAGCGTGCCGGCGGAAGTGCGGCGCAGTTTCAGCCGGGTCGCCGGTCTGCTTGAAATCGCCGACCAAGAGTTTGTCAACATCAAGAAACAGCTCAAACAATTCGAAGACGAGACCGTCCAACAGATTTTGTCTGATCCCCACCAAGTCCGGATCACGTCCGACAACTTAAATTATTTCATTGATCATTCCGCTGTCATCAATGATCTGGATAAACAATTGGTCACGTCCCAGATGATGCTTGACTCCGATCAACAATTGATCAACGAACTGATACGGATGTTCCATTACGTCGATATCCGGAACTACGGCGAATTGATCGAAGCCGTTTCCGTCCACAGTCCGCTCGCCTTGAAATGTGCCCAGGTCATGCCGAACCCCTTCCTGCCCCGCCAAGGGATCGGGATTGCCTACATCTGCATGGCGGTGACGATCGCCGGCAACGATCCGCACCGGATCGATTATTTCTTCCGCCGCTTCTATCCTGAACTCCGGAATGTCGAGGAAATCATCAAACAGGTCCAACCGTTAACAAAACAGATGATTCAAGAGAAAAATATTGATTAAACTAAAATTTTTCACTATACTAAATCTCGGAAGAAGAAACTACGGTACAGAAAGAGTGAAACTATGGCCACTACACTAGAAGTAGCAAACCGCGACCAATTGATCGTGGATACAGAAAAGGGTTTACGCATGAATTACCGCGCCATCAAAAAAGACGTCCGGAGCATGTTTACGACGTACTTGACGCGAAATGAATTCTTTATTTTGAAGTCACTTTGCACAAGCAGTCCGCAAATCGCGTCGGCTTTGTCCAATGAATTCCAATTTTCAGCCAGCATGATTACGGCGCTTGCGGATGAATTGACGAAAAAAGGATTGATTTCGCGTGAGCGGAGTGAACTCGACCGTCGTGTCGTCGAACTTCGGGCGACAGAAGAAGGCATCGAGTTATACGGGAAACTGGAAGCGATGAAGATGGAATATCTGTCTGATGTGTTCGCTGACTTTTCCGATGCCGAACTCGATACGTTCCGGACATTGCTGACAAAACTCGAACAACAGGCTTAATCTTCATCCAACCCTTCAGCCGATTCGGTTGAAGGGTTTTTTGGTTCCCACCTCAAAAAAGGAGTGATTCAGTGATGACAGGCACACTCACGACACAGACGGAACGCTTGACGATCCGTCCATACCAACTGACGGATTTTCCGAGTTGGCTTGCGCAATCTTCCGTCCCCTCTTCCGGACAACCGGATGTGACCGTGTTTACAGAGGACTGGTTCGAAGCATGGATCGCAGAACAACAGCAGCGGGCGGCGGATGACCTTGGCTACTGCTTCGGTGTGTTCCGGACGACGGACGGGGTCCACCTCGGAACGATTACTTTTTCGACGCTCGCCCGAAAGAGCTTAGCAGCGGCAACAATCGGCTTTTCGATCGACGCTTCCTTCGGATATGCCGACGAAGCCGTCGCTGCTCCATTGCAGTATCAGCGGATTGAAGTCCGGATTCCCCTCGACGATTCTGCCACGGTGCAGTTGGTCCGTCGCCTCGGTATGCAGGACGACGGCATCCGATCCGTCTGGTTCCCCGACAACCATACCTGGACGGAGCAGCGGATTTTCGTCCGTTTGAATACGGAAGCGACGCCGACCGAAACACCTCCTTTTGACTGGACGGAAGTCAGTCGGTTCCGGCAGGAAAAACAGTACGCCGTTGCAAAAGACGTCGTCGCGACTTACATCAGGCAAGCACCGGACGATCCGTTCGTCAATTACCAGATGGCTTGGTGCCACGACAGCCTCGGTGAAGAGTCGGCTGCCGTTCCTTATTATGTCAAAGCAATCTCCTCTGGCTTAATCCCGCCTTATTTACAACAAGCGTATATCGGACTCGGCAGCACCTACCGGGCGCTTGGACGATACATGGAGGCGGAACAGACCTTGACTGCAGGACTCGTCCGATTTCCGAACCATCCCGTGCTCCAAACGTTTTATGCGTTGACTTTACATAACCTCGACCGGGCGTCCGAATCGACGGAGTTGCTCATCCGGACACTCCTTGACACCACTGCTGACAGAGACATCCTGACCTATGAACGGGCGCTCCGTTTTTATGCAGAGCACCTCGATGACACATGGGACAGCTGAATACCACAACAAACGTTTCCTTGATGAAGACGACTTCGTCAGGGAAACGTTTGTTGTGGTGGTTTCATGCATTTTCGGAATTGGAGTAGATGAAGTCTTGGTACCAATCCGGAATCACTTGTTCGAACTGGTGATGAGCCGCCACTATACCGCCAAGGCGTTGTTCCATTTGTTCCGTTTCCAACGGCGCATGTCGCTCGGTCCAGACCACGCTAGAAAAAACGGCCATCACAAGATAAACACTGTATAGCACCCAAAATGCTTCCGGCACCTCCCCGTCAAAATATCCGTCGAGTTGACCGACGGCAAACGGCACACTCTCCTCGACTTGAAACAATCCCACCTTGACGAAATCATGCCAAGGGTCCCCAAAATCATGATTCGAAAAATCAATCAATCCGACGAACCGACCCTCATCCGCAATCAGATTACCGAGGTGCAGGTCATCGTGCTGGAACCGGTTCGGTCGACCGTCCAGCAACTCGACATGGCGCTCGATGAAGGAAAGAAGGGGCTGATCGTCTTGGATTCTGATCCGTCCTTGCCGGTACTGATCGACGTACCGCTGATGTTTGGCGAGACAACGGTTCGCCCACGGTTCAAGCACTGACGGTGCAGCGTAGGTATGCAGTCGTTTTAACTGTTGCCCCACTTCTCGTCCCAGACGATACTCCGACTCCTGCCCCAAAGGGAACAGTTGCCGGACCGTCGTTCCCTCCAGATAGCGGTACCGGCTGCAGCACCAAGACATGCCCGGTATCACGATGAGGTCGAGCGGTTCCGGCACCGCCAAACCGTCCTGATGCATCTGTTGCAGGAGACAGAACTCTTGCTGTTTTCGCTCCACATCCCGTAACGGATTGATGTGGAAGATCGACGTTCCTGTTTCGTCCTGCGCTGTATATTTGGGATCAATACCATACCGGGTCGGAAGGCGCCGCCAACCCGTAAAATCTTTTAAAGCCGGGTGTTGTTGTAAGCAGTCTAAAATCGGGTCCATCAGTACCTCCTTTTGCAACAGTCAAAAACAGCAGGGAGACTCCCTGCTGTTACGATTCGGACGGTTGTCCCGGAATATAGGCGGAAATGATGCCGAGCAGATCGGCATAAGCTTGTTCAAAGTCAATGTTTTCAATCATGTAGTCGTAATGATCACGCTCTTTCCACGCATCGGCATAGTCGATGAGCCGGGCTTCGAACTCCGGCGTATCACCCCGCATCAACAGCCGTTCTTTCATCAAGTCCGGCGGAACGGAGACAAAAATCGTGATTACTTGATCGGCAAACATCGTTTTAAAGGCGGTTGCCCCTTTGGGATCGATATCCTTGATGACGATTCCATCGGACGCCAGCACATCTTCATACGCTTGGCGCGGTGTTCCGTACCAGGCGCGATGAACGTGCGCGTACTCGATGAAACCATTGTCTTGAATCAATTGCTGGAACGTCTTGACGTCGACGAAATGATAACTCTCCCCATCCTGTTCCGTCGGACGTTTCGGCCGTGTCGTGACGGACGGGATAAAGCGGACACGTTCATATTCATGGCGTAACCGTTTAATCAAGGAAGACTTTCCGCTGCCCGATCCACCAATCAACAGAATGATTTTACCTGACATCGTCATCCTCCTTTTGTTGTTTTAGCGTCATAAAATAACTTGAAAAACGCAGCGCAAACTGTTCCAGTTCACTGTCTTCGACAACCCCGTAAATCGGACGCACGACGATGAGGTACCGGTCGTACGTCACGATTCGCGAGACGTCGTTTCGGGTCATCTGGACGTTGCTCTCCGGATAACTCGAAACATAATACCAATCGACCGCAATGCGGGTCGGGGTTTGACTGGCGTAGATCCACGTCTCGTTTGAACGGTCATGCTTGATCGTACTCGTCAAGGCAAAACGTTGTACCATCTTTAATTCGGTTTTTGCGTCACGCAGTCCTGCCTGAAAATCATCCGGTTTCGTCACCGACTCCTCGACCTGTTTTGGTTTCGGCGCCGGCAGGCTGGCAAAACCAATCTGCAGACCGATGACGAGCGCCGTGATTGACGCTAGTATGATTAACACATGCTCCTTGCGCATGACGCTTCCTCCTTAGTGGATGGACAAGCTCGCCTTAAACGTTTTTGGATCATTGACGATGACGGCATCGACGCCAAGCGCCATCATCTGTTTGACATCAGCCGCGGTTTTCGGCGTATAAACGCGGACTTCGATTCCCGCCTGATGCGCAAGGATGACGTCGTCTCGCGTGACGCGACGGTAATCCGGATGAATCGCTTTTGCCCCGAGTTGTTTTGCCTGCTGTTCCGGATGGTACAGCGGATAAGGAAACAGAATCGCTGTCTCAATCGCCGGATCGAGCTCGCGGACGGTCGCGATTGAATAATGATTAAACGAACTGAAAATCAATCGGTCGCTTGCGATACTATGGGCACGACACCGTTCGAGTGTATAGGCTTCAAGGCCTGGATAACGGATCGTATCCGTCTTCAGCTCGATGTTCAGGATAACGCTTGTCGGAGCAAGTAACGCCAAGACTTCGTCGAGTGTCGGAATCGTCGTCCGGACGGGTCCGCCGCTTCCTTTAAAGCGTGCACCGGCGTTCAGCTGTTTGAGTTCCGCGAGCGTCAAATCGACGACGCGTCCCGTTCCATCGGTCGTCCGGTTGACCGTCTCGTCATGAATGATGACACCGACACCGTCCTGTGAAAAGTGGACATCAAATTCGATCCCGTCAACGAACGGAATCGCCGCTTCGATGGCTTCCAGCGTATTTTCAGGGAACTGATCACTGGCTCCCCGATGGGCAAACCAACGCATCATAATGCCTCGACGACCCGCGTGTACTTCGCTGTCAAATAGTTGATCAACGGTTGGACGGAAATCGATTGTCCGGTTGCCGCTTGAATCAATTCAGCCGGTGTCTTCGCTTTTCCGTGTTGATGGATGTGTTCATTGAGCCACCCTTTAATCGGTTGAAGCGTTCCGTCCGCGATCAATTGATCGACGTTCGGCACATCCCGACGTAACGCTTCGTTCAACTGCGCACTGTAGACGAGTCCGAGGGCATAACTCGGGAAGTAACCAAATGATCCGCCCGACCAGTGGACGTCTTGCAACACCCCTTTGGCGTTTGAAGGGACATCGACTCCAAGGTACTCTTTATAGAGACGGTTCCACTCAACCGGCAAGTCTTTGACTTCCAGTTCACCCGTAATCAATCGTTTTTCGAGTTCATAGCGGATGATGATATGGAGGGCATAGGTCAATTCGTCCGCCTCGATTCGGATCAAGGACGGTTTGACCTCATTGACGGCCGCATAAAACGTCTCAAACGGAACGTCCGCTAGCGAAGGAATCGCTTGTTGCAGTCCTTCGTAGCGTGCTGCGAGGAACCCTTGGTTTCGACCGATGAAGTTTTCAAAGAACAACGACTGCGATTCATGAATCCCCATCGACGCGCCTTCTCCCAGTCCGAGCGCATCGAGCTCCGGAGCGATGCCTTGTTCGTATGTCGCGTGTCCCGCTTCATGCATCGTCCCGAACACGGAGTTCCGGTAATCATTTTCATCATACTTCGTCGTGACACGGGCATCCTTCCGGTTGATGGTCGTCTGGAACGGATGAACCGTCTCATCGAGGCGGCCGGCCGTGAAATCATAGCCGATATCGTTTAACCAATCGTGATTCAATTGAATCTGCGTCTTTCGGCTTGCTGACCAGTCGAGCGTCGGGAACGTTTTCCCGTCCAGTTCTTTTAACAGAGTGATGATCGCTTGACGGAGTTCCGCGAACAACGGGTCAAGTTCCGCGACTGTCATCCCCGGCTCATAATCATGAAGTAACGCATCATACGGATGTTGCCCGTATCCCCAGTACTCGACGAATTTACGTTCCATGGCGACGATCTTTTCTAAGTACGGGGCGAACAGATCCCAATCATCCGCGTCCTTCGCTTTTTCCCAGACACTTTCGGCTTCCGAGATCAACGTGATGAACGTCTGATATTCCGCTTCCGGAATCTTCGAGTCCCGATCGTATGCCTGTTTCGCTTTTTCATAAGAGATCGCCTCTAACCCCGTCAGCGTCTCTTGTCCCATTGCCTTCAGCAACGTCTGGTACGTCGTGCCGGTCCGGCGGCGGAAACTCTCCGTCGACAGGAATCCAATCGATTTCGAACGGTTTTCGGCCGATTGATCCGGCATGTACGTCCGCATGTCCCAATAAAGTAGAGCTACTGCTTCGTCATAGGCACCAAGCGCTTCAAAATGGTCACGCCATTGTTGTAATGTATTCATAAAAGAACCCCCTGAGCTAGGTATTTGCTGTACATTTTCAGCATATCACAAAATGTTCAAAACTTTCACACAGGAGTCGTTTTATGAAACCTTCTCACACCAAACAGCGTATAATTAAAAGAAGAGAAAGGAAGTGGCATGTGTGAAGACAGATTCCGAACTGGCTTTTGCGATCCATCTGACAGAGATACAAGATGGCTATACGGTCTCCTCTTATCCAGATGAACTGGAGTGGATTGGAACGGGTCGAAGTGCGTTTGTATTTCGGATCGTCGGAACGGACCGGGTCATCAAAAAGTTTTTCCCGTCGCATCGACATCTGGCAGCAATCGAAGGATCGATTTATGAACAATTAAGCCCTTTTACGACGTATGCCAAACAATACGAGTATGGCGCGGATTATCTTGTCATCGAATACATCGAAGGGCAAACGTTGTTCGAATGTTTGATCAGCGGCACGCTCATTACAGACGATGTCATCCAGACCGTCGATCAGGCTTTAGCAGAAGCACGATCGGTCGGCTTGAATCCATCCGACATTCACTTACGCAACATCTTATTGACGCCGACCGGCACCCGAATCATCGATGTCGCGCGATTCCGACAAACGGATCCGTGTACACAATGGGACGACTTAAAACGGGCCTATCAGTACTTTTATGCGAAACCGTTTTTCCCGAAACGATTTTCCGAGTCCTTCTTGAATACGATCGCAGACGTCTACAAGGGACGTTTGTTTGAATCGATGCGAAAGACGGGGTAAACCAGAACGACCGACAATCGAGTGACTGTCGGTCGTTGCTTTTACATATAAATTCAATATTTTAACTAAAATGGAGTTATATTCAAATGAAGCGTTGGCAAAAAATTGGACTTTGGATGGGTGGTTCTCTACTCGCTTTGTTGATCGTCTTACCATTGCTGTCGCCGGTCGTCTTTTCGGACGATACAGAGCACGGAGCGATTCGCCATTATCTGTACGAACAAGGACATCCGTATCAGAGTTACAGCGCCCTTCTCGACAAAAGAATGGTCGATCCGGAGTACGGGCGCATGTACGACGTCCTCTGGTACGATTATGACAGCGAGACGGGGATGACACCAACCATTTGTTACAGCAAAAAACAAGATCATCACTATACGGTCAGTTGCGGAACGGGTCCCTGATGGATCTGTTTTTTTATTGGCAGGAGCGTTTTCGTGCTGTTTCCCTGTTATTCAAAGTGACGGATTCAGTAAATGAAGATTACCCGTCGTTACGCTCTGTACATTTAAGCATGAATTACGGGAGTTGAAATAAAATTAACGAACTCGTTTAGGGCGGCAGATAGCGGCGAGCAACGTCAATAAGAGGATCACTCGTTTTTTCTTGAACGTTCTTTTCATTACATTTTCCTCCTCATAAAATCGCATTGGCAATCAACAGATCGATTTTGCGAACGTCGACCTTTTTGTTGAGATTGATCTTAATCGTTCCGGCCCGGGTGAACAGTTGAACTTCGGAGTTGATGTCAAACATCCCGCCGGCGTTTTCCGTCGAATACATGTTGATCGACTTATAGGGAATCGAGTAGACTTCGACCTTTTTTCCCGTCAGTCCTTGCGCGTCCCGAATGATCAACCGGTGGGTCGTGAAAACGGCGACGTCACGAATCGTCTTGTAGGCGGACAAGGCCTGTTCGCCTTGAATCAATAATCCTTGCACGTCATGCGGGATGTCACACTCAGAGACGAAGGTCCATGCGAGTTGACTCAGTGGATTGCTCATCACAAATCGCCTGCTTTCTGTTTTTGATTCTCTTGCTTTGTCTTAGGATATCACACTCCGCACTTCATCCGGGAGGCGTCTCATTCCCGATAATGGAAACGAAACAAGACCATTCCGGCGATGAGCGCGACGTGCGCATCCTGCTTTGGAACATCAAACGTCAAAAGATTCCGTTTCCGTTTGCTCGTGGCGATCGTTGCGCCTTGCCGCAACACCTCTATGCGCCGCGATAACTTGGATGACCGGATCTGATACTGTTCCGTTCGGTAAGTCATCTGCAACACTTCGCTGAACGCGGCCGCATGACGGAACGTATTATCCGTTTTGATTTCACCGACAGTCTCTCCCCCCTCCTCGATCCACCATTCCGTCTGATTGCTCCACAACCGTTGATTCGGTTTCTCGACTAGCTGAAGTTGTTGGTTTGACACGTCGAACACCAAATTCAGAAAAAATCCTTCCACCTTCGGAAAAGCAATGAACCAGCGGTGCCACGGTTTATGGAACGTCCGCCGATACGTACCGAACGCAACATCCGCCCGATAGATCTGTTTTACCCCTGTCGATACTCGTTCACCGAGGCGTGAAGCGTATCCGGCGTCTACGCCGCAAAAGGTCCCGTCCCGCTTTTGTTGGATCCGTTCGATCCACCCCGCCCCGTAGGCGGCGGGCAGAAGCAACGATAGACTCGCCCACTCCGTGATATCGAAGATCCCAAAATACAACCCGCGCGCCGTCAATCCGACGACCCCTAACAAAAATAACCCGATGCCATATACCATCTTCCAGTTCCCTTTCATGACCATTTCTGATTTCACAACTTCCATTTCCATGCTAATTAAATACGATTAAATTGGCAATCATTTTCCTTATCTACTCCGCCATCGAAATTTCCAACATCCATTTTTTAGTTTATACAGCAGGATTTTTTTACTGTTTGTCGAATACTAAATATGTGATACAGTCATCACCATTTTCTACTTTTGTTTGGAGGTTAATTGATGTTATTCCTGTTGCTCGTCAAAGCGTCTCACCGGTCGGAAGCCGATTTACTCCCGGATTTATCGCTCCAAGACGCGATGGCCGCTTTTAATCAGGAGTTGGTGACGGCAGGTGTCCGGGTCATGGCAAAAGGACTTCACCCGACACGGGAAGCGCTCCGTTTTACGTATCAACAACCCGATGGACAAGCGGACATCACATCCGGACCGTTTGAACCGTCGACGGAGCAGATTGCCGGTTTCCTGTTGATTGATGTGGCGTCAAAAGAGGAAGCGATCGCCTGGGCCAGACGTATGCCGGATCCGCAAGGTCACGGCGAAGGACAAATCGAATTACGTCAAGTATTCGAATAAAGGAGAATTGATGCATGCTCAGCTACAAAAACAGTACACAAGTCATCCAAGACAGCCAGACGAACATTGCCGTTCTTTCGGTCGGTGCAACGGAACAGTTCGGACCGTATTTGCCGATGCATCTTGATACATTGATTGCCGAGCGGTATGCGACCGTTTTCGGCGAACGCTTAAACGCCTATGTCTTACCGACCCTGCCGTTTAATACCTCCGAAGAACATGCCAATCAAGCGGGAACCGTCACCGTCAGTCCGACGGTGTTATCGGCGATGCTCGAAGAAATCATCGTCAATCTGTTCCGTCAAGGATTTAATCAATTTGTCCTTTGCAACGGGCACGGAGGTGCCTACTGGGAATCGGCGTTCGTCAAACAGATCAACTTCAAGTATCCGGAACTGGTCGTCATCACGACCCACCGTTATCAGGCTTTTGAGGAAGCGTTACACGTTGCAGGACTGGACGGGTTAAGAGAACGTCACGGCGGTCTGTTGTCCGTCGCCACGGCGATGTGGCTTTGTCCAGAACTCGTCGATTTAAAACCGATGGGGGGAGACGTTCCGCTGTCCCATTACCCGGTCGCTGATTATGTTTTTTGGGATCAACTGACAACGGACGGCTGTTGGGGTCATTTTGAGCCCGGCGTCTATTCACCGGACGAACTGGCAAGAATCGGGGAAATGTTCTGGACGACCTTCATCGACAAGCGGGCGGAACATCTGGAAGACATACTGACAACTGCGGTCCGTTTGAGAAATCTGCCGGCGAGAAAAGAGGAACCACGATGAAGGAAACGATTCGCACGCAGGACGATATCCTGAACATGCTGGATGCTTTACTGCGGGAACCGACTGCGTTTTGGGATAGCTTTTATGAAGATCGGACGAAACGGATTCCCTTTTTCGTCGATAAACCGGATGAAAATCTTGTCGCCTACGTGGAACAAACACAACTTCCGCTGACACGTGTCCTCGAACTCGGAAGCGGTCCCGGACGCAATGCCTTGTATCTGGCGGAACGTGGAAGTCAGGTTGACGCGATTGACCTTGCGCAATCATCGATTGATTGGGCAAATGAACGGGCAAACGAGCGACAACTTGATGTCCGGTTCCGGCAAGGAAACTTGTTTGAGCTCTCGATTGAAGACGGTGCTTACGACTTCGTCTACGATTCCGGCTGTTTCCATCATATCGCCCCGCACCGACGACACGACTACATCCGCGTCGTCACGGATGCGTTACGACCGGGTGGTTGCTTTGCCTTAACCTGCTTCGTCGAGGGTGGTCAGTACGGCGGGTCCGACATGACGGACTGGGACGTTTACCGTCAACGCAGTCTGCAGGGCGGTCTTGGCTTCACCGAAGACAAACTCCGCTCGATTTTCGATACGTTTGACGTCCTTGAAATCCGGTTGATGCAGGAAGCTGCACCGACCGATCCGGTCTTTGGATTATCGGGTCTGTGGACAGCGCTTTTCCAAAAGAGATGACACAATTCAACACAACCGGTGTCCCCTTGCGTTTAAAGGAGGCACCGGTTGTGTCGTGTTGAAACTAGATCATCTCATTTCGAGAGCGAAGCAAGACTCAGCTTTAGGATGTCCCGTAAATCGGAGACGATATAATCAGCTTCTGCCAGTTCTGCTTCATTCGAAAAATCAAAACGGCAACCGATGGCCGGTAATTGATTCGTCCGTGCCGCCATAAAGTCAGAAATCCGGTCTCCGACGACCGTCGCTTGCGTCAACTGATGGTTTGACAAGATGTGCCGTACCAAATCACTTTTCTGTAACGACGCCACGTCTTCGATGCTGTAGACACCGTCTAACCAACGATCCAGTTCATAATACGTCACGATCGCAGCTAAATAGTTGTTCCAGCCGTTGCTTGCGATGTACAAAGGATGGTCCGCTGCTTTTAAGGCACGGAGTGTCGCTTCGGCACCCGGATACAACGCACCATGCCCTTGTTTTATATGGGTGATCAACGCGCCTTGAAAGATTTGATCAACAAGTATCCGTTCGTCATCCGTATGCGTCGGCAACAGTGTCCGCCAGACTTCCGGCAACGGTACTCCCATGATCGATTGATATTTCGCAAGCGGAGTCTCTCCGCTCCAGCGTTCCTGCTCGCGCAAGAACGTGAACGCGTCGTCCAAGGCATGACCAAGAATACGATTCGTTTGAAATAATGTCCCATCCATATCAAATATGTACGCCTGTTTCATATTTCCAACCTCCTTGATGGTTTAGGTTGAGACTTCTCGTCAGTCAACTCAATCTGTTAAAAATTTTCTGCGGCCTGCTCACTCAGTCTTCTGAATACAGGGTAAAGACTAGGACAGGGATGTGCCATGTTTTTTTCGAAAGCGCAAGGAGATGAAACGTCATGATGGTGCTTATTGTGATCGCCTTAGCCGTCATCAGCATCGTTCTGTTTGTCCTCTATCACAACAACAACAAAATCGTCTAGCGACACCCTTCCATCATCCCGTTGATTGTTTTGACACTCAACGGGATTTGCTTGCTCGAATCACGCATCGCTCAGTAAGGCATGGTGCGCATAAGCAAGCGTACCGGTCACAAAATCCGATGTCCGTATTTGTTCGCGCAACCGGTCGACCTCCTGCCATGCTTCATCATACTGCGCCCGGTTGATTTCCCCCGCTCTTAATGCCGCTTCCAGCTCATCCGCATCAAGGATCAAACACTCTTGACGGCAACAGCACAAGATCCAAAAACAAGTCATCCCAAAAAATCCCGTTCGTATCTCGTCCGTGACGAAGACAAATATCGACATACGTTTGAACGATTTTTCCGTGTTCATCAAACATCGTCGTGACGACATGCTTTTTTTCGCTCGGAAACTGTTGCAGCCAGGAATAGCCGTCGCCAACAAGCTGAACCGTCCGTTCTGAATACCGAACATGCAACGGGTGCGTCACTTGAATCATATCAAGCCGTGTTACATACCCGGTGAATGATTCCGTCTCCATGTACAGCTCCCGGTAATTTCGTTCAATCATCCGCTTCCACGACGAGCGCGCCGCGTATTTCCGTTTCAGCACGTTGAACCACCTCTTTTTTTCATCATAGCATTTGGAAACGGATGGATTCTATTACATTTTGTAAAAAAATCCCTCTTTTTTCTGGACGCCCTTCTTTTCATCACGGTACAATGACATGCATAGACGGACTTACATTGGAGGCGTTATCATGTCATACTCACCCCGGATCGCACTCATTACCGGTGCGAGCCATCCCGATGATATCGGTACGGCGATTTGCCGGAAGCTCGCGGCTCAAGGAATGACAATTTGTTTTACATACTGGAAAGCCGATCCTTCCTGGATCAAGACGTTTCAAGCAGAGCTGGCGGCAAACGGTACCCAAAGCGAAGCGCTTGAAATCGACCTGTCGGCGCCCGATGCGGCAGAACGTGTTTTTGCCCATACGCTCTCAACAGTCGGCACACCGTCCGTCCTGATCAACAATGCCGCTCACTCGACGCAGACCGATCTGGCTTCCTTAGATATTGCAGCACTTGATGCCCACTACGCCGTCAACATCCGGAGCACGCTGCTGTTATCGGTCCTGTTTGCCCGTCAGTTCGAGCAAGCCGGTTTACAGAATGGTCGTATCGTCAACATGACGTCCGGACAGGATCTCGGTCCGATGCCGGATGAACTCGCTTATGCAGCGACGAAAGGGGCGATTTCAGCGTTTACGACTTCGTTTTCGCTCGCTGTCGCGCCGCTTGGGATTACCGTCAACGCGCTTAATCCCGGACCAACCGATTCGACGTGGATGACGGATGACGTCCGGACGCAGCTCCAACCGCAGTTTCCATTCGGACGGATCGGTACACCGAATGATGCCGCGCGGACCATTGCCTTTCTCGTCAGTGAAGACGCCGCCTGGATCACAGGGCAGATCATTCATGCAGAGGGTGGATTCATCCGGTAATGGAGGAGCGACCGAGCGTTTCCGAATGGTTATCCGCGCAAGGACTTTCGTTCGAACAGATCCTGTTGATTGAAGCGATTCTGACGAATATGTCCGTCCTTCACAACGATCCGGCAAAAATCGAAGATGTCCATCAAGTCTTTCTTCAGGACGTTTCTCTTCCTTCACTGCGATTGCAGCCTGACATGAGTGTTCGGCAATTTACCGATGTCCTGTCAACATATGCGATCCACCTCAATCCAGCCGAATGATTGAGACGTGATCACGAACAAGGATGCTGTTCCGTCCTGTGCAAACACTGGTTACATCAAAGCCAATCTTACAGATCATGAAGGAGGTCTCTACATGGGGTATATCTCAGAATTACGCAAGACCATCGGGAGTCGTCCGATCATCAGCGTCGGTGCGACGGTCCTCGTGACGAACGATCAACGGGAAGTCTTATTCCAACACCGGTCCGATACACACGACTGGGGACTGCCGGGCGGATCGATGGAACTCGGCGAAACACTTGAAGAAGTCGCCATCCGTGAACTGCAGGAGGAGACCGGGCTACAGACGACTCAACCGGAACTGATCGGCGTCTTTTCCGGTCCCCGCTTTTACTTCCAGTATCCGAACGGGGATGAAACATACAGCGTCATTCATCTCTATCATGCAAAAGACGTCACGGGGACGCTTGCGATGCGCGACGGGGAAAGTCTGAATCTGAGCTACTTCAGCCAGGCGACACTGCCCGAGACGATCGAGCGCCGGGCCAACGAGTTGCTTAAACAACTGGGAGACCGGTTATGGAATTTGGATAGTTCCTTCTCACCTCCGTCCCTGAAATGACCACAAAACCATCAATTTAAAAAAGACTTACAATCGGTCAGGGACCAGATGTAAGTCTTTTTTTACGTTTCCTATTCCTTCAGAAAACGAATCTGGACACTTTCAGGAGCAAACAGCGATTGAATGTCCTCAAAATCGGTGATTTGTCCGATTCGTGTATATTCAGCCGCCGGTTCGACCGCTTCATAAAAAATCACTAAACAATTGTTTTGATACAGCAGTACTTCTCCAGCCTCAATCGTCTGAACCGATTGGGCATCCGTCGGAAATGCCTTGTCGAAATAATGGTACTTTTCATTTCGATGCAAGTCATCCATTTTAATCGTAAACGGAGCGTCCGCCATTAAGGCTGTAGTTGTTGCGTTGTCTTCCAGTTGTACTGAAGCGATTTGACCATTGATTTCGATGCGCATGGTTGCTCTCTCCTTGACCGTTTTGTCTGATTCGGTCGACACAGGCGCCGACGTACCGCACCCCGACAGTACAAGCGAGAGAATCATCATTATGACAATCACACGACGGTTCATTTCATCCCTCCGTCTCATCAACGTAACGGATGATTCGAGCCGGGGTACCGGCGACAATCGCCTTGTCCGGGACATCTTTCGTCACGGTCGCATTGGCTGCGACAATCGCCTGTTCGCCGATCGTCACCCCCGGTAGAATCGTCGCCCCCGCTCCAATCCAAGCATTTTGTTTCAAGTGAATCGGGGCAACGAGCAAACCACGCCGTTTTGCCGGACTGACCGGATGGTTGACGGTCAACAACTTGGCAAACGGACCAATCAACACATGATCATCAATTTGAATCGAACCGAGATCCGTCAGCATCACCCCACGGTTGATGAAGATGTCTTTTCCGAGCGAAATGTGTTGCCCGAAGTCCGTATAAAACGGGGGTAAGACGACAACACTTTCGTCGACCGGCTGACCGATCAACTCGGCTAACGTGTCGCGATACGCCGTCGGTGACAAAAGTTGCTGGTTCAACCGGTGGAGCAATCGTTCTCCGTCGCGTTGTACGGCATGAATCTGCTCGAACAGGGGATCGTCTGCCTCAATCAGTCGATTTTGAATCTGTTGAAGAAGTGATGATGATTCCATCGGCATCACACGTGTTGTTGCGTCGGGCGAATGATTAAGTTGCTGATCGAAACCCGGTCCGGTGTGTCGATTGCATACAAAACGGCTTGTGCCACATCTTCGCTCGTCAGTCCCCATTCCTGTTGCGCTTGACGAAGCGATTCGCCGACAGCTTGATCCTTGATCGTCGTGTAGAGTTCCGTCTGCACGGCACCTGGTGAAATGATGGTTGATTTAATCTGGTTTTCCCGTTGTTCTTGCCGCAGACCTTCCATGATGGCCCGGACGGCAAACTTCGTCCCGCAATAGACGGCCGATTCCGGATAGACGACATGACCGGCGACTGAGTCCGTTGCAATGATATGACCGGCTTGTTGGTGTTCCATAATCGGTAACGCCGCGGCAATCCCGTTTAGTACCCCCATGACATTAATATCAAGCATCTGTTTCCAGTCCTCCCGGTGACCCGCGGCAAGCGGTGCGGTCGGCATGATGCCGGCATTGTTAAACAGAACATCAATCCGTCCAAATGCCGAATTCGCTTCCTGAATCACAGCTTCGACCTGATCAAACTGGGTGACGTCTGCCTGCTTGATCCGAATATCCGCTTGTGGATACGCGTCCCGGATGTCCTGTAATCGGTCGAGACGACGGGCTGCCAACATCAGTGTCGCTCCTAGTTCTGCTAATAAACGGGCCGTCGCTTCGCCAATCCCGCTGGATGCCCCCATGATGACGATGACTTTGTTTAGTGGTGTACTCATTGATGTTCCTCCTCGTATGTCTTGCTTGTGTACAACACTACAAGTATCCATTAGTCATGTCTAATGCTAATATTACATCACAAGACATAACTAAAACGCATAGGAGGATTCTCATGGAACTACAACAGTTACGGTATTTTTTAGCGGTCGTCGAAGAAAAAAATATTACCCGGGCCGCCCGCATTCTCCGGATCTCTCAACCGGCATTGTCCCGCCAACTGCAACGGTTGGAAGACGAGTTAAACGGTGTTTTATTTGATCGGACGCCGAACGGTATCATCTTGACGGAGAACGGTTATTATTTAGCCGAACGGGCGCGCGAAATGGTTACTCTGGCGGATAAAATCGTCACCAATCTGACGACGGAAGAAACGTTGCACGGTGATCTCTACATCGGCGGCGGCGAGACGACCAGTATGTTAAGCGTTATCCGGGCATTTCATGAGATGCATCAGCAGCACCCTGAGGTCACCATCCGGATCCACAGCGGCAACGGTCAAGATATCCTCGATAAACTCGACAAAGGCATTCTCGATTTCGGTCTTGTAATTGAACCGTTTGACGTCAAGGAATATCATCATTTACAGCTTGCAACAGCCGACCGATGGGGTATCTTGACACGAAGAGACCATCCGCTGGGCCAACAAACGACGGTCGATGCAGCGGATTTACGGAATGCACCGTTGATCATCTCGGAACAAACCAAAGACCAGCAACAGTTTGCGGAAAAAACGGGACTCGATTTCAATGCAAGCCGCATCGTCGGAACTTATAACTTACTGTTTAATGCGTCACTTTTGGTCAAAGAAGGACTTGGTCACGCTTTATGCCTGGATCACATCATCAATACAACAGGCAGTGAACTGATTTTTGTGCCACTCCTGCCGAACGTCACCTCAAACACGTTTTTGATTTGGAAAAAGGAAGCCGTCCTGTCACGTCCGGCAAAAAAATTATTGGAGTGGTTGAGACATTCGCAAAATGAGACAGCCCTTTAAATGAAACATCATCAAAAAAAACGATTTTCCGAACATTAAAACATTTACATTCGGAAAATCGCCTTGTATCGTATTCATTTATTGTTTGTATTCGTCCGTTCAACTATCTTGACTTCATACGGCTTAAGCGTCAGTTGACCGCTGATCTCCGTTTGTGTTAAAGACTCCAGCAAAGGCTCAAACAGTTTAATCGATTGCTCGACTTCCGAAAAGTTCATGATGAATCCGTAGTACACGTCCTGTCCACGACGTACTTGAACCGAAACTTCAGCCGTATGCGACGTATCGAGTAGCGCCTTGATGGTTAACCGATCCGTTATCATCGTATACAAGTCATGCTGAAATGCAGACTCAAGTCGTCCGCCGATATACCATGCCTCACCTTTTTTATACTGATTTTTTGTCACGGCCGGCGTATGACGATAAAAGTCATCGGTGTAGCTACCGACGATCTCCGCTTCCGCTACTTCCATGATCGTCGCATAATCCTGCAGTTCATAATGTTTGCCGTCAAACACCACCCCGTTCCGATCATTCGGATAAAGGGTATCCGTTTCGAGTGGTGTCAGACCAAACAGTGTTTTCAGTTCATCCGGCCATCCGGCATACGTCAAATCGTGTTCGTCGACGAGACCTGTCATGTACGTCGTGACTAATGTCCCACCCTGTTCGACAAAACGCTGCAACCGCTCTAATGTCGTCGCACTAACCAAATACAGCATCGGCACGATCAACAGTTTGTAAGCATCAAACGGCTGTTCCTTCGTGATGACATCGACGGGAATATCCTGCTCGTAAAAAAAGCGATAGTGTTCCTGGAGGGTTTGTGGATAGTCTTTCGTCCCGTTTGCAAACCCTTGAGCATCGTTTAATGCCCAGTTATTTTCCCAATCATAGACAATCGCCACTTCCGCCGGTCGCGTCGTACCGACCACAGCATCTAATTGTTCGAGGGTCCGTCCGACTTGGGCGACTTCCCGAAAGACCCGGTTATGCTCCGATCGGTCATGATCGACGACCGCCCCGTGGAACTTTTCTGATGATCCGCGGGATTTGCGCCACTGGAAATAAAGGACACTGTCGGAACCGTGGGCAATCATTTGCATCGAGGATAACAGATGCATGCCCGGACGTTTTGCTTTATTGACGGGATGCCAGTTGACGGCACTCGGTGTTGATTCCATCAAAAGGAACGGTTGCTGTTTTAAACTCCGGAATAAGTCGTTGATGAACCCGACCTTCATCGCTAAATTGGCCGTCGTCTCCCAATCATTGTGCCAAGTCGGATAGGCATCCCAACTGACGACATCGACGTGTTTGGCAAATTGACTGTAATCGAGAGCTTGAAAAGGAATCAAGTCCTCCGTATCCGCCATGAAATTGGTCGTAATCGGAAGTGCCGGCGTCAATTCACGTAAAGGTACGCTTTCCTGTTCAAAAAAGGAAATCGTTTGATCCGTCACAAAGCGTTTCCAGTCCAGATTCAAACCATGGACCATACTTTCACCAATCGGCGACGGCGATTCGATTTGCGACCAGTCATCAAATGTATGACTCCAGAAGGCACTCCACCACGAGGCATTCAACGCTTCAAGCGTCTCATACTTCACTTTCAGCCAATTCCGAAAGGCTTCCTGGCAAAGCGGACAATGACACTCGCCCCCGTACTCATTCGAGACATGCCACATCAAAAGCGCCGGGTGTGTCCCGTAACGTTCGGCCAACAAGCGGTTTATCTGCTCGGTTTTCCTGCGATAGACGGGCGACGTCAGACAGTGATTGTGACGCCCGCCGTGGAGCTGTTTGACATGCCTCTCATCGACACGCAGGACTTCCGGGTACGTTTGAGATAACCAGGCAGGACGCGCCCCGCTTGGTGTCGCCAATATGACCTGGCCTCCGTTCGCATGAATCTCGTCGATGATTTGATCGAGCCACTCGAACGTGAACTGATTTTCGATCGGTTCAAGCGCACTCCAAGCAAAGATGCCGATCGAGTACGTATTCGTGTGTGCGAGACGCATCAACCGTAAATCGTCCTGCAAGACATCCGGGACGTCGAGCCACTGATCCGGATTATAGTCCCCACCGTGCAACAAATGCCTGGCCTTTGATGTATAGATTCTTCGTCCCATTATATAACTCTCCCTTACTCACCAATTTAGCTGTTCTTTCTCTCTTACCCTTTTGTGCCTCCGGCTGTTAACCCGGATACAAAATGTTTTTGCAGAAGGACAAACAGAATAGCGACCGGTATGCTGATTAAAATCGCTCCGGCAGCAAACGTCGTATAGCTTGCTCCCATCGCTTCGTTGACGAGATTAAACAGACCAATCGGCAACGTATACGCTTCCTGCGTCCGTAAAATTGTCGAAGCCAGCACAAAATCACCGAGCGGTCCCGTAAATCCGTTCATCGCGACCACGGCAAGCATCGGACGACACAGTGGTAAAATAATTTGGATGAAAATCCGGGTATGACCGGCGCCGTCGAGTTTTGCACTTTCATCCAGATCAACCGGAATTGAATCCATATATCCTTTCATCAAGTATGTATTCATCGGAATTTGCCCGCCGATATATAACAGAATCAGTAGCCAGTGACTGTTCATCATGCCAAGTAGCTGGGCCAGTACGAACAGGGCAATCAAGGCAGAAAACTGCGGAATCATTTGCAACAGCAAGAACAACGTCAGGGCTTGCTGGCGTCCTTTGAAGCGAAACCTTGAAAAAGCATAGGCTGTAAAAGAAACGCTGACAACCGTTCCGAGCATCGTAAAGAGACTGATTTTCAAAGAGTTCATATACCAATGACCGTATTGCAGACTTTCTTTTCCGGCAAATAATTCCCGGTAATGATCAAGTGTTGGATTTTTTGGAATGATCGATGTGCTGACTAAACTGTTGCCCGGATTAAAGCTCGCACCAATCGTCCACAAGAGGGGATAGATGATGCAGGTCGCAACGAACAGCAGAATCAAATAGGTCAGCGTCAGACGAACCGTCCGCGTCATGTTACGTGTCGCCATCCCGATCACGCTCCTTCCTTAAAGGCATTCGTTCGTCTAAACTGCCATAACGCAATCGCGATGACAAAAATCGAAAGCAGGATCGTCAAAGCAGCAGCTAACGCGTATTGACCGGACTGCATCGTCAATTTATATATCCAGGAGACGAGAATATCCGTTCCGCCGGCATTGGAACCCGGTACGGACGGTCCGCCCCCGTTAAAGAGATAGATGATGTTAAAGTTATTAAAATTGAATGTGAACTGGGTAATGATAATCGGCGACATCGCAATCAGTACCATCGGCATCGTAATATGTCGAAACTTCGCAAAAATCGAAGCGCCGTCAATCGTTGCTGCTTCGTATAAATCATCAGGAATCGATTGCAAAACACCTGTCGTCACTAAAAAGACATACGGGAATCCGAGCCATCCCTGCATGAATACAAGGGCAACCCGTGTCCACTTTTCATCTGTCAACCACGGGACCGGATCAAGACCGAATAGAGACAAAATGTCCAGATTGATGGCACCAAAGCTGTCATTAAAAAGTCCGGCAAAGACAAGGATCGTCACAAAACCGGGAACCGCCCACGGCAAAACGAAAATCGTCCGAATGACACGTTTGAACCGGACCTCTTTTTGATTGACGAGCACTGCTAAAAAAATACCGAGCGACACTTGTAACGTCGAGGCGACCAATGTCCAGACAATCGTCCAAGACAACACATCAAAGAACGTCGACCGCCAAATATCAACTGTGAAGATTTGAGCAAAGGTAGAAAATCCAACCCAATCCGCCAGTTTGGCAGGCGGGGAATGGTACAAATCATAATTCGTAAACGCCAAGGCGAAACTGAACAAAATAGGAAAAATCACGGCAAATATCAACAGAAACAACGAAGGTCCACTGACTAAATAGGGATAACCTTGATTCATTAAATTCCGATAATCCGACCACAAAGAATCCGGTCGGACACCTTGATCCCGCTTTTGCCCATTGCGGTAGGCGTCCCGTAAATTAAATACATAAAGACCGATCCCGAATAACAAAATGATGATCGCGATGATGCCTTGTGCCAACAAAAAAATCGAGTTGTCGCGGGGTACTTCTGTTCCGAGCGTCACGATTCCCCATAGTCCCATGTTGAGCAAATCGGCGAACGCTATCCAAAAGGCAATGCTGACCGCGAGCAAGAGTCCGCCTTTCATCCATTGCCGGTGATACAATTGGCCAAGTCCTGGAATGATCGATAACATCAATCCAATTTTCCGGTGTTGCACGTCCTTCACCTCTTTATTAGAATCTCTGACTGTCAGGCATTGTCGCATCAAACACGGTTATTTCGTTCCGTGTTTCGCCTTAATCTGACCGTCAATCGTCTTGACGGCTTGCTTCATCGCTGCTTCCGGTTCCGCTTTTCCGGTGGCAATCGTTTGAAGTGCGGCATCAACCGGCTTCCAGACTTCATTCATTTCGGGGACGTTCGGTGTTAACTCGGAAAATTTAGATTGTTCGGCTACTGCTTGTGCGGCTGGACTTTTTGTGACCGCAGGATCTTCTGCCAACGCACTGACGGCCGGAACTTCTTTTGTGATTTCAAAACGTTTTTTAGAGTTTTCCGCATTCGTCAAATAAAGCGCCAGTTTGCCCGCAAGCTCCGATTGTTTGGAATAGGCACTGACATTATAACTTTTGACGCCGATGAAAGAACTCATGTTTTTCCCGTTTTCAAGTTCCGGCAATTTTGTGATACCGAAATCAATGCCGGCTTTCGTAAACGGCTCGACATTCCAGGGACCGGAGATGATGGCTGCCGCTTTCCCTTCCGTAAACAAGGACTCGAGGACATTGATTCCCTGCTCGCCGATGATGCCTGCCGGGAATAATTTTTCCTTGTAAAACTTTTGAATATACGTCGCACCTTCGATGGCTCCGGTATTCCCAAGCCCGACTTCTTTCGTCTGATACTTCCCTTGGCCATCCTGCTTAAAAATGTAGCCGCCATATCCGCTCAGGACACTTTGGGCATAATAAATTTGATCAAATAAAGCGAGAAATCCAAATGATTGCCCCGTTGCCGTTTTTTTGGATAAGGCATACCACTCTTCCAATGTTTTCGGTAACTTCTCTTCTGACACCAGTTTTTTGTTGTAGTATAAAACGGTTGTTTCCACTGCTTTTGGGACACCATAGAGTTTCCCATCCACTTTTTGCGAATCGAGCGCAACATCAGTATAAATGGCCTGGATCTCTTTCGGAACATCCATCTCCATGATGATTCCTTCTGTTACGGCAGTCCCAATCTGATCCCCTGGCATCGTCAATAAATCGGGACCCGTCCCCGCCGGACCATCTAATCGTAAGTCCTCGATTTGCTTGGCATACGGTTTTTCAACGATTTTCACATCAACGCCGTTGTCTTGTTCGAATTTTGAAACGATGTCTTTGATTCCTTCTCCTTTTTCAATGTCTTCCCAGACAATAAGCTTCGCTTCTTTACCCGATGTTTCATCCTTCTTCTCCTGCGACTCTTCCCCGGGACCACATGCCGCGAGCGAGACCGTTAATGCCAGACTACTCAGGACAGTCATGTATGTAATGGTTTTCTTCATCTTCTTACTCCTCCTATGAGTCATATTATGAAAAGAATAAAAGCATTTTTGAAAGCGTTTTCTTATTCAAAATATAACACCACAAGAAAACGTTGTAAATAAATTTAGTAAAATATTTTACTAAATTTATTTACAACGTACTTTTACGCGTAATTAATTCAGCGCCGATGTAAACGGTTTTGACGACTTTCCGTTTCTTTAAAATTCGTTCCAGCAACAACTGAATCGCATTCTGACAGATTTCCTCCAAGTCAATGTGGAATGTTGTCAAAGGTGGTGATACATATTTCGAGATGCTTGTATCGTTGACACTTATCAGGCTGACACGTTTCGGAATTTCAATTTGCTGTTCATTCAAGACTTGTAAACAACCAACCGCGATTGGGTCTGCCGCGACATAAAAAGCTGTCGGCAACTCTTCCCCGAGCTGTTCAACCGCTTGATTCATCAAGTAATAACCGTTATCCACCGAAAAACCCTTCCGGCAAAAAATGAAGTCTTCACGCAACAACTGACGTTCTTCCATCGCTTGACGAAAAGCCCGTTCCCGTCCGTCCATCTCCTCTGCATCCGTATCAAGATTATGATACGTCCCGCCGATAAATCCGATTTTCTTATGCCCTTGTTCCACCAACACATCGATTGCCTGGCGCGTGATTTGCGCAAGATCCGGACGAACAGAGTCGTAATATGCCGGATCCGGCGTAGAATCGATGAACACGCCGTGTGTTGTCAATTCTCTCAAATATTCCAGTTCACGATTCATGAAGGAACCAACAGCAATAAATCCGTCGATATCAAATGGAATTTTCTCAATTCCGCCTTCTAATTTATATGTCGTCAATTCAATATTGTTTTCGCGTGCTTTTTTCTCAATTTCAACCCGCATCGTTTGAAAATAGACGTCTTCGAGCTCTTCATTGTCAGTCAACCAGTACAAAAAAGCGATGTTTTTCACGAGCGTTTTTAATGTTTTTTTTCGATAACCGACCTCTTCTGCCACTTCAAAAATTCTAGTCCTCGTCTCTTCTCCCACCGATAAAGTTGGATCATTATTTAACACTCGCGAAACCGTCGAAATCGAACATCCAACTTCTTTTGCAATATCCTTAATCGTTGCCATCATCCATCCACCTCTGATTTTGATTAATTTAAAGATAAAAAATTTTAGTAAAAAATAATTATTTTATGGTAAAATTCAATAAAACATTTTTACTTAATCTGTTGCCATTATTTTATTATACCGTTAAAACCCGGTTTATTTCATTCGAAAAGAGGAGGAAAGAAATTGAAGGTTGAAATTAATCAATTAGCAGATCAGTCGACACAGTATCGTTTAAAGAATAGTCGAGGAATCGAAGTCGATATTTTAAGCAACGGAGGACAAATCCAGCGTTTACTTGTGCCTGACCGAAATGGTCATCAAGAAGATATCCTCCTCGGAAATTTAAAATCGTCGTCTCTCGAAAATTCGCTTTTTAATGGGCTATCGGGTCATCTATATGACTTATCGGTATCCAGTATGCCTTGTGAAACAAACTTATCTTTGCATCTAATTCCATTTACAGGGGAAGCGTTTACGACGACACATCGAATAGGCGTTCGTCTGTGTACTACGATTTTCATAAACATTCACGTCATTCACATAGAAATCCTTTATATTCTGACCAATGATAATCAACTGATACTTCGGTATTTTGCTAAGACTAAGCAGCCGTTACGTCTCTCACTTTCAAATCTTATCTTCTTCAACTTAAGTGGAAATTTAAAAGAGAGTATCTCACAACACGATTTAAAATTTTCTAGTTCTTATTTCCTTAATCCAACCTACGCTCTTTTAAACGATTCGTGGTTCATGCGGACAAAGGGGACAGTCTTTGATTTTCAATTAGGACGCCGTTTGAAGCACCTATTTATTGATGAGACTACGCCAGCATCCCTTACAGATACGTATTTTTTGTTTTGTCAAAAACCAGTCATCGCCGTTCACGAAGCGTTAAGCGGTCGATGGATGACCATTGAATCATCTCAACCTGGATTTCTTTTGTCTACCGCCTGGATTCCGTCTATTGAAGCAGGTGAACAACGAACAAAATCCGTTTCTGGTGTGTGCTTTGATTCGAAGCCTTTTATCTTATCCTCACTCGTCAACCAACGATCTCCATATTCTCAACACACCACATATTCGTTTAGCACCACTTATTGAGTACTACGACAAGAAAAGGGGACAGCAGATTTAAAATCTGCTGTCCCCGGTAATTTCATATGATTTTTTTCGAATCAGCTGTTTTATTTTCCCTTCCGCACAACACGTGTACCGGCAAATTCATCCTCCGGTAACGCCGATCCGTCCTGCAGATAAATTTTGCGGTTTTTCCATGTTTTGATCGGGGCAATCGTTTCCCGGTAAGCAATCCGTTTCGCAATCTGTTTGACAGCGAGCGGTTGTCCGTTGTCACTGACGACTTGAATCTGAAACAGTCGTTGCCCGATGGTTTGCCGGCTTCCTGTCGCGAGTTGTGTCGTCTCGAGCAGGAAATTGACGGCCGGTTCCGTAATCAGTGAATGAACCGCCTTATTTTTGACGCGTTTCAACACGGTTTCTTCGAGCACACCGGCAACCACTCCTTGTGCGAGTAAATCAACGATGCCTGCCCCGATCCGGCGTTTTAATAATCCGTCCATCCTCAGTTCCCCCTTGGTTTAATAATCACTTCACTGTTCAATCTTTACCCTTTCGCCTTTGAATCAAAAAAACCTTCTTTGACACGGTAGGTTCCTGTCAAAAAAGGTCTCGTCATCATGAAAACACCAGGACGATGCCGCTCAAACCGAACAGACACACACCATACAAGACAGCGGCGATTCGTTTACTTGCAGCCGGGATTTCTTTACTCACAAACAGGCGTCCGTATTTGAAGGTCAAGATGACGCCCACGATGAGAACTGCAAGGGTGAGATTCGACATTTCCAAAACAGACAAATAAATCGGCAACATCCGTCTCATCCTTTCCTGTTTTACTTCTCTTAGTTATGTATATTCCTTGTCTGCCCAGCCACGCGGTGTTCCTAGAGGCAACAAACAAATCCTCTCTCATTCCGTTGTACCGTGGATTTTATCCGTCTTTGCTCATTCAACTTTAAGCTTTGATCATTTGATCGTTGACCATTGTTCGTTATCCGTTGAGCTGTCAGCGTTGAACTTTCACTTGAGGTTCCATTCAGAACCGATGTGAGGTGCATCGCACCGACGTTTTGTTATCGCACAAAACAAGCGTGTTTGGTCGCAGGATCATCGGACAAACAAGGAATTTTTTCATCAGGCGAAGATTTTCGTGACCGTATTACTTTCCGACAGCGTGAAATCGACTTCCGCCTCAAACGTGTCAATCGTTTCGTCGAGCTCGGCGATCACTTGACGTAACTGCGACGGATCAATCAAGTTTGGTTCCAAGCGTTCAAGGAACAAACGCCGTGACTTTTCGATTTCCTCGGCATTGCCCTTCTCGCGTGAACCATATGTCGCCTCGATATGGCTGTCAGCCCGACGCGTGATATCCTGACGTTCTTCTTCGATCGTCTGCTCGACCTGCCGAAGTTGCGTCTGTAATGTCTGCAACAATTGACGGTCATAGACCAGACCGGCATCCCGTCGGTCGATGGCTTCGGCGACGGTCATCTCGCGCCCGGCAATCCGGACGACCGTTACAGCGTTCGACGCCGTGATGGCCGACTTGATCCGGTTCCGTCGTTCCATCAAGTCCCGAATCGATTGGAGATTGGCTTTGGCTTCTTCGGCAAACGTCACGACCGACGGATAACCTGCCGGAGCCTGACTGCCGGTATGAACACCGATGAACGGTTTGGTCTGTGCTTTTTGAATCCGTTTATCTAAATTTTTTAATTCCACTAATCCACGATGAATCGACATTTCGATGCGTTCGATGTCTGCCACGTCCTCTTCTTGTTCAGTCTTTTGTCTAGAATAGCATATCTTGATTGGTAAACAGGTTACTTGGCAAAAGTTCACACCTTACAAAATTGTCATATTTTTATTTTGAAAAGGAATTTTTTGCCTTATACTACATGAAGATGAATCACTTTTTCAGAAAAGAGGGTTTTTAATGGATCAGCACCGCTTACAGGTGACATCAGCTTGTTCCGTCGCCTGGACTACACATACACTGCCTCCCCCGCAAGCAAACGAATTGCTTGTCCGAACCATCGCCGGAGCCATCAGCATCGGCGCCGAGCTGCCGCAAATCCGCGGCAACGATCTAACGGACCCGTTTCCGATCTATCCGAAAGAGACCGGTTACGAAAGCTACGCCCAAGTCCTCGCCGTCGGGACAGACGTGACCCAGTTTCAGGTCGGCGACCGGTTGCTTGCTTTTTTTGGTCATCAGGACGTCGCGCTTGTCGAGGCGTCAAAAGCCATTCCTGTTCCGGACGGGATCTCCGCTAAACTCGCCTTACTGAACATCTTGTCGTGTGACGCCGCGAAGGGCGTGCGGAAACTCGCGCCTCTGCCGACGGATTCTGTACTCGTGACCGGGATGGGAGTTATGGGGTTATTGACGGTTTTTTATCTCCGTCACTATTATCAGGTCGAACGCATTATTGTTTCTGAACCGGATCCCGTCCGGGCAGCCCTCGCTTTACGACTTGGCGCGACGGCTTTGTTTCAGGCCGACGATCCGTCTTCCGACACGTTTACGCATGCATTCGAATGCTCAGCCCGTCAGGACGCTTTTGCTCTGTTACAGGAGGCATTGGTTCCTCACGGTCAACTCTGTATCTTGTCGGACGGGAATCACGAGACGTTATCGTTGACGCCGGCTTTTTTCGAAAAAGAATTGCGGATTGTCGGCTCGAGTGACGGGTGGGATTACCGCGCTCATGCTGCGTGGTTTTTCGAGACGGCACCGCACGTTCCGCAGCTCGAGCAACTGTATGAACAAACGGTCGCTTCCCGCGATCTAGTCGCATGTTTCGAGCGCTTGCTGACAGACGCGCATCCGTTAAAAGTCTTCGTCACCTATCCACTCGTTGATTAACGTTGCACCTTACTCACCGTCCGCACTTCCAGACCGTTTGGATCCTGCTCGTGTCTTGCGTGCTCACCGGAAAACGTCACGTCAACCAAACGTGTCTGCTCGGCTGCTGACGTCGTGATTTCCGGAACCGGTCGCTCGAGTAACCGGTGTAACATCGCTGCAAGACCTGATTGGGGTGTCGCAATCTCGAGCTGCAGAAGTTGATCCCCCGATCGTGATTCGATCGCATCCAGATGCGTCTGCAATTCGATCCGAAAGCCGTAAGGCGTCTGAATGAACGTCCGGCGTTCGTTCGCCTGGACCGTCCACCCCAACGTTTCCGCCCGTTGAAGTGTCGCCAGCCGCTCGGCTTTTGTCACCCAAAAGCCGATGTGGTCGAAGGCGACTTTTTTTCCGTACCCAAACGTAATGTTGATTGCTCCTCGTTTCATCTCAATGATCCGAAACAGAATCTTTTCATTCCGGAAATCGTCCCAGTCAAGTGGCGGGTCAAATGACGTGAACGTTCCGTCCTGTTTTCCAATTCGTTGCGTCACGCGAAAACCAAGCTTTTGATAAAACCGTTCCGTCTCTTCGACGAACGGCGTCCACAGATGGTAATGAAATAACATTGACTTCTCTCCTTATCGTGTCAGGTCGTCGAGTGTCGTCACTTCGACCAGACCGCTGTCTGTTAATAATTGTTGCAGTAGATGCACATGGGCCAACCCATAAATCACGATAATCCGTTCATCCGATGATTCGACGAGTGCGAGGATGTTCTTAAAGATCGTCAGATTCCGGACATACCAATACCGGGCAACCCACTGCATGCCTGTCTCCCCGAGACGCGCGAGTTCCAAATAGGTCTGATGCATACCCCGTGTCGTGTCTGGTTGATTGATTTTCTGAAAGAAGGTCAAAAAATCGAGCCCCATGATGTCTTGATCCAGTTGTTTCATCCGTAAGGTTTCCCGCGAGATGATCTGATGAAATCCAACCGGTTCTTCCTGTTCGAGTTGAGTGAGGTTTGGCACTCCCTCAATCGATTGATTCCAATCGACGCCGTTTACCTGTGGCAACTTCGCTTGACGGGCCAACCGGAACCCGATTTGATGCCGCTCATCGGCTGTCAGTTCAAAAGTACCTTCTTGATAGGCGGCATAGTCTTGATCGAGTTGTGCTTGTCGGTCAGACGTCGTCTCGAGCGCCACTTTCGTTGGTCGAAACGTCAACAGCACGTCGATCAGTGTCTGGATTTGCTGTTGACGGTCTGCATCCGACACTATAATCGGCGCCGGATGCAGCAGATCACCGTTGTCGGGACGATCTAGGTGCATCGTCCCGAGAATCAAAATGCTAGGGCTTGGTTTCATGCCTCTCCTCCTAGTCCACTAATGATTCCCATTTTACAAGAGATTGGCATCTATTTCCATTGAACTAGGCCAATGATCCGACAAAAAAAGACCGATCTTCGAAAAGATCCGCCTTTTAGGCCATCATTTGTTTGACGAGTAACGTTTTGCCGCTGACCTCACGCGGAATTTCTTGAACTGCCCGAAGCGACACCTGCATGTCTGCGCCCAATAAGGTTTTCAAAAAACGGTAAAGTTGTTGCTCGTGTTCCGACGAAAAACGTGTCCAATCCGGAATGTACAAAAACGTGATATCCCGTTCACTGTTTTGAATATACTGGACCCGTTCAACGCTGTTCGGCAACACTTTAACGAGACTCGACAGCTGACTTTCAAATACTTTTTGACCGTCTGGTTTAATGAGATAGCCCCGTTTTCGACCGTCAATTGAATCAATCACAGGACCGGGATGACCACAGGAACACGTCTTCCCACTGCTGGTCATCCGGTCTCCGACCCGGTAGCGGATCAACGGTGTACCGTGGGTATCGAAGCTTGTCACGAGCACTTCTCCGTCTGCTTCCAGTTCAATGATGCCCATCTCGTAATGCAAATGTTTTTGTCCGCACCGGCATTCCGAGACGATCGGTGCCCCTTCCGATGAAGCATATTGATCAAAAACCGGTCCATGGAACACGTCTTCAATCAATTGCCGTTCTTCTCGTGTCATCATTTCGGCCGTCGGGAAAATGGCGCGTGGCCGGCATGACAGCTCAATTCCTTCTCGTTTCGCATGATAGGCAAGTTCAATCATCGCGGACGGTAAACCGTCGATCGATTCCGGATCAAACTCGTCGATCGCTTGCAGATAGGCGGTCATCGTACGCGGACTGATTTTTTTGACGGTGAACAACAATTGATTGAGCGCTCGGTTCATCCGCCAGTAAACGGGGGTCCGCTGATGTTCCGAAACCAGGGCTTGCGCCGTAAAACTGATGCGCCGCATTCCTTTTTCGACCCCATGCGTCGCTTTGAAGTAGTCCAGATGCGCCATTCGAATCTGCATGTCGGCCTTCGTATAATGGACTTGAATCGACTTTCCTGTCGTGCCGCCTGTCTTGCCGATAATCGGGGCCGGCAGATCCGTTCGGACTAATCCGATGTGTTGCCGTAACGTTTCTTTTTCAAGTGGTGGGATCTGCTTCAGATCCGTCAGCTTCTCGAACGGCAATTGTAGGTTCAATTCTGCAAACAACGCTTCGTAATAAGGACTGTGGTGCTGGCAAAACAACAAAAAATCATTGAGCCGTTTCAATTGATCCGCTGCGACATCGATCGTTTCCGCCCGTTTGTCCATCAATTCCTGAAACCGCTGTTGATACGCCGGTCCATACCGGTCCCGCTGCAACTGATAGCCGTACAATGTCGTCAAAAGATTTTGTAGGAACACAGGTGAATACAGATACACTTGCTCTTTGATTCCCATCTGCGCACGTCCTTTCGAACAACGACTGGATTGCCGACCACTCGAACAATGAATCGATCACTTATCCACTTTAAATAATTCTGAACTTATCTGATACCTTTAGCTTATGTCGCTTTTCTGACAACTACATGACAAAATCATCCGGTTCCCTTGAAATGTGCTAGCATTTTACCTTTTTTTACAGTTTGCGACTCTTTTGACAACATAAAAAAAGCAGATCATTCCCTTTTAAAATCAGGAAAGACCTGCTTTTTTTTACATCTTTATTTACTATAAGTTGTCCGGGATCAACTGTTTAATCAGCAGCGTCTTGCCACTGATTTCTTTCGGGATTTCCGGAACCGCTCGCAAGAGAACCTCCATTTGTCCCCCAAATAACCGTTTCAAGACAAAATAAAGCTCTTTTTCATGTTCTTCTTTAAAACAGCGTTCGTCCGGTACATACAGCATGACGACTTCCTCTTCATCTGCTTGGATGTATTGGACACGTTCGATGCAGTTCGGAAAGGCACGAACGATACCGGCAAGTTCGCCTTCAAAAATGCGATGGCCGTCCTTCAATTGAATGAAACTGCGTCCGCGTCCATCAATCGATGCGATGATTGGACCGGCATGACCACATTGACACGTTTCTTCGCTGAGTGTCATCCGGTCTCCGACACGATAGCGGACGAGAGGCGTGCCATGTGTGTCAAAACTCGTCACAAGAATCTGCCCATCTGCCTCGACTTCGATAATGCCCATTTCATAATGCAGATGTTTTTTTCCGTAACGGCATTCAGCGACGATCGGTGCCCCTTCCGATGAGGCATACTGATCAAAAATCGGAGCATGGAACACTTCTTCAATCAATTTCCGTTCTTCAGCCGTCATCATCTCTGCCGTCGGGAAAATCGCTTTCGGTCGGAATGTACAAGGAATTCCGTATTTTTTGGCATGCCGGGCGACTTCAATCATCCCGGACGGTAATCCATCAATCGATTCGGGATCAAACCGGTTCAATTGTTCGATGTAGGAAGCGGCCGTCTGCGGATTGATGTTTTTGATCGTGAACAGCATTTGATTGATTGTTTTGTTCATCCGCCAATAGACAGGTGATTTTTGATTTGTTGCAGCGAGTACTTGACCGGTAAAACTGGCCCGGCGCATCCCGCGCTCAATCCCGTGTGTCCACTTGAAGTAATCCAAGTGTGCCATCCGGATTTGCATATCGTCTTTTGTGTAATGGACTTGAATCGACTTTCCGGTCGTCCCTCCCGTTTTTCCAAGAATCGGTGCCCGGACTTTAGCGTGGATATCTGCATTGCGTGTGCGTAACAGTTCCTTGCTCAAAACAGGAATCTGCTTCAACTCCTCTAACTGGTGAAACGGTAAAGAAATCTGCGCTTCGTCAAAAAGCGCTTTATAATAAGTGCTGTAGTCGTAACAAAACGTCAGAAAGTGATTCAGACGGTTCAGTTGTTCTTTTTCAGCGTTGATTCGAAATTGCTCTTTCTCCTTCAATTCTTGAAAACGTTTTTGATACACGCTTCCATATCGTTCTTGGTACAAGACGCGCCCATATATCGTCGTCAAGATGTTTTGAATGAAAATCGGCGAATGAAAATAAATCGATTGTTTGAGTTGCATACGTTCACTCCTCTCCCGTCTCATCGTAAATTTCAGACGATGGTCGTCACATATTTCCTGTTACTTACATCTTATTTCCAGGTTGATTTCCGTTCAATCAAATCTTAATAAACAAGCTTAGCTTTTATTCGGATACCGTTTTATGATAATAAACTGATGTCACAAACATCTTTTAGCGTTTCTTCTTTTGTTATGGAAAAGAGGATGAGACTCACAAAAAAGAAGTGGAATCATCAACGATTCCACTTCTTATCTAGTCAGCTATGGGATTAGTTTTGTTACCGATGAACGATGCCTTCATCTGCGCCGAATGATCGGATTTGAATGGCCCCTAACGCAAGTTCCAAGTCTTTCGGGTTCAACTGGTCGATCACCTCGATGACGGTCAAGGTCGTACGACCATTATACAGCTGAACCAGCAATTGACGCTCGACTTCAATAATCCGATTATCAACCGGTTCCGCTAACAACTCTTGGTAAAAAAATTCACCCGTCTCCGGGAAAAAATAATCACTGAACAGTTGCAACAGTTGTAAGTTACCCGTTGCTAAGAACAGGATCGACTGAAACGAATGGTTTGACCGATTCCTCGCATTCAACCGTCTCAAAATCATGTGATAGCGCTTATGGTGGTGTTCATCTAAGAAACAGACTGCATTCATCTTCGTCCCTCTCCCTAAACTAAAAGTAAATGTGCAGATGATACTGCTGCTGAATCCTTGATTGTGTTCCCTGTTTTTTCTTTTCCCTGTTTTTAACGACTGAAGCCTTATTTTTTGAAAACACTTGTTTGGATTACGAAGCGATCGATTCGGGTAAATTCCTCAAGTAGTGCTAATCAAGGAGGAAATCAAATGACACAACCACGCAAACGACTGGCGCTCGCCGGTGCAACAGGATATATCGGACATAATTTATTAAATGAATTAAAGAAAAAATATGATGTCATTGCGCTGTCCCGTAACGGCGACGACAAAGATGATGAGGCGAACGTCGAATGGCGGTCATGTGATCTCTTTTCACTTAACGATACGATTGACGGATTACAGGGCGCAGACATCGCCATCTATTTGGTCCATTCGATGATGCCGTCCGCCAAACTGACACAAGGATCTTTCGAAGACATGGATTTGATTTTAGCTGACAATTACGCCCGCGCCGCAAAAGAAAACGGCATTCAGCAAATCGTCTACTTAAGCGGAATCATCCCCGAAGAAACAGAAGATTTGTCGCGCCACCTGAAAAGCCGTCTCGAAGTCGAGCGGGTGCTCGGAGCTTACGGAACACCGGTGACGACGATTCGCGCCGCTTTGATCGTCGGACCCAAAGGTTCTTCCTTCCCGATTCTATCTAAGCTCGTCAAACGCCTGCCTGTGATGTTACTTCCGGAATGGACACGTAATCAAACGCACCCGGTCGCCTTGCCTGATGTCATCCACGCCCTAGGTGCAAGCGTCGGACGGGATGACTTAAAAAATCGGGCGATCGACATCGGTGGTCCCGAATCCATGACTTATAAAGAAATGATTTTAAAAACGGCTGAAGTGATCGGCAAAAAACAGCCGACCTTTGATTTACCGTTCATGACGGTCAATCTGTCGCGGCTTTGGGTCACTTTAGTCTCCGGTGAACCGAAAGAGACGGTTTATCCACTCGTTGAAAGTATGGTACATGAAATGGTCGCCGACCCGGAAAAGATGGTCGACGGAATCAGCGACGGGAAAATTTCCTTTGAAGAGTCGGTTCGGATGGCACTTCAAGAAGAACAAGAAGAAAAGCAACAGAAAAAAGGCTCGTCGGGTTCATCGAAGAAGCTCGAATCACTGGATGTCCGGTCCGTCCAACGGGTCCGTCTTCCGGAAGGTCGGGATGCGAACTGGGCAGCCGATGATTATGTCGACTGGTTGTCTTCTTTCGCCAAACCGTTTCTGACGTCTCACCTGGCGGACGAAACAGTTGTCCAGATTCAAGTTCCCTTCTTGGATCAACCCTTGCTTGAGTTGACAAAAGAACCGTTCCAAGATGCCCAACAAGCGACGTACCGGATTACGGGCGGACTATTCGCCCAAGTACAAGACGGGAGTAAAGGCCGGATCGAATTCCGCCAAATTCCGGGTTCCCAAGAATGTCTCATCGCCATCCATGAGTATGTACCCGCCTTACCGTGGATACTGTACAAAACGACGCAAGCCAACATCCATTTACTTGTGATGTATCTGTTTAAATTACACTTGCTTCGACTCATGCAAACGACTGAAGAGCGTCCGGACGAATCCGAAATGATTGTTCCTGAACCCAATTGACTGTTTAAATTTCGACCAACATGGCTTGAGTCCTTCTTTTCAGAGGACTCAAGCCATGTTTCGTTTCATTATGTAACATAAAATCTAACAGTTCTTTCCTGTTTACTCCTGCTGTATCAGCATAAACCATTTTTGGAAAAACGTCAGTTTGAATGCTTTAAGTAAATCGGGTATCAACAACTTACTTGCAACAGATGACGAACATAAATTAACCATGCTACACTGAAACAGGATTGTTAGAAAGGGGTTTCATACGCATGCGCTCATTCGAAGAACGATTAACGAACCAGATAGAAGCGACCGCGCTTCTGACAACACTCATTCACCCCTCGTCGGACCAACTCCGACTGGATAAATTAGATAAATTTTCAGAAAAATTGTTGAAACGTGAATTTACGATTGCTTTTGCCGGGCATTTTTCTGCCGGGAAATCCAGCATGATCAATGCCTTGACGGGCGAATCGATTTTACCGACAAGCCCGATTCCGACGAGCGCTAATATCGTCACGGTCCAACATGACCAACACGATGCAGCAATCGTCCATTTCCATGATCGTCCGTCCGTCAAGCTGACGTCCGATGAGCTGTCTCACCTCGAGACGCTGGGGCGTGACGGAACGGTCGAACGAATCGACATCACCCATGCGGCATCGACGTTACCAAACGGTTTGGTCTTGATGGACACACCGGGTGTCGACTCCGTGGACGACGCACACCGGATCTCAACCGAATCCGCCTTACACTTAGCCGATATTATTTTTTATGTCATGGATTACAATCATGTTCAGTCCGAGTTGAATTTCATGGTCACGAAGGAATTGCTTAGTTCCGTTCCTGAGCTGTACCTGATCGTCAATCAAATTGATAAACACCAGTCGAACGAATTATCGTTTGCGTCGTTCAAGCGTTCTGTCCGTCAGGCATTCGCAGCACACGGTGTTGAACCAAAAGGAATCTTCTTTACAAGCTTGCGTGAAGCCGAACAGCCGGACAACGATTTTGCGACGGTCAAACAATTGGTGGAGCAAAGCATCCGGGACGTTCAACCGAAACTGCTCCAGTCCGCGGCGACAACGCTCGAAAGCCTGCATCAAGAACACGTCACCTACTTGCGTACCCGGATCGAAGAAGCCGAACAAGCCAGTCAAGAACAGCTGACACGCGAAGAACAACTCCAGCCGGAGACGGTTTTCTCACGCTTGGCACAGATCGAGCAACAAATCCAGTTGATGTCACCGGAACAATGGATCAGCCGTTTTTCCAAACACCGCGAAAGTTTACTTCGAAATGCGACGTTGATGCCGTTTGAACTCCGCGAAAAGATGAAGACGTTTCTTGAATCGCGTCAGCCGGCGTTTAAAGTCGGTTTTTTCAAAAGTGCCAAGAAAACACAAGAAACCCAGCAACAGATTGCCGAAGAGGTGTTGCATGCGTTGCAGTCCGTCACGACCTCCGAAGTCGTTTTGCACCTGCGCAAACTGATGAAACAATCATTAAAAGAAGCCGGCTTGTTGTCGGATACGCAATCGTTACAGATCGATCAGTTTCCGCTTGATCCTCCACTCGACGTGATGGAAGAAGCGTTGCAAGAAGGCATCACGATTACGGGCGAATCCGTCCTGCAATTTACGAATCGGGTCGTCAGCCAGACAAGTGCCTGGTACGTCAAAGAAACAAACCGGTGGCGGGACGGCGTTCGTCTGGAACTCGAACGGATGGATGGAACAGCCGTTCAGGCGTTACTGGCCGAACAAGATGTCTTACGCCAAAAACGTGACCTGTTGACGACAGAAACGATAACGCGGCATGGGATGACGACCTATCTCGAACAAGCCGCCGCTCCTTCCGATGATCAACTGGAACTTGCCCGGCAACAAGTAGCGGCATGGAAACAAAAACGGATACGGACAGCACAAGATGTCGTCCCGTTCACACCACATGAATCACTTAAAGAAACAGCGGCGACGGTCGAACAGCCGATTGCGACAGCCTCTACAGAAGCACTGACCTACTCGCTTCATGACATCAAGAAGATCCAGGATATTTTGTCACAAGTGCCCGGATTCGAAGAAACGGTCGCCTATCTCGAAGACAAGTTGACCCGGGTCACTGCGAGTACGTTTACGATTGCGTTGTTCGGCGCCTTCAGTGCCGGTAAATCGTCGTTTTGTAATGCGTTGCTCGGACAAGCGGTCTTACCGGTTTCACCTAACCCGACGACGGCATCGATCAACCGCATCAATCCGGTCAGTCCGGAACATCCGCATGAGACGGCGACGATCCTGTTTAAAACCGAGCAGGAGTTGCTCAGCGATTTGAATGATGTGCTGCACAAATTCGACGCATCCGCCGAATCACTTGCCGACGCACTCGCTTGGATTGAAAGCCGTTCGGAACAGGAGTTACGAAATGCTCCGTTCTTACGTGCCTTTTCGACCGGTTATCCGATCGTTCAACGGTTCATCGGTACAACCCAAACCGTTAATCGGACAACGTTCACGGAATACGTCGCCCAAGAACATCTCAGTTGTTTTGTCGATATCATCGACTTGTATTTCGACAGTCCCCTGACGCGTCTCGGGATTACATTGGTCGACACACCGGGTGCTGATTCGATCAATGCCCGCCACACCGACGTCGCTTTCGAATATATCAAAGATGCCGATGCGATTTTGTTCGTCACGTACTTCAACCATGCGTTTGCGCGCGCCGATCGGGAATTTCTCATTCAGCTCGGACGCGTCAAGGATGCCTTTGAGCTCGACAAGATGTTTTTTATCGTCAATGCCATTGATTTAGCCCGTCAGGAGTCCGAAAAACAAGACGTCTTACAGTATGTCGGAACCGAATTGCAACGGTTCGGAATTCGTGCGCCGCGCCTGTTTGGCGTCTCCAGCCTGCAGGCGTTGTCCGAAAAACTGACAGGACAGAGTCAGCAATCCGGACTTGCCGCGTTCGAAGAGGTGTTCCATCAGTTTTTGGAACAGGATTTAAAAGGACTGGCCTTACAAGCCTTATCGGATGAGACGGAAAAAACCGTTCATCGGTTGGGCCAAGTGATTGAACAAACCGAATCCAACATTGCGCGAAAAGAGATCCGTCTGGAAGAACTGGACCACATTGCGACCACAATCGAGACACACTTCTCAAATCATCGCCCCGACTTGCTGCGGCATGCGTTATCTGCTGAAATTCATGAATTGTTGCATCATGTCAATCAGCGTATTTATTACCGGTTCCCGGACTTCTTTAAAGAAGCCTATCATCCGGTCCGGTTTGCGAATGCCACGAAACAGCACGCTTTACAACAAGCCTTGGAGGAATTGCTCGGCTTCTTGAAATATGATTTTGAACAAGAACTGCGGGTGACCCATTTCCGGATTGACAGTTGGATTAAAACTGCCATTGCGCAACGTTTTCAAGAGGAAGAACAGTTTGCGACGAAATTAAATCCGTCCTTCCAATTGTCGCCGTTCGAGGCATTTTCGATGCCGGCTGTAAGTTTTACGGGACCGTTTCTTGACCCAACACCTTACGAATCCGTCAAACAGTATTTCCGAAATGCCAAAGCCTTTTTTGAACGGAACGAAAAAGAACAATTAAAAGACGCTTTGATGCAGATGACGAAACCGGACGCCACCGCATATCTGGACTCCGAGGAACAACAATTACGCACTGTCGCCCATCAACACGTCATCGTCTTACTCGATGCGATGTATGCGGCACTGCAGGACACGTTACGGAAGCAAATCGAGGTTGAACGCAATACCTTGAGCGCTCCAAATCCGCTTGCTCCGTATAAAGAAGCACAGGTAAAAATCAATCAGCTGTTACCAGCGTCCGCGTCTTGATACCAGCCAAACGTCAACAAAAATCCCGACCGATTTCGTCCTCTTATCGAAAGAGACACGAATCGTCCGGGATTTTTTTATTCCGCTTCCTCTCGACCGGAAGGACGCGGCCAGTACGATTTAAAATAATGTAAGACATACTCGTGGACGTGACGGACGAGCGGCCGTTGTTCGACTCCCGCCAAATGATTGAGGGAGACGTCCCATAACATCGGTGGGTCGAACGGAAGAATTCGGATATCTTCCGCGTGATGAAACCGTAAAATCGGTTCTGGTAAAATCGACACGACATCCAGTTCCTGGACCATCCCGATCAATAAATCCCACGCTCCGGACGTAAAAAAGATGTGCGGTTCCACCTGAACGTTTCGAAACTGCGACAGAATTTGATGATGCAACATGAAACTGTCATTGAGAATGACAAGCGGTTCTGCAGCCAACTCTTGATAGGATACGTTCTGTTGCTGACTCAACGGATGGCTGGGACGGACTGCGACGACGACCTCATCTTCAATCAACCGGTAACGTTCGATTCCATACGACTCTCCCGGCTCAATCAAAATCGCTAAGTCCAATTCTTCAAGCAACAGACGACGTTTTAATTCAAATGCCCCTTCTTCAATCACTTCCAACTCGATCCCCGGATGTTCTGCCATCAGCTTCGGGATGAGTTGCGAGAACAGGACCGGTAAGATGACAGGCGGAATGCCGAGCCGGACTTTCCCCCGCATCAGATTGGATCGTTCATGCAGATGTTCCATCATGACTTGATGTTGGCGTAACACTTTTAAGGCGTCTTCATAAAATTGTCGACCCGCATCGGTCAGACCGGTCAAACGCCCATGATGGCGTTCAAACAGTTCGACTTGCTCCGACTCTTCAAAATCGCGGACCAGCTGGCTGAGTGCAGGTTGCGAAATATGTAGGTGTTTCGAGGCACGGGTTAAGTTGTACGCTTGATCCACGATAGTCGTAAAAAATCGTAATTGTCGAATATCCAACCGCTTTCCCCCTCACTCATCAAACCAATGATTTTTTCTGAAATACAAAATCATGCTAATCGAGATCATCGCCATTCCGCCCAAAGCAAAGAAATAGCCATACTTCGTCGTCAGTTCCGGCATGTGTTCAAAGTTCATCCCGTAAATCCCGGCAATAAACGTCAAGGGCATAAAAATCGTCGTAAAGATCGTCAACGTCTTCATGATATTGTTCATCCGGTATGAATTAAGCGAAATAAAATTGTCCCGAAATTCGGAAGTCATCTCGCGGTTGTACTCGATCATGTCGTTGAGTTTCAGCAGATGATCGTAGATATCTTGAAAAAATGCTTTTTTATTTGCATGAATCGCCAGTCGTCTTGATTCAACGACACGGTATAACAAATCCCGCATCGGTAAAATCGTTCGCGCCACTTCCAACAAATCGGATCGAATATCAAAGATGTCTTCCATGATGCGTTTATCGTTTCCACGCTGTTCGTAACGTCCTTCGAGTGAAAAAATCTTATCTTCCAATGCATGCACGATTGGAAAATAGCCGTCAACGATCTTATCCATGATTTTATGTACAATCTCGATCGTCCAGTGCTCATGGTCGCCATGAATCCGTTGAAAGGCATTGAACACCAAATCAATCTCGCTTGATGGTTCTTCATGGTAGGAAACGACATACTTCTCATTGGCAAACAGATTAATTTCCTTCCCTTTTAACGATTCCGTATCTAAGGCATGCAGAACAAAAAAGCTGTACCCTTCATAATATTCTAACTTCGGACGTTGCAAATATTGAAAACAGTCCTCAAGCGCCAACGGATGAAACTCAAATGCCGACACCAACTGTTGTTTTTCATGCTCCGTCGGTTGGTCAAAATCAACAAAATACCATTTGATATTTGGTGCGTGCAGTCGATCTAAATCCGATTCCACCAAAACTTGATGATCGGTTGTCACAAGGAGACAACGTATCATAAACGTTCACCTACTTTTCGTTACTGTGCCTTCAGTATCGCAAACAATCGGTACCATTTCCATCAAAAAAAGACTGTAGCTCTGAGTCTACAGTCTTTTTATTTTATCCGCGTTCGAAGTAAAAGCCGTTCCAGTAAACATGACGGTACGTGAACTCTTTGCCGCTTTTTGTCGTCACAAGCATCTCGTCTTCAGATACCACGGCAATCTTGATCGGCGTCTCACCATGATCGGTCAGAAAATTTAAGATTTCCAAATGGCGGTTGAGCCAAAGCCGACGACGAAACCAACGAAAACGACTGAACGCAGCAGTAAAATGCAAGATTGATAACAACATGATGACCATCCCAAACGGTAATGGAATATCAAATAACGCAATCAAGTAGAAATCTGCGATGATCAGGAACACAGATAAGCCCATCTCGGTCATTTCCATAAAGGAAGCCTTATACGTGGCAAAGTAGGTCATGACACGAAATAAAACAATGACCGTCAAATAAGGAACAAAATAAAGACGAAAAACATGGTCCGACCCACTATTGACGTACATGAGTAAGGGCAGGAAGAAAAGCAACTTCCAAGTTAGGATGGCAGAATAAAACAAAGTGTGATCCGTGTAGCGTTTGCGTACAATGGCGCGACTAATGTTCATTGCCTTCCCCTCCTTCAATGGTGACTCCATGCTCAAGTCGATGATGTCGGGACGTGATGCCTATAAGGGTATCTTTCCGAATTAGGCAGTTTCTAACCGTAAATTTCGTGTGAAATGTAGGTTTATATTGAGTATACGAAACATTCTGATAAAAAGTTTTATTTTCCCATCATTCCCCATATTTGAATGTGCAGTTTTCATCTGCTCATTCGTATTTGTTCTTTACCGTTTTTTTCTTTACACTTGAACTAGATTATTTTAGAAATGAGATGAAAAGCATGTACAGCCATATCGTGATCGGAGCAGGTATTCTCGGCACCTCAACCGCGTATCATTTAGCGAAAGAAGGAGCATCCGTCTTGTTGGTGGACCGGAAAGAAGCGGGTCGTGCCACGCACGTCGCAGCCGGAATCATTTGTCCTTGGATGACGCAACGTCGGAACAAGGCTTGGTATCGGTTAGCCAATAACGGTGCTCATTATTATGACACCTTGATTCCGGAACTCGAGGCACTTGGTGAGACGACGACCGGCTATCAAAAAGTAGGCGCTATCGCTTTACACGAAACATCAAAAATCGAAAAAATGCAGGTCATTGCTGAAAATCGTTTTCCCGAGGCGCCGGCGATCCAGCAAATCGAGCGTTTGACCGCTGATCGCGTGCAACAGATGTTTCCGTTGATTGAATATGTCGAGGATGCATTATTCGTTTCCGGCGGAGCACGAGTTGACGGACGTGCGTTACGCGCTGCACTAGAACGCGGCGCCCTCAAACAGCAGGCGAAGGTGGTTGAAGCAGATGCCTCGTTAATCGTCGTGGACGGTCAAGTGAAAGGTGTCCGAATTGAGGATGAAATGCATTACGCGGAGCAGATCATCTTGACGGCAGGTGTCTGGGTCAATGAGTTGTTGAAACCGTTGCATCTTGAACTTGACATCCGTCCTGAGAAGGGACAGATTCTCCATCTGGACATCACGGCGGAACAGACAGAACAATGGCCCGTCATCATGGGGCAACGCGGACTGTACCTTGTATCGATCGAGGATGGAAAATTGGCAGTCGGCTCCACGCATGAGAAACAACTTGACTATAACCTCCAACCGACCGTCAAGGGCATGCATGCTTTATTGACACGCGCCTTGCCGGTTGCACCTGCACTGGAAGACTCGAAAATCAATGAGATGCGTGTCGGACTTCGTCCTTATACCAGTACTTCCTTACCGATCATCGGACGGCTCGCGACTCATCCGAATGTACTGGTCGCTAACGGGCTTGGAGCCTCCGGCTTAACGATTGGTCCTTATCTCGGGCGTGAATTAGCGAAGTTAGCGTTAGGGCAAGAACTCGATATCAATCTGGAGGATTATTTACCGCAATGAGCGCACGACGAACGAACTTTTACCTTCTTGATAGTCTATACCCGCCATTAAACAAGAACAAACGTTCTATATTCAAGATATCAAAGGAGAGTTGAATGTGCATCCGATCAAACCTTTCGTGACTCTTGATCACCTGAAATCCCTCGACATTCGTGTCGGTACAATTCGTTCGCTTCAGACTTCGGACGAAGAACCCGCATTACTGTTACTACTGATTGATTTTTTAGAATTTCAACAGTCTTTGTTTCTCGATTGGAAAGAAACACGTTTTGAATACGAAGAAATCATCGGCAAACAAGCACTGGTCGCCCTGAACGTCCCGGGGCTCGTCGTCGGCTCCTCCGGACGCATTCTCGAGTTGGGTTCTCTCGATCAGCTCATGCCCGTGTTGGTCTGCCCGGAACACCCGATTCCGGACGGAAGCCGACTGACCTGACAAAGAAACGACCATCCGCCATCGGATGGTCGTTTCTTTGCCGTCATGTCTTTTCTAAATAATGAACACTAAAATATTGGTTTCGATCCGTAAAACATGTGACCGGAGTAAATCCATTTTGTCTGGCCAACACTTGAAAGTCATCCACACTGTATTTATAGGAATTTTCCGTATGGATGGTTTCACCTTGTTTAAAGCTAAATGTCTGATCCGCGACGGTCACCAGTTGATCAATCCGACTTCTCAGATGCATCTCAACCCGGTCAAGCGCTTCATTATAAAACGCAACATGTTCGAACCATGTCAGATCAAACGTTCCCTCAAGTGATTCATTGATATGCTTTAAAATGTTCAAATTAAACTGTGCCGTCACACCCGCCTGATCGTTATAGGCTTCGTCGAGAACACTTACCGCTTTTTTCGTATCAATACCGATCAAAAAGCCGTCACCCTTTTCCAGCAGTTGATACGAACGACTCAAAAAAGCAGCGGCCTCGTCGGGATCAAAATTGCCGATGGTTGATCCGGGAAAGAAAATCACTTTTTTCAGCTTGTCTTCAATCGGCAGGACCAGCGGCGTCGAATAATCACCACATACGGCTTTGATATCCAAAGTCGGATAGTCCTGCGAAAGTTGATGCGCGGATTGAATCAAGAACTCTTTGGAAATATCAATTGGCATATATGCCTCCAACTGATGTAATGAGCTGAGCAGACTTTTGATTTTCCGACTGCTGCCGCTTCCATACTCAATCAGTGTATGGACCGGTCCGATACAATCGGCAATCGCCACTTGATGCTGCGATAAAATCTCGAGTTCCGTTCTCGTCAAATAGTATTCCGGTTGTCGTGTAATTTGTTCGAATAATTCAGACCCTCTTTGGTCATAAAAGTATTTTGCCTGAAGTGTCTTCTTGTCTTGTGATAATCCGGACAACACTTCCTGACGCATGTTGTGTTGCTTCGTATACATGTCATAACTTTTGACCTGCTGACTCATTTAAAGGTCACCTGCCAACCGAAAACCACTGAACTGCCAACGCTTATCCGGAGGAAAGAAATTACGGTACGTCTCGCGGATATGATCATCCGGCGTCACACATGCGCCTCCTCGCAACACCATCTGGTTACACATGAATTTCGCATTGTATTCCCCTAACGCCCCTTCAAGCGGTCGGCTTCCCGGATACGGTGCATAGGCACTCGCAGTCCATTCCCAAACATCACCGAACATGCCGGTCATCTCTTGCAGATCGGAACTGACAGGTCGAGGATGGTAGGACCCTTCTCCCATCAGATTCCCCCGTTGTTCGACCTGCCGTCCGACGTACTCCCATTCCGCCTCGGTCGGTAATCGTTTTCCACACCAGCGGCTGTAGGCATCCGCTTCGTAAAAACTGACATGACAAACAGGTTCGTCCAAGTGTAACGGTTTGATTCCGTTTAAGGTAAAGACGGACCACTCACCTTGTTCGTTTTTCATCCAGTACAAAGGTGCTTTCCAGCTTTGCTGATTAACGACATGAAACCCGTCAGACAACCAATGCTCCGACTGTTCATACCCGCCTGCTTCGACGAATGCCAGAAACTCACGGTTGGTGACCGGTCGGCTTGCCAACTCAAACGGGTTGAGCCAGGTTTTGTGGACTGGATTTTCATTATCAAAGGCAAACCCTTGACCATCATGACCGATTTCAACGAGTCCCCCTTCAAACCGTTTAAATGTCGGTGAACCGTCAACGTCAAAAGTACGTTCAGGTTCTGTTTTATTTTGATAAGCAGGCAGTAAGGGGTTCACAAAAAAGTTGTACTTAACATCCATCAGGATTAATTCCTGATGTTGCTGTTCATGCTGCAGCCCCATTTCAATCAGTTGCTCCAGTTTTTGCTGAACGGGTGTTTCTCGCTTTTGTTTCAACAGGGACAAGATTGCTTTGTCCACATGCATTCGGTAAGCAAGTATTTCCTCGACGGTCGGTCGAGACAGAACACCTCGTTGATGACGCGGTTGGTAAGGTCCAATCGAATTGTAGTAGGAATTGAACAAATAGTTATACTTTGGATGAAACACTGTATACTGGTCATCATATTCCTGGAGGATCATCCGCTCAAAAAACCATGTGGTGTGTGCGATATGCCATTTCGGCGGGCTGACATCCGGGCTGGCTTGAATAATAAAATCCTCCGGTTCGAGCGGTTCGATCAATGCTAGGGTTTGATTGCGGACAGCAGAAAACTTGTCTACTAAGTAAGTCGTCGTTTCCAGTCTCACTTCAAAGCACTCCTTTAAATGGATTTTTCTGAAAATATGCACCATTCTCTTTACCCTTTTTCCTTTCAAGTAAGCGCTCTCAATAATATAAAAAAAAGAAGCGACACCCTGTAAGGATGCCGCTTTCTCCGACTTAATACACTTTATCGCCGTTAAAGATTGAATTTTTGACGACCACATAATCGACAGTCCTGATTGCCTGCAGCTTGTTACCGCCCGCGTATGAAATCGCAGACTGTAAATCTTGCTCCATCTCAATCAACGTCTCTGACAAACTGCCTTTATGTTCAACAAACACTTTTTTTCCTTCGACGTTCTTTTTTTCACCTTTTTGGAACTCGGACGCCGAGCCAAAATATTCTTTAACACGTAAGCCATCAACTTCGTGCGTCTCACCCGGGGACTCTTCGTGTCCCGCAAACAGTGAACCGATCATCACCATCGTCGCCCCAAAACGAACGGATTTTGCAATGTCGCCGTGGGTCCGGATACCGCCGTCAGCGATAATCGGTTTACTGGCCGCTTTGGCACACCATCTCAATGCCGCCAATTGCCAGCCTCCCGTACCAAATCCCGTTTTAATTTTCGTAATACACACTTTACCTGGACCGATTCCAACTTTTGTCGCGTCTGCTCCGGCGTGTTCCAACTCACGAACGGCTTCCGGTGTCCCAACGTTTCCAGCAATAACAAAACTGTCCGGTAACAGCAGTTTGATATGTTGGATCATCCGAATGACCGCTTCCGAATGACCATGAGCGATGTCAATCGTGATGTATTCCGGCGTCAAGCCTTCTTGTGCCAACGTCTCGACGAATGTATATTCTTCCGCTTTTACGCCAACACTGATTGATGAAATCAAATCGCGTTTTTGCATCGACCGGACAAAATCGAGTCGTGTTTCAGGCTCGAAACGATGCATGATGTAAAAGTAACCGTTCTCTGCCAAATAAGTCGCAATTTTTTCGTCAATGATCGTCTGCATATTGGCCGGAACGACCGGTAACTTAAAACGTCGTCCACCAAACTCAACCGTCGTATCACATTCCGACCGGCTTCCTACAATTGATTTTGCAGGAATTAATTGAATATCTTCATAATCAAATACTACATCCATCACTAGCACCCCAAATAACGAATATTTTTTATTAATTAAATAGTAACGTTCGTACTTGGATACTATATCGAATATTAGGAAGCTTGTCAAAATAAAATCACCAAAAAGCATATTTTTCTATCGAAAAACCTTTTAATGTTCGTCTTTTATAGAGTATTCCATCTTTAATTGATCAATCCATGCTTCTTCCCATTCAAAAAAACTACTTTCCGTTCCTGTTTCAAAAATATGTTCGGGATAAGGAAGCGCTAAGGGCGGACGATCTTTCCTGTCAAAATAACACAGTTGTTTGGATTCACCGTCAATCGCTGTTAACGTTCCTTCCAACACATCACACTCAAAAATAAAGACGACATACTCCACCTGGTTTTGATCAGGGTAGGTCAGGCGAAACGCCTCACCTCCAAAACAGCCGATCAGGCGGACCGGACGGACAATCAATCCAGTTTCTTCATATACTTCACGGATTACCGCTTTTGCCGGCGGCTCGCCCGGTTCGATTGCGCCCGCCGGAAGGCTCCAGAACGGACCTCCCGGATCTTGGAACAAGATTCGTCCCGATGCATCGCGGATGATTGCACCGACAGACGGTGTGAACAACAATTGATTTCCTGTTTTTTGACGCAGATTCTGGTAATAAGTCGACATGGGCATGAATCATTCTCCTTTGACAATTCTGATGTATGACTAAAAGACTGTGCTCGAGCATTTCTCTTCATCCGAGTTCTTCTTTTAATCGAGTTCTTCTTTTAATAGTGCAAACAACACGAAGTCTTCCCAGGCACCGTTAATGAACAAACTCTTTTTTGCGATGCCTTCCTGTCTGAATCCTGCTTTTTCCAAGACGCGGATCGATCCGATATTCTCGGGCATGACTTCGGCCCGCAAACGGTGGAACTGATACTCGTCGAACAAGAGACGCGCAGCTTGGCGGACAGCTATTGACATGATCCCTTGCCCGTTATACTGCTGATCAAGTTGATACCCGATCATACACGTCTCTGCCGGGAAACGTTCAACGAATGCCGCAGACACTTCTCCGACCAGTTGATTCGTTTCTGTTAAAAATATCCCGAACGCATATGAACGGTCTGCTTTTTGGTTCTCCTCCAACTGTTGAATTCGCTCAAGTTGTTTCGGCAGCGTATAGGTGTCTTTGGGGGGCTTGACCGGCATCCAATATTCAAAATGTCCTTGGTTTCGAACGCTGAGATCCAGCAATGCCTGTGCGTCTTCTTTCGTATACACACGTAAATAAATCGAATTCATGGCGTCATTCTCCTTCTTTGCGACTAACGTATTCCTTAAATATCTTAATATCAAAGAGTTAAGGTGTTTGATATTTTTTTTATCGGGAAAATTACAACAACAAACAAGTAACAAAGTGTTTACAAAACAAGAGGTAAACGACTACAAGGAGGAGAGCATGCGAACTGATGAAGAGTTATTCCAACAAATCGAACTAAAAAATAGATACGCTCTCGAATTGTTATATGACCGGTATGAAAAATCGTTATATCTGTTATTAACCCGAATGTTGTCCGATGAACGGCGCATCCAACTCACTCTAAAACAAATTTTCCATGATGTCTGGACAAATCCTAAACGATACGCATCCATTCACGGCTATTTAATCAGTGCAGTGAAACAAGCCAGGTCTCAGCGCGAACCGGTCGGATAAACAATTGACGGAATCCTTCTACTTATTTACTTAGATTCATGTATTCGGACCACGAGACGCCAATTCCTTTTAACGCTCCATTACTTAATGGATTCTGATAAATTTTAGGCGGGATGTTATTTATTTTGTTTATTACTTCCTTTTTCTTAGAGACCATGTTATATTATTAAGTAATTATTGTTGTTCGGTGGAGATACAAAGTGTTTCACTTTAACTCGATGAAATTGATCACGGTAGTAATAATCAGTGTGGCTCAGTCACACGCAGGAGGCAACACACATGGAACAAGGTAAAGTAAAATGGTTTAACGCAGAAAAAGGTTTTGGCTTCATCGAACGTGAAAGCGGCGACGACGTTTTCGTTCACTTCTCAGCTATCCAAACAGACGGTTTCAAATCACTTGACGAAGGTCAAGAAGTTTCGTTTGAAGTTGAAGAAGGCCAACGCGGACCACAAGCAACTAACGTTACTAAACTTTAATTTTCCTAAGAGGAAGCGCAGCCGCGTTTCCTCTTTTCTTATTCTTTTTTAATCTCCCCTATCTTTTTCACACCGGTCATGGTATATTATTAAGTAATTATTGTTGTTCGGTGGAGATATGAAGGTTACACTTTTGACTCGATGAAATTGATCACGGTAGTAATAATCAGTATGGCTCAGTCATACGCAGGAGGCAACACACATGGAACAAGGTAAAGTAAAATGGTTTAACGCAGAAAAAGGTTTTGGCTTCATCGAACGTGAAAGCGGCGACGACGTTTTCGTTCACTTCTCAGCTATTCAAACAGACGGTTTCAAATCACTTGACGAAGGTCAAGAAGTTTCGTTTGAAGTTGAAGAAGGCCAACGCGGACCGCAAGCAACTAACGTTACTAAACTTTAATTTTCCAAGACTCTGCTGTTGCAGAGTCTTTTTTTGTTTCATTGTGTTTGGATCAACTCACTCACTTCAAGACCGAAAGGATGATTTTTATGGAACCGTCAGCTAAACATACTCAACTGCAAACATTCCTCACAAACCGGCATGCTTACTTGATGCAAGGGGATCGGGAAGCGATGCACCAACTGTTATCGGACGATTTTTCTTTTATTGATGGACAGGGACGTCAATTTGATGCTGAGACCTATCTTGATCATTACGTAGATTTAGATCAAATCAAATGGATCAATCAGACGAATGAATCGGTCGTAGTCGAAGTGTTTGAGACGACGGCACTCGTACAAGAACTATTAGAGGATACTTTTTCTTATGGTCAAACCTCTTACGTTGGTCGATTTCGAAGTGTTTCCTTGTACCATTGGACACCCGATGGCTGGAAATGGCATTTTACTCAACTGACGCCACTCGACCCTTCCTAAATCTGATGATTAAATAATCTCTTACGATTAAAACAAACAGGTGGATGTAAAATCCGTCTGTTTGTTTTGTCGAAAAAGCGGTTTGCTGATTTCTGGCCTTCTCCCCTCCTCACAACCTGCATGACCTCCCTCCTGTTTATCAAAATTAGGCGAGAATACGCCCACTTCTAAACGAAGTGAAAGTGGGAGATGAATCGCCAACCTGCTTTTCGGGTATATTCCCTTTGAAGGAGGTGAAAAATGGTGTTGAAACACAAGGCCTACAAATTCAGAATCTATCCGACAAAAGAGCAGGAAATCCTGTCGGACGGCACCGTCTACCAAAACGATCGTTACTTTCGTTCGCTTGAGAAGAAACTGGCGCGCGAACAGCGTAAGCTCTCCCGCCGTCAGCGCATCGCTTTGAACAAGAAAGTCCCGCTTTCCGAGGCGAGGAACTATCAGAAGCAGAAGCGGAAGGTCGCCCGCATCCACGAGAAGATCGCCAACAAGCGCACCGACTTCTTGCATAAGGTATCGACCGAGATCGTCCAAAACCACGACGTCATCGGGATCAAGACCTTGCAAGTGAAGAACATGCAGAAGAATCGCAAGTTAAGCAAGGCCATCTCGGACGTCAGCTGGTCGGCATTCTTCCGCATGCTGGAGTACAAGGCAGGATGGTACGGGAAGATTGTCGTGAAGATCGGCAAGACCTTTGCTTCCAGTCAACTGTGCTCCAGTTGCGGCCATCAACACAAAGACGTGAAACATCTCAGCTTGCGTGAATGGACATGCCCGAGTTGCGGTATCCATCACGATCGAGATGTGAATGCAGGACTGAATCTCAAACAAGAAGCCGAACGTATCTTAGCTTCTTCAACCGTCGGAACGACGGGTTTAGCCTGATCAGGTTTCGACCGTTAGGTCGGATCACTCAGGAATCCTTCACCTCTAAGTGAAGCGTAGGTGGAGGTAGTTCAATTCCAAAAAGACATTTGATTAACTGTTTTCATTCCGTTACACTTTAGTTGTAAATATTTTCTGAAAATTATCGTAGGAGGAATGACATGACTGTTTTTAACTTTTCCGCTGGTCCAGCGGTGTTACCGGTTCCGGTCTTACTAAAAGCCCAATCTGAACTGTTGAATTATCAAGGTTCTGGACAATCCGTCCTGGAGCTGAGTCACCGGTCCGATTTGTTTGAAACTATCCTCCACGAAACGGAATCGTTGCTCCGCGAACTGATGGATATACCGGACGAGTATCGCGTTCTTTTTTTGCAAGGTGGTGCAACGCTCCAGTTTTCGATGTTGCCGCTTAATTTGGCGACAAATCGCCAGATGGTCGACTTCATTGATACCGGTAGTTGGTCACAAAAGGCGATCAAAGACGCACAGGCTTATGCAACGACACGAATCCTCGCTTCATCGGCATCGGATGGCTATCGATCGATTCCAGTTGAAGCTGTCACTTCTGACGCCGACTACCTTCACATCACATGGAACAACACGTTGGAAGGAACCACGTATACAAAAGCCCCACAAGTTGGTGTCCCTCTAGTCGCTGACTTTTCGTCTTCTATCTTGTCTGAACCGATTGATATTCGGCAGTTCGATGTCATTTATGCTGGCGCCCAAAAAAATCTTGGTTCGGCAGGAATGACGCTCGTCATCATCAAAGATGAATTGCTTCAACGGACACCCCAATCGTCCGGCTCGTACTTGCGTTATGAGACACACGCGAAACATCACTCGCTTTACAACACACCACCAACGTATAGTATCTATTTGACGAAACTTGTCCTGGAATGGATCAAAGAGCAAGGGTTTGAGACGGTTGTTCAGCGCAACCGCCAACAGGCTGCTGCGCTTTATACATATTTGGACCAATCGACCTTGTTCTCAAATGCTGTCGCAATCAGCGACCGTAGCCGAATGAACATCCCCTTCTCGACAGGTCAAGTGGACTTAGACACACAATTCCTAAAATTCGCGGAACGGAATCAGCTGGTCAATCTAAAGGGGCACCGATCCGTCGGTGGGATGCGTGCCAGTCTTTACAATGCAATGCCGAATTCCGGAGTCGATGCTCTTCTATCCGTACTACACCGATTTGAACAGGGGGAACGCTAAATGTACCACGTACAACTTTGGAATGACGTATCTGAAAAGGGGCTAAAACGATTTAACGATGGTTATCTCGTCCAACGTGACGTCGAAGAACCAGACGCATTTCTTGTCCGAAGCAAGGACTTGCACGGAATGAAGTTCAAGGAGTCCTTAAAAGCAGTCGCTCGGGCAGGAGTCGGCGTCAACAACATTCCGCTCGACCAATTGGCCAACCGGGGAATTCCTGTTTTCTCGACACCGGGAGCAAATGCCAATGCCGTCAAAGAGCTTGTCATCGCCAGTTTGTTCTTGAGTGCCCGGAAACTGATTCCGAGCATTTTATGGACAAACAATCTTCGGGGACATGATATCCCGGAACGGGTCGAAGCCAACAAAAAACAGTTTGCCGGAACTGAATTACTCGGTAAACGGATTGGCATCGTTGGTCTCGGTGCGATTGGTGCCAGTTTAGCCAATACATTACATGAGCTTGGCATGACGGTTTCCGGTTACGATCCGCATATGTCCGTCGAGTCCGCCTGGCGCGTCTCCAATCAAGTCCAACGTGTGACCAATCTTGAGGAGTTGCTGGCAACAAGTGATTATATCACCCTGCATTTGCCCTTGATTGATTCGACGCAACATCTGCTTGATGAACGGTTGCTCGCAAAGGTGAAGCAAGGAGCGACCTTACTTAATTTTTCACGTGGTGAATTGATTGATGAACACGCTTTGGCGACGGTCTTAAAATCTGGTCGATTGGCCAACTATGTGACGGATTTTCCGAATGCCTTCATACTCTCCCTGCCGCGAGTGATTCCGTTGCCGCATATCGGCGCGTCCACTGCTGAGGCAGAAGAAAATTGTGCCGTCATGGCAGTCGATCAATTAAAACTCTTTCTTGAAACCGGAAACGTCCGGAATGCCGTCAATTTCCCGGCGGTTGAACTGCCTTACTCCGGCAAACGACGAATCACGATTGCCCATCAGAACATTCCGAACATGGTGGGTCAAATCGCTTCCGTCCTCGCTTCTGAACAAATCAACATCGCCAATATGATCAACGGCAGCAAGGATGGGATCGCTTACACAATCATCGATATTGACAATCATCTCGATGAATCCATTTCCCTGCACCAACTGAATTTGATTCCTGGTGTCTTAAAAACACGACTATTATAAGGAGCGTTGATTATGCCTACTTTTGAACCTTTCCATGCTTTGCGTCCAGACTCCAAATATGCAGAAGCTTTTTCCTCACTCCCTTACGACGTCTTCAATCGGGCGGAAGGTCGGGCGGAAGTCCGACGGCGTCCGTTATCTTTTTTACGGATCGATAAAGCCGAGGTCACCTTACCGGACTTGATTGACGACCATGATCCCCGGGTGTACCAACAAGCGGCACTTCATTTTAAAGAAGCCGTCGAACGGCATATCCTGACTCTGGATGATGTCGAGAGTTATTACCTTTACCGGTTGAGCGATGGGATCCACACACAAACCGGTTTCGTTGGTTGTGTGTCTGTTTCCGACTATGATCAAGGCATCATCCGTAAACACGAGTTCACACGTCCGGACAAAGAACGGGACCGTGTCCGTCATGTGCAGGCACTCGCGGCTCATACAGGACCGATTCTGCTTGCACACCACCCGGACACCGAACTGGACCGGATCGTCACAGAACAGGACAAACAGCCGCCACTCTATCAATTCACCGCTGAAGATGGAATCGAACACACGATCTTCAAAGTGACCGATCGAGAAGCGATGATGACAATCGGCAGTCAATTTGCCCGTCATGATCATCTGTACATCGCGGACGGTCATCACCGGGCAGAAGCTGCCTCGCAAGTCGCCCGGTTGAACGATCACGACGATGCCGGTTTGTTCCTCGCCGTTTCCTTTTCGCGTGACCAATTAAACATTCAAGGTTATCATCGCGTCGTCGAAGATTTATACGGTCAGTCGGTTGAGGAATTACTGACACGGATCAGCAGTCGTTTCACGATTACACGCGGGCGGGCACCCGAAACACAAAAACACCGGTTTGAGATGTACTTGAAACAAGAATGGTACACGCTCGATTACGAGCAGGATCGTCCATCCGTCAAAGACAATCTGGATGTCGCGATTCTCCAGGATGAACTGTTGACGCCTTTCCTCGGCATCGAGGATCCTCGGACCGATTCACGGATTCAATTCGTTGGTGGCGTCAAAGGATACGCCGGACTTGAACAGCTCGTCGATCAAGGAACGATGGCAGTGGCTTTCCATCTGCATCCAACCGGATTGACCGAGTTGATGGAAGTGGCTGACGCCGGGGACGTCATGCCCCCGAAATCAACCTGGTTTGAACCGAAGTTGAGAAGCGGTCTGCTCATCCATCCCTTTTTCTGATACTTGATTTACCTAAAACAACAGCCGCTTCCGGAAAATTTTCCTGGAAGCGGCTGTTTGTTTAGACGTCGATCACTTGCAAAATCTTACCGGATACAGCTGGCACGTCAACGGTTTGCGAATAGTGCCTCTTCTCCAATAAATCAATCGTCGGTTCTGCCAGATCGATTTGGATGTCTTCCGGTCCATTGTTGAACACGATCAAATAGGTCGTTTCGTTCGTCTCACGACGAATTACAAAGCTGCCGGTCTCATCATTCACTTGTTCAAATTGATAACTTGACGCGTTGGCAAGACCAGCGTGTTGTTTACGCAGGGCAATCAACTGTTTGATATAGTCGAGAAGCTCCGTGTCCTGCTCCGCTGAATCCCAGACCATACACTTGCGGTTATCCGGATCCTGGCCACCCGTCAGACCGATCTCGTCTCCGTAGTAGATGACAGGACTCCCTGTGAACGTCAACAGAGATAACATCAACAATTTCATCCGTTCCCGGTCCCCATTCGCTCGCGTCAAGGCACGTGGTGTATCGTGCGAATCCACCAAATTGAACATCACTTCGTTGACATTCATGGAGTTACTGTTCAAGTTTCGGACGATCGCATGACTGAACGCGGATGCCGTGCTCTCATTGGTCGCAAAAAACGTCAAGAAGGCTTCGGTCAGTCCATAGTTCATGACCGCGTCAAACTGATCACCGAGCAACCATTCCTGAGAATCCGTCCAGCACTCGCCGACGATGTACGCTTCCGGATTGGCAGCACGGACTTCCGTCCGAAACTCACGCCAAAAGGCATGATCGACCTCACTCGCCACGTCAAGCCGCCAACCATCGACCTGAAACTCTTCGACCCAGTATCGTCCGACCTTCAATAGATAGTCTTTGACGTCCGGATGGGCTGTATTGAGTTTCGGCATGTTCGCTTCGAACGCAAATACTTCGTAGTTCGGTGCCGGTGTCGTTTGAACCGGGAACTCATCAATCATGAACCAATTGGCATACTTTGATTCTCTTCCGTTTGTCATCACATCTTGGAAGGCTGGATGCTCCACACTGACATGGTTAAAGACGGCATCGAGTAAAATCCGGATGCCATTATCGTGGAGCAACTGGACCATTTCCCGGAAGGTCTCTTCTGTTCCGAAACTTGGATCCAATTGCAAGTAATCCAGCGTATCGTACTTATGATTGGAAGGTGCAACAAAGATCGGACAAAAATAAATCCCTGTGATGCCCAGTGCTTTTAAGTAATCAATCCGATCAATCACCCCTTGGAAATCGCCGCCAAAATAATTGTCGAACGCGGGTGCTTCCGCTCCCCAGGCAATCGTCCCCGCCCGGTCATTCGTCGGGTCGCCGTTTGCGAACCGATCCGGGAAAATTTGATACCAGACCGTATCCTTGACCCATGCCGGAGCATCAAATACGTCTACTGCGTTCATGTAAGGAACGGCAAAGTAATAGCCCGGATGATCAAGCGGCACCTCGTCATACCACCCTCGTTCTGTGTAGACGGCGGATGTGTCACCGGCATAGACTGTGAATCCGTAACGGACACGTTTTTTAGCCGGTCGAATGGCGACGAACCAGTAATCATGGGTCGCATCCGATCCTGAATAGGTCATCGGGGTTGTCGCGGTTTTCCAAAATTTCTCTTTGTCCGGATCGAAGTTCCAGTCCCGATCCTCTTCTCGCTCAGCATCCCATTCATATGGATCCCCGTGTACGAGTTCGACACGATCAAGATCCCCTTTCGCCGACATTAAGCGGATATGCACCGTCTCTTCGTCATATTTATAGACGTACGGAGATAAGGCGCGATGGAACACTGCTGCTTTGTTCATAATCGTTCATCCTTCCACATGCTGAATTTATTCATCTACTGATACTTCCCGAATTTCCACTCGTTGTAAACGTTCCCGTTCAAAATTCAGTCAAGTCCTATCATTTCAGTTCAGAAATCGATGGCGGATGAGGTATACTAGACAGGCAGAGGGAACCGACGGGTTTCTACTAAATCGAAGTCATGTGAAAGCGAGTGGATTCTGATGGGTCGTAAATGGAATAACATCAAAGAGAAAAAGGCGTCGAAAGACAAAAATACAAGCCGGGTGTATGCGAAATTCGGACGGGAGATTTATGTTGCCGCGAAACAAGGCGAACCGGATCCTGAATCAAATCAGGCATTAAAAGTTGTCTTGGAACGTGCAAAAACGTACAGTGTTCCCCGGGCAATCGTCGATCGGGCGATTGAAAAAGCAAAAGGTGGCGCTGAAGAAAACTTTGACGTCTTACGGTACGAAGGATTTGGACCAAGCGGTTCGATGGTCATCGTCGAGACGTTGACGAACAACGTCAACCGGACGGCTTCTGACGTGCGTGCCGCATTTGGGAAAAACGGAGGAAACATGGGCGTCAGCGGTTCTGTCGCCTATATGTTTGATGCAACGGCCATTTTTGCGTTTGAGGGGAAAACGGCCGATGACATCCTTGAATTGATGATGGAAGCCGATTTGGATGTCCGTGACATCTTGGAAGAAGAAGAATCGGTCATCATCTATGCTGAGCCGGAGCAGTTCCATGCCGTTCAAGAAACGTTAAAAGAAGCCGGCATTACTGATTTTTCAGTTGCCGAGCTGGTCATGCTCGCTCAAAACGAAGTGACGTTATCTGAGGAAGACGTCCAACAATTCGAAAAAATGATTGATGCGTTGGAAGATTTGGAAGATGTGCAACAAGTCTACCACAACGTCGAACTCTAATCTGTTCTTCTTAAAGGCAAAGTCTTCATTCAGACTTTGTCTTTTTTTGTACAAAAAAAGGAGCTTTTCCGCTCCTTTTGACCCTGCTTTCAGCTGACGCCCATGATTATGATCCGGTTACGCGCTGTTTCACTTTACGATACCGTATGAAACGCGTTTCATAACAACCCTAAAAAAAGATTCTTTTTAAAGGTTTAATTCTTCTATTTAATGGGAAAAGTAATATTCGATACCGATTGGTGATTGAATGTCAGGTCACATGGTCTTTTCACATAAGGAGGAACTTGCATGTCTTATTCATTGATAGAAACCTTTAAACGAATCGTAAGCGAAGCCAATCGTTTTACCCGCGTTGATTTTGGTGGTTACGATATCTATATGCAAACGAACGACGGACGGACGATTACAGCGACAATCCGCTTTGACGGTGGTGGTCAGGACCAAAATGAAGCCTATCTACTGCTTGAATCAAGCACGGGGCACAGTCGAATGACGACGCTTACCCTGCATCAATTCGAACATCTATCTTCCTACACAGCACATAGTGAGCGCATCCAAGCTCTCGTTTCGACAAGTGCCTGAGTTTTTGCTTCATATAAAAAACACGCTCCCAAAAATGAGAGCGTGTTTTTTTATTGGTTTTCTTCTTTTTCTAATCGCTCGAGCTCGGCATGTGTCTGCGGAAAACCATTTGCCTGCCAATCCGCACGCTGAATCGAGTCCAGTTGCGTCAGACCCACTTCTGTTTCGTCCGTTTTTGCATCGACGCTTGGACGTTGGTCCAGTTCCGCGGTATGACTGATACTTTGATCTTTTGAGCAGGATTGTTGATACCGTTTGATTGCTAATGCGGATAATGTAACGACTCCGCCTAGGATGAGACCTTGCTTAAACGACTTTTTCATGACGCCACCTCTGTCCACTGGATTTTTACACTTTATTTGTTTTCCCATAAACGGCTGATTGTAATCAAAATCATCGTTTCAAATATTTTTTTCAGATTTTTTTTAGCCTTTTTCTGCCGTGTTCCTACATATTTAATAATTCGATCAAAAACCGCGTTCCTGCGCTAAATCAAAAGGGTCAAGTCATGCAGAGACACGAAATGTACGCTATACTTTTAACAGATGCTTCACCGAAAATCGAATGCCTATGCTAGAGAGGACATCGTCACAAGCCAAACACGTCGCTTGCGTACAACGTCCTTCTTTCATTTTTTTCGATTGCACCACACAAAGGAGGGAATCATGTGTCATTGCTTCATTTGGCAATCTTGTTGCCGTTACTCGTAAGTCTCTTCATTCCATTACTCTACAAGAAGATTCGATCCGTGCACACAGGATGGTTCGTTTTACTCGTCCCACTCACACTGGTCATCTATTTCAGCCAATTCATCAGTCAAACGATGGCTGGAAAACCGGTCACTGCGACAATGAACTGGATCCCTTCACTGGGTATCAACTTCGTCGCCTATGTCGACGGACTCGGTTTGCTGTTCGCGTTGTTGATTACCGGTATTGGATCCCTTGTCGTCCTTTATTCAGTTTATTATCTGGATCCTAAAAAAGAGGCGCTGCATAATTTTTATGTCTATTTGCTTCTCTTCATGACAGCCATGCTCGGGATTGTCTTGTCGGACAACATGATTGTCATGTACCTGTTCTGGGAATTGACGTCAATTTCTTCATTCTTACTGATCGGCTACTGGTATGAACGGGAACGCTCCCGTTACGGTGCCCAAAAATCGATGCTCATCACTGTTTTCGGCGGGTTGTCCATGCTTGGCGGAATTTCTTTGCTGTCGTTACTGTCTGGTTCGTTCAGCATCCGCGAATCGCTCGCAACGGTCAGTACGTATTCAGGCGATCCACTTTTCACTGTTTCCCTTGTGCTGTTTTTACTGGCAGCTTTTACGAAATCCGCTCAATTCCCGTTCCATATTTGGTTGCCGGATGCGATGGAAGCACCGACTCCCGTCAGTGCGTATCTTCACTCGGCGACGATGGTCAAGGCGGGTCTGTATTTGGTCGCCCGGATGAGTCCCATCTTTGCTGAAACGCCGCTTTGGTTTTATCTTGTGTCGTCTGTCGGAATGTTCACACTCTTCTGGGGGTCGTTAAATGCCGTCAAACAAGTTGATTTAAAAGCCATCTTAGCGTATTCGACGATTTCACAGCTCGGTCTGATCATGTCCCTGCTCGGACTGGGAGCAGCGGCTTTACAGGTTGAAATCCTGCCTGACAGCCTCTATACGATTGCAACCGTCGCAGCCGTCTTCCACTTGATCAACCATGCGACATTTAAAGGAAGTCTTTTCATGATGGCGGGAATCATCGATCATGAAACGGGTACACGTGATATCCGGAAACTAGGCGGTCTGTCTCAACTGATGCCGGTGACGTTCACGATCGCGACAATCGGGACATTGTCGATGGCGGGCGTTCCGCCGTTCAATGGTTTCTTGAGTAAGGAAATGTTTTTGACCGGTGTTCTCGAAGTATCGAATTCCGGACTGTTCCATCTCGAGACGTGGGGGCTCTTGTTCCCGTTCTTTGCTGTCGTCGGTAGCATCTTTACGTTTGTCTACAGTATCTTGATTGTTTATCGGACGTTCCTTGGTCCAAAACAATTGGACAAGTTACAGAAAAAACCGCATGAAGCACCAATCGGCATGTTACTGCCTCCGCTTGTGCTGGTCTCACTCGTCATCTTGATCGGCTTGTTCCCGAACTTGCTTTCGAACACGCTGATTCGCCCTGCCGTTGAAGCCATTTTACCGCAGGTCGTTGACGGTGGTGGATCGTTCCCGCTCAAGATCAAGCTCTGGCACGGATTTAATCCCGAACTGTTCTTGACCCTGCTGATCATCTCAGTCGGGACGATTTTGTTCCTGACGTTACCGAAATGGCGCTCACTGTACAACCGGATGCCAAAACAGGTGTCGTTGAATCACCAATATGACGCCTTGTTGCGTCGGGGTGAACAAGCCTCGACCGCTATTCACGATACGGTCATGACCGGCTATATGCGTTCTTATTTGGTCTATATCTTCGGTTTTATCGTCGTGCTGGTCTTATCGAGCCTTTACTTCCTCGATGCCTTTAGATTTGACGTGGACCCGCTCAGTTCGGTCCATGCTTACGAAATCGTCTTGGTCCTGGTTCTGGTCGGAAGTGCGTTATCGATCACGTTCGCCCGGTCCCGTTTGACATCCATCATCTTACTGGGTGTCGTCGGCTATACGGTCGCTCTGTTCTTCGTCTTATTCCGGGCACCTGACCTGGCGCTGACACAACTTGTCATTGAAACGGTCTCTGTTGCGCTGTTCCTACTCGTGTTTTATCATATGCCGGAAATCAGCCGGAAAGAAGAACGGATCAAGTTCAGACTCGGGAACGCAGCCATCTCCGCTCTCGTCGGTCTGAGTGTCACGTTAGTCGCACTGGCTTCTCTGAGCCAACGCTCATTTGCTTCCATCGCCCAGTATTATATCGATAATGTGGCGGACTTAGCCGCAGGCGGTAACATGGTCAACGTCATCCTCGTCGACTTCCGTGGATTTGATACGTTGTTTGAGATCAGCGTGTTGGCGATTGCCGCACTCGGCATCTATGCGATGATTAATTTCCGGAAGACTGGGGGAATCGACAAATGAAAAATCCGATGAAGAAACATACGAATGACGTCATCCTGGAATCGGCCACGACGTTCATCACGTTCATTATTTTCTTGTTTGCCGTCTATCTGTTCTTTGCCGGGCATTACACACCGGGTGGTGGCTTTATCGGCGGACTCGTCACCGCTTCCGCCCTCGTGTTGGTCCTGCTTGCCTTTGACATTCAAACACTCCGCCAAATTCTGCCCGTCGACTACAAATTGATGACGGCGATTGGCATGTTGATTGCCGTCTTGACGGCTTCGGGCGCTTTATTGTTTAATGTTCCGTTCTTTACGCACGCACATGATTACTTCAATCTACCGCTGTTCGGAAAAACTTCCCTGCATACGGCGATGTTGTTTGATTTGGGCGTCTATCTCGTCGTCGTCGGTGTGACGATGACGATTATTCAAACGATTGGGGAGAGTGATTAACGAATGGAGATCATCATGGCGATCGCTGCAGGCATCCTGACGATGTGTGCCGTCTATCTCATTCTTTCGAAAAGTATTTTACGAATCATCATCGGAACCGGCTTACTCAGTCATGCGGCTCATTTGCTTGTCATGACGATGGGGGGTCTGAAGACCGGAGCGGCTCCTGTCATCAAAGACGGGGTCACCCAGTATACGGATCCGCTTCCACAAGCGCTTGTTCTCACGGCAATCGTTATCAGTTTCGGCGTGACCGCATTTTTCCTCGTGCTCGCCTACCGGGCTTATCAAGAACTTGGCACAGACAATCTCGAGGAAATGAAAGGAACCGATACGCATGATTAATTTACCGTTATTACCGATTTTGATCCCGTTGATTACCGGTGTCATCTTGATGTTGTTCCCGAACCGCCTGCGTCTACAGCGCAGCCTGTCCTTCGGATCGACACTCGTGACGATCCTGGCTTCGGCTTATCTGATTTTCCGTGTCAAACAAGGGGGCATCTTGACCGTGACGCTCGGGAGCTGGCCCGCTCCATTCGGCATCACGCTTGTGTCGGATATGTTATCCGCCCTGCTTGTCTTTACGACCAGCCTGCTTGTCTTTTTTGTAGTCTGGTACTCGATCTATTACTTGTCTGATCTGCACCAACGCTTTTACTACTACATCGCTGTTCAATTTTTACTTGTCGGTGTGAACGGTGCCTTTACGACAGGTGATATTTTCAACATGTTTGTCTTTTTCGAAGTCTTTTTGATTTCTTCTTACGTTTTAATCGTGCTCGGCGGAAAGCCGGCTCAGTTGCGTGAGTCCTTGAAATACCTGTTGATTAACGTCATCTCGTCTGCTTTGTTCGTCATGACGGTCGCCTTTTTATACGGCATCATCGGTTCATTGAGCATGGCAGATATTTCACAAAAAATTTCTGAAATCAATCAACCCGGCATTCTCAGCGTCATCGCGATTCTGTTTTTGATCGTCTTCGGATTAAAAGGAGCCATCTTCCCGCTTTACTTCTGGTTACCGGGCTCCTATCAAGTACCACCGACTCCGGTCCTTGCCTTATTCGGCGCATTGCTGACGAAAGTTGGTGTCTACGGCATTTTGCGGACCTACAGTTTATTCTTCTCCCATCAACCGGAATTCACGCATCAGATTCTCGGCTGGTTGGCACTGGCGACGATTTTAATCGGAGTCATTGGTGCTCTCGCGACACGTGACGCCAAACAAATTTTAATCTACAACATCATCGTTGCTGTCGGCGTGATTTTGTACGGTGTCTCCGTCATGACCCGCCAGTCGCTCGAAGGCGCGGTATTCTATCTGATTCATGACATGTTGATCAAAGCGGCATTATTCCTGCTGGTCGGCGTCATGATCGGAATCGTTGGTTCAAGTCGATTAAAAGACATGGGCGGGATGATCAAAGAGTATCCGTTACTCGGATGGACGTATTTCATTGCTGCGTTGTCACTTGCCGGAATTCCGCCACTCAGTGGTTTTATCGGGAAGTTGCTCATCGTTCGGGGCGGATTTGAAGCCGGTGATCTCGTTGGACCGTTTGTCGTCTTGATTTCAAGCTTACTTGTCCTCTACTCGGTGATGCAGATTTTCATTCGTGGATTTTGGGGAACGCCGAAGACCTACACCGGTCCGAAACGCCACTTGACCAAACAATTGCTCTCACCTGCGCTTTGTTTAGTCGTGATTACCGTATTATATGGAGTGGGTGCGGAAGCCGTCCGTCCCTTCATCTCTCAAGCCGTGGATCCGCTTGTCGATCCCTCAATCTATATTCAAGCCGTACTGAAGGAGGATTAACCCATGCCATTTCAGTTATTACTCAATATCTTGCTTGCATTCCTCTGGATGTTTCTCGCCAACTCCTTTTCCACTTCATCGTTCATCATCGGCTACTTGCTCGGTTTGATTGCGATGTTTGCGATGCGGCGAGGCTTCAGTACTCGTTTTTATCTTGGACCATTCATCGCTTTAATCCGGCTGTTCATCCGATTTTTATACGAACTGGTCGTTGCGAACCTTGAAGTGCTGTCAATCATTTTGAAACCGCGCCTCGACATCAAACCCGGTATTTTTGCATACGAGACGGAGCTGGAACACAATTGGCAAGTCACACTGCTTTCGATGCTGATTACGTTGACACCAGGAACACTTGTCGTTGATATTTCAGATGACAACAAGACATTGTATATCCATGCCTTGCATATGCCGGAAGCCGACGATGCCGTTGCCTCGATTCGAAATAGTTTTGAGAAAGCCATCTTGGAGGTGAGCCGCTGATGTTAGAGACCCTTTTATTTATTGCCTTAGGTGGCGTGTTCCTGTCGATGCTTGGTTTATTTTACCGCGTCATCAAAGGTCCATCCGTTGCCGACCGTGTCATCGCCCTTGATTCCATCGGCATCAGTTTGATTTCCGTCGTCGGATTGGTTTCGATCATTCTTCGTACAAGTGACTATCTGGAAGTCATCTTATTGATCGGGATTTTGGCATTCATCGGGACAGTTGCCTTCTCCAAATTCATCGAGAAAGGAGAGATCATCGAACGTGACCGCAATCAGTGATATTTTCGTAGCCGCCTTTGCGTTGATCGGAGCTTTTTTCAGCCTCGTAACTGCACTGGGTCTCATTCGGCTACCTGACCTCTATACGCGTGCTCACGCCGCGTCCAAAAGCGCGACGCTTGGTGTCATGAGCATTCTCATTGGCGTCATCATCTATTTTGTCGCAGAAGATGGATTTTTCTCGTCCCGTGTCCTGCTTGGTATTTTGTTCGTATTGATCACGGCACCGATTGGCGGACATTTGATTGCCCGCGCCGCTTACTACAGCGATGTTCCTTTATGGAAAGAATCTGTGCAGGATGATCTGGCGAAAAATCCCGAACACGTGAACCCGAAAAAACGATCGGTTTCTAAATTAAAATAATGATTTTGGCACGTCCGCAGCTATCACCTGATCTTTTTCAGGCGGTAGCTGTCTTTTTTTGCAAAGAAAAAACGGATCCGGGTGATTCACTTAACGTGAATCATCCGCACCCGCTTTGGCAAACAGTAAATCCAGTTCTTGGCGATTCGTAATCAACTCCGCTAGCGTATGTTGCTCGAGTTCACGAATAAACGCCCGTAAAGCCCGTCCGAGAATTCCTTTTAACTGACAGTGTGGTTCAATCACACAATGTCCGTTCGCCGAAAAACATTCGACGATATCCATCGGTTCCATCTCCCGAACGACCTTCCCGATATTGATCTCTTCCGGATCGCGAATCAGACGTAGTCCGCCCGTCCGCCCGCGCGTCGATTCAACATAGCCGAGCTTCGCCAACTGTTGCGTCACTTTCATCAAATGATTGGATGAAATCCCATAATGATTGGCAATCGCCGGCATCGGCGTGATTTCCTGCCGGTGAAGTCCTAAGTAAATCAGGACACGTAATCCATAGTCTGTATATTGTGTAATCCGCATGCTGTTCACTCCATTCTCTCTTGACGGAACGTCCCTGAACGATTCCGCCCCACGCTGCTGTATTATCGTATCATGTTCTGCATCACGCGAAAATAACTGAATGCATGATAAAACCTCGATAAGCATACGTAGTGAAGAAGGGTTTGGATGTCATTTTTAAAAAAAAGTCCGCTTTTCAGGAAGAAAAGCGGACTTTTTCTGTATTCAACGTGATGTATGCTGCTGTCTGACTTCATTAAAACGGTCGGCAAAATTCGTGAAAACACCGGTCACTCCGTAATCAAGCATCCGATGCATATCCTTCTTCTCGTTTACAGTGTACGGGTGGAGTAACAAATCGTTTTTTCGAATCAACGCCGTATTGGTTTTCGTCAGTGCCTTAAAGGACGGACCCACTCCAACCGCATAGGTCTTGATGTCTTTCACCCGTCTAGCGGTTAACGCATTCACATCACCTGCTTCGAGCAATTGCACAAGCGGTACGTTCCGATCCAGACGTTTTACTTTTAACAAACTTTCTTGACTGAACGATTGAATCATCACTTGTCCCGGTTTAACGCGGTCACTTGATAATCCATATCGTTTTAACGTATCCAACAGTTTTTTCTCCATCCCGGGATAGACATCCGGTGACTTCGTTTCGATATAATAGTTGGCCTGCTTGCCATAACGATCAAAGATTTCGTTAAGCGTCGGAACCTGTAATCCTCTATAACTCGCACGGGCATAGGCGGGATAGGCTTGATTAAACCAACTTCCTCCATCCAATCGTTTGATCTGCGCCAACGTCTTGTCCTTGACCGCGCCTGTCCCGTTTGTCGTCCGATCGACCGTCTCGTCATGCATCGCAATCAAGTGACCATCTTTCGTCATCTGTAAATCAATTTCAATGTAATCGGCCTTTAACTTTTTATGTCCCATCGCGTAAGCAACCATCGTATGTTCCGGTGCATAGCCTGACGCACCGCGATGCGCAACATTGACGATACGCTCTGGGTCCAATAATCCTTTTGCCGGTTTCTTTGCTGCCTCAGTGCTCGTTGCACTGCTTGTGATGACTAGTCCGGTCAGGACCGTCATTCCGATCTGCTTTAACATTCGTTTATCCCCCTCGAAATCGTGATTCTCATACAAGATGAATCTTACCGTGTTTCGATGAACGTCTCATGAAGCAGATGTAATCTTCTGTATAGATTGGGTGACAACGCTGTAACAGATAACAAAAAAACACCCTGTTTCCATGATTCGAAACAGGGTGTTCCCGTATGATTACGCTTCGAAGATGAGTGATTCCGGATCTTCCAACAAATCTTTAATGTGTTTGAGGAACGTGACGGCTTCTTTTCCGTCCACGATCCGGTGATCATAAGAAAGGGCGACATACATCATCGGACGGTTTTCCATTCGTTCTGCATCAATCGCGATCGGACGCAAGTTGATCGCATGCATCCCGAGAATCGCCACTTGTGGTCCATTCAGGATCGGTGTCGACATCAAGGAACCAAATGTTCCACCGTTCGTGATCGTAAACGTTCCGCCTGTCAAATCAGACAAGCCCAGTTTGTTGTCACGCGCTTTGACCGCAAGATTGATGATATCTTTTTCGATTTCACCGAAGTTCTTTTTATCGGCATCACGGACGACCGGCACGACCAGTCCGTCCGGGGCAGAAACTGCAATCCCGATGTCGTAGAATTTCTTCAGGACAATCTCATCTCCCTGAATTTCTGCATTCAGATAAGGCATTTTTTTCAAGGCCGCGACGGCAGCTTTCGTAAAGAACGACATGAAACCAAGTTTGACCTCATTGTCCTTGACGAATTTTTCTTGCCGGCGTTTCCGTAAAGACATGACTGCAGACATATCGATTTCGTTAAATGTCGTCAACATCGCAGCCGTTTGTTGAACTTCTACTAAACGGTTGGCAATCGTTTTACGACGGCGTGACATTTTGATTCGTTCTTCCGGTTTGCCGGGTGCTGCTGGAGCTGCCGGTTGTGGTGCCGGCGTTGCCGGTTGTGGTTTTGCTTGCTCACGTGGCGCGACTTCAAACGTTGCCACATCTTGCACGCGGATCCGGCCAAGCGGATCTTGCGTCGCGACTTGCGACAAATCAATTCCTTTTTCGCGGGCTAACTTCCGAGCTGCGGGTGAAGCAATCGGACGGTCAGCAAGCGTCGTGGCTTCAGTCGCCGCGACAGCTGCCGGCTGCTCTTTTTTCGGCTCTTGAGCGGCAGGTGCTTCTGCTGGTGCTTCTGTTGCCTTTGGCGTTGGAGTCGATTCAGTCGGTTTCGCTGCTTCGCCCCCCGCCGTGATGATGGCAATCGTCTCGCCAACCCGGACCGTGTCGCCTTCTGCCGCCATGACCTCTGTCAACACGCCGGCTTCATCTGACGGAACTTCGATGTTGACTTTATCCGTTTCCAGTTCAACAATCGCTTCCCCTTTTTCCACCTGATCGCCTGGTTGTTTCAACCACGAAGCGACCGTACCTTCCGTAATCGATTCTGCAAGTTCTGGCACTTTGATTTCCATGATAATTCGTCCCCCTAAGACTGTTCGTGTTTGACCCCACAAGATATTATGCGTTAAACATTTGTTTCGGAAATAGATGGTGCCTTCGTTTCTTCGACCGTCTGGCGTGTCAATGCTTCGGTTACGATGCGCGCTTGTTCGACTTTATGGCCAGTCGGGTCACCTTCCGCTGTACTCGAGCGTCGACGGCGTCCAATATAACGCACTTGCGTGATGCCATTGATACCAACGGATTCTAAGCGCGGTTCAATGTATGTCCATGCCCCCATGTTTTTCGGTTCTTCCTGAACCCAAACAAATTCCGTAACATTCGGGTACCGCTCCAACAACGCGTTTAACTGCTTCGCCGGGAATGGGTAAATTTCTTCGATTCGCACGATGTGCAACCAGTTGAAGTCGTCATCAGATTTCGAGACGGCTTCTGCCAAGTCAATCGCGACTTTCCCACTGCAAAAGACAATTCGTTCGACTTGATCCGGTGATTCACCAAGACCCGTTTGTTCCACGATACGTTTAAAGGAACCGTCTGTCAGCTCGGATAAGTCAGATGTCGCAAGCGGGTGCCGGAGAAGACTTTTCGGTGTCATCACGACAAGCGGACGGACTTCATCTTTTCCAAGAATCGCTGCTTGACGGCGAAGCAGGTGGAAATACTGCGCTGCACTCGAGACATTCGCAACCGTCCAGTTTTTCTCACCGGATAACGATAGGAAACGTTCGAGACGGGCACTTGAGTGTTCCGGACCTTGACCTTCATATCCGTGAGGCAACAGCATCACAAGCCCCGAGGTCTGCCCCCATTTCGCACGGCTTGCCGAAATGAATTGATCAAAGATGACTTGACCGGAGTTGGCAAAATCACCATATTGCGCTTCCCATAAGACAAGTGTCTCGGGTGCGAAAACATTGTAGCCATATTCAAAGCCGAGGACGCCTGCTTCTGATAACGGACTGTTGTAGACAGCAAAGGACGCAGTGGCTGATTTCAAACTGTGCATCGGTGAAAACGATTTGCCGGTTTTAACATCATTGAGATTGATGTTCCGCTGGGCGAACGTTCCCCGTTCGGAATCCTGACCACTTAAACGGATTGGTGTTCCGTCCGATAGAATCGATGCAAACGCGAGCGTCTCGGCATGTCCCCAGTCAATCCCGTTTTTCGTCGTCAACGCATCAGTCCGGCGTTTTAAGACTTTCTCTAACTTATGGAACACATTGAATCCGCTTGGCCATTCGAGTAACTGTTCGTTATAAGCCATCAAGTTCTCTTCCGAAACACCTGTCTCAACGGTCGGAACCCCTTTGAAGACGACGTCCGGCATGACCCCACCGTACTCTTTTTCCACATTCGGTACTTTCTCACGTGCTGCTTTCATGACATCATTGATGTCCGTTTCAATCGCAGCGACCTCGTCTTTCGTGACGTCCCCTTGCTCGACCAGTTGGTTGGCGTATAAGACCCGTGCCGTGTCATGTTGATGGATCAACTCATATAACACTGGATTCGTGTTCATCGGCTCATCCATCTCATTATGTCCAAAACGACGGTACCCGATCAAATCAATCAACACGTCTTTGTTGAACGTTGCCCGGTATTCACTGGCGAGTAACGCGACAGCTAAACAGCTTTCCGGCTCATCGGCATTGACGTGGAAAATCGGGATTTCGTATCCTTTTGCCAGGTCACTCGAATAGCGGGTTGAACGTGAATCGGTCGGCTCTGTCGTGAAACCGATCGTATTGTTGGCGATGATATGAATCGTCCCGCCCGTGTTATATCCTTTTAAATTCGTCAAATTCAATGTCTCAGCGACAATTCCTTGTCCCGGGAAAGCGGCATCACCGTGAATCAGGATTGCGGCTGCTTTGCCCTGCTCTTGGCGAGGCGCTCCTTTTTGCGAACGATCATCTTGCGCCGCCCGTGTGAATCCTTCGACAACAGGATCGACAAACTCCAGATGCGACGGGTTATTGGCAAGTGTCATCCGAACATTAGTGGATTGTTGCTCCATTTTCCGGTTTAATCCCAAATGATACTTGACGTCGCCTGTCCAGCCGTACGTAATTCCAATCGATCCTTCCGAAGGGACAAGATCGTGGTTCGGTGCATGTTGGAATTCGGCAAAAATCATTTCGTACGGTTTGCCTAGGACATGCGCCAACACGTTTAAGCGTCCACGGTGGGCCATTCCGATGTTGATTGTCTCCGATCCATTGGCAATCAGGTGACCGACAATCGTATCAAGCAACGGCACCATCGCATCCAGTCCTTCGATTGAAAAGCGTTTTTGTCCCACGTATGTTTTATGCAGATATTTTTCAAAAAGATCCGTTTCCGCTAAGCGTTTAAACAATTGTTTTTTCTGTTCAACGCTGAGTTTGGCCGTCAACGCTCCTTGTTCAATCTTTTGACGCAACCATTTCTTTTCGTCCAAATCGTCGACGTGTTGGAACTCGACCGCGGCTGCCCCTGTATACTGGGCTTTCAGATGTTCAATCCCTTCGAAGGCATCCTTCAAGTGGGACGGTGGATCCGGACAAACGAGTGTGACCGGCATGCCACGTAAATCAGCTTCTGTCAGTCCAAACTGACCAAGCTCAAGCAATTCCGTCTCCCGCGGATGATCTTTTAATGGATAGATGTCCGCCGCTAAATGACCTTTTGCACGAATTTGATCCGCTAAGCGGCTCGCTGCCAAATATTTTTCAAAATCTCCGGTCTCGACCACTTGATTGACAACTGGTTCTGAGATTGGAGCCCCGTTCTGTTCAAAATAGAGTCGTGTCTCTTCATCTACTGAAGAAGCATCTTCTAAAAAGCGTTCATACAATTCGATGATGTAACCAAGGTTTGGTCCATAAAATGCTTGTTGTTCCTGTTCCCGGCTTGCCATGTACGGTTCCCCCCGTTTCATTCATTTCACCCTTCGTGCTGAAGAATCAGCACATTTCCAACTCTCTACCTGTTAGCGCTTTCAAATCGGATGACATAAAAAGTCGACAATCGTTACGTTCCCGGTCTGACAAATCGAATGTAACCTTGACGAAGGCCTGTATGTCAAAAGTGTTTGCCTTAGTTATTATATTACTACTTCTTTTGGCTCAGTGCGTTTCGAATTCCCAATTTCTCAGTGATAAATGTATAAGTTTTTCTTATGACTGTACCCTCTGTTCTTTATGAATGAAACGTCTCTAGGGAAAAAAGGGCTTTTTTCCTCAAAAAAGAGTATCCATCGCCTCCCTGTCGGCAAATGGATACTCGATTCGTCTCTTTTATAAAACTTTGCTTAAAAACGATTGTGTCCGCTCGTGTTGCGGCGCATCAAACAATAAGCTCGGAATGTTTTCTTCGACGATGAAACCGCCATCCATAAACAGAACACGATCACCGACTTCGCGCGCAAATCCCATCTCATGGGTGACGACGATCATTGTCATCCCTTCGAGCGCCAATTGTTTCATGACTGCGAGCACGTCGCCGACCATTTCTGGATCGAGCGCTGACGTCGGCTCATCAAATAGCATGATTTTTGGATTCATCGCCAAGGCGCGGGCAATCGCCACGCGTTGTTTTTGACCACCTGACAGTTCACCCGGATAATTGTCGGCCTTTTCACGTAAGCCGACTTTATCAAGTAATTCAAGAGCCCGTTGCTTCGCTTGGCTTTTTTCCGTCTTACGCACTTTCATCGGAGCAAGCGTCACATTTTCAAGCACCGTCTTATGCGGAAACAAGTTAAAGTGTTGGAATACCATCCCAACTTCTTCCCGCACTTTATTGATATCAACTTTCGGGTTCGTAATGTCGTGCGTATCGATCACGACTGTCCCGCCGGTAATGTCCTCCAAGCGATTCAGACACCGTAAAAACGTACTTTTCCCGGAGCCCGAAGGTCCGATGACACAGACCACTTCTTTTTCCTGAATTTCAACTGAGATATCTTTTAACACTTCATTCGAACCAAAGGATTTCTTCAATTGTTTCACTTCAATGATACTCATCGTAGGGTAAACCTCCGTTCCAAGAATTTCGCTAACAGTGAAAGGAGATAAATGACGACGAAATACATCAAACCGACGACGGTCCACACGATGAACGGTTCAAACGTCGTCGCCTGTTGCACTTGCCCTTGTTGTGTCAAATCTGCGATGCCGATAATCGACAATAACGAAGTATCTTTTAAACTGATAATCGATTGGTTGGTGATTGTCGGCAACATCCGCCGGAATGCCTGTGGCAGGATGATTTGTGTCATCGTCTGACGCCCGGTCATTCCGAGCGAACGAGCCGCTTCAGTTTGCCCTTTATCAATCGACTGAATCCCGGCTCGAATAATCTCGGCGAAATACGCACCCGCATTGATTGCGACCGTCAAGATACCGGCATACATCCGGTCCATCGACAGCCATTCGAGTGAATTGAGTCCAAAATAGATGAAGAACAATTGGACGATAAATGGTGTCCCGCGGATGACATCGATGTAGACGATGGCAATCGCGTTTAAAATCTTCAGTGGAGACAAACGCATCAACGCGACAATCAAACCAATGATGAATCCGGCTATGACCGCGATGATGAAAATATAAAGTGTAATCTGTAATCCTTCCAAGAAAAACGGAAACGCCGTTTTTGCGACTTCCATCAGCGACTCAACTCCCTTGTCTTTCGTTCAAATCCGCTTATTTTAAATACGTATCTACGATTTTGTCGTACTCGCCGCTTTCTTTCAGGTTAGCGAGTCCTTCGTTGATTTTTTTCATCAACTCTTCGTTTTCCCCTTTTAAGACCGCGATGCCGTAGTTATCCCCGTTGAGTCGGTCGCCGACTAGTTTCAGACCGAGGTTTTGTTGTTTGTTTGCGTACGAAATGACAGGATAGTCTTCAATCAGAGCCGCTGCGTTGCCATTTTTGACTTCTTGGAACATTGCCGGGCTGTCATTGAATTGTGTAACCGTGATGCCTAATTTTTCTGCATTATCCGTTGCGTATTTTGCACCGGTCGTTCCCTTTTTGACGGCGACTTTTTCGCCTTTTAAGTCATCAACTGATTTAATTTTGTTATTGTCTTCCTTGACGACTAAGATCAATCCGGCTTCAAAGTACGGATCGGAGAACGTCACGACTTTTTTCCGCTCCGGTGTGATACTCATCCCGGCAATCGCCACGTCCAGCTGATTCGCCTGCAAAGCAGGAATGATTCCGCTGAAGTCCATTGCTTCGAATTGAATCTTAAAATCTTGATCCTTCGCGATCGCTTTGATCAAGTCGATGTCGATTCCTTTGTACGTATCGCCGTCTTTGTACTCGAATGGCGGATACGTCACGTCGATTCCGACTTTGTACGTCTTGTCCTCTGATGTTTCCTCCTTCGAACCGATGCTGCAGGCACTTAATACGAACAGACAACTGATCAACAAAAATAGAACCGATAATTGCTTTTTCATGTTAAAACTCCTCTCTTGAAGGCGGATGCCTTCTCCCTCTTTTTTCCTTGCATTCACTTTCCTTAACACACATTTTATCAGAAAAATTCAAATTTTACGAATAAACGTAATATTTTTGTTCGTTTCTTCAATATAGAAATTCAAAAAGAGCACCCTTTCGCAAAAGGATGCTCTAGATGAACTTGCATGAAATGCCGCCGAGAGGACTTGAACCTCCACGGTGTTGCCACCACTAGATTCTGAGTCTAGCGCGTCTACCAGTTCCGCCACGACGACTTCTATTTATGTTATTAGAATACTAAATAGAGGTTTTTCTGTCAACGGTTTCAAACATTTTTTTATTATTTCCCCACTTCATCATCACTCAAAATCCGACGGACAAAACGTTCGACGACCGTATCGTACGTATCCGGATCTTCGAAATAGGCCATCGCGTGCGCCGCATTCGGGATGACCACCAACTCTTTTTCTGTCGGACACGCCTGATACAGCTCATAGACCATTGAAGTCGGAACAAATGTATCTGCACCGCCGTGCAGGAACAGGATCGGAACCGTCGCCCGTTTGACTTGTTTTAACGCCGAAGCCTCACTAAAAAAGTAACCAGCCTTCAACTTCGTCAGTAGACTGGTCATTGCCAGAAACGGAAAATGCGGCAGACGGTACATCCGTTTCATCTGATAAGCGAGAACGGCATTGACGGATGTGTAAGCACAGTCGGAAATGATGCCTTTGACTTGCGGCGGCAGTACTTCTCCGCTCGTCATCAGGACGGTCGCTCCGCCCATCGAAACACCGTGCAGAAAAATCGCACTTTCCTGACCAAGACGCGCAATCAGATATTCTGTCCAGCGAAGACAATCTTCCCGGTCGTGCCAGCCAAAACCGATGTAGTTCCCTTCACTTTTACCATGCCCCCGATTATCCGGCATCATGACATGAAAACCGGCTTGGTGATACAAATAAGCGAATCCCGCTAAGTCCGTTCCGACACCGCCGTAGCCATGCACTAAAATAACGACCCGGTCCGACGGTACAAGCGGCGGTAAATAGTGTCCGCGCAGTGTTAAGCCGTCATGGGCTTTGACTTCGATCAATTCAAGCGGTTGTTCTTTGATCCACGTTTGTCCCGGTTGCATCAAGCGGACCATTTCGTCACTCAGGTCACGGTTGTTGGATAAGAACGGTTTCGGATTGGTGGCAATCGCCATTTCATAAAAATAATAACTTGCGGCAAGCATCCCGGATCCGAGGACACCCAATCCGATTTTCGTTCGTTTTCGCATCACGTTTCACTTCCCATTCTCATAATTCGATTTGTAACTGGGCTGAGGAGTCGATCTCGTCTTGCAATACTTCCTGTCGTAAACGGTGTTCTTGCTGTGCTTTTCGATAGGCAAATTCCTGTACCAATTCTTGTCCTGTAAACCCTTCTTCAACGATATCCGATAACAAATCGGTTTCCGTTGCCACCATTTCTTGCGGATTTCGCATGACGAGCACTTGACCGACTTGGGCCAACATCAACTCATCTTTTAACTGTAACGCATCATAAAACGGTTCAGGTAATGTCATACGACGTGTTTCCGGATTGATATGAATCCGCTTGTACGCTGCCAATGATTGAAATTTTCGAATCTGCATAACTGTCCTCCTCTTCCAAATCAGCAGAACGTCATGTCTACTCTGGAATCTTTCCCTTGAATTCGTATTGTCGCCTGTGCACCGTTCACGAGTGTCAGTTGCGGCGGTTGATGTCCGATATCGAGATCATAGAATATCGGAACCTTCAATTTTTCCTTCAACATATCGTACACATCGGTCAGCGTATAATCTTCAATCGTCCGTCCACCAGCTGTCCGTCCGAATACGATGCCTGCTGCCTGATCGAACCAGCCGGCGAGATGCATCTGCATCAACGAACGATGGACATCGGTGGCACTTGCTTCCGATACTTCGAAGTACCAAAGGATCGGTTCTTGATTGATTTGCGTTTGTTGAAAGGCGGCCACGTCACCGTACGGCGTTCCGATCAGATGACGAACGGTTTCCAGACATCCGCCAAGCAGCCGTCCCGTCACCTCAGTTTCATTGGGATCAACGGATTTCCATTCTGTCGCCGCATCCAAATGGTACATATACCGTGCCGGTCGTTCCGCATGGTTCCAGTTGGTTTGATAAAAGTCAGAGGTCCATTGTGTAACGGTTCCTCCTTTTGGCGTCGCCAGAACACGGCGCCAGGCGGTCGTCGTCTCATCCCATTCTTCACTTCGCATCTCGACGAAATTTGGTCCGTGAGCCGTCGCAATCCCGGTCTGAACGGTAATCGCAAACAGCAACGTACTGATATCGGAATAACCAAGCAACCATTTTTCAGGAATCTGGTTCATCTCAAGATGCGGCAAGACGTCAATTGCCCGCTCACCGCCAAACGGAGGAATGATTGCGTCAATTTCCGGATTCTGCAACATTTGTATCAATTCATCGGCCCGGATGTCGGCGGCCGCACTGGTTGCTTTTTGTTGTGTCCAAACGGTTTGCCCGACTTGCACCGCCATTTGCCGATCCTGCAATCGGTTCGTCGCCTCTTCAATCATTGGATGCAGTTCTTCCGGTAATCCGGAAGAGGGTGCTGTTACGCCAATCGTCTGTCCTGTCCAACCTAAATAAGGATATCGCATGATTTTGCCTCCTCGATGTTAGTTTTACGTCAGCCCATCGTTCGAACGAATTGACCGATTTGTTCAACTTTCCGTTTTAACGGTTCAATCGGAACGATCCGTGCTTCCCGGTGCACTTCTTTCCCCTTTACAAATAACAAGACCACGGGTGCGGTAAACACCGAAAACTCGCTGGCAATCTGTGGAACATCGGTCAAATCGACGCGTCCCGCCCGAAATTCAGGATGCGCAACAAAAATAGGTTCGATTTGCGGAAACAATGATGCACAGACCGCACACCCCGGGCTGGAAATGTAGAGCACACTGGCTAGTTCTGTAAGGTATAGTTCCTTGACCGCTTCAATGGAGGTCAGTTCTTGAAACGTTCCCATGGCATCTGTCCTCCTTTTTTGTAAAATATGTTTCAATTATAACGTGCCTTAGGCAAGAAACAAAACATGACTCTCGCTGGAGGTTTTCGGAATCAAAAAAACACTCCAAAACCGAAACCCTGCGCGATGATCGCCCAAAATTTCGGTTGGAGTGTTGTCTGGCCGGAATATCAGAGGTTGGTGGATGCTGCCAACTCCGCGTATTCTTCTTTCGTGAACGCGCGCGAGCGCGTTAAAAAGCGTTTTCCTTCGACACCTTCTAACGAAAACATCCCGCCCCGTCCGTCGATCACGTCGATGATCAGTTGCGTATGCTTCCAGTATTCGTATTGATCTTCGTGCATATAGAACGGGCAACCGCCGATCGTCCCGATCCATACATCTTGATCTCCTAAAAATAAATCGCCTTCCGCAAAACACATCGGTGAACTGCCGTCACAGCAGCCGCCTGACTGGTGGAACATCAGCGGTCCGTGTTTCGCCTTCAGCAGTTCAATCAATTCCAAGCCGGCATCGGTCGTCAGCACGCGTTCGACCATGTCGCCACATCCTTTCCTCAATCAGAAGAAACCAAGTTTATCCGGGCTGTAACTGACGAGCAGGTTTTTTGTCCGTTGGTAATGATTCAGCATCATCTTGTGATTTTCCCGTCCAATCCCTGACATCTTATAGCCGCCGAAGGCAGCATGGGCTGGATATTGGTGATAACAATTCGTCCAGACCCGTCCCGCTTCGATCGCCCGACCAAACCGGTACGCACGGTTCATGTCGCGTGTCCAGACACCGGCACCTAATCCATACAGCGTGTCATTTGCAATCTGAAGGGCTTCTTCTTCTGTCTTAAAGGTCGTGACAGACAAGACCGGACCAAAAATCTCTTCTTGGAAAATCCGCATTTTATTATGTCCTTTAAAAATCGTCGGTTGGATATAATATCCGTCGGCTAAATCCCCATCGAGATGATTCCGCTCCCCGCCGATCAGACATTCCGCACCTTCTGATTTTCCGATTTCGAGGTACGACAGGATTTTCTCCATCTGTTCGCTTGATGCTTGCGCTCCCATCATGACATCCCCGTCCAACGGATTCCCGAGCTTAATGGCTTTGACCCGTTCAAGCACACGTTCCATGAACGGTTCATAAATCGATTCTTCAATTAACGCACGTGATGGACACGTACAGACTTCCCCTTGATTCAAAGCAAACATCAACAAGCCTTCAATTGCTTTGTCAAAGAAGGCATCATCGGCATCCATGATGTCGGCAAAGAAGATGTTGGGTGACTTTCCACCCAGTTCAAGCGTCACCGGAATGATGTTTTGCGACGCATATTGCATGATGAGCCGTCCTGTCGTCGTCTCTCCAGTGAAGGCAATCTTCGCAATACGTTTACTTGACGCCAGTGGTTTCCCTGCTTCCAGTCCGAATCCATTGACGATATTCAAGACACCCGGCGGCAGAAGGTCGCCAATCAATTCCGTCAGCAGCATGATGCTCGCCGGTGTTTGTTCTGCCGGTTTCAAGACAACACAGTTCCCCGCTGCGAGTGCCGGTGCCAGTTTCCAGACGGCCATCAAAATCGGGAAGTTCCATGGAATGATTTGCCCGACCACTCCGAGCGGCTCATGGAAATGATAGGCGACCGTATCGTTGTCGAGCTCGCCGATCGATCCTTCTTGCGCCCGGATGACACCGGCGAAGTAACGGAAGTGGTCGATTGCAAGCGGCAGGTCGGCGTTTAACGTCTCCCGGACAGCCTTCCCGTTTTCCAGTGTTTCGGCATAGGCCAGCATTTCCAGGTTTTCTTCCATTCGATTGGCGATTTTATTTAAGATATTTGAACGTTCTGCGACAGACGTTTTCCCCCACGCCTCTTTTGCCGCATGAGCTGCATCCAGCGCGAGTTCGATATCTTCTTTTCCGGAACGGGCAACCTGACACAACACCTTACCAGTAATCGGTGTCACGTTATCGAAGTATTCTCCTCCGACCGGTGCCGTCCACTTCCCATTAATGAAGTTCTCATAACGATCCTTGTACTGTACCTTCGACCCTTGCGTGTTTGGAATCTCATAAATCATGATCTTGTTCCTCCCTCAATTAAAATGGTCAAACGACGAGAAGGTATCTCATGTATGCGCTTTCATTTTGATGGTATCGAAATGTCTTCTCGTATCTATCGTACCAAATGTTGATAAAAAGTCAAAATTTCCCGATATTTTTTGGAAGATAATTTTTAAGGCTCACTAAAAAACACGTCATCTCCAGAAAGGATTGACGTGTTAATCAGTGGATTGATCTGTTTACCGGGTCGGATCGATGCCATCTTCTTTATCAGACGGTGTATCCGAATTTCCGAATTCCCCAACCTTGCTGAATCCGTCTGTTGCCCCGTCAATATCTTTGCCGGTTGCTGTGACAGAAGGATCAAGAACAGCCTCTTCGCTCGGACGGGACATCGGATCATTCCCCTCACGCTCTTCCTCTTCTTTTGCATCTTGGATGCAGAGCAACGTCTCAGGAATGATGTCTAGACGTTCGATTTCAATGTCTTTTCCACATACTTTACAGACGCCGTATGTCCCGTCTTCGATTGCTTTTAAGGCAACATCAACATCGGATAACATCTCTTCCTGCATATCCGTCATGGCCTGATCCCGTTCACGCAGGAACAACTCGTCACCTGAGTCCCCCGGATGATTGTCGTAACTCGACAATTCTCCCGCATCATAATCCACTTCACGATTTTCGATGTTCGTTTCTGTTTTCTCTTTTTCTTTAAGCAGACGTGTTTTAAACGTTTCGATTTGTTTTGCTGACAACATGGCATTCATCTCCAATTCTTTAGCTTCAACTTCTTCTCTAAAGGATTTAACCGAAATGAAACCATGTTAAACGTCAATTGCTTGTTCAAGAACACTTATACGAACGGATTGAACCATGAAGATCACAGATCACGGTCATGAATTCTTGACCATCCTTAAAACAAATCTGATGACTGCGACCATTTTTCGAAGTCGAGATATCATCTATCCAAAGTCGTTTCGCGTCAGCAGAAGACAGCATCGCTACTTTATCGCGGATTGAAAATAAATCAAAGGGCAACAGGTTCAGCGATTGGATCACGAGTCCGTGTTTTCGGAATAAAGGATCCAATTGATAGTGAGACAAGCTGTATAAACTCTTTTCCGTCCCTCCGACGAGCAATTGAATCGAGTGACAAGGCTCGCGGCTGTCAATGCGTTCTTTTTGCAAAATGATTTTGCCGTGTACGCCGGAACCATCAAAAATCTGTTGCATTTTTTCTTGATCCAACCGGACTGCGCCTTGTTTTACCTGCAGCACCAGATGGGCAAATTCCGCATAATCCGGTTTTCCGATTTCAAGCGACGGAATGTGACGGACTTCTTCTCGCTCGATCAACTCAATCAATCCACGCTCAATTGTTACAGAAACTTCTTGTTCGGCGTGAAGGCGGACATCGATGACATATTGATCGACGACCGTATTCACCTCCAACGTATACATCAAATGCGGGTTCTGTTCTTGCTCAAGCATTAAACGGTTTAATAATAATTGGTGCAGGAGTTGCACCGGTGTATGCGATAAAAATTGACTCGTATACACTAAATGTTTCGCCGCAAGGGAATGATTTGATTTTGTACGCGTGCCTTTTGCCATATATACGTTCACTTTATAATTCAGCATAATTCCACCTTCTTTTGTTTAAGAATCGGATCGGAGAGTAGTTCCGTTTCTATAGCGTACCTCGCAAACACAAAAAAAAATATTCGATAACGAATATTCCAAATATGTTATACACAACACGGTTGATTTATGTTAAAGATTTTGAAAAAAGCACCTTTTATTCTTCAACTCTCTGTCATACTCCTATTTCAAGGATACCGATGATCTATTTTTAAAATGTGATCATCCATAAAAACAGCATACAAAAAAAACCAGATTCGGTATGAAACCGAACCTGGTTTTGCCTGATGTAACTTTTGAAACAGTCGTCACGCAATGGAGTCTGTCATCGGGTGCATCTGTTCATATTGACTGACGATCAGTTGACTCAACCGTTCCTCTGCCTCCAACCCGAGATACGTTGTAACCGTTTGGCGTATTCCGTGCTTCTCGATGAACGTATTTAATTCAGAAGATTCTGAATCATTTGGATCGGAATAGGTCAAGGCAGCTGCAATCCCTAACGCCAAACCATTTGCCTCAATGCCGCGATCCATCAATTCACGTGCCGGTTTAACTAACCGGTCACGTGGTCCAAGCTTCCGGATCGGTGAACGGGCGACACGAACGATTTCATCGTGAATCCGTGGATTTTCAAATCGTTTGATGTTTTTTTGAATGTAGGCGCTGTGATCTCTTGGATCGAAGCCGTATTTTTCAAGCAACAACCACCCTGTTTCATACAGTGCACTTTGTACCCCGCGGCGAACGCGGACGTCTTGCAGACTTTCCGCAATCGTTTCTTTCCCGAACAAGGCACCGAGGTACGAGGCAATCGCATGACCCGTATTGACCGTGAATAACTTACGCTCGATGAAGGGCGTGATGTCGGACACGTATGTGACGCCTGCAAACTGAGGATGATTTTCCGGTAAGGCACGCGTTTCAATGACCCATTCGAAAAATGGTTCCACTTCGACGTATAAAGGATCGTCATGGTGTTGCAACGGAACAATCCGGTCGACAGCTGCATTCGGGAAGAAAACGTTGTCGGGTAACGCACTCAGATGCGGCAGGACTTCTTGTCGAAGATGACTCGACCCTTCAATCATGTTTTCACAGGCAATGACATAAAGTGCTTTGGTCGTCGACCGCTTTTCAATCCCTTTAGCAAGCAACGGTGCAATCTTCGCTAATAATGTTGGTCCTACTGCAGTCGTCACGACGTCAGCCGCCGCGATCGCTTCGATGACCTGTTCCGCTTCCGTTTGACTGTTTAAAGCCGTCACGTTTGAGACGGTTTCCGTTTCAGCCTCTTCTGCTGCGTAGCCGACCGTATAGGACTGACGGGACTGCAGCGCCTCGACGACTTGCGCATTTACATCGATGAAACACACTTCGTAACCGGATTTGACGAGTTGTAAGCCGATGAATCCACGACCGATATTCCCTGCTCCAAAATGAACGGCTTTCATTCGTCACACCTCCACGGACAGCAACTGAATGATTTCTTCTGCTGTCGTTGCTGCCACCAATCGTTCGACATTGTCTTCATCTGAACAAATGATGGCAATGTGTGAAAGCAGTTCAAGATGCTCGTCCCCGATACCGGCGATCCCGATGATCAACTTTGCTTGTTCCGCTCCAAATGCCACACCGGCCGGGACTTGTAAAATAGAAAGACCTGTTTTTAGGACTTCACCTTTCGCTTCTTCCGTTCCATGGGGAATCGCAACGTGATTGCCGATATAAACGTTCGACAGACGATGTCTGCTTTTCATGGATTCGACGTAGTTCGGACGAACATATCCGTGATTGACGAGTAACGCTCCAGCCGCTTCAATCGCTTCCTCATCCGTAGTAAACTGTTGATTGAGTAAAACCATCTCTTTTTCTAATTTCATCGCTGTCGCCATTCTTCATCCACTCCATTCTCTATTTTTTAAACGCTCTTTTTAAGAAATTTTATTGCGGGCCGTTTCGATCTCATGTACCAAGTTGTCATAGTAATTGGCGTTCAGGAAGTTTTCGACCGACCGGTGTTCAGCTTGCGGAACTTTCTCCATCGCACGTTCTGTCAAATCCTGATGTGTGATGATGAATTCGGCATTTGCCGGGAGTTGACTGATCGACGTGTTCGTCACTTTGATCGGCAGTCCGGCCTTATTGATTTTATTGCGTAAGACCGACGCTCCCATGGCGCTTGAGCCCATTCCGGCGTCACATGCAAAGATGATGTGTTCGACTTCTGCTAACGGCGTAGTTGATTCAGCCGAAACCAACGAAGAGGCAATTGAATTTTTACCTTTCATCGCGCTGACGTTTGCCGTCGCTTCTTCGAGTGATGTTTCTTTTGCTTTGCTTGTTTTCAGTAAGACAGCTGATACGACGAACGTGACCGATGCGGAAATCAAGATTCCGGCAATCAAACCGACGTACGAACCACGTGACGCCATCGCGAGAACAGCAATGATGCTACCCGGTGAAGCCGGTGCAACCAGACCAACATCAAATAAAACAAATGTTAAGATTCCGCTCATGCCTCCGGCGATCATCGCCAATAAGAGAACTGGTTTCATCAAAACGTATGGGAAGTAGATTTCGTGAATCCCGCCGATGAATTGAATGAAGGCAGCACCAGGAGCCGTCTTCTTCGCTGCACCTGAACCAAACACTGAATAGGCAAGCAGTAACCCGAGTCCCGGACCAGGATTTGCTTCCAGTAGGAACAGCACGGATTTTCCGGCTTCACTGACTTGATCCAAACCAAGTGGACTCAAGATCCCGTGGTTGATGGCGTTGTTCAAGAACAAGATTTTAGCTGGTTCGATGAACAAGCTGGCAAGCGGCAACAGATGTGCACTGACAATCGCACCGACTGCTGCGGCCATGATGTCGTCCAGTCCCGTCATGAGTGGACCAAACAATTTAAAACCGCCGATCATCAACAGACCGCCGATGATTCCGACCGAGAAGTTGTTGACGAGCATCTCAAGACCCGGTTTGACCTTTCCTTCGATCAATTGGTCAAACTTTTTAATCGTAAATCCACCGAGTGGTCCCATGACCATCGCTCCGAGGAACATCGGAATCTCTGTCCCGACGATGACCCCCATCGTCGCCAGTGCCCCGACGACACCGCCTCGAACGTCATGCATCAATTTTCCTCCGGTAAACCCAATCAGCAGTGGTAAAAGATACGTGATCGTCGGACCGACCAACTCCGCTAAACTTTTGTTCGGCGCCCAACCGGTTGGGATGAACAATGCCGTGATAATCCCCCACGCGATGAATGCGCCGATATTCGGCATGACCATCCCGCTCAAAAAACTTCCAAACCGTTGAACCTGGACACGCAATCCACGTTTTCCTGCATGCGTTGTCGTCATTGGTGTACCCTCCATTTCGTATATAAAAGTGATAAGTGCCTTGCTACGCTTTTATTGTATGCGCTCTGCAAGCGCTTACTCAATCTTTCCTAGTTCACGTTTTGGCAGGCTAGTTGGACAAGACTAAAAGAACCATTCGTCTGAACGAATGGTTCTGAGTATTCCGAGTCGGCGGTAGTCGATCCTCATTAAGAAAAATCGTTTACTTTTTCCTCGACATTTAATTCGCGCTCGATGACTTTCCGAAACGTCCGGTTTAGGATCCGGTCGAGTTGCTTCGCATCACCATACTCAAACTGATGCGTCTGTTCATCGTTTTCAATGATGGCACCACTGATTGAACTGAGCAGGTGCAACAACTGATCCGACGCTTTTTCGGGAGCGGCCAGGACAAGGATTCGCTCAACCGGTTGGATGACTTGATCCATCCCGAGCAATTCGATGGGCTGCGCCAACTCATAGATGAAGAAGCCGCCGCGCTGAATGGAATCATCACGTCCATGAAATAATGCCAGCCGTGTGCCTGGAATGCCGAGCCCAGACATTTCGTGGCGCCGCAACAATTGCGCCGATAGCTGAACCGCGGAAGACGTCACATGTTTATTGACCAAGCCATTACTGATCTCCAGTAAGATTTCTTCCAGACCATCCGTTTCAGAAGAAATCGTTTCAATCGAAAAGGAATCCGTCAATTGACGCGCGGCCTTGACCAGCTCCTCCAACTGCGTCAAGTCGAGCCAACCGGATGCTTCCTTCCGGACAGGTGACTGAAAGGATTTTGGCAAGGAGACAAGCAGTTTCCGGATCCGGTCGACTTCTTCTTTCGGCAGGATGGGATTGACAAGCAGATGCGGTTGACTGATATCCGGCAAGGGAACGGTCGACAAAACAAAATCATAATTCGTTAACTGAAGTCGACTGATGCCAAAAAGAGAAGAACTTTCGACCTGGTCGAGCTCAGTGAATTCTTGACGCAACCGGTTCATCAACAGTTTGGACGAACCGAGTCCTGCCGAACAGACGACGAGGACACGATACGGGGTTTTCGGTAACGGTTTGCTTAAGACGGCACCAAAATGCATCACCCAAAACGCCAAGTCATAATCAGCAAATGCCTGATCATTGAAGACGGATTCGGCCGCCTGTTTAACGGCATCAAACAAACGGGGATACTCGCGTTCAATCTGTTTAATGACGTACGACGGATTGACGATATTTTGTTTCGTGTACGACATGATATGGCTGACGAGTCCCTGCTCGAGCGCCCGATCCTCCACAAAAGCTTCCCCGTACAGCAAAGAGACTTGCTCGATGAGCCGTTTGACCCGCAAACGGATGACCAATTCCTCACCCGTCTCTTGTTGACCTTGCTGAAAACTTCGCAACTCCTCTGAAATCCATTGCCGTTCCGCAATCGACAGCGGATATGGCAATCGTTGCTCGATCGTATCGACATGGTGTAAGACCTCAATCGGATAAGCTTTGAGTTCATAGACCATCGGGAACTCGTCCATCCGTATCGTCTGGACGGCAAGACTTAAGGTCGCCCGCATGATCAGACGATCACTGAGATTTTGTTGTTTCGTCAAAGGGGCGAGAACGGCGTATGCTTGGTTAATCGCCTCCACCCACTTGGTTTGCTGACTTTGCAACAGCTAAGGCAATTGATGGATGTTACCTTGAAGAAAACGATAGAAGGTCAGGACATCCCACTGGGTAAAAATCAACGATACAATCAATCGCCGTTTATTGATTTCCTCCCCGAGGACTTCCGCCCCTAACCCCTTTTTCCGTCGTAATTCCAGCGCATAGTGGCGAAACCACTCGTCAATCCGCTCCAAATCTTGAGTGATCGTACTCGGTGCGATGTACATGGCGTGTGCTAGAGCCTGTAACTTAATCATCCCTTGCTCCTGTAACAGACGGTAAGCCAGCTCAACTTGTCGGTCATCCGCTGACGGCAACTGCCGATGTGATAACAACAAGGCTTCACGGAGTTCCCGTTTGTGTCGTTCGTCACCACTCAACTGTAAGCCACGACCGCGAATATACGATAATGTCAGATCAAATGGTGCCACGGTTTGGGCAAGCCGTTCCCGTTCCCGTTGAATCGTCCGTTCGGACGTCTCGAGTGCTTCTGCAATTTCCTGAATTTGAATCGGTTCCGTTTTCGTCAGAAGATAAAAAAGCATCTCGCGTTCCCGTGTCGTAAATTCAGTCATGGCACATCCGCTCGTTTCTGACTGCCTGAATCAACTCGTCGTATGCCTCCGCCACGAGGAGAGCATCAACACCAAATATCTGACAGGTCGCATGTGTCTGAACCGTTGACACGATCCGTCGTGGTCCGACGAGAAATCTGGTATCGTCCGGCACTTCTTGTGCACGGCACGTATGAACAGTTGCCGGCAACTGTTCCTGACGGATGCGTTCACGTAAAACTTTCGCCCCCATGATACTGCCGACTAACCCCGAGTCGCAGACAAACATAATTTTAATGGCTTGCATCCTGATCACCCCTTCTTCTTTATCCTAGCCGATACGACTTCAAAATGGATAGAGGACAGACCGGTTTATCCGATTTCTTTTTTTGGGATTGGCTGCGATTTCGGACATACAAAAAAATGTTCGATTCTCCAAACCCCGGAGTCTCGAACATTTTTGTTGTCACATCAATCAGCCGGTTTGCTGTAAAGCCCGTAAATGGTGCTCAACCGCTTCTGCAACCTCGCGCCCTTCGCGGATTGCCCAAACAATTAGTGATTGTCCCCGGCGGGCGTCGCCAGCGGCGAAGACCCCTTCCTGATTGGTTGCATAAGATGTTGTCTTAATTTTTCCATTGTGCGACTCTACTGCCAGATGACGCAAGACGTCTTGTTCGACACCACTAAACCCGATTGCGATCAACATCGTATCGACTGGAAAATATTTTTCGGTACCTGAAATCGCTTGAAATTCAATGCGACCGTCCGGATGTCGGATTTTTTCATTGTGAACCGTCCAAACACCGGTCAATTGCCCGGTTTCGCTGGTCGTGTACCGTTCGATGGCGATCAGATATTCCCGCGGGTCACGTCCAAATTGAGCAAGTGCTTCTTCATATCCGTAATCAAGTGTATAAAGATTCGGTGTATCCGGCCACATATTATCGGTGGCCCGAACCGTTCCCGGCATCTCGTGTTTCCCGAACTGAACGACCGAGCGGCAGCCTTGGCGAAGCGCCGTTGCGACGCAGTCAGCTCCCGTATCGCCGCCGCCAATGACGAGGACGTCTTTCCCCTGCATATCGTGCTGATCCTGAACGGGTTGACCGGTCAACAGCTGTCGCGTCACACTAGTCAAATAATCCATCGCATATCCGACACCACTTGTCGGGACATCCAAGAGTTTTCTTGGTTCAGTCGCTCCGACACAGAGGATGACGGCCTCGTAATCTGCTTTCAATTGATCGAGTGAGACATCGAGACCAATCGTCACTCCGGTTTTAAACAGGATGCCTTCCGTCTCAAGCAAGCGGACACGGCGGGCAACAACGTCTTTTGAGAGTTTCATGGCCGGAATCCCGTACGTCAATAACCCGCCGATTTGGTCTTCCCGTTCGAATACCGTCACCTGATGGCCCGCTTGGTTCAATTGATCTGCCGCTGCTAAGCCGGCAGGTCCTGAACCGACGATTGCAATCCGGTATTGACTTCTGACGGTCGGAATCCGGGGTTGTACCCACCCTTTCTCAAAACCGATGTCGATAATCGTCCGTTCAATGTGTTTGATCGAAACAGCCGGTTCATTGATCGAGAGGGTACACGATCCTTCGCACGGAGCCGGGCAGACCCGCCCCGTAAACTCCGGAAAATTATTGGTCTGTTGCAATCGGACGAGCGCTTCTTGGAAATTCCCTTGTTCCACAAGAAGGTTCCATTCCGGAATCAGATTGTAGACCGGGCACCCAATCTTGACTTGACCGTACGTCTCCCCGACATGGCAGAACGGAGTGCCGCAGTCCATGCACCGGCTGGCCTGAGTAGAGGCTTCCGCCTCCGAAAACCGTTCTTTGTATTCCTCGAAGTCACCGATGCGTTCACTGCTCGCCCGTTCAGTTCCAGACTTTCGGGGAACATGCATGAATTGATCTCGTCTGTTCATTGTTTCCCTCCTGTTCCACGTCCGATGTGCGTCTCAAATGCCAACAACATCGCTTCTTCTGTATTGTGTCCTTGTTGTGCATAGCCTGCCATTAAAGTCGTCACGGTTTGATACGTCGTCGGAATGACACGAATAAACGAGCTGAGGACGTGATCCCAGTTGGCAAGAATCGCATGACCTTGTTCACTGTTCGTCCGCGCAACGTGTCGTTCGATAAAGGTTTTGAGTCGGGTCGCTTCTTCCGGATCAGTGACCGCTCCCGTCGTCACGAGCTCCCGATTGACACGTGCTTGGAATCGCGCCATGTCTTTTGGCAAGACGTAGGCAACACCGCCCGACATTCCTGCCGCAAAATTCAATCCGACGTCTCCTAAAATGACGACACTTCCTCCCGTCATGTATTCCAAACCATGATTCCCGATTCCCTCGACGACTGCTGTTGCCCCGCTGTTCCGAACAGCAAACCGTTCCCCGGCCTGACCGTTGACATACAGTTCGCCGCTCGTCGCTCCGTAAAGTGCCACGTTGCCGATGATGACTTGATCTGACGAGACGTAACTTGATTTCGTCGGTGGTCGGACCGTAATGATTCCTCCAGACAACCCTTTGCCGACATAATCGTTGGCATCTCCGACGACATTCAAGGTCATGCCCCGGGGGACGTACGCACCTAAGCTTTGACCGGCCGATCCATTCAATTGGAGCGTCAACCGGTCCGACGGAAGTCCCATCGCCCCGTGCAGTCGGGTCAGGCGTGCGCCGGTATTCGTTCCGATTGCACGATCCGTATTGGTGACAGGGAACGTAAACGTTTGTGGCTCGGCAAAGGATTGATCGGATACCAGTGTTGCCAATTCTCGTCCGTCAAATGACGCCGTCACGTGATGCTGCTGAAATTCCTGTGTTGTCGCCGAATAGTCCGGCATGACGAACAGACGGGACAAGTCGAGACTCGACGCTTTCCAGTGCGACGTCAATCGGTCCGATGCCTGAAGCAAATCAGTCCGTCCGACTAAATCAGCCAAACGCCGAACGCCTAATTGCGCTAAATATTCCCGGACTTCTTCCGCGACGAATTCCATGAAATGTACGACGTGATCCGCCGATCCTGTAAATTTCTCGCGCAGTTTCGGATCTTGTGTCGCGACACCGACCGGACACGTATCGAGGTGACACGCCCGCATCATGATACAGCCGACGGCAATCAATGGTGCTGTCGCAAAGCCGTACTCGTTCGCCCCAAGCATTGCCGCAATGATGACATCACGTCCGGTCAACAGCTTGCCGTCGGTCTCCAGAACGACTCGTTCGCGCAGACCATTCAAGGCCAACGTCTGGTGCGTTTCAGCCAGCCCCAATTCCCACGGTAATCCCGTATGCTGGATACTCGTCTTCGGCGAAGCACCCGTTCCCCCATCGTGACCACTGATGACGATGACATCAGCCAATCCTTTTGCGACACCTGCGGCTATCGTACCGACACCACCTTTGGCAACCAACTTGACACTGATCCGTGCTTCATCATTGGCTCGTTTTAAATCATGGATCAGTTGTGCCAGATCCTCGATTGAATATATATCATGGTGCGGCGGTGGTGAAATCAACCCTACACCCGGTGTCGATGCTCGGACACGGGCAATCCACGGGTAGACTTTTTCACCCGGCAACTGTCCGCCTTCGCCCGGTTTTGCACCTTGGGCCACCTTGATTTGCAGTTCATCGGCATGAACGAGGTAATGACTGGTCACACCAAATCGTCCGGACGCAATCTGTTTGATACGGCTCATCCGTGAATCCCCGTTTTCATCCAACTGATAACGTTCTTCCTCCTCGCCGCCTTCACCGCTGTTGCTTTTCCCGCCCAAACGGTTCATGGCAATCGCCAACGTCTCATGGGCTTCTTTTGATAAAGAACCGTAAGACATGGCTCCTGTCTTAAAGTACTTCACGATTTCACTGACCGGTTCGACTTCTTCCAGCGGAATCGGCGTTGTCTCCTGAAAGGTCATCAAATGACGTAAAAACGTCGCCGGCTCTGCTTGAATCCGGGCCGAATAGGTTTTAAACAGCTCATATCGTCCAGTCCGACAAGCATGTTGCAACAGATGAATCGTCGCCGGATTGAAGGCATGGTGTTCCCCGTCATGCCGGTAGCGGAATACACTGCCCGACTCGAGGTGTGTCCGTTTGATACCTTCTTCATGTTGGCGAACCGCTTCTTCTTCAATCAAGGCAAGCGAAAGACCACCCAATTGTGAGACCGTTCCCGTGAAGTAGCGATCAATGACTTGCTCGGAAATGCCGATTGCTTCAAAGATTTGGGCACCACGGTAACTGAAGACCGTCGAAATCCCCATCTTGGACATGACCTTGACGACGCCTTCCGTCACGGCAGCCCGGTAACGCTCTTCGTAATCCGTCATCGTTTCCGGCACGGCATCCTGTAAGGTCGCATAGACCAGGTATGGGTGAACGGCATCCGCCCCGTATCCGATCAACGCTGCAAAATGATGGACTTCACGGACTTCTCCGCTTTCGATGATCAAACTGACCTTTGTTCGTAATCCTTCCCGGATCAAGTGATGATGGACGGCACTTGTCACAAGAAGCATCGGCATCGGTACTGCCCCCGACCGTACGTTCCGGTCGGAGAGAATCAGCAGTTCACAGCCTCCCTGGACAGCATGGACTGCTTGTTCCAGCAACGTTTCCAGTGCTTCTTCGAGCGAACCTTCAAATAATGTCGACAGTGTTCTCGAAACCAGTTTGGTTTGTTTTAAGGCCGCTCCTTCCGACGGGATGAGGATCGGGGAAGCGAGTCGAATCCGGCGGCAATTCCGACGGTTCGGGGTCAACAGTTCCCCCTGCTGACCTAACCACGTCATCGTCGAGGTGACGATTTGTTCGCGCAACGCATCGATCGGCGGATTCGTCACTTGGGCAAACAACTGTTTAAAATACCGGAACAGCGATTGTGGACGTTCACTTAAGACGGCTAATGGGATATCCGTCCCCATCGCTCCGAGCGGATCTTTTTTCTCCTCGACCAAAGGAATCAAATACTGATCGATATCTTCTCGGGTATAGCCGAACAAACGCTGTAATGTCCCGAGGTTCACGACATCCTCTCTTGGAACGTCTCCCGGCAACGTCACCAACTCTTCCGCCAACCATTCCGCATACGGATGACGCATGGCGAGTTCCCGTTTGACTTCTTCATCGGACATCAATTGACCGGAAGCAAAATCAAGCAACAGCAACTCACCCGGAACAAGTCGTTTCTTGAACAGGATGTCATGTTCTGGGATCGGGAGGACACCTGATTCAGAAGACAACATGAAGTGTCCGTCCCGCATCATCATATACCGTGCCGGCCGCAATCCATTTCGGTCAAGTGTCGCCCCAATTTGTTTTCCGTTCGTGAATACAATGGCCGAGGGACCATCCCAAGGTTCCATCATCGTACTGTGGTATTCGTAATACGCACGTTTCGCCGGTCGGACCTCTCCATGCTCAAATGGTTCAGGTACCAGCATCAACGCTGTTTCGGCCAACGTCAGTCCCGACAAATATAAAAACTCAAACGCATTATCAAGCATCGACGAATCACTGCCTGATTCATCGAGGATCGGCAAGACATCTTTGGCTCGGCGCCCATACGTCGTTTTTGCCAAGTTATTTTCCCGGCTCCGCATCGCCCGGATATTTCCTTGTAACGTATTGATTTCTCCGTTGTGGATCAAATAGCGGTTCGGATGGGCCCGTTTCCAACTCGGAAATGTATTCGTGCTGAATCTGGAGTGGACGATGGCAAAACCAGATTGATACCGTTCATCCTGTAAATCATCAAAATACTGGCCGAGTTGATCCGTTGTGACAAGTCCTTTATAGACAATCGTTTCACTTGAGCTGCTCAGCACGTACTGTTCAATCCCAAGTCGTTCTGCTTCTCGTTCGAACAACCGGCGGATCAAAAACAGCGTGCGTTCGAACGCCAACCCTTCGACCTTTTTTGCCTCGATGAAACATTGACGAATGACGGGTTCTGTCTGACGGGCTTTTTCACCGATGACTGTATTCGAGACAGGAACGGTTCTCCATTCGATCAACCGTTGCCCTTCTGATAAAATGATCGATTCCAAAGCGCGTTCCAGTCGCTGACGTAAACGATCCTCCCGTGGAAGAAACATCATCATGACCCCATAGTCCCCGCTAGGTGGCAGGCTGACATTCCGAAGAGCTTGACGGAATAAACGATCCGGCAGTTGCGTCAGGATGCCTGCTCCGTCTCCTGTTTTCGCATCGCTCCCTTGACCGCCCCGATGTTCCATCTGACACAACATGTTTAAGGCATTTTGAACGATTTCGTGACTCGCTCGTCCCGTCCGATGAGCATAAACACCGATTCCACACGCATCGTGTTCCTGTTTCGGATCATAAAGTCCTTGCCGTTGCGGCATCTGATGAAATGACATATTACCACGCTCCTACCATTCTAAATTTTCTGTATATTCAGTTAAAATATACTTTACACCCTTTTATGTTTATTCGCTACCATGTATATTTTTAAATTATTCTTTCAAAAATGCGTTGATGAATGTGACATCAGTTATGATAACGCTTACATATAGATGAATAATTTCCTTATATTTCTTTTCGACAAAAAATAATTTTCAGTCGGTATTCTTTTTTGCGCCAATTGATTCTTCCATGGTATTTTTAAATAGAAAGTAACTTACCTCTGCTTGTAGGAAAAGGAGAAATTAAACGATGAAAAACTCTGTAAAATGGACGGGGCTCTTGATTGCAGGAACCACCCTGTTCCTCGGTGCGTGTGGTCAAGAGGAAAAACAGCTGACCGCATACGATAAAATTCAAAAAGACGGAACATTAACGGTCGCGACGGCCGGTACTTTATATCCGACTTCATTTCATGAAGAAAAAAATAATAAATTGACCGGCTTTGATGTCGAGGTCGTCAAGGAAGTCGCTAAACGACTAGATTTGAAGGTCGAATTTAAGGAAATGTCGTTTGACGGAATGTTGACAAGTGTGAATACCGGTCAAGTTGATTTGGCCGCCAATGATATCACCATCACGGAAGAACGAAAAGGAAAGTTCGCCTTTTCTAAACCATACAAATATACGTATGGAACAGCCATCGTCCGTAAAAGTGATCTTTCCGGCATCAAATCACTCGAGGATTTGAAAGGTAAAAAAGCTGCCGGTGAAGCCACGACGACGTATATGCAAATCGCAAAACAATACGGAGCCAAAGAAATCACGTATGACAATGCAACGAATGACCAGTATTTGCGTGATGTCTCAAACGGTCGGACGGATGTCATCTTAAATGATTATTATCTCCAAAGCCTGGCAATCGATTTCTTCAAGGACTTTGATATTACGATTCACCCTGATATTGCCTACAATCCGAGCCAAGTCGGTCTCATCATGGATCTGGACAACAAAGAATTACAATCAAACATCAATGCGCAAATCGATGAGATGAAAAAAGATGGAACACTCGCTAAATTATCTAAAACCTTTTATGCCGACAAAGACGTTTCAAAAATGCCTGATGTCAAAACGACGATCGTCGATGTGAATTGATTAGTTTCGATACGATTGAATGGCGGTCCGTCTTTAATCCCGAATTAGCGGTCGATGCCTTCCCTTACATCTTGGGGGGACTTGGTCACACGCTCTGGATTTCACTGCTCAGCATGGTGATTGGTCTTGGACTCGGCCTATTGCTCGCTTTGGCCCGGTTATCAACGTCTCGGTTGTTACGTATCGTTGCCACGCTCTACATTTCATTCATGCGGGGCGTACCGATCTTAGTCTTACTCTTCATGCTTTATTTTGGACTGCCGGTCATTAACATCCAACTGGACGCCCTCACGGCTGCCGTTGCCGGATTCAGCCTAAACAGTGCCGCTTATATGGCAGAAATCATCCGCTCTTCGCTCTTGTCGGTCGATCGTGGTCAACGGGAGGCTGCTCAATCCTTAGGACTCTCACGCTACCGGGTGTTTGCGGGGATCATTTTACCGCAAGCCGTCCGACTGGCCATCCCGCCGTTATCAAACGTCTTGCTCGATTTGGTTAAAGCCTCTTCTCTGGCTGCCATGATTACGGTTCCTGAGATTTTCCAACGTGCCAAAATCGTCGGTGGACGTGAGTTTGATTATATGACCGTTTATTTTGTCATTGCGTTCATTTACTGGGGCATTTGTGCCGTCATCGCTGCCGGACAAGAAATGCTCGAACGCCGTTTCGCACGGTACCTGTAATCCAAAAAGCTCAACTGCTTTTCTTAAACGCCTAGTGACGTTCAAGAAAACAGTTGAGCTTTTTTAAGCATGTCGATCGAGCAACGGCTCGATATATAACGCCTCCAACGGTTTGTGGAACAAATAACCTTGAAGCGTGTGGCACCCTAACTGCTGCAACAACTCCGCTTCCGCTGTCATTTCGACGCCTTCTGCGACAATCGTCATATCCAGACGTTTTCCCAGTTGGATAATCATTTCGACGATGGCGCGTTTTTCTTCTGAATCGATGGCTTCTTGAACAATTTCTTTCGGAATTTTCAATTGATCAAACGGCAGTTTGACGAGTGTCTGCATCGATGAGAATCCGGTTCCGAAATCGTCCAGGGCAATTCGGATGCCGTGTCGATGTAATTCATTTAATGTATCGATGATCTGCATCGTCCCCTCGACGAAGATATGTTCCGTCATTTCAATTTCCAGCAACTGAGGAGGAAATCCCGTATCCGTTAAGATTTCAAGAACCTTTTCCGTAAAATCCGGCTGACGTAATTGCCAAGGGGATACATTAACGGCAATCGTAATCGGTTTTCGACCGTGTTCGAGCCAATGTTTTCCTTGTAAACAGGCTTTACGCATCACCCATCCGCCAAGTGTTTCAATAAATCGTGTCCGCTCTGCAAGCGGAATGAATTCGAGCGGCGAAATGAGACCATACTTCGGATGATTCCAGCGGACGAGCGCCTCCGCTCCCGTAATCCGATGACTGCTCGCTCCGACCTGCGGCTGAAATAATACAAAAAAGTCTCGATCGAGTTCAGCATCATATAAGTCACGCGTCAATTGCATCGCCCGCTTGCGTTGATTTTGGGTCGCTTGATCCGTGATGGCAAATGTGTTTTTTCGATTGGATTTAGCGGTAAACAACGCGATTTCTGCATCGTTGATCACATGATCAATGGATTCTCCATTCACAAAGGATACACCGATACTCGCTGTTAAATTGATTTGTTTAAAGTCGATTTGGACGCGCTCCGAGATACTGGATAAAATCTCATCGCATAATCCTTGTGCCGAATGATGCGCGTCTGCATGCAATAGAAATGCACTGCCACTCGCTTTCGCCACAATACAATCTGAAAACCGCGTCATCAATCGACTCCCGATGACATGAAGGGCACGATCTCCTGTTCGGTAACCAAATGCATCATTAACCGTTTTGAAATCGTCGAGATCAATCAAACAAATCAGGTCTCCTGACGTTGCCCTTTTTTCCGTTTCGATCACAAAAAAAGAGCGGTTCGCAAGTTCCGTGACCGGATCAAAAAAAGCTTGTTCCTTCAAGCGGGTCAAATAATCAATATTCCGTTCGAGTCGTGTCACGTATTGTGTATGAATCAATAAACTGATTAATGTCGCAATCAAAATCAAGCCGATGCGGGCGATGTGATCCGTCGCCGTAAATACAGACGTTCCTGATGGTGCCTCGAGCCAGATATACAGTAAGGATAAAATACTGATGCCGGTCGCATACAGCAACATCGTCCGATTGATGACGACGAGTGACGTCAATAAAAATAACAGCGATGCTGCCCAGACTGTTTGTGCACCACTCTCGATATAAGGGTAATTGATGAAGGGAATCAACAAGAATACACTCGACATGACGTGTGGTTTCAACTGGTCCGACAGATTACTTTTTCCAATCAAAAGCTGAACCAATCCGACAATGAAAATTAAACCCGCCCGCCAACCATCAGACCATTCAAGCCCTGATCGGCTTAAAGCACTAGAGAAGACGTATAAAGCGGAACCGCAACTGGTCAATACAAAGATGATCATTCCGAATAGTCGGTAATTCGCCTTCACTTCACGATGATAGTGAAGATTTGCTGATGAAGGTTGATCGTGCACCTTCATATCATCCCCTCTTTTCCGTTTCTTCCTCCTCTCTTTTTCCTTATCCAGCTGGAATTAAAACCTAAATCCTCCACGAAACTGGTCGCTTGGGTGACGTCTAAGGAGTGTCTCTTTCGGGTAATTCAATACTAAAGAATGAAAGGAGTGCCATCCTATGAGCCGTTTATTATTTATCGAAGCCAATGACAGCACCCATCAATCAAAAGGTATCAGTTCACAGATGAACGAAACGTTTCTGTCCAGTTACCGGACACATCACCCGGAAGATGAGATTGTCGTCTTAAATCTATTCGAAGAACGCCTGCCTTTTTTTGACCTGAAACTCGCCACATCTGCGGCAAAACTGTTTCGGGGGGAATCTCTCGACGCTGAAGAAAGTATCCCGGTTGAAAAGCTGCAAGAGTACTTGACCGGTTTTCTCGAATCGGATAAAATCGTTTTTTCTTTCCCGATGTGGAATTTGACCGTTCCTGCCCCGCTCCATAATTATATGGATTACTTGGCACAGGCCGGTCAGACGTTCCGTTATACGTCTGAAGGTTCTGTTGGACTCGTAACGGGAAAACATGTCTTGTTGCTCCATTCACGTGGCGGTGATTACTCAACACCTGACAAAGTCAGCTCGGATCATGCCGTCCGCTACATGATTGACATTCTTCGCTTTTTTGGAATCGAAGATGTCGAATCGGTAATTCTTGAAGGTCATCAACAATATCCGAACCGGGCCGATGAACTCATAAAAAATGCCCTCTCTGCTTGCGAGAAGGCCGGGCAACGATTTTAAAATTTATACAACAAAAATTCTTCATGACTGTCGATGACAAGCTGTTCGTAACTTGGCATTTCAAAAGCTTTAAACAGACTATAGGACAGTGTAAAATCTCTTTTGATATCTTGAAGAGCACCGTTTGTTTTTTTCGTGAAGTAGCCACGTTGATAATAAAAATGTCCTAAAAACGAAGCATCATCTAAGGCTAAGCTTTCCTGAATCCCGGCAGCTACTACTCGAAGACCTTTTTCGTAATTTTGTTGGAATGACAGTTGTTGAGCATGATTATAAATAATTTTGATTCTCATTTTTTTTAATTCAATCGTATCGTAGTTCAAATTTAATATTTCTTCATACACACTTTCCGAATGAATAAATTGTTTATTTTCAAAATAAAAATTAGCCATTGCCATTTTTATGCGCAGATACATTTGCGGAGATTCAAACCACACTTCTTCCGTATCCGTCAAATGTGCCAATTGTGAGATACTGGATCGAAAATCAACTTTTTTGGTCCGCTCTCCACTGATGATTTTAAAGTATTCTAGTAAAAGAAGAATTTCCTTGTTTGTGGACTGGCTTTTTATTTCTTCGATTTGATCTAGCAATTCTTCAAATTGCTGATTTCTCAACAATCCTGTAAGAAGCCGGTCACATTCACGGAACTGCTCACTTTTATATTGATCACGGAACAGCATTGACATCGGGACTCTTAAACGCTTGGCAATTTGTTGCAATAAGTCAATTGTCGGCGAATTACGTCCATTCTCAATCTTACTGATTTCTGCTTGACTGCAAATTCCCTGACACAGATCTGCTTGCGTCATTCTTTTTCCTTTACGAATTCGTTTGATTTCATTTCCAATCGATACCGGTAGTGAATTCATTAACTGTCTCCCTTAACAAAAAGCCTTATCAAAATTTAAACAACAAATAATCAGTTCTTCCTGTTTCAACAATTTCTACGTAACGTTCAAGATTTAGTGCGGCAAATAAAGAATAAGATAATGAGTAATCTTCTTTTACAGTTTCCATCTCATAATCTAACTTTTCCTTGAAATTAGCTCGTTGATAATAAAAATGGCCCGAAAACGAAGAATTTTTGCGGATGATACTCTCATCAATTCCAAGTTCAGTGACTTTTAATCCTTCTTTATAATCACCTTGAAAAAACAATTGTTGCGCATGATTATATAAAATTTTTAAGCGCAAATGTTTCAGTTCTTCGGTTTCAAAATCCATTTTTAATAATTCTTCATAGATTTTTCTCGAGTGTACATATTGTTGATTCAAATAGTAATAATTAGCAATTGCTAATTTAATACGCAAATACATTATTGGAGACTCGTACCATACTTCTTCATTGTCAGCTACGAACGACAATTGTGAGATACAGGATCGATAATCTAGAGACTTTTTTCCTTCTAATGCAATCAACTCAAAATATCTTGCCAATAAATGAATTGAAGAATAGAGTGGCAAATCCACAGTTTTTTTGGCAAATTCTATTACTTCATCATATTGTTCATCACGAAAAAGTTTTGTGAATTTATGGTCATATTCCCGAAAGATCATCGATTGAGTGTCTTCTTCGAATAATTGTAGAACAGAAACGTTTAATCGCTGGGCAATTTTTTGAATCATATCTATTGTCGCGGACACTTTACCTTGCTCAATTTTACTCAGCTCCGCTTGACTACAGATATCTTTGCATACTTCTTTTTGAGTGAGGTTTTTTTCAAGGCGAATTTGCCTCAAATGGTATCCGATTGAAGTAGAAAGTGGAATCATTTTGAACAGTCCTTTTTATTCTGTTTTAGTAATACTCGAAAAAAGGAATTTTTTTTTGACATCTTTTACAATATCAGCATACCGAAACATTTGAAAAGCACTAAACAACTCATACGCCATCATATAACTTTGACAAGTATTTGCTTCCAATCCATACAATTCCTCAAAAAATTCTCCCTTTTGATAATAAAGATGTGCCATGTAAGAAAAATTATGGAGATGCACACTTAATTGAATTCCTTCTTGAGTGACAGTAAGTCCTTTATCAAATTTACCAACTTTAAAAAGTAACTTTGCATGATTGTAAATAATTTTTAGTTGTTGTGTTCTCATCTCTATATCATTTCTAAAATCTAGGTCTTCCAAATCAGCATATATTTTTTCCGCTTGTTTGTAATCGAAATTTTCTGCATATAAAATTGCAAGCGCCATTTTTATTCGTAGATATAGTCCTGGACTTTCAAACTTGAGTTCACCTTCTTCAGTTAATCGAGATAATTTAACGGATGTTGTCCGATAATCAAATTTATCCATTCGATAATCACTAATGATACGATAATATTCGAGCAACAACGTCGTCTCACTCGAAATACTATCGGATTTTTGAACTTCATATTTTTGAATTTGATCATAATGGCCTTCTCGTGTTAGTTTTAGCAGCATATGATCAAAACGATTAAACGTTTCGATTTCTGCTTTATTTTCCAATAAATTAGAAATAGGCACCTCTAACCGTTCAGCAATCTGCTGCAACAAATCCACTGTCGGTGAATTTCGTCCATTTTCAATCTTACTGATTTCTGCCTGACTACAGATTCCCCGGCATAATTCAGATTGTGTCCAATTCCGCTCTTGCCGGATCCGCTTGATTTCGTTGCCAATCGAAATGTTTAATGAATTCATCGATTTCTCCTTCAAGGTCAGTTCCTGTTCCAAACGAAAACAGGTCCTCCGTTCAAGTGATTGACTTGTGACGGAAGACCTGTTTATTTTGATGCTTCCGGCGAGAATCGAACTCGCACTGCAGCATTACCATTGCTGAGGTCTGCCATTAACCTACGGAAGCCTGTTTTTTCTAATATTAGTATAACGTATCCGTTTCCCAATTTCAACTTTTTCAAAAAAATAGAAAAGAACAGTCACAGGAAATCTTATTTCCCATAACTGCTCCTGCGATTAAAGGACTGTTTTGGTTAATGAGTTATCAAAAACAATCAACACAGAATAATGTTCATCCGCTTTCGACGCAACGAATGTCGAGAATTTGAGTGTGATGATCGAATTTGACCCGACACCATTTTCCTCAAAGAATTGGTTCAGTCGTTCTTCGAGCTCTTCCGGTGATCGTCCTACTAACACTTTAGAATGTAACATAAAATCCACCCCGTCCTTTTTTTTGTGTACGATATTGAGTTTTCCCAACGTTCTTCCGTTTAAAACCTTTATTTTTCGAACTTGCCGAAATGAAGCCCGTTCGGTACTGTGAAGACAGTAGCAATTCTATTTCGAAAGGAATGAAGACAGATGCAAGAATACTCCTTTGATGAAGTGTTGGAGAAAAGAAAAACCGGATCCGCCAAATGGGACGGGCTGGAACAATTATTTGGATCCGATCAATTGATTCCGATGTGGGTCGCCGACATGGATGTCCGTCCGGCCGACTCCATCACAAAAGCCTTGACGAAACGGGCAGCAAGCGGACATTTCGGATATTCCTTATTTGAAGACGAGGCGAAGTCTGCCATTCAGCAATGGTTTGTAAAGCGGTACGATCAGCCGGTCGACCCGTCGACGATTCTTTATTCGAGTGGTGTTGTGCCGGCACTGGCGCACAGTGTATTGGCATTGACCGAGGAACAGGATGAAATCATCATTCAAACGCCGGTCTATCCGCCGTTTCACCATGTCGTGCAAGCAAACAACCGTAAACTGATCGAAAACCCTCTTCGATTGGTGGACAATCGATACAAAATCGATTTTTTACTGCTCGAACAACAAATGAAAACTGCTCGTATGATCATTTTATGTAATCCTCATAATCCGACGGGGCGTGTCTTCAGCCGGTCCGAGTTGGAGCAAATCATTACGCTGGCGAAGCGGCACGACGTTTATGTCTTATCTGATGAGATCCATGCCGATTTGATTTTTTCCGGATCGACCCATCATCCGATTCTCGCTTTTGATTATGAACAGGTGGTTTTAGTCAGCGCGCCCTCAAAAACCTTTAACATCCCCGGGCTGTATGCTTCTTATTTGATCGTCCCCAATGCAGAGACGCGGGGAAAAATCGAACAAGTGCAACAAGCACACTTTGTGCATCCGAACGCCTTCGCGGCAACAGCCATCGTTGCGGCCTATACGGATCCAGACAGCGAACGATGGCTAAAAGAATTACTTCTTTACCTGGAAGCCAACCGGGATCATGCGGTGCACCGGATCCAATCTGAAATGCCCCGCTTGACGGTCATTGCACCGGAAGCGACGTTTTTACTGTGGATCGATTGTCACGCTTTGCCGTTTGACGCACCGGAGCGTGCCGACTGGCTGGTCGAGCAGGCCGGATTAGCCTTAACACACGGTCAACCCTTCGGAGAAAACGCACTTGCATTTGAACGTTTGAACTTCGGTTGCCCCCGCAGCCAACTCGACGAAGCCCTCAACCGCCTTCGTGTTGCCTATGACAAGCTTGTTTTTACCGATTAATCTATTGCGAGACGACAACCTTCTCAGGGCAGTCGTCTCGCGTTTTTTTTGCATTGAATAAAAATCAAATTTTTTATTATACCTTTTTTAGCAACACCCTTCATTTCGATTCCCTTTCCATTTGACGACATTTTCATGACCGAATTTTGAAAATTAGAACTTTACGAGGGACGGAAAGTGTCCCTATCCCTTGATAGATGAGGGCTGAAGCCACTTTTGGCGAGATTGTGAAGACTTGCTTTGTTGTTTTGGACCCTGTAAGGTGGGGAACAAATCGATTGTGCTTATTTGACAGATGAATGAACAGCGCAAAAAAAAGATTATTGGAGGCTTTATTGTTATGACGCAAGAATGGATTTCAATCAGCTTGTATCTGGTCATGATGCTTGCCATCGGCTACATTGCCTACAAGCGAACGACAAACACAGAAGATTATATGTTAGGTGGTCGGGATTTAGGACCCGGTGTCACGGCACTATCCGCCGGAGCATCCGACATGAGTGGTTGGATGTTGATGGGGTTACCCGGAGCGATGTATGCGACCGGCGTATCCGCTTTATGGCTCGCCTTAGGTTTATTGATCGGGTGTTACGTGAACTATTTGATCCTTGCCCCACGTTTTCGTCTTTATACGGAAATGGCAAATGATTCGATTACGATTCCTGACTTTTTAGAAAATCGTTTCAAAGATACGTCACGTGTCTTACGGACTGTTTCTGCAGTCGTTATTATCGTTTTCTTCACGTTTTACACTTCAGCTGGTATCGTATCCGGCGGTAAATTGTTTGAAAGCTCATTTGGCTTTGACTATCACTATGGTATGCTCTTGACGATTGCGGTCGTTGTCGCCTACACGTTGTTTGGCGGTTTTCTCGCAGTCAGTTGGACCGACTTCGTCCAGGGTTGTATCATGTTCATCGCTCTCGTGCTTGTACCGATTGTTGCTTTGACAGATGTCGGCGGTATCGATGGGGCGTACAGCTACGCAGAAAACTTAGATCCGACATTATTTGATCCATTAAAAGGAACAACTTTCCTCGGAATCATCGGATTCCTCGCTTGGGGACTCGGCTACTTCGGACAACCCCACATCATCGTCCGCTTTATGGCCATTCGTTCGGTCAAAGATTTGAAAAAAGCACGTCGGATCGGAATTGGTTGGATGTTCATCTCGATTCTCGGTGCCATGATGACAGGACTGGTCGGAATTGCTTACTTTGAGGGACAAGGAAACGGTCTCGGCGACCCAGAAACCGTCTTCATCCGTTTTTCTGACGTCTTATTCCACCCGTATATCACAGGATTCTTGATGGCAGCGATTTTGGCAGCAATCATGTCAACGATTTCGTCACAGCTCCTCGTCACATCAAGTGCCTTGACAGAAGATTTTTATAAAACATTCTTAAATAAAAAAGCGACGGATAAACAGTTGGTCTTGACTGGACGAATTGCCGTCTTAGTGATCGCCGTCATAGGTTCCGTTTTAGCCTGGAATCCGTCAGCGACCATCTTGTCACTGGTTGGTTATGCCTGGGCTGGTTTCGGTTCAGCATTCGGTCCGATCATTCTGCTTTCACTTTACTGGAAACGAATGACGAAACAAGGTGCGCTTGCCGGTATGTTGTCAGGTGCCATTACGGTCATCGTCTGGGTCCAACTTGGCCTCAGTACGACGCTGTATGAAATGGTCCCCGGATTCTTTACAAGCTTACTCTTTACCGTCGTCGTCAGTCTGTTAACGAAGCAACCGGTTGAATCGGTTCAAGACAAGTTTGACGATATGGAAGAAGAACTAAAAGAAGCTATTGAATAACTGATGTTCCTTAAAAAGCTCTTCGCAGATTGCGAAGAGCTTTTTTGATCCTATAATTCAATGACCCCGTAATGAAGCTTTGATGATTTTCGTTTGATTCGTACAAAAGCGAACCGTTCAAACAGTTCGCTTTCAAAATGCGCTTTTAAGACGATGCGTTGACGTGCCACACGCTTGGCTTCCTTCATTACCTGTTCTGTCAACGTCTCATAATTCGCCAGCTGTCGTAATCCATCCAGATGAATGGATTCCGAGACGGTTTTTTCAAACATCGGATCAAAATAAATCACATCAACCGACTTGCTTGGAGACCGTTCTAGAAAAGTGAGATGATCCAGTTGTTGCACCTCGATGCGCCGCATCGCCTCAACAATCGGTAAATAGCCCTCCACCCATTGCTGTAACCCTTCGCGCACGATCAGAGCGGTCGCCGCCTTACTTTCTATCCCGGTCACCTGACCCGATGGTCCGACCGCATGGCTCATGACAATCGCATCCGCCCCGAGTCCCAATGTACAATCAAGAACCGTCATGCCTTCCGTCAACCGGGCGATCGCAATCAATGGATCATGTCCGTTCGCATCAAATTGTTTGATGCGGAAGACGGCACTGGACGGATGAAAGAAAAATGAACTTTCCGCTCCGGTCGGATAATACTCCAGACGGTTTTTATCGACGACGAGGACAGGACAGTGATACATTTCCTGAAGCGCATGCAGACTCAGCTTTTTCCGTGCAACGATTTGAAATTCCATGTCCTGTTCCGTTTCAGCCAAGTGCTGTAATCGGATTCGCACGTCCTCTGTTGGTCTGAGACATGTTGTTAATACAATCTGTTCTTTGGTCAAAACGATTCACTCCCAGAAAAAAATAAGCTAGCCTGCGCTAGCTTATTTCTTTTTCTTCAATAACCCTTCGATGTCTTCGATGAGTGCTTTTTTTGAAATCAAGTCTTCTTGCTTTTCTTGTTCGACTTTTGCGTCAACAGTCGTCCGTTGTAACAATGCCTGTAACGTTTCATCGATGCTTGATTTCAGGTGATCACGATCTTCTTTGTTTAATGCGAGATCGTGACGAACTTCATCACCTTGTTCATCCAGTTGGCGTAACCGTTCCGTCAATTGTTTCGCTTCCCGATTTAAATCTGAATATAAACGTTCAATTTGCTCTAGGCGTAATTTAATGCCATCCCGTTCAGTGAACACATTTCCCAACCCCTTCCAGTATACAGATGTCTACATCATTACTTTACCATATCCACCGCTAAATAAAACAATCACAATCCGTTTACAACTTGGTTATTTCGTATGTCGAGTGTCTTTCTTCCTTTCATCTTCCTTTCGTATTCCATTCCAGCTATCTTTTGCAATTTCTTTCCTGAAGTCGCTATAATGAATGAGCAGATTGAATTGCGATCAGAGGAGGACAACGTCATGGATTTAAAACGTCGAACGCTGCGTCACGTCGACCAGATTGAATTCGAACATTTCTTAAAATACGGCGAACAGGCGTATGGATTATCCCGCCAGGAAATTCAAGGTTATGATCATGAACTCGGGGTTGAACGTGCTTTTGATTCTGTTGAACACAGTTATTCGGAAGACTTTTACTTCGATATTCTTGTCGACAATCAATTGGCAGGCCGGATCCTCTTGTTGAAGATGGGACATTACTTTCAGCTGGACTTGATGATTTTTGATTCCTTCAGTGGGCGGGGTTACGGTACAAAAGCCGTTCAACTTGCATTGCAAGAGTCCGGTGTACTCGATATTTATGAAGTACGTGCACGTGTCTTACCCACGTCACCCCATAAAGAGATTGCTTGTCACATCCTTACGACCAACGGATTTATACAACAAGAACACTATTTTAGTAAGGGACGCCGCAAGCGTTATTCGCTTCAACGCCCTTGATGTTAAGCCGACGCCTACTGACGTCGGCTTTTTTTGACAGATGTTAAAAAAGAGCGTAGAATTTTTCTTTGTATGAATCAGAAAGGAGTATGCACATGAATGAATGGTTATGGTTTCCTTCCATCTTAATTACGATGGGATTGTTATTGCTCAGTTACCGTCTGTTCGGTAAAACCGGTCTGTTGATGTGGATTGCCATCGCAACGATCATTGCAAATATTCAAGTCACCCAACAAGTCGAACTTTATTCTTATATTTTCACATTAGGTAATGTCGTTTATGGCAGTTGCTACTTGGCGACCGATATCTTAAATGAAAAATACGGCAAAAAGGTGGCGCGTCAGGGCGTGTACATGGGGTTCTTCTCCTTGATCACGACAACTCTTTTAATGCAGTACAGCTTACTGTATACCCCGCTCAATGATGCCTTGGCTGACGATATGTCGAATTCCTTGCATCTTTTGTTCGGTTTGCTGCCTTGGATTGCATTTGGCAGTTTATCCGCATATCTTGTTTCCCAATTGTTCGATGTGTTCATCTACTCTAAAATCCGCCAAAAGACGGGCGAAAAGAAACTTTGGTTACGTACGACTGGCTCAACGGTCTTAAGTCAGTTAATCGATACGTTGACGTTCTGCGCCATCGCTTTTCATAATTTACCGTTTGAGATTTGGTGGCAGATTTTTGTAACGACCTATCTTGCGAAGTTCGTCATCGCTTGGGTCGCGACACCATTCATGTATGTTGCCAAACGAATTCATCCGACGGCTTCTGCAAAAGATGCAGCGGCTTAAGTGCTCCATCATTTGATTTGTTGCTTCCTCCTTAAATTTCGTCTAGAAGAAAATGCGTTTTTGACGGATAATGGAAAATAGGAGGTGGTCTTCTTGAAAATCAAACGAAATGAGTCGTTTCGTTACCAATTCACCGAACCCATCACGGGTGAATTTTACCTTGTCAAAGAAGGGCGCCGGACACCCGCTGGATTAATGAAAATCCATAACATTTCTCCGAGCGGCATCGCCATTGCAACCCCTTTGAAGCTCCCGCTCACTCGCTCCACTTCGATTGTCGTCGAATTTTCCTTACTCAGCGGGACAGAACCACTTAAATTGACCGGACGCATTTTGCATGAAAAAATGGTCGCGGCACAACGTCTGTACGGTTTACATCTCGATACGACAAAAGAAGAGCAACAACAAATCATTGAGGCAATCAAACAAATTGTCAGGCAGGCACAGTAAACTCAACCTCGTTAGTCGTCTTAATCAAACATTTAGGCAAGGAGGCGGATCTTCAAGGTCTGCCTCCTTTCCTTCGATTTTCAACGCCCTCTCGTACGGTAGACGTTGATCAAAACAAACAAGCCCGCTTTCTTGCCCTCGACGGACAGAAAAGCGGGCTTTGTCATTCACCAAAGTGACGATGTAACGTCGCTCGGATCATCGTTTCTTAATGATGGGTCCGGTAAACAATCGCTTCATATGGACGGAGCGTCAGCTGCTCGTCCGTCACATTTGGTGCATCGTTGTAATTTCCGATGACTCGATCGGAAGAATCGTGTGTTACCGGCACGATTGTGTCTTCCGTCGCAAACGAACAGTAGATATACCAAGTCTGATTTTCGTATGTTCGTGTATACGCATAGACATGCGGCGCGTCTTCTAAAATCAAGGCATATTCTCCGTAGACGATTAAATCATGTTGATGCCGTAATGCAATCAGTTGTTTGTAATAATAGAAAATCGAGTCAGGATCCTGTAAAGCCTTTTCAACATTGATGGTTGGATAGTTTGGATTCACCTTCAGCCAAGGCGTTCCTGTCGTGAATCCCCCATGCTCAGTCGCATCCCATTGAATCGGTGTCCGCGCATTGTCGCGCCCTTTTACATGAATCGACCGGAGGAGTTCCGCCGGTGAAGCTCCTTGTTCTGTCCGTTCTTTCCACATGTTCCGAATTTCAATGTCTTCGTACTCCTCAATCGATTCGAACGCAACATTCGTCATCCCGATTTCTTCGCCTTGATAGATGTACGGTGTTCCTTTCAACAAATGAAGTAATGTCGCTAACATTTTAGCCGATTCGACCCGATACGTCGTATCCTCTCCAAATCGACTGACGACGCGTGGTTGGTCATGGTTGTTCCAGTATAATGAGTTCCACCCTTTTTCATGTAAAGCGACTTGCCACTTCGTGAAATTCTGCTTCAGTTTCTGCAGATCAAACGGTTGGACGTCCCATTTTCCGCCTGGACCGGAATCCAAGTCCATGTGTTCAAACGTAAAGACCATGTTGACTTCTTTTCGTGCCGGATCGGTATACAGAATCGCGTCTTCCGTCGTTGCCCCCGGCATTTCTCCGACAGTCAACACATCATAATTACCAAACGAGGCATCGTTCATCTCTTTCAGGAATTCGTGAATCCGTGGACCATTGATGTAGTGTTGACCCCCTTCTCCGTACAACGCACCGGGAGGAACGGTCGCATCCGGCAGACCCGGTGTTTTCGAAATCAAATTGATGACGTCCATTCGGAAACCGTCAATGCCACGATCTAACCATCGTGTAATCATCTGGTACACTTCTTGGCGCAGCTTTTCGTTTTCCCAGTTTAAATCAGGTTGTTTTTTCGAGAACAAGTGTAAGTAATATTCGTTTGTCGCTTCATCCAATTCCCACGCCGGACCCGAAAAAATCGAGCCCCAGTTGTTTGGTAACGTCCCGTCTTCATGAGCACTTCTCCAAATGTAGTAATCGCGGTACGGGTTATCCTTACTTTTCCGGGACTCCGCGAACCAGGCATGCTCGTCGGAAGAATGGTTGACGACGAGGTCCATCACGATTTTAATGCCGCGTTCATGCGCTTGATCCAACAGACGGTCAAAGTCCGCCATCGTTCCGAATTCATCCATGATGGCTTCATAATCCCGAATGTCATACCCGTTATCATCATTCGGTGAGTCGTAGACCGGACTCAGCCAGATGACATCAATCCCGAGTTCTTTTAAGTAATCGAGTTTTTCAATGATTCCGACCAGATCCCCGATACCGTCTCCATTGGAATCATTAAAGCTGCGTGGATAAATTTGATAAACTACACTGTCATGCCACCATTTACGTTCCATTGATTGATCGACTCCCTTGTGAACGATTAATGCAAGCGATTGCATTTATTTTTAAAAGCGCTTCCATTTATTTCATCGACATCGTATCACGAACAACGTAACGAGAACAAGGAGATTCCCTCATTTCCATACGGTATACTGAACATATACCTAAAGTGGCGAGTGACGTTTGAATCCCTGCCATTGAGGAAAAATGATTGAAGAAGGGAGGCGTGCCGTTATGTACCGCCGTTATTTATTATTTCTTGTTTGGGCCATCGCCATCGTATTTATTGTCGTCTTCGGAAATAACCGAGTCTTCCCTGATGGTTTCCTGTTCTCGTTTTTACGTTTTGATCAAAGCCAATTTGATACATCCGCTCTGAGCTTATTTACGTTACTCGGCATTTATCCGGCTGCCTTTTTTATGCTCTTTTTAGACGAAAAACGTTTCTTGAAGCCTTCCCCGATGTTAGCGAGTTTTGGTGCTTTCGTATTAGGCTCTTTTATCTTGATGCCGTATTTGGCACTGGCGATTCCACGAAAAACATTTTTGCCGTTTCGTCGTCGAAAATTCATTCCCTATCTCGTCGCTGTTCTCGCCATTTTGTCGGCAGTCGTCATTTGGCTGGCACTCGCCCGGTCCGATTGGTCGATTTTCCAAATCTATTTCATGACCAATCAGTTCGTACGCACGATGACCGTCGATCTCGTGATGTTCTACATCTTGCAGTTGTTCATGCTACACCGGATTCGAATTCGACAAAATCATCGGCTCGGTTGGCGGGACGTCGTTCCGTTGTTTGGTCTGTTCAGTTATTTGTTCCGGCGTCATCTTCCGACCTCATCCGAAGTTTGATTCCCTCCAACCGGTTGATTCCCCCCAATGGATTCGGCTACAATAGGAAGATAGCTTTTATAGGGGGATTGTATTCATGAAACAGTACCATCAACTTTGCCATGAAATCTTAACGAACGGCGTCAAAAAAGAAGACCGTACGGGAACCGGGACGACCAGTATTTTTGGTCATCAGATGCGGTTCCCTTTGCAGGATGGATTTCCAATGGTGACGACGAAAAAATTACATATGAAGTCGATCATCCATGAGTTGATTTGGTTCATTTCCGGTGACACCAACATTGCATATCTACAAGAAAACGGCGTCCGGATTTGGAACGAGTGGGCCGACGAAGACGGGAATCTCGGACCGGTTTATGGTGCGCAGTGGCGTTCCTTCCCGAAACCGGATGGATCGACGGTCGATCAGTTGGCTGATGTCATCGAGCAAATTAAGACGAATCCCGATTCACGTCGTCTGATTGTCAGTGCCTGGAATCCCGGTCAATTAGAAGAGATGGCCTTGCCACCCTGTCATCTGCTGTTTCAATTTTATGTCGCGAACGGAAAGTTGTCGTGCCAGCTGTACCAACGGTCTGCTGATGTCTTTTTAGGTGTTCCGTTTAACATCGCCTCTTACGCTTTGCTGACGCACATGATTGCTCATGTCTGTAAGCTTGAGGTCGGGGATTTCGTGCATACGTTAGGGGATGCGCATATTTATTCGAATCATCTCGATCAAGTAAACCTTCAATTGAGCCGAACACCAAAACCGTTGCCGACGATTCGCTTCGCTCGAGATGTCGAACGAATTGAAGATTTTACGTTCGACGACATCATCATCGAAGGGTATGATCCAGACCCGCACATCAAAGGAGTCGTCGCTGTATGATTTCACATATCGTTGCCTATTCAACAAATCGGGTCATCGGTCGTGATAACGACATGCCTTGGCATCTCCCGGCCGATTTGGCACACTTTAAAAAAACGACGTACGGTAAGCCCGTCATCATGGGACGAAAAACGTTTCTCTCGATCGGACGTCCGTTACCGGGACGTGAGAACATCGTCATCACCCGAGACCCTGATTTCCATGCAGACGGCGTGACCGTCTGGCATGATTTAAAGCTGCTTGATGCGTACGTCGAGACGGATGAAGAAGTGTTTTTGATCGGGGGCGGTGAACTGTTTCATCAAACGTTGTCACGTGCGGGTCGGATCTATGCGACGGAAATCGATGCCGTCATCGAAGGAGACGTCTACTACCCGCCGCTGCCGGACACGTTTAAGCTGACAGAAAAAACGTCATACGCTAAAGATGATCAAAATCCGTTTTCGTTCGTCATTAATCGTTACGACCGGACATGACGTACGATACAAAAAGAATCCAGACTCCTGTTCTCAGGAGGTCTGGATTCTTTTTGATTCAGGGTAAACGAATGATCCATTGGCGGATTTGTTCTTCCAATTGATCACGGTCGAGTGGTGAAAGACAATAATCCGTCACACCACGTTCCAAGGCGTGTCCCAGTAACTGATTTTCTTCCGGAGCAATGGCAATCGCTTCAATGATTCCTTCCCGGGACTGTTTCCATTCATCGAGCAGTTTGAAGTTATTTGCCGCCAACTGATGCAACGGTAACACACAAAGTTGAAGCGGGGCACAGGTCGTTTCCTCGTAAGGTGTGACCTGAAAATGATATTTCGCATGATCCGGCAACGCAAGTGGCGCCAACTGTTCAAATGATTGTGACTCAATCTTAATCAATGCCGTGATTTTTTCTTTTGCAGTCGACGTCGTGTACGCTGCCACTTGATTTCTGCCGTTTCGTTTGGCTTGATAAAGCGCCTCATCTGCTTCCGATGTCATTTCTTCTAAATCCATCGTCGGATGGTCGATAACTGTCAGACCAATTGATACTGTAATTTTTAACCCGTTCGGGAACGTATGCCGTTCAATCCTAGCCCGGACTTTTTCCATCATATCTGTTGCATGGTCCGCATGATCTGCACTGAACAATAACATGAATTCTTCGCCGCCAAAACGGATCAGCTCATCTTCTTGCCGAATAGCTTGCTTCGTTAAGACAGCGAGTTCTGCCAATACTAAATCTCCTGTCGGATGACCGTGTAAATCGTTAATCCGCTTGAAATGATCTAAATCAAAGATCGCCAAAGCAAACAATTGGTCGTCCCGTTCAAGACGGGATGTGCGCCGTCGGTACGCATTTTGAAGATATTTTCGATTAAACGCTCCGGTCAGTTCATCAACTAAAATCGTCGAAGAGACGGTTCGTAATTTTCGCAAAAGTCGCTTCAGACGAATCTGCCGTTCCTCGATTTGTACGGTCTCATCCCAGTAATCGTCTGTCCCGAGTGCGTAACATGATTGACGGACAGATGCGTCGTTTGGTCCGATGATGATCAGTGGGATGAAGGAAGCTTCGACTTTTTTAATCAATTTGTGTACTAAAGCCTCATCGGTCATTCGGATGATATCATGATCGATGAGCATCGCATCGACATGTAAGTCATAACCCACTTCGAGCGTATCTTCGATCGAACCAAAAAAACGTGTCATATACCGTTCATTTTCGAGCGATTTTTTCCATTGAATGTTATCTAAAAATCGTTTGGTCACGGAAAGAATCATCTCTTTCCGAATGACTTTTTTACGGCTCCGTGCCGAAAGATGATCGATGACCGGAGCAAGCAATTTCTCGATTTGCTCGTGCGCGACTTCTTCCGTTTCATCCTCCAGCTCACTCGCCCATCGTGCGGCTTGCCGTTCAAAAAAATCAGCTTGATCTTGTTTGCTAAATCGTTTTAACCACTGCGAAAAAACAAGTAATTCTGCTTTAGGAACAGACTCCATCCGAAGCAGCCGTTCCACCATGAGAATGGTTTGATGAATTTGCTTTTCAGTTTCTTTTTGTTCGGTTTCCACGAGCCTTCCCCCTCTTTCTATACAGTCGAAAAACAGCAAGTTCGACTGAAGAGAAAACGAGGGAAACCCTCGTTTTCAATCATGCTTTTAAGTTCGGGCTGACCATATCAGCTGGAACAATCCATTGCTCGTATTGTTCTTCCGTCAAAAGACCCGTTGCGAGTGCCGCCTCTTTTAAGGTTGTACCCTCTTTATGCGCTGCCTTAGCAATCCGAGCTGCATTTTCATAGCCGATATGCGGATTCAGCGCTGTCACTAACATCAATGATCGTTCGACGTTTTCGGCAATGACGGTCCGTTCCGGCTCGATGCCGATTGCACAGTGATCGTTAAACGAATGCAGAGCGTCTGTCAGCAGGCGGACAGACTGGATGAAATTATACATGATGACCGGTTTAAAGACATTCAATTCAAAATTACCTTGGCTCGCTGCAAAACCGATCGTTGTATCGTTTCCAAGTACTTGTGCCGCGACCATCGTCAAGGCTTCACTTTGCGTCGGGTTGACTTTCCCAGGCATGATCGAGCTGCCGGGTTCGTTTTCTGGAATCGTGATTTCACCGATTCCTGCACGTGGACCGGATGCCAACCACCGGACATCATTGGCGATTTTCATCGCATCCATGGCGAGCGCTTTGATCGCACCATGTGAAAAGACGAGTTGGTCATGACTTGTTAAGGCGTGGAACTTATTTTCCGCACTGACAAACGATTTCCCCGTTTCTTCGCTCATCTTTTCGGCTGCCCGGTCTCCGAATTCCGGATGGGCATTGATTCCGGTTCCGACTGCCGTCCCGCCAATCGCAAGCTCCGTCAACGGCTCTAACGTCAACTCAATCATCTTTTTCGATAATTGCAACATGCGGACCCATCCACTGATTTCTTGACCTAACGTAATCGGTGTCGCGTCCTGCAAATGGGTCCGTCCAATCTTGACGATGTCGGAGAAGGCTTTTGCCTTTTCATCGAGCGTCGCCTGAATCGCATCAACAGCCGGCAACAACTGATCGATGACGATTGTCTTCGCTGCGATATGCATCGCCGTCGGATATGTATCGTTTGAGCTTTGTGATTTGTTAACGTCGTCATTCGGATGAATGACTTGCTCGCTTCCACGTTCACTTAATTTTCGTGTTGCGACACGCGCTACGACTTCATTGACGTTCATGTTCGACTGTGTGCCGGACCCCGTTTGCCAGACGACGAGTGGAAAATCATCATCAAAATGTCCAGCGATGATTTCATCACACACTTCCGCAATGACTTCCGCCTTCTCCGCATCAAGGACACCTAAATCACGGTTGGCCAACGCCGCTCCCTTTTTTAGAACCGCAAACGCCCGGATGATTTCGATTGGCATCTTTTCCGTTCCAATCTTAAAGTTTTCCAAGCTTCGTTGTGTTTGTGCTCCCCATTCTTGTGCTTGTGGGACACGAATTTCCCCCATCGTGTCACGCTCTAATCGATATTCCATATTAAAGTCCCCCTTTATCTGCTGATACATTAATAGTTTAACGGAAACCGGTCCGAATGGGAATGATGGAGGCGAGTTTGGGGAATAGTTTGTTATCGAAAAGGAGTGAATGCTTGATGTGGTTAATTAATTTAATGATTGTCCTCGTTTTGATCTTGGCAAATGGTGTGTTTGCAATGACGGAGCTCGCCTTGCTGTCATCAAAAAAACAAAAACTACAACAGTATGCGGACGACGGAAAAAAGTCGGCCCAAATCGCGCTTGATTTCCTCGAACGTCCAACGGACCTGTTATCCACTGTACAAGTCGGTATCACGTTGATCGGTATCATCAACGGTGCCTTTGGTGGCGCTGCCTTGTCGGCCCCTTTAATTGACTGGTTGTCCGGTTTTGACTGGCTTGCCCCTTACGCGAGCACCGTCGGTTATATGATTGTCGTCACGATCATCACCTATTTATCGCTTGTCATCGGTGAACTTGTCCCGAAACGGATTGCTCTTGTCAGTCCGGAGCGTGTCACGATGGTCCTGGCTCAGCCGATGCGTTTTTTCTCAAATGTTTTAAAACCGTTCATCTTCATCTTAAGTAAATCAACGAGTGTTATTTTTCGACTGATTGGTCTGGATCGACTTCAAACGGAAGATGAAACGGAAGATGAGGTCAAACAACTTTTGATTCGCGGAACAAAAGAAGGAACCTTTGCGACCTCTGAAGCAGAACAAGTTTCACGTGTGTTCGCCTTTCACGATCAGCTTGCCTATGAGCTGATGGAACCGCGCACCGTGACCGAATGGATTGATTTGACGGACTCTCCGGAACAGATTTTAAGCGATTTACGACGAGCGAAACACCGGAATCTTCCGGTTGGACATGGTGATTTGGATCATTTTGTCGGCTATATCGATGCAAAAGAAATTTTGGCTGCCGATCAACCGACTACCGTCATCGAATCGTTAATCCGGACACCGCTTATTGTCCCCAAACAATTACAAGCAACGGTTTTGCTCGAACGGATGCGTAAAGAGACCGTCTCAATTGCTTTTGTACTGGATGAGTACGGCGGTTTTTTAGGAATGATTACCTTATTTGATATCCTCGAAGCCTTTGTCGGTGAAATTTCGACTGTCGAAGAAGAACCCGAGCTCGTACAACGGAGTGACGGGTCGTATCTTGCCGACGGATTACTGCATATTGATGATTTAAAACGAACCCTTGGCATCAAAACAGACTTGCCGGGTGAGGAAAAAAACAGCTACCATACGGTTGCCGGACTCGTCTTATATCTCCTCGGCGAATTTCCGGTCCGAGGCAGTCATGTCGTCAGCAACGGATACCGCTTCGAAGTCGTCGATCTGGACGGGCGACGGATTGATCAAATTTTAATCGAACCACATGAGACGACGGACGGCGAAACGTCGTCATAAAAAACCGGCACGGTCTAAACAGACCGTGCCGGTTTTTTGAATCAATATTCGTTTAAAGCATCCTTTGCTACACGATCCGCTTTATTCTCTGACCGTGGAATCCACTTAACAAAAGCGAGTGGCAACCGGCTAAACCGTTCGAATGCAGGATCAAAATAAATTTGGATCCGTTTATTTTTGGCGAATTCGCGTTCAACTGCCAAAGAAACCGCTTCTGAATCCGTCCGGAAGGAGAAAACACTTTCGCCTTGCGACAACAGTTCTTCTGCCAATTCAACGGCTTTTAAAAACGCCTGAAATTCGGCTTCATGATTATTCTCGGCCGTGATTCTAAAAGTCCGTTCAATCACCTGTCCTTCTGAATTTTTGCAAAAAATCCCGACTGCCGCATCATCATTTGATGGTCGGACCGCTCCGTCAAAATATAACTCAACCATTTGCTATCGCCGCCTTTACGCCTGTTCGAATCGCTTGTTCATCTAGATTTTTTCCGATGAACACCAATGTCGTTTGTTTTTCTCCCTCAAATTCACCCCGTGCTGCCGTTCCATAAATCATACCGGTTCCTTGTAACACGATTTTTTGATTCGTATCGGCAAAATGAATGATTCCTTTATACCGGTATAAATCCTCCGCATAGGCTTCTAAGATTTCCCGAAGAACGGCTCCAAAACGTTGCCGATGGAGCGGCATCCGCTCCGTAATCGTCAATGCCGTAAACGATTCCGCCGCTTTTTGCAGACCGTCTGTTTGTTGTGCCAGACGTTCCTCTTCTTGTTTTGGAAAATGGAACGTCTCAAATAATGGTTTGAGATCCGTCTTCGACTGAATCGTCGGAAGAATCAACGCTGTCGGATTCAGACCCGCTAATCGTTCCGTGACCAGATTGACTTCAGAATCAGAGATCAAGTCGACTTTATTTAACAGGATCGTATCCGCAAATCCGATTTGCCGGACATTTTCTTCAAATGCGAGCTGTCGTTCCAATTGGAAAGCATCCACGACGGTAATGACACTCGACAGTTGATACTGCTGTTCAATAGCCGGCTCAAAATAAAAGGTCTGCAGAATAGGTCCCGGATCTGCGATGCCGGTCGTTTCAATGATCAAACGATCAAAGGTCATGTCTCCCGTCCGTCTTTTTTTCGCGATCCGCAACAGGGCATCACGTAAATCTCCGCGAATCGAACAACAGATACAGCCGTTCGTCAGCTCGATGACTTCTTCATCGCTTCGTTCAATCAAAGCTTCATCAATATGGACGGCGCCGACTTCATTGACAAGCAAGGCTACCTTTTCGACTGGATCCGTGACGATGTGGTTTAATAATGTTGTTTTTCCGGCTCCTAAAAATCCGGTAATCAGTGTCGTGCGAATACGTTCTGACATGCTTCCACTCCTTAAGACTGTTGGGTTTGTCTCCACTTTTCTTTTCGCGCATCCAACAGATCAATTGCATGTAAGTACCAGGCATCGGTTGTCTGTGGTGTTACGCTCGAACCCCATTCTTTTTTACCATGATGCGATAAAATCATATGCATCAATCGATGGTATTGTGGAACCGGTAATCGAATGGCCAGTTGCTGAAGCGCCTGTTCCAACACGAAACAGCCGTAGGGCATATGCCCGACCAGAACACCGTTTGGATCAAGCGCAATGCCGGATGCCTGGTCTTCTTCCGTTTCAATTTGAAGCAAACGCGCAAATCGATCGGATGATGCACCCAGGTGCGTATATTCGAAGATTTTTCCGATATCATGCAATAAGATTCCCAGTAATAACTCGTCTTGACGCGGTGCTTCATTTAACAAGGCGATTGATCGGGCCGCTTGATACAAGGCGTCAAAACTGTCATCCCAAGCAAACTGTCGCATTTCCCGGTCATTCGCTTGGAATAAGTCATTTTTATGATCAGCTTCTGCTTCTTGAATACATTGAAGCAATGTTAAATTGGAGCGTTCAGACTGACAGATCCCATATCCAATCGTCATCATACAGGCTGTATGCTTCAGTAATCCGCCGATATAGGCATGATGGTGATAGAGTGCTGCCGGACGGGTCGAAAAATCGAACCAATACGTTTCCAAGACCCGATGTGCGATTTGCCGCAGCGGCTCCTCCATCTGATCAATCAATCCGATCAGTTGATCGCGGTACAAGCTAGGTGATTCTGAAGCCGGCATCTGCGGTAACAACATCGCTCCGGATACATCATGGACGGCTTGAACACGCTGGACCGTCAATGATTTATTACCTGAGTCCACCGGGTACTCTTCCACTTTCGCCTTGACATGAACGATTCCCGTCTCGAGATACGGACGCATGGCTTCTTCTGCCGTTCCTTGGTTTAACCATTGTTTTCCTTTACACGTTCCACTCGGGGAGTTGAACGTAAATTGTAACCATTGTCGCCCGGTTTGACCGGTCTTAATTTCAGCAGAGGCGACGAGTAATGTCTCTTCCACCTGTTCACCCGGAACATGATCTGCAATTAAAAATCCAACAGCCGATTCAGGAACTTCCAACTGATAAAGTTCACCTTGATAAGCGGGCATTTCATAGTCAGGAATGGCTTTAAATAATCGAATCATCGTCAATTCCCCTCTCGTTTGCTCTGCTTTCCATCATATCAAATCTGATCTCACGATGGAATGTCAAAACAATCATTGTAAGCGCTTCATTTATGTTTTAAGATGACAGTAGCATACAAATTATCCACTATAAGGAGGAATACTGGGATGATTACTTCATTATCTGCATGTTATGACGATGTTGTCGCATCAGACGAGCTCGCCCCACCTGATGTCACGACACGTGAACAAATTCGTCAAGCCGTTTCGGCATACGATCCGTTTATCTCTAAGGACCCTTGTTTACTGCACGAGTTGATCCGGCAAGAGATTACGTCGGCTTGCAGTTACGTCCAGTCGATTGGGTTAACCGTTCGCAGTGATCAAGTCAAACTATTGGTGCTCTCATCCTTCCGTTCGGATGCCGGTTTTGATGTCGATGAATTGAATCGCATGTCTTCGACTACTTTAAAGCGCCAAATCACAACACATGACGTTGTCTTTTCTCAATTCATTCAACAGCTGTTTCTTCACCAAACACAAGATGATATCATCTGCCAACGTTTGATGAATGTCTTAGCAGGTGCCACCGCCAATAAATGCAAGACACGGGCGTCACGCCTTCACGATTCATTAACTGTTACATTATAATACAAAAAGTCCTGACTCCAGTGAGTCAGGACTTTTTTCAACGACCTGGCATTCCAGCTCCTTGATGGGCATTTCTTATGAAAATGCGGCATTCCGCTTCGTCATATTCTATATACATCATTGCAGAATTTTGGAAGAGTGTCAAATACTTTTTCAAAAAAAGTGGGACAATCTCTGTAGAGATCATCCCGAATGGAAGAGTGAATAATTACCATGGCAATGCTTGATTTCATCATACAACGCGTTGGAAGCGTTTACAAGTCTTTATCGAAAATTCTTTCAAGAAAATATTCTTCCGTCAAAGGACGATGGATCACTTCAATTCCACTCTGCCGCATTAACGTCAATCCATCCCCATATTCATATCCTGTTGAATAGACGACACGATCAATTTTAGACGCAATCAGAGCCAGACTACAGGCATGACACGGACTGTGCGTGACGTACGCCGTCGCATGACGGGCACTCGTCGAGTCTGCCGCCAGTTTTCCAAGCGCGTTGATTTCGGCATGAATTTCGTTTAGCTTGGACCACTCATGATGTTCTTCTTGATTGGTACAGCGGTAAAACATCCGCCCATTATGTAAAACGGACTCGGTATCCTTGACCTCGTCGATCGAAGCTTTATATAAAACCCCAGCTTGTTTTAAATAAATCTCGTTACAGTTGACGTGTTGACTTGGTGTCCCATTGATTCCGATTGAAATCGGTTTTTCGTCTTTTACGATGACACAGGCAACAGACTTCGAGGCACATTTCGAATGACGATCCGCCATCATCCGCGCAAATAAAAGCCACGTCGTATCCCATTGTTGTTGTTTCTGCACGCTGTTCTCCCCTTTATATAAACCACTAAGGAACACGTAAACGTGTTCCTTAGTAAGGTCGATTTGGCAACTCCCGACTTTTCGAAGCAACTTCAATCACTTTTTGTTTTAATTCGTTTTCCATGCGTTCCAGTTCGTGTTCCGCATCCCGACGTTTTTGTTTTCCGTCTTGTTGAATACGAAGCGTCTCATCTAATGTCTCAATTAAGTTTTGATGGGCGACTTTTAACGATTCGACCGAAACAATTCCTTTTTCATTCTCTTCTGCAATTTCAATCGATGAATCTTTTAAGAGACGAGAATTTTGTTCCAATAATTGATTGGTCGTATTCGTGACATCTTTTTGCATTTGCAGGGCCGTTTTCTGTCTTGATAGACTGAGTGACAGCACCACTTGGTTCTTCCAAAGTGGAATCGTATTGACGACTGCCGACTCAATTTTTTCCGCCAAAATTTGATTGTTTTGCTGAATGACACGAATCTGAGGCGCCATCTGTAAACTGATTGTCCGCGATAATTTTAAATCATGGATTTTCTTTTCGAACCGATCCGCCAGTTGAATCATGTCATTCAACTCTTGGAGCCGTGTCTGATCACGCGTCCGTTCGACTTCCATCCGCAACGGTTCGATCTCATGCTCTCGGACATGCGCAATCTTCGTTTCACCGGCAGCAATATACAAGTTCAACTCTTCAAAGTATCGCTTGTTTTTTTGATACATCTGATCGAGTAACGTGATATCTTTCATCAGACCAAATTTTGAACGATCCAGATTGTGTACCACTTCTTCCAGATAAGCACTCATTTTTTCATATTGTAAGAAATATGTTTCGGCTTTTTTCTTCGCTCGTCCAATGACCGGTACATTCGACCAAAAACTTTTCTTTTCTTGTAAAGTGTCCGGATCCATTTGACGAACTCGTTGCATCAAATCTGACAGCAACTTTCCAGCATCGCCGCCATCTTTCATCTTCACTTCACTTAAGACTTGATCAGAGAATTGCGATAACTCCCGCTGAACCGGTGCCCCGAACTGCATGACGGCATCCGATTTTTTCAAGTCGATCACTTGGAGCAGCCGCTCGATTTTTTGACGTTGCTCTGCCGGAACATCATTCGGAATCATTTCTTCGACCGGTCGGCTTGGCACCGCTTGATGAGCCGGTGCTTCCGCAAGGTTAACGTCCACCGAGGGATCGGAAATCGTAGGTTGTGTCGCTTGTTCTTCATCTGGCCATTGTTGCCAACTGTTGTTATCAGAATGGGTCATGTTTATAACTCTCCTCCTGTTTGCGTTGTTCGGACTCTTGTGCCAACACTTTTTCAATCGTCAACAATTCACGTTCTAGATCAACCGTATCTCCTTCCAAAAGGAGCGATTGTTGTTGTTTTAATTTTTGGGCAATCATTTTGAGGTTGGATTGCAATTGTTCCCGCGTGTCGACCTGAACTTGTGCTCCACGTCGTTCTAAATCCGCGAATTTTTCGGAAATCGAGAGTAAGGAATCCAGATAAAACGTAAAGAAGTCCCGGACTTTTTTCACTTCACGTGGCGAGGTGAACAATTCTTCAAATAAGACGTGCGCCTCACGGGATACGATTCGCATTTCAGAACGGACTTCACTGTCACGGATGGACGGAATCAGTTGATCAAACGACTGTAATTTGACAAATCCTTCCTCCACCGTACGCTGCAACACTTGCAGTTCCAGATCATCCGTTTCATCAAATCGCCGCGTCGCCTGTTCCGGTTTTAAGATGACACTGCCGACAAACTCATCTTCATCATCCAACAGTAATTTCTTTTTGACGTTTTTTCGTTTAAGTTCCGTTGATTTTCGCTCTGTCCGGTAACGTTTGCCCGGTTTCGCACGGTATCCGCTCCAAATGAACCACAATCCTAACGCGATGAAGATACCGGAGAAGTCCAGTGCATCTGCAACTTGAAGAAACACGAACATCAGACCGATGGAACCAAGTACCCACCATGTAGAAGACTTCATCTCATCACCTCTTTCAGTTGATCCATCTATTTATCCTGTGTGTTAGATGTGTCGTTACTTATATCTTACCATTACGGATCATATAACAAAAAGTTTCCCGTTTTCGCGAAATGTTAGTCCTCCCGCTATTCTTATTTCACCATAATCTATCCACCGTTACATCCGTCTCAAGTTTGATTTCTGAGAACCGGTGCGTAGGCAGACAAAAAAACAGCTGATCTGCTTGGACTGCAGATCAGCTGTTGGAACACGATTTATTTCTTGAAGTATCACGAACCGAACAACGGCCAGATTAAGATGATCAAAATCGCGATCGGACTCAGGTAACAGACGCTAAAACGCCAGAAAGGAAGCATTCGTTTCATCATCGGACTCGTCACCAGCTCCTGTTCGACCAAGGCACGGTCCAACTTGAATCCGGCAAAAAACGAAATCAGCAACGCACCGATCGGCATCAGGATATTCGAGACCGTAAAGTCCATCCAATCAAAAATCGTTTTATCCATCCATGTCAACTCACTTGCGAGACCAAAGGAAAGTGCTGAAGGGATTCCGATGAGCGCAATCAATCCAGTTGCAATGATCGTATTGCGTTTTTTGTCTTTAAACGTCGCAGACGGCTTCCGGTCTGTAATGGACGAGACGACCACTTCCAACATCGCAATCGACGACGTGATTGAAGCAAAGGCGAATAATAGGAAGAACAGCGTCAAGAAAATCGAACCAAATTGGATTTGACTGAAGACCGTCGGTAAGACGATGAACAACAGCGCCGGTCCTTCCGCCGGGTCAAGACCCGATGCGAAGACAGCCGGGAAAATCGCAAATCCGGCCAATAATGAGACGACGATGTTCAGCGAGACGATCCAGACTGCCGAACGATTGATTTGTCCCCGCTCTTTCATATAAGAGGCATATGTCAGCATCGCTGACACCCCTAATGATAAGGAGAAGAACGCTTGACCCAACGCACTAAGGACCGATGTCCGGCTAAGCGCTGAGAAATCCGGTTCAATGAAGAAGCGGACACCTGCCCCTGCTCCTTCAAGCGTCAACGAGCGGACAACAAGAACGATGAAACAGAGAAACAGTAACGGCATCATGATTTTACTCATTTTTTCAATTCCAGCTTGGACGCCGCGTAAGACGATGACACACGTGATGATCAGGAAAACCAACTGTCCGGTGATGGCGTACAGCGGAGAAGCTGAAATTGTTCCGAACAACTCTCCTAAGGCCTCGCCGTTCATCGTGGTCAGACTGCCGGAAAAACCGAGGACCGTGTAGATCAAAACCCATCCTCCGATGACACTGTAGAATGAAAGCAACAAAAAACAAGCAATGACACCAAGAACACCAATGAAGGTATATTTTTTATGGCCTAATTCGGAGAAGGCACGTAATGCTGTTTTCCCACTTGTACGTCCAATTAAAAACTCAGCGATCAGCACAGGTAATCCAAGTAGCAAGGTAAACGCTAAAAACAGCAGTAAAAATGCGCCCCCACCGTTTGTTCCTGTCGTATACGGGAACTTCCAGATTGCCCCCAGACCAATCGCTGATCCTGCCGCTGCTAAAATAAAACCGACTTTCGAAGCCCATGCATTTCCTTTCATGGTGCTCGACCTCCTTTTCAAAAATACTTTTCCATTGTACAAAAGTTCAAGCCGGAAGTCATCCTTTATCAAACATTTTCTTTAAAGCGTCAAAGCATAACCGCATATTCGTGATAAATCGTCTTTATTTCCGTGGAAAAATCAAAAAACCGGAGACTGCCTGTCTGACTGACAAGGGGTCTCCGGTTGTATGATGGTGAAGCTTTTACGCCCTTCACCTTAGTTCATAGGACTGACACGTCCACTGTACATCTTTAAGAATTCCGGCAAAACTTTTACTTCAATCGGTGAATGCATCGCTTTTTCACCATCCGTATCAATGACTTTGGGTGAATCCGTTTTTAAGGTAAATCCGCTCGTCAACAGATGTGTAAAGGATGGTTCATTGGTTAAGCCAATTTTTTGCAGGATGACGTCACGGATCGTCGTCAAATTGACTTCATCGACGATTACAAGATCCAGTTTCCCGTCGTTGTAGGCGCCTTGGGACAAGTTCGTTTCAATCCCGCCTAACGATTCGCCGTTCGCCGCTAAAATCAAGACAGCCTCTCCGGTCATCTTCTGTCCTTCCGCTAACTCCAGTTCATAGGAAAACGGTTCGGCTTCCATGCTGGAACGGATGGTCGAAAGATAATAACCCATCTTCCCGAGACGCGCCTTTTCTTCCGTATCAATGCCGATCGAGGCCTCTGCCACGAGTCCTAAACCGACGAAGTTCAGGAAATACGTATCATTTACTTGTCCAAGGTCCACCTCAACGATTTGCTGGGTCGCAATCATTTCCGCGGCGAGCCGTGGCACCATTGGCAACCCTAACGTTCTTGCAAAATCATTACACGTCCCGCCTGGAATAATCCCAAGAATCGGACGTTTGTCCAGTTTCGCAATTCCGTTGATGACTTCAAACACGGTGCCGTCTCCACCAATGACAACGAGGGCGTCGAAGTCGCTTGATTCTTCGGCAAATTGAAGGGCGTCCAGCGCCTGTTTCGTTTGTCGGATGACAATTTCATCAAACATGGCGGCTAAGGGATCAATCACCTCTTGTAGCAATCCGGCCCGATTGGTTCCGGCCGTCGGATTACTGATCAATAATAACTTCATTGGATGATTCCTTCTTTCTCGAGATACTCGCGTGCCACTTGGTTGGCTGTTTTTCCGCCATAAGCTACAGCTTCATTCATTTGTGACATCTCGGCATCGGAAATCTTTCCGTCTAACCGTTTCAGTGCCTGCTCAACTTCCGGATATTCATCCAGTGTCTCTTGTCGTAACAGCGGCGCCCCCTCATACGGCGGGAACAACTGTTGATCGTCTTCTAATACGACCATATCGTACTTCGCAATCTCAGGATCAGTCGAATAGGCATCGATGACTTGGATATCCCCCGACTCAATCGCTTTGTAGCGTAATTTTGGTTCCATCGTCACGACTTCTTCAAAGTTGACGCCATACTTCTCTTGTATTCCTTTGTAGCCATCTTGACGGTCTTTGAACTCTAACGTAAATCCGGCTTTTAACTGTCCGGCAACTTGCTGTAAATCAGAAATCGTTTTTAAGTCATACTGTTCGGCAACCTTTTTTGGAACAGCCACCGCATACGTATTGTTGTAATTCATCGGCGGGAGTAACGCCAGATCTTGTTTGACCAGACCGTCCCGTGCTTGTTCAAAAACAGCTTGCTTTTCATTTGAAACCGGTTTTTCATTTGTCAGACTGGCTAAAACCGTTCCCGTGAATTCCGGATACAGATCAATGTCACCCGATTGCAGGGCTTTATAAACAAAGGTCGTTTTTCCGAAATTCGGTTTAACTTGAACATTCAAATCGGTTTCGTCCTCGATGACCAATTTATACATGTTCATCAAAATTTCCGGTTCAACGCCCAGTTTTCCGGCGACGACCAAATCAGGTCGTTCCGTACGTCCAAGCGCAAACGGTGTGATGATGAGCGTCGCAATTAAAGCGACCGCAACAATCAAGCGCCCTTTTTGACGTTTCTTCGTCGCCACTTCCGTTTGTCGTAATAAGCCGTCAAATAAAAGGGCTAACAATGCTGCCGGAATCGCCCCTAGTAATAACAGATAGTTGTCATTCCGGTCAATCCCGAGCAAGATGATCGACCCCAGTCCTCCTGCGCCGATCAGCGCTGCAATCGTCGCTGTCCCGATAATCAAGACCATCGCTGTTCGCACCCCGGCCATCATGACCGGTAACGCGAGCGGAAGTTCAACTTTTAACAGGCTTTGCGTCGGTGTCATCCCGCACGCGCGTGCCGCCTCTTTAATCGAAGGATCCACTTCTGCTAATCCCGTATACGTATTGCGGACAATCGGTAAAAGTGCATATAAGACAAGGGCAATGACCGAAGGAACGGTCCCGATCCCGACAAGAGGAATCATCAGACCGAGCAAAGCGAGTGAAGGAATCGTCTGAATGACAGACGTGACTCCAATCGACCATTCGCTCATTTTTTTGTTACGGGATAGATAGATGCCCAGTGGAATCGCAATTAAACAGGCAATCACGAGGGATAGGACCGATAATTGAATATGTTCAATCAAGGCTTGCAACAGTTCGGTTTTCCGGTCTTGATACGTTTCTAACAAACCTGTCATTGAACGATCCCCCTAACTTGACCCATGAATTCCTTCACGAACGGGTCTTCACTCGCTAAAATGTCTTCTTTTGTTCCAATAAGGACAATTTCGCCGTCATTCATCAGACAAATCCGACTTCCGAGTTTCAACGCCTCATTCATATCGTGCGTGACAAACAGAATCGTTTTTCCGAGCTCATCATTTAACCGTAATAAATCATTTTGCAATTGATCCCGTGAGATCGGATCGAGCGCAGAAAACGGTTCGTCCATTAAGATGACATCTTGTTCCGCTGCCAAGGCGCGCATGACACCAACGCGTTGTTGCTGACCACCCGACAGTTCGCTCGGGTATTTTTTTCTCAGGTTTTCAGTCAGACCGGTCAGATGAAACAGGGTTTTGACCCGTTCGTCAATCTTCTTTTTATCCCACTTCAACAATTTCGGGACGACCGATACATTTTCTTCGACTGTCATGTGCGGAAACAGGGCAATCTGTTGCAGGACATAACCAATCTGGCGGCGCAGTTCATGCTCGTCAATCGACATGATCGGTTGCCCGTTAATCCAAATCTGGCCTTCTGTATGATCGATTAACCGATTGACCATTTTCATTGTCGTGGTCTTGCCACAACCTGAAGGTCCAATCAAACAAAAAATCTCGCCTTTTTCAACCGTAAAATTCAATTTTTGGACCGCTTTTGTTCCGTCTGGATAGGTTTTACCGACTTCCTTGAATTCAATCACACACGATCCCTCCACCATCTTTAGTTTGTAAGCACATTTCATATGAGTTCGTTATTATCTTTGTAAAATTTCCCTCATTTTCCTATTATGAAACCTGCTTTTCCTTCCTTCAGACAACAAAAAAACCGGCAGAAACAATCTGTCCGGTTTCTTACTTATTTTGATTTCCGTTCTAATAATTCAATTTCCGATTTGATCAGAACTTGTTTCTCAAATTCAAAACCAAGTGATTCAAAGTTTTTCGTATGCGAAAGGTCTCCTACGACAGTATTCGTCAAGACTGCCGTCACTTCTGCGACCCATCCTTCTTTTGTTTTCACCATATCACCGACGATATAATCAAATAGCTCTTCTTCTTCCATCTCACTCATCTCCTGACACGTTCAGATATTCTTAATCATATAAAAGAACTGTTGAAAAAGCTAGTATTGCGTTAAGGTCCGCAACATCTGCCGCAAGATTTTCGCCGTCAGCCCCCAAATCAGATAGGCTTCATGTTCATAAAAATGTTCAACGGTTTTATACGTCCGGTCCAAATAAGCGTCACGATTCGCCATGCGTTCGGTCGGTACTTTCTTGCCCGGACGAATCCGCCACTCCATCTCTCCCTGAATCGGTTCTGCCGCCAGTAAGTCGGCGAGCGATACGAAAAAGATATGATCGACTTCCATCGGTGACGGGTGAATGTCCGTCGCCGTTAATATCCCGACATAGGGATAGATGATCGAACGGTTGGGTGTGACCAACGGTTCAAGTGTGCCGATGACTTCGATGTTTTCTTCCGTTAGGTTCAACTCTTCCGTTGTCTCTCGTACGGCCGCTTCCCGCGGTTGCTCTCCGGGATCAATCCGTCCGCCCGGAAAGGCAATCTCACCGGGTTGCGAACGTAACGTTTTGGCACGGACTTGAAACAAGACATGGACTCCCCCGTCTCGTTCGATCAGTGGGACCAATACCGCTGCTGCGTTTTTCGGGAGCCGTTCCGTCGAAGATTCAAATGCTCGTTTGACATCACTGAGCTGAAAGTCACTCATCGTGCTTCCTGCGCGACTTTCTGATAAGCCTCTTCCAAATGACGCATCCGGACAATCAAATCGGCATTTTTAGCAATTCGGTCGGCTAAAATCGATCCCGCCACTACCTTATAATAGGCATTGAGGGCTTGAATGGTTGTCATATGGGCTTCGTTTTGACGTGTGTATTCTCTGAAGTTGCTCATCAATCGTTCTGTCGTAAATAATTGCTCGTTCACTGGTCTCATCCTTTCAGACGGTTGCCCGCCAAGTCGATAGTTTAATGGTAGCGAGTTTTGGCTAAGAAGTAAAATAAGGGGGGCTATCCGTGAAGAAAAAAATAGATGTTTTGATCATCGGTGCTGGACCAACCGGTTTGACATTGGCGCTTGCCTTGTCACGGTATGGATTGACGTTTCGCATCATCGAACGGGCAAGCGGTCCGTCGGTCGTTTCAAAGGCCATCGGTATTCAGGCCCGGTCGCTTGAATTGTTCGCACGTCTTGGTGTAGCCGATGCTCTAATGGAGAATGCCATTAAAATTAATCAAGGGAACTTATACGTTAACGGGGCTTGGCAAGCAAAGCTTGACTTTACCGATTTAAACACACCGTTTCCGTTCGTTACCTTATTGCCTCAAAGTGAAACCGAACGCATTCTTGAAACACGCTTGCAAGAAGATGGACATCAGGTGGAACGCGAAACCGAATTGACCGGCTTTGCACAGTTCCCGACGTTCATCAGTGCCTCGATTCGAAAAGACGATGTCACTGAAACCGTCGATGCTTCCTTTATCATTGGAGCAGACGGGGCCAACAGCTTTGTCCGGCGTGAACTTGGACTGCCGTTCAGCGGCAAATCCTTTAAAGAGTCGTGGGCACTTGCGGACATCGAGGTCGATTGGCCGTTGTCGTCTGAAGAAGTGCATATCTTCTTTTCCGATCATGGTGTCATCGAATCGTTCCCGCTCCAATCCAATTTATTCCGAATTACCGGCAACTTAACGAATGGTGCGGTTCCAACCGACCACGCAGCCATCGAAGATTTTTTGAAAAACCGGGCCAAAGTACCTTTTACCCTTAAGAAAGTTCACTGGTACTCCATGTTCCGCGTCCACAATCGCATTATTGAGAAGTTTGGTCACCACCGCATCTACTTAATTGGAGATGCCGCCCACATCAATTCGCCCGTCGGTGGGCAAGGCATGAATACCGGTATTGCCGATGCAATGAACTTGGCATGGAAGTTATGGTGTGTTCACCGGTTTAAGGCCAGTTTTCCTTTACTCGATTCTTACAGTGTCGAACGCAGGGAAGCGGCGCGCGGTATCTTACGCTCAACCAATCTCGCCACCGAACTGTTGCAAATCAATGTGCCTTTTTTATTGCCCTTACAAGAAAAAGTCATTCGAAACAGTTTAAAAATCACGCCACTCCATCATTATGTCACCAATCGAATCGCGCAACTCAACAGCAACTACCAAGCATCCCACCTGTTCGTCACACAAGGACGGTTCCCGCTTCTGACACCACGTCCCGGTGAGCCGATGCCCTACAGCGAAGTCGTGAATCCGCGAACGAAAAAAAATGAACTTTTGTTACGACGGGCGGACCGCAATTTCCTGCTGTTGCTCTTTTTACCGCGTCAATCGGATGACGCGACACTTCTACCGTTTAAAGAACTGGCTTATTCCTATCCCGATTTGTTCGAAACCGTCCCCATTCATCAGGAGCTGAAGGACGATGGTGTCGTCGATCAAGGCGGTGAACTCGCACGGAAGTTCGGGATTAAACAAGCGGGACTTTATTTGATTCGTCCGGATGGATATATTGCGTATCGTCAACAAGGATTAAAAATCAATCCATTTTCGCGTTATCTTGAACGTTTACTTTATGCCCGTTAAGGACGTATGATAAAGATGAGGTGAACAGATTTATGGATGTGAACACAATACGTTTAATATTGATTGCCGTGCTTGTTCTTGCGTTTCTTGTGATCGTTTTGCGACGCACAAAAGAATCGTTACGTTGGGTTCTGCTCGGTGAAGAATTTGGAGAAAAAGGGGAACGCTTGGCACGTGACTATGACCGGTTGGATCAAGCCGGTCTTGAAGTACGCATCGAACGTGGCATCAAAACGTCTTTTCTTTTCCGCCGCTTCAGCAAAAACTTAGATGATCGGGTTGCCGTCTATGTCGTGAAAGAAGATTTACCTCGTGCAGAGGATCTTCTCAATCGATCGTAAGACAAACCAAAAAGGACTTCTCGCCTGATCGAGAAGTCCTTTTTAGTTGTTGGCGTGTCATTGAAAAGACTGCCATCATTCTTCGTTGTGCGGACGACCGAATACGGCTTTTTCCAAATTCGAAATCCGGCGTAGCATGTCGTAGTTCGAGGGATTGGCAGGTGCCGGCGCCACTTCTGGTTCAACACGACGCTCTTCCCGTTTGATCCCGACAGAAGAAGACGCCTTCGCTTCTTCCAACTCACGTTTTAAACGATCGATTTCTCGCTCAAATCCTTCGTAATCTTTAATGACTTGATCCAAATAACCATCCACATCTTCGATGACGTACCCTCGAAGCCCTGTTTTGAATTCCTTTTTGTAAATATCATCTGCTGTCAATAACGGCTTATACATACGCTTCACTCCCATTGATCATTGTAGTTCTGTTCCTGCTCCATCATCGCCAAGTCGTCTTGTGTGATCAAGAACAGCTGATAATCGGACCGTTCCATCTCTAGTTTAGCACGTTCCACCAAATACTTAGCGGACCCTCCGTGTTCCTCATCAAACACGGATAACAATCCCTGACTCTTCTGAATCATGAATTCGGTTTTATTTCGAAACTGAGAAGGATTTTCGTAAGGCTTTTGGCTAATCGCATCCACAAAATCGGCTTGATTTAACACGGCACGATATTGCGCTTGAACCGGTTCTTTCCATTTCGCCTCTTGTTCCAGAAACGGCAACAAAATACCTAGACGGATGTCCGGATAATCTTCCTTCAATTCAAGAATGACTTCACATGCCCACAGCTCACATCCAGGCGCAGCACTCGTAATAAACCATGTCGTCCCCATCTCTTCAATCAAACGGATCAGACGTTCCCGGTAGGCGGCTTTTAAAATCTTAATCCCGGGGTGTTTTTGATCAAATATCCCCAGTTCGTTTGGCTTATAGCCGGAGACTGCCACAACATTCATTGCTGACACTTCCTTTGCAGACGTAAACTTCGATGATTCAGTTCCGTGATCAAGCGTTCGCGTCGCGAAGACAATAACTGGTGCTGCTCTAACATCTTTCTTGCCTGTTCAGTATAATCATAAGCAACGTCGGATCGTTTTGCAATGTGCTCGGCCCATTTGGCCAGTTCGATATACCCTTCATATGTCTCGCTTTTTTGAAAACAGTCGACGGCTTCTTCGTATTGGCGGAGTTTCTTGTATAAAAATCCCTGCCGCAACCACCCTTGAGCCGTCAGTTCTTCCGCCTGTCCAAAGTGTTTGACCGATTGCTCATGGATGCCTAAGTCGGCTAACCAGACAGCGATGTTCTCCCGGATTTGTGACGACGCGTCTTGCCGGTGCGTCACGAGCCGGTTGCATTCATCGTACAGGCTGACTAAAGTCAGGCAGTCATGGAGATGGTGCTCGAGAACGCCGTCCATGATTGCCGGATTTTGATGTTCGACATATTGAAAATAATGCATCGGTGCCAGAAATCCCGGTAAATCATCTGTCCGTTCAAATCCGATTCGTTCTTCCATCCGTGTCAGTCGATACGAATCGTACAATCCTTTGAACATCCGTCGACAGACGTGTAGTAAGTCTAAATGCCCTACTTTCGGCAGACGGGGGACCCGTTCTCGGACAAACACATGACGGGTCTTGATTTGTGGCCAGTCAAAACTCTTTCCATTGTATGTCACAAAGCGAACATCTTCCCCGATATCATGCAGAAAATGGTGGTACAAAGCCGCTTCATAATGCGGATGCGGTAAAAAATATTGCCGCATCAACAAGTCGCCTTTTTCAAAACGTGCGAAGCCGAGTAAAAAAATCGTTGTGCCGGTTCCTTTTAATCCGGTCGTTTCTGTATCGAAAAAAATGACTTGTTCCAGCGGGACATCGAGTGCAAGCGGTGGATGCGGAAGCTGAAGGGATTCAAACACCTCTTCAAACGAACGATGTCCATGCTGAGCTGTCAGCGGATAACGGTGATCGATGCGTACGATCCATTCCTCTTCAAAGGTGAGAATATCGGCTCCTTTTTCCAACCAAGCCGCTTGTTCCGCTGTTGCCTGTTGTTCCTGTTTCGTCGGTGACGGTTTTTCTTTTGGTTCTGACTCCGTCGTCTTCAACATCCGTCTCAGTTTATTTTTCATGATAATTCCGTCTCCATTTCAGCAAGCATTCGGATCGTCCGTTCTTTTTCGTCTGCGAGACCGACCATCCCGATACACGCCGGACAACCATCCTGACAGGGACACGTTTCAATCGAGTCCCGCGCTGCCCGTAACATGATGTGACGTTGCTTGTATATCGATGCGGCGAGACCGACTCCCCCCGGATAACGGTCATACAGATAGATTGTCGGTTTTTGAGTATGCGTTGCCTTGACTTGTGGAACGACAAAAACGTCACTTGCATCACACATCAAATACAGCGGGGCAACGCGACGCAGGCTGTTGGCCACTCCTTCGAGCACTTGTTCCAGTTCCGTGCTTGATGTCGCGCTTTCCGGCAATGAAAACCAGACACCGGTCGTGTGGATTTCCCGTTCCGGCAAATGAATCGGTCCAGAGCCAATGTTTTCATGGGTTCCGAACTTGATTTTCTTGAACATCGTTGCCATTCCCCGGACACTGACATCTCCCCGCGCCACACTGAATGCTCCGTTCGTATAACTTTCATCTTCATCCAAAACAGACAACTCGACGGAAAAATTGGCATCGGTGTAATAATCCACATCTACAGCACGGACAAATGCTTTTTTCTCTTCAAAATCCAAGACCTCGACTTGATACTGATCGGCACCGTGAAGATAAATCGCCTCATCGTGCAACAATGTCATCGCACTAAACGTATCCATTTCGCCAATCACACGATTCGGGACATCGGTTTGATCGACGATGACGACATTTTCCTGATCACTCGAGCGCAACGAAATGCCATGCGCGGGAAACGCGTCATTCATCCAATAGTAGCGTTCTCCCCGTTGATTCAAAACACGTTCCTCCACGAGATACTCCAAGATATCTTCCGTCTCCAAAGTACCAAATGATTCGCCTTGGCGAAACGGGAGTTCGAATGCCGCACACTTGATATGATCGACGGCAATGATTAAATTGTCCGGATCCAAACGAGCAGCTTCCGGTGATTGATTTAAAAAGAGTTCCGGTCGTTCGGCAACGTATTGATCGAGAATTCCGGACGACGCCACTAAGATGATCAACGCATCGTCCTGACGACGCCCTGCTCGTCCCGCTTGTTGCCATAAAGAAGCAATCGTTCCGGGATATCCATTCATGATACAGACTTGCAGTTGACCGATGTCGACGCCAAGTTCCAAGGCATTGGTCGAGACGATTCCGGTGATTTCACCCTTGCGAAGACGTCTTTCAATATCACGACGTTCACTCGGCAAATAACCGCCTCGGTATCCTTCAATCGATTTCGGGCCGAGTTCGTGGCGAATGAGACTTCGCAAATACGTCAACAACACTTCGACCCGGACACGGGACCGGGCAAAGACAATCGTCTGAAATTTCTTTTTGATGAAGCGGGAAGCCAACTGCTTGGTCTCAAGTGTGGCCGAACGCCGGATCCCGAGTTGAGCATTGACGATGGGCGGTTGATAGACGATAAAATGTTTCCGTCCGGTCGGCGCTCCATTGTCATCAATCAACTGAACCTTTTTTTCGGTCAATCGTTCTGCCAACTCTTGTGGATTGGCAATCGTCGCACTTGTCATGATAAAAATCGGATCACTCCCGTAATAACGGCAAATGCGGCGAAGCCGGCGAATGACATTGGCGACATGACTTCCGAAGACACCTCGGTACGTATGCAGTTCATCGATGACGATGTGCGATAAGTTTTCAAACAGCTCAATCCACTTCGTATGATGCGGCAAAATACCCGAGTGTAACATATCCGGATTCGTAATGACGATATTGCCGGCTTTCCGAACTTTTGTCCGGATTGTCGGCGAAGTATCGCCGTCGTACGTAAAACAACGGATTGGAGCTTCGAGATCATCAATCAGTTCGAGCAGTTCACTATTTTGATCCTGTGCCAAAGCTTTGGTCGGGTACAGATACAACGCTCGGGCATTCGGATTCGCTAACAGATGACTTAAAATCGGTAAGTTAAAACAATACGTCTTCCCGGATGCCGTTGGTGTGACGATTACGGTTGATTCCCCACCTTGTACAGTCCGGAAAGCTAATTCTTGATGACGGTACAACGACGTAATCCCCCGCTTTTCCAGAGCCTGCCGCAAGCGTTCCGGCATTTCGTTTGGAAACGCAGCGTATCGACCGGGTGTCGCTTCCATTGTTTTCATATATGTGACGCGCTCCATGAAGGCGCGATCGGTTTTTAACTCTTCTAAATAGGTGACAAGTGATTGTCTCGATTCCATTGCCCCACGTCCTTCCTCTTTCCCATTATACAAAAAAAAGAAGCAAGACCGAAGAAACTCATTCGCTTCTTCGGTCTTGTTCATCTTAACGGGTCATTTGACCTGTCAATATTCAATTGCTTATTCGGTTTCTTCCGGTGCCGGCGCATTATCATTGCCCCGACCTTGATTTCCATTTGCCGGACGATTGTTTTCTGATTGTGTGGATGCTCCACTGTTTTCATCATCAGCCGGCTCGTCCGTCGTCGGTTCATCCGTTGCCGGTTCATCCGTCGTCGGTTCGTCCGTCGTCGGTTCATCCGTCGTCGGTTCGTCCGTCGTCGGTTCATCCGTCGTTGGTTCGTCCGTTGCCGGTTCATCCGTTGCCGGTTCGTCCGTCGTCGGTTCGTCCGTCGTTGGTTCGTCTGTTGCCGGTTCGTCTGTTGCCGGTTCATCCGTCGCCGGTTCGTCCGTCGTTGGTTCGTCCTCTGTCGGCTCTTCCGTTTCGACTTCAGCAACTGTCACTGTCGTCGAGACCGGTCCGGACTGCTCACCGGATGCTTTAGCGACGACCGTAAACGTCGTCCGTCCCGGATCCAGTCCGCTGATACCGATTCGATTCGTTGAACTTGTACCAATAACCGACTGTTGTCCGTCCGGATCCGTCATTGATACTTCAAATGACACACTGTCATAGCCGTTTGTCCGTAATGCTGAATCATTGTAACTCCAAGTCAATTCACCAGACTCCGATTCTTCATTGTAAGATGCTTGTAAGCCAGTCGGAGCTGGTACGGCCTTTTTTTCGACAACCGGTTCTTTTGTTCCTTTGACGTACAGTTCGTCACCGATGCTGAGAACCGAACTTGGTTGTTCGAAAGGTGCCGGTGTCCGGTCACGTGTTTTCGTGACGAAATCTTTCCAAATGTTTTGAGCCATCGTACTGTTGGTTGGTCCACTTAGCCCTAAATCATTGTTGTTGCCGGATTTTGTTGTTCCGGTCCAGACACTGATCGAGACATCCGACGTATAACCGGCAAACCAAACATCTTTATAAGCATTCGTTGTTCCGGTTTTACCGGCGGCGTCAAACGCAAGCGCTGCGCTTGGGAATGTTCCGCCTGGTTTTAAGACATCACGCAACATGTCAGTCAACATGTATGCCGTATAATCTTCCATTGCTTTTTTCGGTTTGACGGGTGATTTGATTTTTGAGCCGTCACTGTATTCAATCGTCTTGATGATGTGCGGTTTGATATAATCTCCGCCGTTACCAAGTGTGGCGTAAGCGGACGCCATCTGTGTCGTATTGAATCCGTGTTTCATTCCACCGATCGCATACGCTGGTGAAATCGACTCATCCTTTTCTAAATTCAATCCAGATTTAGCAGCGAAACTCTCCACCGCATCGTCTCCGATTTGTTGGTACGTTTGAATCGCCGGTGTATTGGCTGAAATTTTGAGCCAATTTCGAATCGTGTTTGTTCCCCGGTATCCATCGTAGTAGTTCCCGATGTTTTTCCCGTTGACTTCTGTTTCTTGGTCCGTCAACATTTTTGCCGTTGACCACTTCTCATTTTCAATCGCTGGTCCGTACGCGAAAAATGGTTTTGCCGATGATCCCGGTTGATGCGGTTCTTTGGCAAAGTTACGGCGCGAAGTACCTGTTCCGGGATTTTTACCATCTACGATCCCTAGAATCTCACCTGTTTGTGTATTAACAGCAGTCGCAGCAGCCTCGGCATAATCCGGTAACTGAACAACTTGGTCTTTTTTGATTGCTTCGTTCATATAATCATGCATCGGTTTATCAATCGATGTATAGATTTTTAATCCTTGACCGTAGATGTCTTTTCCTTCAAGACCAAAGACATCTTCCAATTCTTGCGAGACCATGTCGAAGATGACGCTGTCGTATGCGGCATCATCCGTCGATTTTGGTGCCGGATCAATCAATTTCGAAATTGGTTGCTCGACGCCTTGATCACGTTGTTTCTGTGTGATGACGCCGGTCGTCAACATCGCATCGAGGACCTGCGTTTGGCGTCCTTTCGTCAACTTCGGGTCACCGTTGATCGGATCATAGGCAGACGGACGCTGGGGCAGACCCGCAAGCATCGCGCCTTCCGCATAATTCAGTTTATCAACGGGTTTGTTGAAGTACGCTTTTGAGGCGGTTTGAATCCCGTATGATTCTTGACCGTAATAGTTTTTGTTCAAGTACATTTCAAGAATTTGTTCTTTCGTATAATCCCGTTCTAAACGAATCGCCAACCATTGTTCCTGTACTTTACGGGTGATGGTTTTATCTGAACTCAAGAAAGACTGCTTGATGACCTGTTGCGTAATGGTCGAAGCACCTTCTGATCCAAAGCCATCTGTAATGTTGGCAATGATGGCGCCGCCTAGTCGACGGAAGTCAATCCCGTTATGTTGATAAAAACGCCGGTCCTCAATCGCGATGAACGCGTCTTTGACGACATCCGGGACTTCTTTGATCGATACATATTCTCGGCTCGTTCCGCCTTTTTTAATCTCTTCTTTGTTGCTGGCGTAAATTTTCAGCGGAAGGGCATCCCGAAGCTTTGATTCATCGAGCTCCGGCGCTGTGGCGATCGCATATGCGGCAAATCCGCCACCCGCTAGCATCATGACAATAAATAATCCGGTGGCGACGAGTAACAACTTTTTCCAAAGCGGTCCTTTTCCACCGGCTCCGCCTGTCTTTTTCTTTTTCGGACGTTTTGTCCGGTTCGTTTGTTTGGCTGACGTCTTCGTTTCTTCACGACGCGCGACACGACTTCTTTCCATATGCTATCCTTCTCCTTCAATCTGTAAAGTTTCTCAAGTGAAATATAACTCGTCCACTGCTGGTAAATAATCAATCGCAGGAAACGCACCTGTCTCTAATTTGATTCCGTGGTGTTCGATGTCTGCCAACGGAATCGATTTTCTTCCGGTTTCCAATTGCTCCCACCAGGGGAACAAATGCTCGACAGACAACACATATTGCACATTATACATACTGAATCGAATGATGACAAAACAAATTCCTCCATGTGCCACACATTGACGCATATGTTCAATTTGGTGCGGATGAAAGTTCTTCAGGGGAAAAGACGTTTTATGATTGGTTTCCTTCGCTTCAAAATCGATATATTTTCCACGGTATACACCGTTGTAGTCGGTAGTTGACGGTTGCTTGAAATAGGCTTCCTTGACGACGGCAGCAGACCGTTTCGGATAATCGACTTGAACGATTTGAAGGGGGGTCGGTTTCTTGTGAATGATTGCCCGATTATGGGTCAGATAAAACATATTGCTTTCATTAATAAGTTTCTCGAGCTTCATTCCTCGGTTCGAGAATGTCGAGCCTGTCGAACGCGCACTTTGGATGGCAATACCCTGCGGTTCAACCGGTTTTTGAAATTTTTTACCATTCGGGTAATTCAAAAGGATTCCCCTCCTAACGCGTTTATTGTACCATGATATGTGATTGTATCGTATCGGCCGAGAGGAGTAGTTAAAAACAAATGACAATAGAACCGTTACTTCAAGATATCGAACGTATTTATCAAGCAGGTCGCAATGGTCACGAATACGACTTTCAAAAAGACGTCATTCCATTCGTTGAACAAGCAGACGTCCTTATTGAAGCTTGGCAAAAAAATGCACAAAACAGTCCATATTTACGTCCGGCGATGGTCGAAAGTGCTGTCGATCAACTGAAACAACTTTCCGTTCAAGCGTTTCAACCGAAAACCAGCCTAAAACGATTTAATGAGACCATCAAATCGGTTCGTTATATCGACCAGCTGATGCAATAATCCGATGAATTCTGTTTCTGAGCAGGAAATTTTGTTACACTTGTCGTAAACACTAGTTAGGGTAGCAGACAGCTTGGACTGTTCCTGCCGAACCGTGCGAGGAGGAGTAGGCTTGGCCACATCAAAATCAAATTCGCGCCACGAATCAAAATTGATTCCTCGGGCGTCGAATCCAACGGCAAAAAAGTACGTCATGTTCGTCGACGAGACGGTGATTCGTCAGTCTCCTACTATATAATAGGAAGATACGTGATGCCTTTGATTTTTGATGGTGTTGTCCTATCGTTTTCTGATATATCTTTAGTGTGAAATTGAGTGTGTAATCGAGGAAATTCATCATAGTGTGAAATGAGGTGTGCAATTTTAAATTGCACACCTCATTGTGTTTCTAAGTGAATTATACGTGGTAAATACTCATAAATTAGTGAATGTGCAGCTACTCGTCGTGGGAACGGGAGGTTAGCAAGCGATGAAAATATTATTACTGGGAGATAATCAATTAGCAATCACTGGGGACATGTTCGAGATTAGGCGGGTGATGGAACAATTAACGACCGGAAATCAAGTTGAATTATTGTTGCGTACGGAATGCATGACCAAAATAAATGTCGTATTGTCCCGTTCACAACAAGCATCCACTTCAGTAAATGAACAAGTTGTGCTTAGTTTCGATTAACCACCTATACAACGGGAAAGGGAAAGATCCCCTTTCGCGTTCGCCCCGGCTCAACTTTGACCGTTTGACCGTGCTCCGCTAGATCCTCCCCGCATCCCTTATGGGAAGTCTAAATTATAACATTTAAATCCCTTATTTACCCATTTAAAAACAATTGTAATTTTTCCTTCTTTTTATTATTCTCTTATTGTTAAAGGAATGGGAGGAAATTCAATGTCGACAGGGGTATGGATTGATTCAGCTGCCGCTATCGCGGCAGCTGTTGCAGCATTCTATGCAGGTAGATCCGCAAAAATTAGTTCAAAACAACTTTCAGAACAAAACCTTCAAAACAGAAAACTTAATCGTCCACGACTAGTTCCATACAATGTTCAACTTAAAACAAAAGTCCCATTCATTCATTCTGATTGGCAGACCCAGCCAGATGATAATCTAAAGTTATTTGTTAGTCCGAGTATGAGTAGATTCTCTATTCCCCTTTTGAATGTAAGTTCTTATTTAGCTATCAATGTAAGCTATTCTTTTAAATTAGAAGGGGGTGTTGATTCAGTTCAGCCATATTCAAATAGTGATAATAATATTGCTATTTCTTTTCCAGATAGTAGCATCCGCCAGATTCAACCAGACTCTTTTTCCTTCAAACTAACATCAATGAATGATCTTGCTTTTTTGAGACAAAATATAAACGTCATTGTAGATTCTTGTACAAATTACCTTTCAATTGTAGAGCCCAATCAAACTGAGAAAGTTTTTTTACCTCACTATTTTATTATTTTAAATAACATTTTTTTTGATGATCAAGAAAAGTTTCCTAGACCTACACTTATTCTTTCTTTGAAATATAGGGATCAGTATAATAATAAAATCGAAGATTTGTATAGAGTACGTGTAAGTAAAAAGCAACTTCAAATAATACGTTCTTCTATGGATTACGACTATATAGAATCTTGGATAGAATTCGAATTCATCAAAACCTCTTATGTAATAACAAATGAATAAACTCCCATCAAAAAGATGGGAGTTATACATTATTGGGTCATGCCTTCACGTTTACTAGTCAGTTCATATAAACCTGAGGCAGATAAACCAGCAAGTCCTCCAGCCCACAAACGTAAATACAAATCAATTTCACTAATTGGAGCAGCCAAAAAACCAATGATCAATCCAATTATAATCCCGATTAATGGGATAAAGTTTTTCTTAAAATTAAACGCTTGTTTGAATACTTCTATCAGACCGGTCGTTATTGGCGCTATGATTGTGGCTAGAATCATAATTTCCATCATGCTCGCTCTACCTCGATTTTCTTCTTATCGCCTTTGAGTGCTTTTTCAATTTGATCTAATACGTTCGCATCCGAACGATACGCTCCAACTTGCTTCCCCTCTACTTTGACGCGATATAAATCATCAGTCGTTGACTTCGATGGAGTCGGTTTAGGCTTTGCTGGCGATGATTCTGGCTTTGCGGAAGACGGTTTGATTGGTTTACCCATTGCCACAGATGCAATCGCATAACAAATCGCGTCAAAGTTCTTTTTATACTTCTCCATATCAGATTTATTGTCGATAAAACATACTTCTACGAGATACGCATAAGGATCCGTTTCTTGCACCCAGCCAACCCATGAGCCATCCTTATGCCCACGATTCGTAAATTCGCCAGCTTTTGCAATCGCTGCAGAATACTTTGCTGCTTCTTCTTTGAGTGAAGAAAATGACAAACACTCAGTCCCTTCTGCCTTACCATTAAATGCATTGAAATGGATAGATAAAGCGAGCGTATTCCCATCACCGTGTTTATTTCCGAATGCATCTACTTCTCGAACCGCTTCGAGCCAAACACCGGTTGCTGTCGTTGCTGTATCTCCATCACAACGTGAGACTACTCCCCCATTCGCTTTGATAATAGATGCAACTTTATCCGCTACTTTTCTTGCTTCGACATGTTCTTGTCCATACTTACTTCCTGCCCCGACCACTTTAGCCGAATGGCCTGCTGTAATTGCATATGCTTTGTATGTCATGATCATATCCTCCTATTTCATAAAAATTTTACTAATGCACCTGCGATAGATCCAACAATTGTAACGGCGATTGCTACAACTTTAATGACTTCGACTCGAACTTCTTTTTTGTTTGTACTTTCTAATCGGTTCGTAGCGGCTGTTTCAACTGATTGTTGCTTGTTGATATCTAATACTTTATCGAGCGTGTCTTTTACAATGCCCATCATGCCCTCTTGATGTCCATTCGCTTTAGCTTGTTCAGTTTTATAGACATCGAAAGAACGTGAGAACTGGTCTACCTTTTCATCTGTTCGTGTTGCTTGCTGCGTCATGACTTTCAACGCATCTTGGACGGTATTAATGATGTTCCATTGATTCTTGTCACTTTCTTTCAAGATATCGACTTCTTCTTTCACCTTGTCCAAATCCTGTTGGATTGTCTCGATGACTTCCAATTGTTTTGCACCCTCTCCCATTTTATGAACCCTCCCTTGCGACTGTGATTTGCAGTATCTTTATTTGATTTATCACCTTTTATGTTTTCGTAAATCGAATATTAACTCATTAGAAAAGGCGCCTCGCAAGGCGCCCATTCATGATATTATTTGTATTTTTAACCAACGAATGCAGAACGGAAACCGACATTCGAATCCGTGTGCACGCGTGGAGTAAGGAGAGTCAGAGAGAAAACGCCGGCATTGGAAATGCTATTCCAATAGCGACCACGGAAAGCGATTCGCGTGCCGTAGTTCCGTACTTCGATCGCGTCGAGTCCATGAGACCCCGCTGTCGGGGCAATCGCAAGATACTTCAGCAATTCTGGTACAGTATACCCACTTTTCGCCGCCATTGATTCGAAGGTTTGTGAGTTATACGAATAGTTGTTGTCCACATCACCAAGTGTCGTCATCGGGTTCGTCCGGTCGCCTGCGAATTGCATCGAACCCGGTGCTTTCGTTCCAGTCGTATCTGCCGTACCCGCAAGCGTATTGTCGATAAAGACGCCTGTGTCGACCCATGCTGCTAGACTGTTCGGGTCCGTCCCAAAATCATTGTCCTTATGCATCCATATTTTTCCGTTCACGAGTCGAAGTCCATCGACATACTCGTGAACATTTCCGTTCAAGTCATAGATGCCAGCCGTCGTTCCATCATGCGCCCACGATACCGGTCCTGTACCCGTTAAAATTTTATCTGGTGTCCCAGGGTTCACGAGTCGACCTGTTTCATGCGTCGCTGCATGATCTTTCCCATAACTGTTGTTCCCTCGTGGCATCGATCCGTTTTTCTTGCACCAGAGTGCGATGGCTGCCCATTCAGCGTTCGTCATCAAGTGCCAACCTGCACCTTTCGCTTTACATGAAGCAGATGCGGCATCGATGTTCATGCTCGTCGTCGGATTCATACCCGGAAGACTGTACGCCCGTCCATCATGGATGACATTCTGATACTTCGAAATCCAAATGCCGTCCTTGACGATACCATTGACGATGAACGCTGGGTGCGGGGATGCTGGTGCTCCGTCGATGACGTCCGCTAAATTGAAGCGAGGGATGAACACCATGACAGACGGATTTCCTTTGTCGTCATACATGACGGTGTTTCGGCCACCGGACGCGGCTTCTACTGCTTGACGATACGTATCTTTTACTGAGAGTACGAATGGCATTATTCTGTAACCTCCATGACTTCATTTTGGGTTTCCGATTCTTCGACTTCTTGCTCTGCTTGTTTTCGTTCAAGATAGACTTGTGGAAGTGGCCACAAATTCAAGACGACCTTCTTCATGTCGAGTGGGAGGTCGACGACTTCGCCCCCTTCGTCAGTCTCGACGTATTCTTGTTGACGAGCCGGTACGATAATAGTCGCCACATACCAAGCGCCCAGTCCTTCACGCATCGTCTCTAAACTGTTATCGAGACAAACATCAATCGTCCGGTCGATTTCCCCTTGACGTGCTGCCAAATCAATCTCGACTTGATCCTCGAAACGCAGGACACCGTTCCGAAGCGAAAAGGCAACCGTCTCACCCGCTGCCACTTTTTGAATAATCATGTTTTTTCCTCCAATCAATTATGAGATTTGTGGGTTGAGCAAGGTCCAGGTAAAGGAGATGGTCTTCGACGTACTGGTCGACATGACCTTGAACCCATTCTGTGTCTTTTCGATAACGCTCAACGTCCCAGCATCTGCGGGGTCATTCGGCGTCACGAGGACTTCATAATCCGGTGCGTTGGCTTGTGGGAAGCCGGTCAGCGCGACCATGACGAATGGGTCGGCCGAGCGATAATAGCCGTTGTCCGTCGTTGCATTCGTGATCGTCGCTTTCCCTTGTAAAAACTTCTGCTTTTTCAGCTTTTGCAATTCGAATTCGTTCGACGTGGCGACTTGCATCGCGAGCATCGCAAGGAGACCGATGTCATAATGACCAATCAACACACCCGCTTCTAAGTTGTTCATGTTTTCTTCATCAATCGGAGTCCCTTGTACAAGGACGGAACCATTCTGGTCATCCAGTACCCGGTCTTCCCATTCGGTTGGTTCGTAAAGACGACTGCGGTGAATTTGCGACATGGTTTATGTCACCTCCAATTTGAATTTAAACTCGAATAATCGTCCCTTGAGGGCTTCGTGCTGCACGTTCGGGTTAATCTGTGCGTAAACTTGCCCGGACGCGTTGTACAGCCGGACACGCGATACCAATCCAATCGGTGATCGCGTCGTCAAGTAGACATGTTTGATCACCGTATCGCCGGAGACGATAGACCGGCGAACTTTTGCTGTATAGGTCGTCGCGCCGATCGTATAGTCTGCCGATACACAGTTGGCATCAATCGTCTTGGCCAGATCGCTGACTGCGATCGGTTGAAGGATACTCATCCGTTTTCTCCTTTCGATGTAAACGTGACGCCTGAGAATGGCAATTTGGATGTGCCGCCTTGATAGGTACTTTGTGTACGGTTCAACGTATCTTCCTGCACACCCTCATTGCTTGCCTGATAGGACGTCTTCGGTGGACTCGCCGTCCCTGCTTGCTGGACGGACTGCCATTCTAATTCTTCTTTGGTCGCCGTTCCGGTGAATCCGTTTAGGAGTTCGTTCGCGACCTGAGGAACGGATGCCGTCCCCATGATGCTTTCTTCCACGACAAATAACGTCGTGTCGTTTTTCCGACCGACGTTGATTTGGTTTTCTTTTTCACCGGAGAAGATGCTCCCGCTGATTCGAATCGCACCGGTCCCGTTTTTGTATGAGCTGATGGCACGTGATAAAACGAGGGTCGACCGCCCGGGCATCTGAATCCCAGACCGGACCGCGATGACCGGATGAATATGAATCTTGCTGTTTTTATAGATGACACGGTAATAAATGCCCTCGCCACGCTTGAACCAAATGGCTTCGAGACGGGAACTGAATCGCTTATTGGCGTTGACTGCACGGAAGACAACTGGCAGGTCTTTCTCGCTTCGTAACGGTCCGTCAATCTCAATCTTGAAGAAGTAGGGTTCTCCGTCATAATCGAACCATTCGACGACCTGGGCACGATCCAAGAGAATCGATACCACTTCTTCGATGGCAGCGACCGTCCCCTTCCGGCGATGGATTCGCCATGAATTCCGAATCAGTTGACGTTTTTGATCCGGCGACAGCGTTTCGTCGTAATAATCGACGTGGTTTTCTTTGGCGACGATGTCCAACAATCGTTCGGCCAGTGGCATCCGTGGATCCAGGATGGACGTCTCTTCGAATACTTGCTGCAGCATCAGTGTGATAGCTTCTGCCAATGCCCGGTTTTCCTCGTTGTTTTTGATCGATGCCGGCAGGATGTCATTGAGTGAAAAGGCTTGTAGGTCAATCACTGACAAACCCTCCAAACGTGACGTTGATGGTGCGTTCGAACGCCACTTGATGTTTCCCTAATGAGATGAACTGGTTCGGTTCGACGATGACCCGTTTCGCGCCTGCCTGTTGAATGCGTGAATAGAGTTCACCGGGGTCGACGCCTCGGCCCATCTTGGAACGTTGCCAGAGATGATAATCACGAATCGCATCCGTCACCTGTTGTTGGTAGTACGATTGCAACGCACGTGCGCTTTCCGGTAAATAGTAGGACACCGTCAAATCGTATAGAACGCGTTCGGCAGCGGCTACCGTGACGAAGTCCGTCAATGGCCGAATCGATTTATCATTACACGTCTCACTGACCTTCTGTAAGACTTCCGGCGACGGCAGTGCTCCTTGTTCCATCAAGACGTACAAGACGACACGCCCGGGTGACGGTGTGACGGGTGCGACATCGATGATGCCTTGGTGAGCGGACTTCGCATGATAGACATAGGCGAGTTCCGGTCCCGCCGTCGAGAAACCTTCTGGTGACAACCAGATGCGTTCCGCATACGGGTCGTCTTCTTCCCGGTCGGTCCCACCAAAACTTTCGGTCATGTTGGAGACGGCAGCGACATGCGGGATCGGTTCGATCAGTTGATTGATTTGCCCGGGCAGATAGCCGTTACCGATGACGCCACTTTCGACGCAACGTCCGATGATGTCAATCTGTCCAATGTTCGCCGGGACGAATGTATCTGCTTTGGTCTCGAACCGTGTTTCACCTGCACCAATCAAGAAGCCTTGAAAAATCGTGAACGGCGTCGTATTCGTCACTTCGAACCGGAATGTGGCTTCTGCTGGTTGCGCTTCGAGACGCGGTACTTCACGTTCAGAACCGATGTGATCCAAGTAATCGCCCTGGGCATACGTCAGACGGGTCTGCTTGCCGGTGAAATCGATGTTATTCGCTAGCATTGACGCGACAAACGCGACCGATTGCAATAACTTTCGCCGCGGGTCCGCTTCGTTCAGTGTCGTTCCAATCAGTCCTTCGAACGTCGAGACACCTAAATTTTCTAATTCCTCGACGTCACTCGAGATGTATTCGATTTCCGGCAGGTTAAATCTCGCTGTCATTTGTAATCACCACCTTTACCGTCGCGGATAACTTACCTTCTAATGGCTGGTCTTCAATCAGAACGTCGACCACATCCACTTCAGGAATCGACCGTTCAATTTTTTCGATAATCTGTGCCGATAGTGATGCCCTTGCATACGACGTCGGATCGTCGATTGGTGGATCTAATCCGAATTCGCGGTGTAATGGACAAGAATCGACGAGCGTGGATAAAAGAAACGCGATACTTTGCAACGTGGCGAAGACGCCCGTCGCGCCATAATCGATGGCTCCATCCACGGATGACGATACGCTGTATGTGTCCATGCCTTCCCTCCTTCGAATCAAGATTTTTTAAAGTTGGTATACGTCGAGACGGCAGAAACATACTGACCGTTCCCAAGGTAATACCATTTGATGCCGCTGCCTGATACGATCTTGTACACCTTGAAAGAATATCCTTTCCGCAGGACGCGGACGATTCGCGCATTCAAGTTCGGACTGACCCGACAGTTCAACATTCCGACCTTCACCGTCGCGGTACCTGTCGTCGATTTCGTAGACGGTTTTTTCGCAGGTGGTTTCTTTTTCGGTTTGTTCCGAATCGGTTTGTTCTTCGGGTATTCTTTCAAGGTCAACGTCGCTTCAATCGTATGGGACACGCCTCTGTTGTCGATATTCCGATGCGTCTCCTGGATGTCTTCTAAATAGAAATAGCCGCTCGTGACTGGCTTGCTACCGATGATCAACGAGGAATACTTGCCGGCATCCCGGAAAGCACGTAACGTCTTCATCGTCGATTCCGGATTGACACCATGCGTCCCTTTCAGCAGCACCTTAAAACTGACACTTTCTTGTCCTGCCCCCACAAATTCAGGGAGCGGCTTTTGAAGATTGATGTCATGTACGGCCCACCTTGCACTACTGGACCGTGACAGGTCGTCGAAGGTCAACGCTTTCTTGGAAGAGACCTCGAACACGACACCGGCAAAACTTCCAATCCGCATCCGGATTCCCCCTTTTTACTCATTTCGTGACGAAGGCGTCTGCCTTGATCGTCCCATTGACGACCAGTTCTCCATCCGGATGCAGGTTGATCGTCATCTTCTTCGTTTTCTCATCATATTCGACGTATGAACCATCCTTGAACTGAAGATGACGTTTCGTCTTCACGTCCGTCGGCGGTAAATCTTCATCGTTATAGGCACTTCCGAGCACGTACCCTCGCTTGGATGTCCCTTCTAAAAAGGCGCATAAGACGAGCTCACCGATGTCCGGGTACCAGATGTCTTTATCTTTCTGAACCCCTCGGACGAGCATCGACAGTTCACGCGACACGATATCGTCAGACCCTTTGTCTTCGAATTTGACGCGGACCGTCGCACGATCCGGATAGATGGCCGTGACATAGCCGTGATCCAACAGACGCATCAATATCCCTCCAAACATTTGCGTAATTCGAGTGATGTATCCGTTCCCTTGCTGACGCTCGCGGACATCGATGTGACGAGGTATCGTCCATCGAAGGATCCGAATTCTTTTAGTGTCACCACTTGGCCGGCGAACACATTCAAAAATCCTGCCAATACGACAGAAAAGGTCATGGCGTCCTTGTTGGCTTCGCGAAGTTTCTTCCGGGCGAGCGTCGCCGCTGCCGCTGAGGACTTCACTTCTTCGTTGATGTACAGAACGCGTGATGTCGCGGGTGCCTTGGACGGTGTGAAGACATATCGATACGTCTTCTTCTTTTTCGGATCCGTGTATTTGACGGAACAGGAGCGGTACATCGTCGTCAAGGCATCTTTGCCACTGTACGACTTCATCGCCTTATCCTTGCGTGAGATGGTCATGACGCTTGTTCCTTTTTCAAGACGTTCTTCGTCCAAGATGATGATTTTTTTATTTGCGACCTTCAAAGACAGACCGGCATCTCCGCATAGCTTCATCAGAAAGGCCAGATCAGTTTGTCCTTCTTGGTCAATCCGGTCATACGAAGGGTTTTCGTCCGCTGAAAAGTAGAGCGACATTCCGTTCACTTTAGCGATGGCACCCGCTACTGCTTTTAAGCTGCTTTTTTCCCACGCACGTGATTTGCCGGATTTGCGTAAGGAAGAACTTTCAGGGACAGACAGACCGCGGACATTCGATGTCATCGGTGGTCCACTGATTCCCAGCTCGTCAATCTCAAAGATACCAAGGAAGCGGGATTTCGCTTTCGGGTCATCCCATCCTGTCGAGACGAGCAGGGATGCCTTTAAGACCGAACCTTTTTTCGGACGCCATTGGTTGTTCCAGCGCCCTTCCCGATCGCTGAGTGTCAAGCTGAGACTATCGGACTCCCCCGAGAGGTTATCGCGAAACGATAACGTCTCGATGAAGTCTTCAATCTCGGTCGTGACGTTCACGTTGTCATAGATGACATCGGGGCGAATTCTTCTACCGACGCCACTCATCCGTATGCACCTACCCCGAGCGGAAGTTCTGTCATTTCTGAGTCGCCATCCCCTTCAAGCCATTCCGGTTCGTCGGTGTAAATCATTTCTTGCGGCGGTTCCGGAATTTGCAACGACATACCCGCGGAAAAAATGAGGGTCAGACGATGCCGCGGATTACTCGCTACAATCTCCGGGAACAAATATTCACTTCCAAGTTCGCGTAGGGCGATTCGATCAAAGGTATCGCCCGACTGCGTGATATAAGTTTTCATCCCTGCACCTCCTTATGCAAACCGTGTCCGGTTCCGATCTGATTCATGTTGCCGTAACCAACGCATGAATTTTGCTTCTAAATCTGCTTCCTTCTCTTCATCGATCCGTCTGAGCATCTCTTCATCGACATTGCCTTTAATGTGATAGACAGGCGAATAGACGAATTGAGCAGTCGAACTGGTTGATGCCTGCGAGGATTGATTCGAATCTGTCGTGAACAAGTTCCGGAGCGGATTGACCGTCCGTTCTTGCGTCATACCGAGTCGTGACCCAATCGTCGTCAGCAGGTGTGCTGCTCGTCCGCGTTTGCTTGGGGACAATGGGATGATGGCTTCTGGGCCATCTTCCCCGACGAGCCCCATGTGAGGGCGATTGATGATGCCGCCGTTTTTATATGGCAAGTAGGCACCTCCACCTATCATGCTCCGGATACCCGGATGGTTCATGATGCCACCGTACCGACCGTCCATATAGCGGATTGCAGCCAGTGCGGAGTCGAGCGGATTTCTCCGGTTGTTGTGTCCCGGGTACTTCCAGCGTTGGAACGTCGAGTTGATGACTTGGAAGAGTCCGACAGACGGGTCACCACGCTGTGCGTTGATATCCCAGTCATTGATTGCATTTGGATTAAATCCGGATTCCTTTTGTGCAATCGTCATCATCGGTCCTAGTAAGCTAAGTGGTTTATTCGTCATCATCAAGGCTTGCGAGATGGCTTTCTTCGCCATTTCGGCACCTTGTCCGTTGAACTTCGCACCGAGACTAGATCCGGACATGTCCGGTAACTTCCCTTTGAGGTACGTCGTCGCATGCTTTTTGATCATCGAGAAGGCACCGCTTGTGATGGAACGTAAATTCTTCGGTAAGTCCGGTAGCCCGACACCGAAGACTTCTAACGCTTTTGATAGCAACTTCGATGGATTCGAAACGTAATCGTAGACATCAAACGCAATGTCCTTCGCTTTTCCAGCCTTGTCCATTGCGTAATCTTTTGCCGTCGTCGCTTTTTCTTTGACGTAACTGCCCGCTGTTTTCAGCGCATCCGTCACTGTACCGTTTTTATAGGCCGGTATGTTGTACCGTTCCATCAACATCCGCGTATCTCGGGCATTGATGACTTGCGTCCCTTTCGGTAAGTTCATCAGCGTATCTCGCGCTGGACTCATCCCGACGAAGCCGCTCGGCGTACGGTACAGTTCCGGACCTGCATTTGTGCCTCGTCCGTCACCGAGGATGGCTGGACCACCAGGGTGTCCTTTCGTTCCTCTGGCGTACTGAGGAACCGGCCATTGTTCGAGCGTGATATCCACGCCGACTTTTCCAAGTGCCCAGTTCAGACCTTTGATGACGCCATTGACTACTTTTCCGATTCCTTTTAGCAATTTGTTGCCGAGTGACGTGATGCCAGATTGTGCTTTACTCGCCATGTTACGGATTCCTTCACCCATTTTCCCTGGTAAGGCACGTGCTCCGGAGACGATGTCATCAAAAATCTTTTTGACACCACTCCACATCGATTTAGCGATCGCGACCGCTGAATCTTTTGCGTTGCGGAAGCCGCTCGCAATCTTTGAACCCATATTTGTCACGAAATTTTGCGCCGTCGTGACACCTGAAGAAAAGGCGGATTTAATAGCGGACCATAGATTTGATATGATCGTCGTCGCGTTTGATTTCAGATTTCCGAAGATTCGAAGTGCTTTTGAAACAAGCGCCGAAGCGTAGTTGTACGCTGTGTTCGCACCAGACAAGAAGTAGGACTTCACTGAATTCCAAAGCTGCATGATTGTGTTGGTAGTATTCGTCTTCAAGTTCCCGAAAATTTGGAGCGCCTTCGCTACGAGATTCGCAGCATAGTTGTATGCTGTATTCGCCCCCGACAAGAAGTAAGACTTTACTGAATTCCAAAGTTGCATGATTGTATTGACCGCATTCGATTTCAAGTTTCTGAAAATCTGAAGTGCCTTCATGACAAGGTTCGCGGCATAGCTGTATGCCATGTTCGCACCAGACAAGAAGTTCGCTTTCACTGAATTCCAAAGTTGGAGTACAGTACTGACGATGGTCGAACGGGCACTTTGGAAGCGTGTGATCGTTTTGACAAACAAACTCAGCACGAAATTATACGCGCCAGTTACACCAGCAGAAAAGAGTGATTTGATGCCTGACCACATGCTGGAAATATGCGAAACTGCCGTCGTTTTCAAACGGATCAGTCCCTGCCCGATTTTCGTGCCCCATCCACCGATCAACAGATACGCATCATCGACGCCGCGGGTAAACGATGCTTTGATCGAGACCCACAACGCCTTGATACTGTTGACCATGCCAAGACCAAACGTCTTGACACCGCCGATGATTCGACCGAGGAACATCAAGTTGACGTAATTCCAGACGAATTGGATGGCTCCGAAAAAGAGCTGCTTGACACCTTGCCACATTTTTGAAAAATCACCGGTGAATAACCCGGCAAAAATCCGGACAATCCCCATGATCATGTTCATCGCACCTTGTATGACGCCTTGTACGTTTTTCCAAATCGACATCAAAATCGGAACAATCACGGGTGCTAAAAATTGGATGATTTTTGAAATTCCGGCAAACACATTCTTAACCGCTTGGACAATTTGCGCACCGTCCGTTGCCCAAAATGAAATGATTTGCCGGGCGATACTCATGATGAACGTCCCGATTTGAACAAAAATCGGCTTTAAAACCGTTAAAATGGTCCGAACGACGCCGATGACTCCGCCAATGACCGCACCGACCGCTTTGAAGATGTTCGATGCGGCAGAGACAATCATCGGACCGTTATTCTGCCAAAAGGTATACAGGGTCATAAAGGCTTGGGTTGCGACCGTCGCAATCCCCCGAAATGCAATCATCGCTTGCTGACCAAGTGCCCGGAACGTCGGGGCGATATTTTGCAGGACGGTCGTCACGCGGGACCGCAGCGAGTCAAACTGTTCGGTTGATCCCGTGACCATCTCTTGGATGACTTGGGCAAAACTCTTGATGGCAATCCCGGCATTCAACGCTTTACTGATCAATCCGGTGAGGGCATCGAGTCCAACCAAGACGGCAGGCCCTAACGGTGCGACCTGTTTGATCACACCACCCAAAATACCGCCTAGATTCCCAAGTAGATTCAGGAACGTCGGCGTGTTTTGTTTCGCGTATTCGATGAACGTCTTGAACCCATCTGATTTCGATAGACTGGCTGCCCATTGCGAAAAGCCTCTCGCCGCTCCGACCATCCCACTTTCAACGGATGCCGTGAGCGGTGCGAAGGCTTGCAGGAGACTGAACAGCCCTTGCGTCGTATGACCAATCGTCTTCATCAAGGCAACGAGCGAACCCGCTGCACTTTCCGAAATCCAGTTGAAAATATTTTTCATGTCCTTGGACCCGAGATTGGTTTGCATATCCTTCAGCAATCCATTGACTGCTCCGCTCACGTTGCGAATCGTCGGCTTGAGCAATTCCAATCCTTTTTTCGCAATCGAAAGCGAGGTAGCAAATCCTTTGAAGATCGGTTCTTCCAAACTGACGACGAACCCTTTCCAATACTTCTTAAAACTTTGTAGATTTTTAAGTGCCCCGACTTGTGCCTTACTCATGTCCGCATAGACGGCTGCCAGTTCTTGCTGAGCTTTCTTGCGCGCTTCTGCCGTATCGGCACTCGCAATCTTATCTTCTGCTTTTTTCACTTCGTCCGCTGCATCAAATACCTTTTGCAACGCGGCGGTCGCGACGACACCATAAGCCGCTGCTCCCACACCTGCTGCCGCAAAAGAAGCACCAACGGCACCGACTCCCGCGATGACGGGTGCTGTGATGGCAGTAACGCCACCTAATGCATTCGTGATCGCAGAAACGGCACTGACCGCTTTCAACGTCGTGACTGACATCTTTGCCATCTTGTCACGCGCGTCTTCGGTTTTTTCCTCCAAGCGTGAGATTTGACGATGCGCAGAGCTGAAAGCAGCGCGCATGGAGGAATTGACCTGCCCTGCTAAGTGGAATGCAATTTCGTATACCCGTGGACTAGCCATCCTTGCTCACCTCTTTCATGTCTGTCACAAAGTCACTCAGCTCGAACAAACGTAATTTTAAAAAGTACTCGACGCTCGTATGCGAGGCAGACGAAAGGCGGATGCATACTTTACGTACGATCCGCCCGGTCACCTTGATATAGTGTCGATAGTTCTGTGTTTCGACGACGCCTAAGCGTTCAAAAAAGTGATCACCGTATTCTTGACGATGATCGCTTCTTTTGCCGGCAGTTTGTCGAAAAACTGTGTCGGCTGTTTCAATACGTTCGCTGCAATGGCGAAGGCATACCCCATCGAAAGTTCCGGGATCGGTGACATGTTGCCACCTGCAGAGTAGACGCGGTCCGCTTCGAGCAGATCTTCACCTGTTAACTCATCAATTCCTGACAAGTCAATGTGCGTGAAGGTCGTTCCTTCGAAGACATACGGTTTTTTGAAGATGATGACGCCTTCCTTTTTCTCGATTGGCTCCTGTGTTGCTTCGACTGGTGTTTCTAACGCAGTAGTGTCTTTCATCGCAAATCATTCTCCTCTGTCAGATAAGTTTTTTAGATAAGTTTTTTCATGCCGCCCAGCTGATCTTCTCCATTGAGCTTGTAGATGAAGTTGATCTTGTCGAGCTCGAGCAAAACCTTGCCGTTGAGTTCAACCTTCATGTAGATGACTTCGAGGACACTTGTCGTCTCCGTTTGGACGTTGACACCGATTTTGCCGGGGTTCAATCCCTTCGGTTGCCCTTTGAGCGTGATTTTCAGACCGCGGTAGGATACGACACCGGATGCCAGGTCGTAACTCTGTTGTGCTGCACGCAGGACGATGGACCGGTTCTTATTCCGCTGTAAATCAAACGACTTATCGAGCAAAGCACGGAATTGGATTTCGACGGACATCGGACCGAAGTGCCCGGGAGACACGCTGTCGTATTCCCCCAGGATGCCGGCACCGGATACGGTTTCCGTAAGTGGTTCGAGGTTCGGTAACGTGACTTCTCCCGTGACCGCGACCAGTTTGTTCGTATCGTCATAGACGTTGTAATTGACAATTTTTTCAGGGATTGGATTACTCATTATTGCCCTCCTCCAAATAATGCGTTAGTCAAAATCGTTGGATCGAACTCTAAGATGTTCGTAATTTGTTCCGCTGGCGGGAACGCCGCGAACCGTTGGATGAAGACGATCTTGCCGTTCAGGATGTTCGTGACCGGGTTCAGTTCTTCCCGGAATTCCATGACCGCTCCGGCAATCTGACCCCGCGCGACATATCCGTTCGCTCGAACGTTTTCGCTGTCGACGATGGATTCGATGAGACGGTAGTTCGTCGGGTCATCGACCTTTTGGAAGTACGTCAGGATGAACGTGTTGCCCCACCAGTTGAACATACGACGGATGGCGATGAAGCGGTCTTTCGGATCGGTCGTGTTCGGGTACGCTGCCGTATTGTTCCCCCATGTCTTCCATCCGTTCCAGTTCAATGCTGTGACGACACCATTTCCGTTCAAGTGGTTTGCTTCCAGCTGATCGAGGTAGACTTCGACCCCATCTTTTCGAACCGCTGCCGTGATCGGGAATCGTTCGTTGGATGGGGACTCGAACGGTACCGAGTCGTTTCGTGCATCGACCGATGCGATTGTCGCCGCGTAAACGCTTGAGAAATGCAGTTTCCGGTCGCCGATCTTGACCATTGGCCAACAAGCGATCGTGTATTCGCTCGTATAACCGTTCGTCTCTTTCCACGCTGCTACATCTTCATAGGACTTGACCGTATCGCTGTTCAGGTCACAGACTGCCATCGCCTTGAATGTCCCGTTGATACTCTTCGCTTTTGCGTCGAGAATGATACCGACCTCCGGAATGTGACTCCAACCCGGTGCCAAGATCAATCCAGGTAACACGTTGAACATCGGGTAGACGGAGCGAATCAATTCCGCACCCTTATATTTCTTCGTAATGGCATCATATCCACCGATGATGTCGGTTTTCGTGACGAGTGACGGATCCAATTTGTCGAATGACAACGTCAAGGACGCATTTGCCGGGACGACCGTGCTGAGAAGCGTTAAGGCAGGTTTCCCATCCTTATTGAAGGCGATGATGTAATCGACGTTCTTGACGAGTGTCGTCGTGTTTTGCTTGACGACGACTGAGTTCAGCAATACGCCATCGACATTGACGACGCCTTTTCCTGAAATCAACGTCAATGGATGCGTCGGAACATTGACTTTGTGAACCGCTGGGTCCAACACGTTGATGAACACGACCGGCGCGACAGATGCGACTTGGAACGATGCATAGATGGCTTCACATAATGTGAACGCACTGAAGTTGTCGCTGTAGCCTAACTTGTCGACCGCTGCATTGCGTGTATACGCCAAGATCGGTTTGTTGACGGCTGCCGTCGGATCAGCTGTCAAATGGACAGGTGCGGTACCGATGACGACTTGGATGCTGGAATCTGCCGTAATCGGCGGTGTGACGGACGTCGGGTTTTCCAGTAGGTTAATTCCGTGTTCGTAAGGCATTATTGTTCACTCCCTGCGTAGTCTGAAATGGTTTGAGATAAGATGGCTTCTTTCGAACCCATTTCCTTTGCGGATTGTTCGGCCGCTGCCAATTGATCGACCGGGATCAACAGACCGCGAATTGCCGGACATTTTTCGATATGCTCGTCCACGTAAGCCGGTAGCCCGTTCTGGAAGACGGAATACTTCTGTAACGTCTTCAGGCTCGGTCCGACATAGATCAACGTGATGGCTTGTTGTTGCTGTACTTCTTGCGCTTCTTGAACACCTGTCGACTCTGCATCAGCTGTACGATTAAGGTCGACTTGCTTGTCTCTTCTTGTACTCATAGTAAAGATTCCACATCCGTTCTTGTGTGATTTGGTGTTGCAAAGTCTAGTTCGAGAACTCCGATGAAGTAAGGATCTGTATCCTCTTCGTTGATCCGCCATTTCAGTGGCAGTTCCAATTCGTACTTCCCATCAATGACTGGTTTCTTGATTAAGTCCTCTTCGATGTCGTTCATGACGCGTACCAAATCGGTGTATCCGATGTTGGTCGAGATGCCCGATGCTTCGTACACATCATAGGTGCCGACGATCAAACCGATTTTTGACATCGGTTGAACATCATCCGTCTGCCCGCTCCCCTCAATCATCTTGACGATGATGAACGGGAAAGGTGAATCTTCTTCGCTCATCTTTTCGGGTAGGCGTTGTTTATGAATGGAGATCGTTGCATCCGTCCCGTTCGGCGTCGGAAAACGTTTATCAGCGAACAGGTCTTTCAATCGGGATTCCAGCGTCGTTTGTAAACCAATCGGAATCATTCTTGTAACCCCCTGCTCAAGATGCGGTCGATTTCATGATCCAACCGGCGATAAAAGGTATTGCGCCCTTCCACGTTGATCTGTCTGCGGTTGACATCGTTGTCGAGCATCTGTGGCACCGACGGACCGAACAACCGGTCAATCGGAAGTCGGCGGTCCGTTTGCCGTTTGAAGACTTTGATACCATGCACGTCGGCGACGAAAGCACCTTTCAGTTTCTTAGCGCCCGTTTTCTTGACGGCTGCCTTGATCGGTGTTTTCCGATTAGGTGATACCTTTCTCGGTGACACCTTGAACCGGTCGAGTGGAATCAGATTGCCGCGACTGACGACGATGGCATCGATGTTGGCGCGTGTCGCACGTGTTTTCGAAATCGTCTTCTTGATGTCCGTCGCTTTGATGTGATAACTCTTCCGCGTTTCCTTGCTGATGTTCGTCGCGACATTCGTCATGGCACGGTTTAAAGCAGAAGCGACGACTTGCGGGGCTTTCTTCTCGAATGCGCCCAGTCGTCGTTTGACATCATCCGTGATGGATTCGTTGACATTGATCGTCGGTCTCATGACATCATCCCTTCGAGCACAATCGTGTAGACGCCGGCTGACTCTTTCAGTTCGATGATGGAATAGCTGACGTTCTGGATGCGCAACCGCTGTCCACGGAACGGACGTTTGGTGAACAGGACGCTAGGTGCATAGAAAAGGAGCTCACCACGTGTAAGCCCCTCACCATCTGCTTTGAAATTGTATTTTTCTAACGCATATTCATCAAACACGACCGGGAGGGTATCGACACCGATGATGACCTCGTCTGCGAATTCTTCCGCATTGAAGAAGGTACCGAATAAATCCGCTGTGATCTGTTCCTTGAACATACTCATGACGAGACCTTACTCGTCTTCAAGCATCGCAAGGAAAGCATCCGCTTTTCCTTCTTCGATGATCTTCTTGATGGCTGCTTCTTTCGATGGCACTTTTTCAAGATCAATACCGTGGAGAAGTGCGTCAGTCTTCAGTTCTTTTAGTGTCCAATTCGCGTCCAATTCTTTGGCTAGCGCTTCTTCATCCACTGGTGGGACGGGCGGTTTACCCAAATCACCCGCACCATCCTCTACTTCTGCTTCACTTGGAAGACCGACGACAAAAGCAAGACCTCCTGAAACGAGGACTTCCGTCTCTTCTTTCGAAAAACCGTTGACCACTGCATTGACGGCGTATCGTTTCCCTTGAAAACGGACACCTGTCGTAAATTTAAGTGTCGTCATGGTTACACCACCTTCGCCGAGAACCACGCGTCGATGTCAGTCGGCTTTGGAATCGGACGACTCGATAGACGCATCATGACCGCTTCTGCATTCTCATCTGCCCACATTTTCGGGACACGTGAACCTTCATACGTTTTGAACGTTTTATCTTCTAATTGTGTGACCGCGCCATATACAAATGTCCCAAGGTTCGGCGAACCCATCAGGACGTGATCTTGTGGAACGAATGGTTTCATGACACCCAGTTCATCTTTGTACCACGCGTCATACGTGTACAAGTCGAGTCCAAACTCAGCGAGGCGACCGATGAACGTCGTGCCGTCTGCTTGAACACTCGGTTTCAATTCGCCGAAGTTCATGTTTCGGATGTCGAGCAGCTTCCGCATATTTTCGTCGTTGCGTAGTTTTTGCATCGCTGTACGACCCAGCACCATCATCGTCGGCGCAACACCTGTTTTCTGAATAAGGTCAAGACGCCATTCTTCGATTTGCGAATAGATATCGCCGCCCGCTCCCCATTGTTCCGCACCCACGAGTTCTTCCTTATTCGTGAACGAGTAATCGAGCATCTGCTCGACGAAACGTTTGTCATCGGAATCCGTGTATCCTTTTAGGATCGCTTTTCCATAGAACAGAATCTGTGCTGCCATCCACTCTTCGCGACGACTGATCATCTCATCGAATTCTTGCATATCTTTTGCGACGATCTCTGACTGGCGTTGAGCTGGCGTTTTCGTACTGATGACGTTCTCGCCGTATCCACGTGACGAGATGTCATCAATCGTCACCGGGCGTTGTGGCGCGATGCGTGGCGCCTTGTATTTGTCCGTCCGGAAACCTTCTCGTTCGATCGTGACACCCCCGACGCGAGGCGCGACGAACGGTGCCATCTTCTGTGTTCCTTTTTTAACATCAAGCAATACTTCTTCCGTGACGAATGTTTCGACGCCCGGGAAAAACGTATCTTTCAAGAATGAGCGCACTGGCGGCATTTGTTCCGCTGCCTTAAGCAACGTTAACGTTTTGTACAACGGCATGTTGATTCCTCCTAATTAAAGTTTATCTTTGAGATAAATTCCGACTTCTCGTAAACGTAGTTCATGGTCTTCGACGATGTCACCTGCACCGACGAACATCGCCTTGCGGTTGAAGCTCCCGGATGAATACGCGACTTCGACGAGTGTTCCTGTCGTGTTCGTATCGACGTCATTTGCTAAAACACAATCGGCTTTGTTCGATCCGTCCACCGCATCCTTATCGACCGGTACCGCTTTTCCTGTCGCCGTGACGATGCCGAGCACCGTCCCGCGCAACAACACCCCTTGGTTCAATTTCAGTTCGACACCCTTAGTTGATAACGGATGTGTCGTGTCATAAATCAACTCATCCGAATTGGATTGATCCACCGTTTCGATTAACTGTTTCATGCTCGTTTCCCTCCTCCGAATGCTGCGACGAGATCATTGACCTGTTCGTCGTCTTTCGATGCGTGTTGATTCGAGGCGTCGCCACCTGGAACTGCATTGACGTTTGATGCATCACGCTGCACGTTTTCTAAAAAGCTATCTTTGGCTTGTTGTGCATTAAGCGAGGCACTGTTCAAAATCTTCATCGCTGTGTCTCCTGCTGTGGCATTGGACACGAACTTCGCATCGTGGACAATCTCGTTGAAGGCTTCCGCCGAGATGTCCTGTGGTTTCTTCAAACTGTCGATCGCTTCAATTCGTTTAATTTCTGCAGTCGCCCCTTCCGTTCGGCCAAGCGCTACGACTTGTTCGAATAGTGCAGGATGCGTGTTTTTTAATTCTTCTAACTCCATGTCTTTATTTCCCTCCTTCTGATTCGACGGTGTCGTCGATGGTGCTTGAGATGGTGCTTGATTGGCGAGGCTTCCATCCGGTCGGAACCGGACATCATTTCGGATCTTATCGATGAACGCCTGAGGCAGTGTGATCGAGTCCACCGATGCGACGGCTTGAATCGGACTATCGAATAATACTTCGTCGACCAGACCATTTTTCAAGGCTTGCTCCGCTGTGAACCATGTTTCTTCGTCCATCAACGCCAGCAGTTCTTCATCCGTCTTTCCTGACTTCAATCGATACGCTGCAGTAATCGTTTTATTCGTGTTCTTCAGAAACTCTGCCGTATGTTGCATGTCACGGTAATCACCCGCTTGAATCGTCGAGGCATTGTGGATCATCATTTGGGCCGTCGGGGCAATCCGGACGTTCTTACCAGCCATCGCAATGACGGAGGCGGCACTGGCCGCTAAACCGACGATTGTGACGACGACATCCCCAGCATAATTTTTCAGCGCGTAGTAGATCTCTGATGCATCAAAGACGGATCCCCCCCCACTGTTGATTTCGACATCCAATGGTTCACCGTTTGCTTGCTCGATTAAATCCGCTACCCGCTTTGGACTGACTGCTTCCATTTCGAAGTAGTCATAAATCCATTGACTCGACGTCGGGATGATTGGACCTTTGATATTAATTTTCATCTTCTTCACCTCCTTTCTCGTCTTCTGTCGTCACCAGTTGCCCGCTGGCATCGGTGACGAGATTGCCTTCACGACGCAACCGTTCTTCCGCGACGCGTAACTCGTGATTGCGGAACCAATCCCCGCCACCTAAAGCGACAGTCTCCTGCGTCCGTGTCGTAAAACCATTGTTGACACGTTTCTCGGCAGCATTCACTTCTTTCAACGGATCGAGTTGTCCCTGTGAAGGACCATTCCATTCCGCTTGGGCATACGCTTTACGAATCAATGGATCCGTGAAGAAGCCAGGTGCGTCGATACGTCCCTTTGCCACTGCTTCGGCCAGAAATTCTTCGTAGATCGGCTGACAGAACGAATCCGCCATCCATTGCCGACGCATCTTGAACATCTTCCACGCTTCGAGTAACGCCCCGCGAGAGGCTGAATAGGACGACGTGAAGTTTTTCATCAAGACTTCATAGGGAATTTCGAGTGCAGCACCGATTTGTCGGCACATCGCCGTGACGAATCCGTCAAAGTTAGCATTCGGTCGCCCCGGACTTGCTTCTTGGACCTTTTCACCTTCCGCTAGGAAGTTCACAGTTCCGGTACCCAATTCGATTTGTGTCTCATCACTGCCGGCCAGCTCGTCTTCCGGTGCGATACTTCCGAAATCATCGGTTTCGCTATCGCCGTCCGTCGTGATGAAGACCGAATAGAAGGCATTGATGACGGCGGCCATCAATTCCGCGTCACTGTATCGGGCGAGTTGTTTCATCGTCTCGATGACAGGTGCTAAAACAGGGACACCGCGTCGTTGTTCCGGTCGTTCCAGTTCAATCAGATGCAGCACATTCGCACGCCCTGTCTTCTTGCCGAACTTCTCGATGCGTGTCCACTTGTTGACGGCACCTGCAATGGAGTTCGGGTGACGATCCGCAATATGATAAGCGACGACTTCACCGGTCGGGTTGATTTCGACCCCATTGACGACCTTCGTGTCAAACAAGGAGACGAATTGATTCGGATCACTGACCCGGTCCGCCTCGATCAATTGAATACGTAAGTCGTACGGCATGTTTTTCCGTGGAATCAAGGGCAGCAAGCAAAATGTATCGCCACTCATCATCCAGGATAGGAAGGCAAGTTGTTGCAGTTGATAAAAGTTACTCATGCGTTGTGAATCGCAATGAATCGAGTCTGCCCAAAGCGAAAACTCACGTTCGACCTTCGTTTCCCACTGGTCCGCCTGTTCCCGGGTCATCCCAAGTAATTCAGCGTCGATCTGTGCATTCAGCTTCAGTCCGGATCCGATGACGTTCGTCCGCAACGTTTTAAGGGCCCCTGTCGCTAACGGAGCTCCCATGTACAAATCCCGTGAACGTTCGCGTAAAGTGGGAATGTTACGTTCGATGTCTTCGAGCGCTGACCCGCTATTCGTCAACCATCCAATCATGCTGTTCTTTTTTCCGCTGGCACCATGGTTTCCGTATCCTTCATTCAGGACGGTCTGTTTCTTCCGTGCCAACGTTCGTTCCAGTCCAGCACGTGGATTGAAATAACTGATCACATTGTCAATTAGGTTCACCTAACATTCCCTCCTTTCATAAGTCACGTGGAATAATCCGTTTCGCACGTCTTCGTCTGACACCTTGCATCGAACCGACTCGCTTTTCCCAGTACGCAATCTGGCCTCGAATTTCTTTGAGGTTAGCTCGCGTCAGTGAACGAGATCCAATCGTGTAACTCTGTCCTGTCGAAACGGCTAATTCTGCCTTATACCAAGCATCCAGATGTAGTCTGGCTCGTTCCAGTGGCATCAATTCCTCCACATCACGTCACTCCTCTCGTCGACTTCCGTCGTTTTTTCTTTCGTTTGACCGTTCCGATGGCATATTCTTTCTCCAAGTTCGGATTTAGAATTTCTAATGCCGCAATATTGTAGACGCGAACGTCGAGTGGTTCGTTTCGGTTTCTGACTTTACGCCACACCTTGTAAGGAATCCCTTTTTCGTACCGTGTCTCGAGACGTTCCGCCGTGAGTCCCTTGAAGTATTCCGTTCCGTACCCACGTCCTTCTGGGAAGTGACAATAGTTCGGACCCACTTCTTCGAGTTGAAGATTGGACATGATCCGTGCTTTTCCGTCATCGACACCGAGACTAACGAGGATGGCTTTCGACAACTTCGTTCGCGAATAACCCGCGACGAGTGGCGTGTAATCCCCCGGTTTCGCCGATTTCCCTTTGATGGCATAGATCCGACGGGTTTCACGAGCTTTCGTGAAGCGATAGACCTCTTGTGTGAAGTGACCACCGGAGTCCATGCAGGTGCAACTGATTCCGAATCGTCGGCCGTCTTGTTTTGCCCAGGTCCGTGAGAGGTATTCATCGAGATCGTTCCAAATCTGCGGTTGATTCAAATCGCCATAGATGACTTGGTACTCGATGCCCCATGATTCTTTGCCACGTCCCCAACCGACGACCTCGATTTCAAACCGGTCATCCTGCGTATCGACGGCTGCCGTCAAAATACTGACACCTTCCGGCACTTCCGCAGCATAACGCTCACGTCGTCCGTCCAGTCCGTCCGCATCGACTTCTTCGCCCTCTTCCTCCCATGTTTCTCCGAGCGAGGTATTGACCCACACCTTCATCGCTTCCTGCCCTTTTTTCTTGGCTTCTAGGAATTCAGCAATGATTTCATGCCACTTCTTCCACGGGGATACCAATTCGTTCAAATGAAAACCCCGGCTACGTGCGCCGGGGTTTTCTTGGATCCATTTACCGGGTTGGGACTTCCATTCGTATTCATTGTGGACTGCTCCGCAATGTTCACAAGCAGCCGAATGCGAATCAAAGATGATTTGTGCCCATTTTAAGGGCTGAAAGGCGTCGCAAGACGGGCATGCCAGATTCCAACGCTCTTTCGTGCTCAGTTCATACTCGACCTCAATCCGTGATGTCCCTTTGTTGGTCGGTGTCGATACGAAAATCTTTTTCCGGTTATAGAAGTTGTTCGTCCGCTTCTCAGCAAGTGATAACGGATCACCTTCCGTCCCTGCCGAAACAGGAAACCGGTCAATCTCATCGGCTAGCAAAATCCGAATCGGCCGTGAAGCCAATCCACTCGGGGCGTTCGCTCCGACCATCGCGACATAACCACCTGGGAACGATTTCTGTAGGGTCGTGTTTCCACTGTCCCGACTCTTTGCGTCCGAGACTTTATTTTTGATCGCCGGTGTATCCCGAATCATCGGTGCCAGTCGTTCTTTCGAAAAACTTTGAGCCAGCGCGACAGTCGGTTGCATGATCATGATGGGTGCTGGGTCGAAATCGATATGATACCCGAGTGTATTCAGGATCAATTCCGTCTTTCCGACCTGCGCACTCGACATGATGACGATCTTTTCGAGTTCTGGATCATTGACGGCATCCATGATGGCGCGTTGATAGGGTGCTCGATCTGTTCGCCATTGTCCGGGTTCTGCCGAGGACTCCGATGACAGCTTGCGGTAGGCGTCCGCCCATTCAGAAACGGTAAGGTCCGGTGGAGGCGGCAGCGTGCCACGTATGATGTCACGAAACAACGCTTCCGTATTCTTACTTCTTCGTTTGGCGGCCACGAGGCACCGACTCTCCATCCGATTCAATGTCGTCTATCTTCGATTCGGTGTCCTCGTCATCATCGAGGAGTAGTTTGTCCTTACTCATGTCGTAAAATGCCACCGGATCATATTCCGCTAGTTCCTCGAGTGTTTCGAACACTGCATTCTTCAAAATCGCTTTAATCGGCGGAATTTCTGTCTTTCCGACCAACTGTGGCGCAAATTTAGACGGAATTGACAGAATCCTTGCCCGAAATGCCCCGATCATGTCATTCATGACCCGTTTTACATCCTCTGACCGATGTAAATCACCGCGCATGATCTGCAGCTCGAGCTCCGTTTTCTGCCGTCTCGCCCGTGTCCATAACGCTTCTTCGGTCGTTTTATCGAGTTCATCGTCCTCTTGTTCCCTTGAAACACGAAATTCGATGTACGATTTGATAGAGGCTTTCAAGTCGAAAGAGCCATGCGAAATGCGAACGAGGACACCTTCTTTCGCTAATTGCTGAATTCGACGCGTCGATACGTCGAGAATTTCGCTTATTTGCGCTGTCGTTACAACAGGCGCATGATTGTCTGATTCTTTACGCACCAACGGTTCACCCACTCTCTAAAAATTATTTCCCAAGATTTCAAATGCGAAAGCGAAACGACCTTTTTAAGATTGAAACTAGCACGTTTCCGGGCTCGTATGCACCCGTAACCCTTTTTATACCGTCGGAGGACCCAAAGCACCCCCTCTCGACTTCACACGTTCAAATTTTTTCTGTCTATATGTTCCAAAGCAATCACGAATGGGATCCACGCCAGTCACGATTGCTTTGCAACATACAAAAAGACGCCCGAAGGCGTCTTCCCAGAGGTAGGAATACACGAAGCAGAGGATAATCCCCTGCTAGTGGCGCATGATACGGGTCCGTGTATGATGGATCGGTCGCCAGACCTGAATGAATGTGTTTGACCCCTCATGCGCCATTAGCAATGGACTAACCAATCATGACTTAAGCGTCGAACGTGCTCGCTTCATCATGCGTTGGTCTTGATGTGCTCGACTTCTCTTCTTCATCACGATCGTCGATGCATGTGGATGTAGCATCCTCGCCTTGTCCCATGTCTTGTTCCCCTTTGCATCGAGTGTTCGTCGCACCGGTGATGTAGTCATGGCTTGTGTTCGCTTACCTAACTTATCTAAGAGCCATGCGATGGCTTGATCAACAACTCGCTTGATCCGCTTAAAAAACAGACTCACCTTACAAGTGAGCACCTTAATTGCTTCAGTGAAATCCGTTACTTGTCTATCATCTAATTGTTTCTGCATTGCTGTCACCTCCTTACTGGATTGGTACACATAGCTATCCGAGCGAGCATGCAGTTGACGAGTAGGACTGGGGTAAGACTACAGGTGAGCTGCACACCGAGACGGGGATCTCCTCTCGCTAGGATAATTACGGGTACCAAAAAACGCCCTATCCGTTTCAGGGCGTTTCGTTCGACCATGTATGATGTAAGATGTGTTGCAGAATAACGCAACCTTAGCCGCGCCCGCTTCATTCCACGTAACTAGCATAGCATCAATCCGTCAAGGAATCGTATCAACACTGTATCAAAAGAGTATTAAAAATGTATCAGTTATTTATCTCCCCACAATTATTTTCAACAAAATAAAACGTCGTGTATATTTTTTATGTATTTGCTTCTAGATAATATTCTCCTTTTGGTGTCAACTCCATATCAGCAGTAAAGTGATATAGAGTCCCTTTCACATCTTGAAACTTTCCACCTTCTACAAAGCCTCTTAATTTGGCTTCTCTGAACACTTGATTAAACTGGTAACTATCAAATCCTAAAGCATGAATATTGATATCTCTTCTTCTGTACTGTTTATTCTTTTCTTTAATTGCACTCAATAATTTCAACATCGATGTTGATGAACCGTCATTCATACTAATTCCCCCTAATATGTAATTTTATGTAATCATATAACGATAACTTCAGAGGGTCTAACATTTTGCTTCTTTCGTTATGTGACACTCAATATAGATGATACTTGTTAAGTGGAATATAAAATAAGCATCCCGTAGGATGCTGAATAGGACTTAATTAATTAATTGATTCCAAACTACTTTTAACCATCTGCATCAAATCGCCAGCTCCACTCGATACTGTAGCTATTGGTACTAGTAAGTTCAACAAAAAATCTCTCTTAATTTCTTTCGGTTGCTCACTTTTTATCATTTCTTCAACCATGAAGTGTATAATAGCATTCCTTTGCTCAACAGCGTTCTTACTGTCTTCTACTAATCTTTTTAAAGATTCATTTTGTTCACTCAACAATTCTATTGTTTTAATTTGCATTCTTTTCTCTTCTTGTTCTTTTTCATACATTTCTTTACCTAACTTCTCAGCCAATTTCATAGTTTCTATTTTATGTGCATCAAAGAAGTCCTTTTCCCGATTAAGCATGCGTTTCGTTTCTTGATTATGTTCATGCAACCTAGTTGCCATTTCTTTAAACATTTCTCCATTGAACATTCTTAACACCCCTTTATTTGTCTACTAATTCATATTATAAAGGGTTATAAGTTGAAAGTCGCTTTCACACAGACTACATTTATTTTATTCAATAAAGCATGGTTTTCCTCGAGTGCGCTTTACTAATCCAGATAAAATAACAAAGGTGAAGAAAGTTTTTGTATCAATATTGTCTTACAATTTTTTCTGATATTTCTTCAGTTACCATCGACGACCGACATCATCATAATTTCCGTCTTTATTCATAGAACATTCTACTGCATCTCGACGACGGTTGTAAGTGACATAGACGTGTAGATTTGGATTTTCATCGGCCATTTTTCGAGCTGATTCAATTGTGGTTTTTTCATCCGTATGACTCTTCTCAATTTCTGGATCTTGTCCTCCAGGAACATAAGCTTGTATTGTCCAAACTTCACCATTCATGATTATATTCACCTCATTTCTATTAGTTAGTTTCTCTTTACCCTTTTGATGCAGCCGCATATCAAATCAAACTTTTATCCTTTTATCGATTGATCAACATTTTAACTTTCTTCGAATTTTACGAAGTTAATCACAACGACAGAACCAGTTGGATAGCCATTTTGTTCCTCGAAAAACTCAGTTACTTTTCTTATATCTTCAGCCCCCGTGATCGGATTATCCATATGGAACTCACCTTGCGCAAACCCGCTGAATGTACCAACTCGATCTCTACCTTTAACGTGAAAAGAAACAAAGTACCGATACATATTCCATTCCCCCTATAAAATTTACTGTTTAGCCGCTGGATAACTCTCCACCTGCAACAAGACGCCACCCAAGTCCTCAGCAAGCTTTTCGCATTATGCTTTATTGGCCGCCCAGGTGACGCATGTCTCTTTTGCGCCACCTTTTTCGTAATAGATGCGGACCCACATGTCAGTAGTTCGTCAGGATGCGTTCGAGATTCGTTTCTGTCTTGGCGTCGAATGCTTCGACAATCTCCAATTCTGACACGTTGAGGTGTTCTGCAATCATCAACAGGGCACCGAATGACCGGCGGATTGTAGAGGCATCGACTGCAGCGTGACATAACCGTTTCATTTCATCATTCTTGCGACTGTGATGCGTATAGGCGCGATGGATCATGGCGTGATATCCGATGGGGCCACCACTCACGAGATCAATCGAGGCAATGCCGGCGATGAACTTCAAGGCATCGGCCAATTCTTCGACAAACTGTTTCCGCTGCGGCTCTTTGACGGTCCACCATTTCCATGCCCCTTTCAGTTCGTTGATGCATTCCGCTGCCTCGACACGATACGCGGTTGTCCGTTCCCAAATGGGTACACCGGTCAGTTTGTATTGATCGAGTACATGTCGGTCAAACTGCGCTTGTTTCTCGCACAGCAGAAGCCATGTATTGAGTGTCAGAATCATGATTGTTTCTCCTTCGCTATTTTTTTTCGTTCTGCCGGGGTTTCGAGTTTGTGTTGTTTGAACCAATTATGAACGGTCGTCACGCTACACTTTTTAAGGCGACTGATTGCAGCGAGTGACATCCCCTTCTTTTCGATCAATCGATCCAGTTCCTCGCGTGGTGGACAGATTACTCTCGGTTGAATGACCGGCGGCGTCGGTTTCTTCGGACGCCATTCTGCAGACGTCGATTTCCGCGGTCGTGCTTTGATCGAAACCGGGATGGCAGACGATTCGCCGTATCCAGGACACGGTACCCATTTTCCGTCGATGTAGTAGGCCATTCCGTAGGGATGGTGGAAATACCGTTTCATTTCTTCAGGTATTGCCGGTTCTGTCCGGTTGTTTAAACGCCGGATGGCTGTGTTGTGCGACATCTTATCAATCAGCTGAGTATGACCCATCGCCCTGCTCCCCCTGTGAGTGGTTTGTGGTGTAGTCTTCCGTCTGAAGTAACGGATAGTAGAGTGTCTCTTTCGTGGATGTCGTTCGTGTTGTGATCGGTGGTTGTGCCCGGAACGTTTGCTTGATTTCAGCTCGTTTTGTTTCCGTCTCTTCCCGGAGTCGTGTGAATGTCTCCTCGAAGGCACGATTGTTTGCTGCATATTGCTTCGCTTTCCTCTGTTTTTTCTTATTGATCAATTCTTTGGCGACATCGATCATGAATAAAAGCAATATGAACGATGCGGTGATGATGAGAAGCCATTGGTCTAACTGCATGATTAAATCCCACTTTCTAAACGTTGAGTAAAGAACAGCCAGGACGTGCGCCTGGCCTGTTCGGTTGGTTGATTGTTTTAGGCGATGATCGTGATTTTCTCTGCGTCGATTGCGTCACTCAATTCTTCTGTAAGGTACTGTTCGATGTTTTTGATGGCTTCGTTCTTCCATGCTCCACCGTCTGCCTCGAACAAGGCGACTTTCGGACCGGACTGCATCCGGAGGACGAACTTGCTTTCTGGTTGTGCAACCTCTGTAAACGTCCGGTATGGAGCAAGCGTGACGGGATTGATGACTTTCGCATCCCCGACAGTCGCGACACCTGTTTTCACCGTGACCGCTTGCGAGATACCATCGTCTCCGATTGTCCGGACATTATCTTCTTTCATCGTGCCGACGATTTTCAGGATGATTTCCTGATCGCGGTTCGGGACGAAGACGGACTGCAACTTGATGTTGATGTCTTCCGTGTCGTAATACGAATCGAATCGGAAGGTTGGGACGTAGGCATGGGCTTGGATGAAGTGGCTGCGGTTCATGTCACTGTTGAGTTTATTCATGATCGTGACCGTCTCTGGGTCCTTGATGTGGATTAGTAGACCTTCACTCGTATCGAACTCGCTTTTGACGTACTCGACGAGTGCCGTCAACGTGTGGACCTTTAACGGATTTGCCGTTGGTGCTGTAATGGCATGGAGGTCACGGTCAGAAACCGTGCGACCGTGTACCTCCGTTGTTTGAAATTCACCGTGTTCCTTGATCCAGTTGAAAGCGTCTTTGAGTAATGACATGTGAGTATCTCCCTTTGTGTGTTGGATTTTGGTGTATCACGTGTAACTGGTCTATCTGATGAATCTGTCGAACAAATCATTACTGCAGGTATTACCGCTGTGCTGCTGACGGTGATGTCGCGCGGAAATCGATGACGTTTCCGTCTTGGACCACTTCAACTTCCGGCACTTCATACTTCGCCTGTTCGACTACATCAATCGGTATCCCGACGTCACTGACGATTTCTCCGTCTTGCGAGATCATCATCTGTCCCGGCGAACCCGACTTCAGTTCTTGGCCAACGACCTGACCAGCAGCATTCTTATCGATGATGATCTTCGAGCCGACCGTCCGGGCTGGTGTCAACGTCGTCTTGACTTCGATGTCGACCATTGCGAGGTCCCGTTCCTCATCTGCCGATAACACCATCGTGATGACGACCTTCCGTTTCTTCGTTGGATCCGTGTTTTGGTCCGCGATGTTCGCATAGACCTCGTTCATGGCGATGTTGACACGTTCAGCGAGTGCGCCGTTTGCGAACTCATTCAGGTTGATTTTAGGTTGTGACATGTGATTACCTCCGATTAGTTTGAGTGATTGTGGATGATGTCATGGATCAGGAGACGCCCGATCTGTGTCCATTTCATCGTGATGGCTGCATCGAGCTGACCACCTTTATGCATGAAGGGATACTCGTTGATCGTGACAAGCCCTCGTTTTTGATGCGCGGTACACAGTTCCCAATTTTTGTTGACCTTGCGTTGGACGCCGGCCGACTCGAGTAACTGATTCAATTTCCGAGCAGTCATCCCGTATTCCCGAGCGACGGCCGTTGTCGTCATCGTTTGTGTACTCGCCATGATGTGTTCCAGTTGTGGGTCTTTTGACATCTTCATGAGTGGTATCCTTTCCTGTGAAGGATTGACATACGGTAGTCGAAATATCAGGACGACGGGTTGCCCGTTGCCATCCGTTTATCCCGCTGTGCCGCACATTTGATCCAGTGTTGCCATGTGCCGGTCTTGTGTAATTTGTGACTCATCGACTTGACGCTGCTGTGCGTTCGGTCATACTGATCGGCATGCTGGAACAATGCTCCGTCCGCTGCCTTACCTGACTTGATGAGATGCGACAGGGAAATCAATTCTTCGACCGTCCAGGCGTTGAAATGACGAGCTGGCTTCATACGCTCACCTCTTCATCCTGCGCAATCCGTTGCAACGACTCGATCAGTTCTTTCGTGAAGGACCGCTCTTTCATGAACCGGATACCTTGCATGTCCTGTTGGACGTGTTCCAGACGAGTGATGGCATGCATGAAGCCCTGTTCATACTCCTGATCTGTCTGACCTGTCTTCAGTACGTTGTCGAGCAAGGCCATCGCTTCGACCAAGATGGCGCGTTGTCCACCCGTACCGCTTACCCCAAGTTCTAGATACGTGTCTTCGACGTATAACCGTCCCCGTCGAATCACCTTTTCTGCTGTGATCATGTGTGTCTCCCCGTTTCATGATTGGATTGTCCGATTTTCATGGTGTAGCTGACTGACCGGCGTTCACTCGACTCTGCCTGTCGTTTCTCGCGTCTCGAACATCTGTTCCTGCTCGATTCGTAAAGCGACTATGGCTAAGTAGTCTAAAAGGACGTGACGACCTTGTAGGACGCGTTTCGTGTGATTTTTGAACCACTCGTAGGGAATCGACTTCCGTTCAGTCTGATTCGCCCAGTCCAAGGCATCATCGGCGGACAGGTAGTATGTCTCGTTGTGTTCTTCGAAATGGATCAACAGGAAGCTGATGCCTCCGTAGTCCTGCACCCGGCGAAGTTCGTCGAATTGATGTGGCTCGACGTTTTGCGGCGGGAACGACGTCTTGTTCTGTGTCGATTTGGCATCGAAGCTGACGAACCGGTTCTCGTAGAGTCCGATGTAGTCCAGTCCACCCGATCGTTCGAACCAATGTTTCCTGATTTGCCCTTTAGGTCCGAGTAGGAGTTTCACCTCTGGGAACGTCTTGCGGAAGTGGGCTCGTTTCTGTAAGGCATACGTCCGGTTCGTGTTGTCGAGCATCGTCTCGAAGCGTTTGCCGCGGTTCTTGTAAGTCACGTGTGTCAGATGCATGCATTCCTTCCTGCGGATAGAGATAGGTGTGATCGGCTAACTGTCGGGCTCGTTCCTTGGATTCACCGAGGACCGTCTTGCGCCAGAGATACGTTTTGACGTCAATGATCATGCGCGTCGTTCCAGAGGTTGAAGCGGTCAGCGATGATGCCGAGCAACTTGTCTTTTGCCTTGTAATACGCGTTCCGGTTTCCGTAGCAGAGACTCGACATGACGACGAGGTCCGTATGACGGAGACGCGGTCGGTACCGTAAATCCCAGATGTCGATCAGTTCCGGTGCAATCTCCTCGAGTTCCGTCCGGATCCCGACGAGTAAGCGATACTCAGCTTCCGCCAGTCGGATTTGATCGAGTACCATGACCGCCTTCTCGACGTTCGAGCTTGGTCGACTGTTACGCTGGACCTCGCTTGCTTGATACCCTGCCGTGATCGATGTCTCTGACTGCAGTTGTAACGATGAGATGCGTGCCGGGAGCGAGAAGTAGTGTCTCAACTTCGTTTCAGCCGCAGCCCGTTGCACTTTGGTGAGTTTATGCGTGATTAGTGGTTCCATTCTGCGCTCCTTCTTGCTGATGCCCAGCAGTGGTGTAGTTAACGGCCGTCACCGACTTTCATGTGTGACCGAAGTGATGCATGCGCCGAGTCCTGAAGCAAACCCTCAGCCCGGAGTTGTAGAATGACGTCGTGTGTTTCGAGCAGCATGCCGTCATACGTCCATCCCGTAAGATCGGACAGAATCGAATACGCAGCGCTGATCGGTTTCACGTCCTCCTCGACATGGACGATTTGTCCGGATCGTGTCGTGAAGCGACGAATCTGATCCGAGATCAGGACGAGCGTTTCTTGCTCCCGTTCTCGCCGCTTGAACACGTAGGTCTTGCTGTGCGAAGGTGATGCGTTCGACGGTTGTGTCTGTCCCATGCTATTCATGTCGTGCCTCCCCAGTTCGTTTGACTTCGTTGCCAACTTTCCATCCAGAGCCCATCGATCACTTTTTAGTACTGGTAATTCGGTTCAACCGTCCAGTTCGCCTCGTACTCTGATCGAGTGAGTCCTTGGAACGCCGCCTTGTAGAAACGGTCATCCCCGTGATGCCGGACGCGCTTCACCAAATTTCTGTTGTCTGCATCGAGTTCCATCCGGATCGTGCCGTCCGGCAGTTCGAGTTCTGCCCATTTCAAGACGCCGATCGTGATGCCTTTCATCGCGTCGAAGATGTCCATTTGTGTTCCCTCCGGTTTAAGAGTCTTCATCACTGCTCCAATCCCTTCAAGTCTTGCAAGATGGCGTTGAGCTCTTCGTCGTCTGGTACCGTGGCTGCGGCTTCCGCTTTTTGCTTCGCTTCGTGTTCCTGTTGCTTTTGCTTCTCGCCTTCTAGCCACGCCGGAGCCTTCATGCCCGATAACCCACCTGTTCGTTTACCACCTCGAGTCCGTTGTCGTTCTCGGAACTCATTCGCTTGGTGACGAGCTTGTTCGATGGTCTTGATACCTGCTTGTGCCCATGTCGTGAGGATGCCGGCGATATAGGCGTACTTTCGGACGTTTGAAAGAATGGCCGTCTCGACCGCGAATCGGACCAACTCGACTCCATAGCTTTCGATGTCGTCCAGAATTTTCTCGATCGTGAACGGAGGAGCAAGTGGTTCGATGTTTTGCTTGTAGAACTCAATCAGTTCTGTCGTTGCGTCCTGCTTCGCGCCCGCGTCTACTACTACTTCTTTTTTTAGTTCTTTTGGTTCTTTAGTACCTTTATTACTTAGTAGTGGCGGGTTTTCCAGATCTGGTTTTCCCACATCTGGTTTTTCCACATCTGGAAAACCCGAATCTGGTTGAGCCACTTTCGGGTTTTCCGATTGTGGTTCGTTTGGCTTCGACTCATTCGGAACCTCATTCGGTTTCGGTTCGTCCGCAACTTCGACGTCGAAAGTCGGTAATTCATACACGACGAACTCCCACGACTTGATTTTGCCTTTCTCCCGAATGCTAATCCGTTTGATATATCCGGCTTCAATCAACTCCTTGATGGCCGATCGTGTACTTTCCTTTCCGTCCTTTGACCGTTTGACGAGATCCGCCTCTTGGACTTTCCAGTCGTCCGGCAAGGACATCAGGTAGCTATGCAGCCCTTTCGCTTTCCAACTCAATTCCCGGTTGTTCAAGAGCGTCTTATCAATGACGACATAATTGTCTTTCTTCTGAATTCGCATGATGGACATGTAAATCACCCCAGTCTTTCTAAATCAGTTGTTCGGTACGATGATGTGTTCCACTCGACGAACGAGTTGTGGATCCGGTCGTTCCGTTTCCGGCATATGATGTAAAGTCTTGATGTGAGTAGATGACCGTTCGATTCGTCTGAGATCGTGCCGGATGACGTCCAGCATCGCCTGATAGGGTGAGTAGTCACCTAAGACATATTCCAGGTCGTCCAGACGTTTCCGAATCACAGCGGACGTATAATCGATGTTTTCCAGTTCTTCCTGTAAAGCTTGATCCGTATTCGTTTCCTGTTGGAGCGAAAGCAGTTGTTTCAGTCGGATCAGTCGGTCTTTCGTACGCATGGTCTTCCTCCTTCGTCGAAGGCGTGATACACTTAAATTCCTACGTCTAAGTGTGTCATCGCTCTTCAGAGTGATGGCATTTTTTCATGCCTGCTTGTTTCCGTTCCACTTCGCGTTCTTCCCGTCCTTCGATGATGAAGAGCGGTACGACCACGAACAACGATGCGACCCAAACGGTCATCATCATGACAAATGCTTCCGGTGACATAAAATTCACCTCCTTTCCTTGCGACTCTTCCGTTCATCCCACCACCAGCCACCAAATGCGATGGAAAAAGCCAATAGTGCGATTCCATAAATGACAAATGCATTCATTTCAGGTGGATCGGGTCCATTCGAAGCAGGTGCATGTCGAACGTGTCTTCCATGAGATGCAGAACATGTTTCTTGTTGACGGCGTCGATCACAACGATCGGATCTTCTTTGACCATCCGTTTGAACTGGACCAAAGCGTCTTGTTCCGATTCTTCCACCATCTCTCGTGTCACATCGACGAGGATGCTTGAGACGACGTCCTCAACGTTGATCAACGGTTGCAGCGTTGGGTTTTCGTGGAACCGATCCACGAGTTTATTGGCTAAGACATCAAGATTTTTATAAAGTGGCATGTCGTTTCACTCCTTCGATTGTTTGGTCCCAGTTATTGCTTTCGACTCGTTTGTCGAGCCAGTCGTATAAATGCTCCCGTCGGACGATGACTCTTCCATCGACGCGTGTGATCGGCAGTCCGTTCTCACGAATTTGTTTGTCGATCATGCTCCGACTGCAGCGTAGTTCCTCGCAGACTTCCGGTACCGTGAGATATTCACGTTTTTTGGCAATCTCTGCGAGTGAATCCGCGATTCCTTCAGCGATCATGCGCTTGAATTCTTCCTCGTTGAACAACATGTCTTACCTCCTCACGATTTAGACGAGCGATGGCCGCCATGACTTGACGTAGGCAAGTGCCTCTTCGAACTGACTTTGTTTGATATCCCGGTATGACGCGACGGCGAATGCTCGCTTGATGTCACTACCGAAGCGACCATATAGTTTGCGCTTTGAATCGTACAGTTCGGAGTTGAACTGTGAAATCTCATCCCACAAAGCTTCAGCACGTGATTTCTTCGCACTTTCGATGACGAGTTGTTGACCGTAATCCAGTGTCATGCGTTGATCGATTTTGTCATTCAGTGTCGTAATGGCTGCCTCTGTCTCGTCTTGTTTCTCGAGCAGTTGTGCGGTCGCTTGAAACAGTTGAGCGAATGGAACGTTCTTCGGCACCTCATATGATCCGGTATTGCGAATTGATGGAAGCACGTCTTCCATAACCCAGTTTTCGAATGCTTGTGCTGCAGGTAATTTTGAATTGGTGACGAGTCGATAGACATCGGGTTCGCGGATGACGATCATGTCCTGTGTACCACCGTTTGTAAGGACGGGATGTTTCGTCCCACCCTTGCAGTGACGACCAACTGCCTTATGCGGTTCTTTATATCCAAGTGCTTTCGCAACATCCGAAGCAACGAATAATGGTGCAGTGTTGTTTCCGATCATTCGAATTTCGCTGCCTTTAAAAACTTTTGTAAGTTGATTCATGTACAATGACCTCCTGATAGGATTTTCAGTTTTAGAAATCGGGTAGTAGTAATAAACAACCTTTTATTGCTATTTTAGCAAGTCATCCATAAAAAAATTTTCGATCGGTTGATCATATAATTTCGCTAAGAAAAATAACTCTTCTATGGAAAATTTATAGATTCCATTTTCTCGTTTTGAAAGCATAGATTCGCTTTTAAATCCAAGTTTTTTAGAAACTTCTCTTAGCATCATCTTTTTTTCTTCCCTTGCTTTTTTCAGCAAAGATGGGTCAATTCTGGGTTGCTCCGAAATCGTCATCATCGTCTCTCCTTTCTGTTTTAGCATGTCTACAACTTAACTATAATTGCTATTTCAGCAATTGTAAAGAACTATTGTTGCTATTTCAGCAATTTTATTTTTTCTGTTTTAGAAAAAGTATAAACTTTAAGGTGGGGATGATATGGAGTTGATGATGATGGAAAAACGATTCCGGAGTGAGCGACTTAAAGAATGCAGAATAAAACGCGGAATACAACAAGATGAGATGGCTCGACTCTTAAAAACAAATACAAGCACGATGTCTCGTATTGAAAATGGGAAAAAGCAACCCGACCCAGAAATGATAATCATGATGGCTGAACTTTTTAACGTGTCTACTGATTATTTACTCGGTCTTGTCGAAGACCCACAATCAACGCACGATGAATATTTGAGAGAAGCTTTAAAAAAATACGAGTTTATCGGTTCGTTTTTTAGTGAGGAAAAATTAAAAGAACTTCCCCAAGAACGTTTAGAGAATGTAATTAAGTATATGGATGAACAATACAAGTTAGCGAAAATCGAAGAAAAATAACCCCAACATCACGATGATTGCTGGGGCTTTTTTGCATATTTTTTTAAATTAATTATCTCTTCAATATCTTTATTCGGGAACACCAAGTACTTATTTTGTTCTTCGTTCCAAAATGCGGTCACTTCTGTTCGAGTACCATGCATTACTAACGTCATCTCTTTTAATTGCCGTTCGATCAACCTTAGCGCCCTCCTATTACGAACTAACGTTCCTATTAATATTTTTAGTATGCCTCATGCAAACCTTATTTTCAAGTATCACCCTGTTCTTTACAATCTCAACGATTCGACAATTTATGACATTCCTTCTCTATTAAGAAATCTGTTTTTCAAAATAGTGAAACGTGACTAATACAGATTTTTGTCGAACACTTTTTTATTTACTTGGATTAGAATTGTCGAAACCTGTCGGACGGTAGTTCGTATATCTTCCCTTTTTCTTGAAAGAAGGGTTTTTTTATGCCCTTTAAAATTGGTAAAATGAAGGTGATGTAAATTTAAGGAGGTAATTTAGAATGAAACGACTAATTGTTGGCACATCATTGACGGCGGCCCTCCTACTCGCTGGTTGTGGGGAAACTACTACTGATACCAGTGAAGAAAAAACGACAGAAGTCAAAGGAGAGGAAACTCAGGAAACTGCAGCTAAAGAGCCTGAGAAGAAAGAGGAAGCGACTGATCCGAATACCGAGAAATCGGACTTCGGCATGGAGAAAATCCAGTACAAGAAGGACGATTTGGGCATAACAACGAAACTCGGACCAATGAACTTTAAAATCAACACTGTAAAGACTTCTCGATTGATGATTGATGAGGCTTCACGTGGTATGTTCGAAGACAAAGAAGAGGTTACTCTAATCGTCTTAGGTGTGGACGTCGAGAATACGAGCGACGACACGGTCAGTTTCTATCCCGATCAAGCGACATTGACGACGAACACAGGTGAACAGATTGAATCTGAACTGATGTTCGTTGACCAAGTCGGTGGTGATTTCATCGGAAAAGTTAAGAAATCAGGCGAGGTCGTCTTCTTGGCTGAGTCAGAACCAAAAGAGATTACGCAGATCAAGTACATCGTAGAAGGTCCAAGTGACGCAAACTTTGAACCTTTGGCTGAACAATATACTGTCGAGATTCCGACGAAATAATAACTCAATTCATAAATAAAAATAGACGTTGCTGCCGGCAACGTCTATAAAAGTAAAATTACTAAACTTGTATACCAATTCCAGCTCCACAGCTTTCGACAGTTATTCCTTTAAAGACCGCCAATTGATCCTTATTTTTAATAGCATCTCGGCCTTTTATTGTAGCCTCAATTGATTGAGCATTGATTTTAATGGGTATTCGGATTATACGGTTGAAAACTAAAATAAATATGAATCTGTTCACTACTATCAAAAACGGATTATTGAGTTGAAGACTGCCATTGCTGGTAGTCTTTTTGTATTTGGAAAAGAATATCAACTTACCTGTTGACTAATTGCAGTATTGCAGTATATACTACAAATATTAACAAGGAGGTGGTTAATATTAGTGAAAAGACAATCACAGTAAGAATTTCAGAAGACCTTCATAAAGCAATCAAAATTAAGATTGCTCAAGAGGGAGTTTCACTGAAAGATTACGTTGTGTCACTCATTCAAAAGGACTTGGAAAAGTCCAAGTAAACGCAAAAAAGGAAGCCGATGACCCCCGCTAAGAGATTCGACTTCCCTAAAAATCAACAACCCTCCGAAGAGGTTGCTCCTTTATTATACAAGGGATGTCCTCCTATCGGCAAGGGTATAACAGGAGGAATTAATATGTCGAAAGTAGATTTGATTCGTTTAGACATGAACTTAGGCTTCATTGAGAAGATTGTATTGACTGATGGTACTGTCCTTGAAAACTGCAAAGTGTTGTATCGTGCACCAGTCCCGACTGCTGAACAGTGTGAAACGTTATTGAACGCTTCGGTCGAGATTTCGCAAAAAATCTTCGGGATTGCGACCGCTGAATGGTCTGCTTATCCAGAGATGATGGCACAGACTGGCATGTTCAAGGAGGGAAAACAATGAGTAACCTTGCACTCGTAAAATCAGCCCCTTTCGGTTCGATGCAGTGTGACTTCTATGGTGACAACAACGAAGTCTATATGACACGAAAACAAATCGGTGAAGCACTTGAATATGCCAATCCACAAAAGGCTATTGATAACCTTCACGCAAAACACAGTGATAGATTAGATAGATTTTCAGTTACCCTCAAACTGAGGGGTACTGACAACAAACAGTACAGCACAGTAGTTTACTCAGCTAAAGGCATTTATGAAATCTGCCGATGGAGTAAACAAGCGAAAGCGGATGCGTTCTTCGACTTTGTATATGACGTACTGGAAAGCCTTCGCAAAGGAGAATCGCAAATCATTCCTTCAGTAGATACCAAAGTGGTACCGACTGATATTGACAACAACCGCAGAATGGAGACCGAAGCCCGCCTTCGCAACGCTAAGACACGTCAGGCACGCCTGCTCGTGAGTGTCGCAGACAAGTTCAAGGACATTCTGCCGAAGGAACAAGTCCAAGTGCTCATAGGGAACGCTACAGAGCTGATTTCAGACGCTCCGATGCTTCCGAAGCCACAGATAACCAAAACATACACAGCGGGCGAAATTGGGGCATCATTGGGCGTTTCAGCAAACAAGGTGGGTCGTCTTGCCAACAAATACGACATCAAGACCGAAGAATACGGAATTTGGGTGCTGGATAAGTCCCGTCACTCCGATAAACAAGTCAGCTCCTTCCAGTACAACGAGGCTGGTAAGCGTAAGATAGCTGAACTACTCAAACAAGAAGGGCAATGAACTACATGAACAATCACTTAAACCTGACAATGTATCGAATCAAGGACTGGCAAGAAGATGAATCGAATTACAATTACCTGGTGGAGACGATCTCGTCTCCACCTGCTTGTCCTATGGGCTGTTATCCCGACTTCTATAATTACGGGCGGAAGAAACAACTCTACATGGACACCACCATGCACAATAAGCGTGTCGGCATCACCGTTGACCGCAGAAGATACCGCTGTAAGCAGTGCAATTACACGTTTTGGGAAGAGTTACCCGACATGGACGATGTACGCTTCATGACCTCTCGACTTGTACATTACATTCGGAACGCATCGCTCAAACGCACGTTCACCAGTATCGCTGAAGAAATCGGCATTGATGAGAAGACCGTTCGTAACATCTTCAGGGACTATGTGACGGAGCTTGAAGCTGAGACGCAATTCGAGACTCCGAAATGGTTAGGCTTGGATGAGATTCATATTCTCAAGAAGCCTCGCTTTGTCGTCACGAACATCAAACACCGCACAGTCGTAGATATATTGCGTAATCGTGAGTTGGGTACGGTTACTCCTTATTTGGCTTCTCTGCCTGATAGAGAGCGTATCGAGTACGTCACAATTGATATGTGGAATCCATACCGCACAGCAGTTAATCAAGTGCTTCCACAGGCAACTATCGTCATCGACAAGTTTCACGTTGTCAAAAAGGCGAACGAGGCTCTTGAGAAGTTTAGACGTAGCCACAAAAAGGACTTGCCAACCAAACAGCGTAGACAGCTCATGCGTGATAGATGGGTGCTCTTGTCCCGTAAGCGTGACCTGACACCGCAAGACATCTTCTTGTTGGAGACGTGGACCATGAACTTCCCGATGTTAGCAGAAGCCTATGAGCTGAAAGAAGAGCTATTCGACATCTGGGACTTGGACAAGCGAGTCGAAGCCTATCACAGATTCCATTCTTGGAAACAGAAGATACCAAAAGAACTCAAACCACACTTCCAGGAGATACTCACAGCCTCCGAGAACTGGGAGGAAGAGTTCTTCGCATACTTTGATAGCCCTAAACTCACAAACGCATATACGGAAGGTCTGAATAGCCTTATACGCCAAGTGAATCGTATGGGTCGTGGTTATTCCTTTGAAGCCTTGAGAGCGAAAATACTCTTTACAGAAGGATTCAGAAAGGAGCACAAAACACGTTACTCGAAGCGTTCCGATATGAGTGGTGTATTCGGTCATGCACTTGGCAATTACGGCTCATGGAATGTCCCTGATTATTTAGCTGATGTACCTGTCGAAGTACCGCTTGGAGCAGACATTTCAACTTTGGTTCGGATTATGGAGTCGGGAGAGTTTTAACACTCTTTCAACTCCCTAATCCGATAACCCATTTTAATTAGAACGTTTTTATAATACAGATCCGCTTTGAGTTCGACTGTATTTTTAATTGCGTCCACTACAAAAGTCAGGTGAATTTTTCTTGAAGCTGAATTGATTTTTAACTCTCCTTGGCTCCACTGCAAATCCCAAACCTTATCCGTCTTCCTTTTTACAATCCATTCGTTATCAACAATTTCTGCTATTAGCACATCTTTTTCATCAAAAAATTTAACGTTCAACAAGGGTCTTCCAAATTCGTCTTTTTTAATTTCAATCAAAGGGAAGTCATTCACGACGAAAATTTTGGGTGTATCAATGAACGTACAAGAACCTAATTCTAATTTGAGCGATTCATAACTCCCCAACCAAAAATTTCCCTTAATCTCATCTTGAGACAGGTTAAATGGATTTTTTTTTCGATAATAAACTTCTTCTTCAGGTATCAATTTGTTATGAAAACTATTATGATGATTTCCACATAAAGCCACCAAATTTTCAGCTTCATGTTTCTGTACAATAGCATGAGGAATAATATGATGGTATTCGATAATTGGCATTCCACAAAAAACACAACCAAAGCCAGCTTCAGTTCTAATTTGTCTTCTTAGGGGAGCAGGAATCTTCTCTCTACGGTGTTTTCTTCCCATGTTCTTCACCTCTTTTTTATATAGTCCAATTAAGTTCACGCTACACATTTAGTATAAATTAATTTAACGATGTGCATGTTAACTTTGATATTTGTAGTTTCATGAAATAGTAACCATCACTTGTAGAAAAAAAGACTCGCTTGATTAGATTTACTCTAATTCTCCAAGTCTTTTTATATTACAATTAATTTTTTAATACACTAATATCTTGAGCAATCTCTTCAGTCTGTTCGTATTCAATTAATGTACTTTTATTTGAGTGTTCATCTTTAACGTAATCAGTAATTGTCTTTCTTTCTATTGTTGCGGAAATTTTACTTGGAACATAAAATTTCAAATTACTATCATTTATTCTTTTTATGACTTCTTTGGAAATCTTACCTGTAATAGTAGGTTCTACTATAATTTCTTTGTCATCAGATTTAACGTCTTCAATTCTAAAAATGTTCCGTTGCATGCTTACCATCGTTAAATTTCCACTAATAGAAAACGTTTCAGTCACTTCGCTACTTTGTTCTTCCAAAATTTTATCCAAGATCTCAATATTTTGATACGCATCTTCTCTAAACGAAACGTCTTTGAACACTTTGTTCTGCTCATCTTTAGCTTCGACTATGAATGAGTACTTTTTATCTGATATCGTTTTTAAGAAAGTCTTAACGTGTTTTACCGTCTCAACAGAGTATGACTCGTCAATATATATTTGATCATTAATATCCTGAGTTGTTCCATTCGAAACGTCATCAATTAAATGCATAAAATCAAGAACTGCTTCTTCAGAAGTATTGAATATGTCTATGTTGTTGGGATCAATCATCATAGTGACTCCAAACGAAGAAGCTTCAAGCGCAAGTAAGTTCAGATGAATCGATTGATCATTTTTTTGGTCAATCAACTTATTGATATTATGCGTCGCTAAGCTATCTAAAGAATTTTGAAATTTTTTCATTACATTGTTAAAATAATTTAGTTCAATGTCATGTTTGTTCGTACGATCTTTCAGAACCAATTTAAAAGATTTTAAATTGATCACTTTTTCGGTTACTTTTTCGATTGGTTGATCCTCAAGGTAATCATAATCCACAAAATAATTTTCTCCAGGAAAAGATTTTGGATTAAAGTTCGCTTTTGTAATCAGTTCTGTAATCAATTCTTTTTCTAAATTTTCTTCGTGTATATCAAAGCATAGATGATATAGTCGTTCGTTAGTTCTAAGCTTATTTAAAAACTCTAAAACGCCCGTTTGTTGATTAACTAATTTTCGATATTCTTTTTTTGTGATTCTTGCTACCAACCATTTATCTACACCACTCTTAACTTCATTTACATAGTGATGCATATACAATTCACTTTTAGAAGACTCTGCCACATAAAACATTGGAAAATCATAATACTCGAAAATTATTATAGGATTTAAGTCTTTAAATTCTCTATAGTTTTTTATCATCTCCCCACTTCCTCTTTTCTTGTAAATTCTTCAAACATTTTTACTCCATGGAATACCCATAAATTTAAATGTTGCCTTTTAGTTTTATGTACTCCCGCATTTTCGCGTATATTTCCTTTTAATATTGTCGCAGATTCGAATTTTTCTGGAAACCTAATTCTCATTTCTGCTACTTTTTTGTCAGTAGTGAAAAATGATAAAGCTATCGCTTCACATAATCGGTCTTTTGTATAAAATAAATTTCTTTTTAAGTGGTTATCAAAGTCTAATTCTTGAGGCTCTGCTTCTTCTAAAAATCTAAATACATTCTCAACATCTTCACTTTTAGCAGTCGCTGGAGGACATTTTTCGGGCATTGACTCTTCGTTTATATATTTCATATTATTCCCCACCTTTTTTACATATCAATCCCCCATCGGCTTATCATGACAAAAAGTTAATAGAAATCCGATGAAAAATACTTTTTTTTACATATTTATTTATAAAATACAAACAAGCGCTCTTGTTTTACATATATTATACAAAGTTAGAAACTTAGCTGCCCGCTCCAGTAGAGGACAGATGCTACAAGCAGATTGTAATTATTTAATAAGTGTTATTCATGATTTAGGTATGAATAACTTTGAAATTTATTAATATTTAAGCACCCTCTCCGGTGCTTTTTTTGTACAAAAAAGACGCTACAAAAGTAACGTCTTTAATATCATTTAATTATCTTTCCAAGCTTATCCGAACAAGAATCACACATATCTGTAATTGCATCAAACAGTTCTTCTTGTTGGAACGATATAATCTCAGGTGATAATTCAGCAACGGCGACTTCTTCATACTCCATCTCATGCTCTGATTGACGTCTTGGACAATAACGATACCGCATGAAATCCTGTTGATTGAAGTTCTTATCTGGACTGATCAAATGATGATAGTCTACAAATAGAGGAAACACATCTGTACTATCAGTGATTCCACATACCAATCTTACACCTTGACCAAATCCAAATTGCCAAATCCTTTGAAGATGTTCTGAATCATAATCAACTCGATCACCATAGATTGCTGCGATCACTTTTTTCGCGCGTTCAAGGGCTTTACCTTCTAACTCGTGACAGTGTTTATTTTGTCCATTAGGATTTTTGAAAATCGTTCTCCAATCCTGCATCATCTTCGGCAATAATTTCGTCATGATGTTAGCTGATTTATTGGCGAACTGCTCTTGATCTTTCAAGCACGTTGTCATTTCATGATCAACTCGGACGCCATCCATCCACTTATCATTTGAAAGAATGAATTTAGGGGCATCGGCATCTGACGGTTTGACATCTGATTGAACGGTGCGTTTTGGTTCACTAAAAGACTGTTTAGGAATTTTTCTTTTAGCCATACCTGTTAGCCTTCTAATCGAGCGCCATATGTCTCGAAAATGGTTTCGTCTTTGATAACTGTACGGCAAATATCAATCGGGCCACAATCTCCACGTCCTTCAATCCAAGGTTCTTCTTGATGAGAAATGGATTCAAGTTCATTTCCATTGAAATCACCATACACTTCCCAGACCTGCTCGAGAACGTCCAATGTATCATTGTCGAATTCATCCTTGGCTTTAAATGTTTCATTTTGATCGATATTGTTACGACCACGATCTTTATACTTACTGTAAATTTCAGGGACGACAGGTCCGTGAACCCATGCTTGGATTTGGTTTTTAAACAACCGCTCCGACAAATCATCGCGATCCTCGTTCATGATGACTAGATGCCAGGAATACGCATAGTATAAAAGTTTTTGAAGTTTCTTAGGTGTCATCGCGGCTTTACTTAAGAAAAAATCAGCCACAGTTTCGACTTGGTACATAGATATAACCCCCTTTTAACATACATAAAAGTATGCTTGCAACACCATAATCATATCATTCATCGAAAAGTTTTAGTACATTTCACAATAAAAAAAATGTGACATTTTACTAATACAGAGGAATAAAATGTATATACCCTTTATCGTCACTTCGTATCTGTTCTTGTATAAAATATCTGATAATCTCGAATTATTTGGTAAGATGAGAGATGAAAACACTGTTTAGTCATGCAGGAAGGGGAAGCTATATGACGAATATAAAAAAGAACCCCACTACCGGTAAATGGGAAGCCAGGATCAGTCTTGGATTCGATGAACGAGGAAAGCGGATCCAGAAGTATAAAAGAGCGGATACGAAACGGGAACTGGAGTATTGGATGGCCAACTTACTCAAGGAACGCGAGGACGGGTCCATCAAGCGGCAAAAGTCTCAGATGACGGTAGCAGATCTGATTGCGGTCTATTACGAACGTCGTGCTCCGCAGCTCGCGAAAGCGACGCTTTACAACCGCCGAAAGATATCAGCCCTGTTAGAAATCGAACTGGGGAAGATGAAGCTCGAGAACGTCCGGACGCATCATCTATCAGATGTCTTGACGAAGTATGCCGAGCTGCGGGAATGGAATGCGAACAGCTACAATACGATGATGCAGCAAGTTCGTGCCTTCTTCCGTTATGCGGTCGAGATGGAGTACCTGCGGGAAGATCCGAGTAACGGACTTGCTCAGGACCGACGTCGGGCCGTCAAGAACCACACGGTCTGGTCGAAACAAGAATGTGAATTATTCATCCAGACGCATGAAAAGGAACTGCGTGCCCTTCCTATCATCCTGATCTTGCATACCGGGATGCGCATCGGTGAAGTCATTACCTTGCGTTGGTCTGATATCGATTTTGAGCAACAGACGATCCTCGTCAAGCGCTCCATTGCGGACCATAACCGCTCAGCCTTCGAAAACGAGAAAGCCCCTAAAAACGGCCGTTCTCGCCTCATCGTGTTGAACGAGACCGCTATGGACTACTTGAAAAGTATGAAGCGACTCCAATCTGCGCATCAACTCAGTCAAGGCTACCGGAATGACAGTGATTATGTCTGTCTGAACACGCTTGGTGGTACCCTAAGTACCAGCATTGTCCACCGTGCGTTCAATTGGCTGTCGGAGCTCGCCGGCGTACCACGGATCCGAATTCACGATCTACGCCATACGCATGCTACCCTGTTGCTCGAACAAGGCGTGCACCCGAAAGTCGTCCAGGAAAGATTAGGTCATGCAAGTTATGCGATAACCATGGATTTATATAGCCATGTCAGTGTAAAGTTGCATAAAGAGGCAGCCGATGTGCTCGTTTTCAATAAAAGTGTGCAATAAATGTGCAATTGGAGGAGATTCTATTGAACAAAAGAGAACCGAAAAACGTGAAAAACGTTGATGTCAAAGGATTTCCTAGGGCTACAAATCCAACGGCAAAAAAGTACGTCATGTTCGTCGACGAGACTGGAACGCCAAAAGGGAACACACAGTTTAATCTGACGGGTGTTTTAATGGAATACAAGTATGCCATCGATTCGGATGAAACGGGGGAACCGAGTCCGTTACGTAAACGATTGATGGAATTCAAGTCGTCGGTATTTGAAGATCCGCACATCCCGCTTCATCTCAAAGAAATTTTAAAAGCCGAGCATCCTTATGGAAAAGAAGATGGTATTACGATCGACATGTTGCGCCATTTCTGGGTCGCCTTGCCGGATTTCTTGGTCGATATCGACTGTACGATCGTCAGCGTCGAAGTTGATAAACAAAAGTTGCAAGAATTTTACTCAACGCCAAAAGATCCTTACGTCGTCGCTTTTGCCCATCTGATGAAATCATTTTATGCGTTCTTAGAAGAAACGGAAGCGACAAGTGCCCGGGTCGTCCTTGAAAGTCGGGATGATTATCAAAACCTGCTGATTCAAAAAGCATTTTTCGATATTTTCAACTCTGGTACGGTGCATCTCGACGTTGAGAAGAGCCGCCAAAAAATCAAAGGCTTCATTTTTGCTGAAAAAGACAGCGATCTCTACCAATCCGGTCTTGAGATTGCCGACCTTGTCTGCCTCCCCCTCTCCCGCGTCCGTCGTGGAGTCATTGAGGTAAAACCACGGTTTGTCCATTACGGGGACGAAAACCGGATTTTTAAAGCGATTAAAAATAAGATTTACATTCGTCGGGACAGTCCAGATCAAGACTTCCGGAACTGGGGTTTCAAAAAAGTCCCGATTACGAAAAAACGGCGTGAGTGGTCCGATACGCCATGGAACGGATAATCGACACATAAAAAAGCGTCCCGCAGTGAATGCCGGGACGCTTTTGCTTATTCGCTCTCAAGAGGTGGAACCAGTCCTTTTGTCCGTTTTTTCCCATCGCGGCACATGTCGAGCAAGGGACACTCGAGGCAATTCGGACGTTGTGCTTTACAGTGATAGCGGCCGAAAAAAATAAATTGGTGGTGTAATTTCGACCATCTTTCCCGTTTAAACCGTTTCATCAATGTCTGTTCGACTTGTGTGACGTTGTCCTTCCAACGGCAGATGCCCAGCCGTTTCGAGACCCGTTCGACATGTGTATCGACGGCGAACGCCGGTACGTCAAACGCAACAGACAACACGACGTTCGCTGTTTTCCGTCCAACGCCCGGCAGCGCTTCAAGACCTGCCCGGTCGGTCGGTACTTCACCATCGTGTAATGCAAGCAGCTGTCCGGCTAATGCTTTGATGTTTTTCGCTTTATTGCGATACAAACCAAGCCGCTTGATTTTTGCTTCAATTTCTTCGACCGGTGCAACGGCTAATCGATCAGGTGTCGGAAATGCAGCAAACAAATCCGGTGTCACTTTGTTGACTAAGACGTCTGTCGCCTGTGCACTTAAGGCAACCGCAACGACAAGCTCAAACGGATTTTGATGAACCAGTTCGCAGAAAGCTTCCGGAAACATCTCCTCCAGGGTCGATTCAATTCGTTCAATCTCTGCTTTGCGTAACATCCCCGTCAGCTCCCTCTCGTCGCTAAGTCTTCCAGTGTTTTAATCCCTTCGCGTTCCCATGTCCGCAGAATTTGATTGATATACGTCATCTTCCGGACGTTATGATAGACCGCTTCCCGCAAGGCCGCGAGAACAAGTTCTTCCGCAATGTTCTCAATCGTCAACCACTGGATGATTTGCTCCATCTGAAACGGTGACATCATCCCCAGTTCTCGCTCAAAGTGTTGGAAAACGGACGGATTGATCGTATCAAAGTTCGGTGCTTCTTGTTCAGGTGGCGCCATCAGTTTTTCATATAACGGAACCAAAGAATACCGTTCTGATCCCCCGATGTTCTCCATCGCAAGCAATCCTTTTTGCAAGAGACCCAGTGTCGTCTCGATGGTTTCCGTCTCGGATAATCCAAGCCGATTACTTAACTCTTCCGGCGAGGGCATTTCCATGCCTTCAGCGCGACAGGCAAACAGTTGTCCAATCAACGTAAATTCAACGAAACTGATGCCGAGGCGTTTCGCTTCCGTAAACAGCCGTTTGGGAAGCACAACCGTCCCTTCCTCAAAGAGCTGAATTAAATTATGATCCATGGCTCTTCCTCGATTCTTTATGATAAGCAAGAAATCGACCCGTCCGAGGGATGGGTCGATTTTAATCACTATTACGGATACAAACGGTTCAACAGACGTGGGAACGGAATCGTCTCACGTACATGTTCGACACCTGTAATCCAGGCGACTGTCCGTTCGAGTCCAAGACCAAAACCACTGTGTGGGACCGATCCATACTTACGTGTTTCCAGATACCACTTATAGGCACCCGTCTCATCTAAATCATGTGCTTTCATGCCGGCACGTAACTTCTCGAAATCTTCTTCGCGTTGTGAACCACCAACGATTTCACCATATCCTTCAGGAGCAATCAAATCGTCACATAAGACGAATCCCGGGTTTTCCGGGTCTTCTTTCATGTAAAACGGTTTGATGTCTTTTGGCCAATGCGTGATGAAGACCGGACGCGCAAACGTGTTGGCGATTGCCGTCTCATGCGGCGCACCAAAATCGTCTCCGAATTCAATGTCGTCAAAACCTTGTTCTTTCAACATCGCGATTGCTTCTGTATACGTGACGCGTGGGAACGGCGCTTTGATGTTTTCCAAGACCGTCAAGTCGCGTTCCAACAACTCCAGTTCAGCACGACAGTTTGTTAGTGCCGACTGGACGAGATGCGAGACGTAGTTTTCTTGGACTTCCAAGTTCATCTCGTGATCATAAAACGCCATTTCCGGCTCCATCATCCAAAATTCGATGAGGTGACGGCGCGTTTTTGATTTTTCAGCACGGAAAGTCGGACCAAACGAGAAGACTTTTCCAAGCGCCATCGCAGCCGCTTCCATGTATAACTGGCCTGATTGTGACAAGTACGCATCTTCATCAAAGTATTTTGTATGGAACAATTCCGTTGTTCCTTCCGGTGCACTTCCTGTCAGGATTGGCGGGTCGACTTTGATGAATCCTTCTTGGTTAAAGAATTCGTACGTGGCACGGATCAGTTCGTTCCGAACGACCATGACGGCATGTTGGCGTTTTGAACGCAACCAAAGATGACGGTTATCCATCAGGAAGTCCGTTCCGTGTGCTTTTGGTGTGATCGGATAATCGATCGCTTCATGAATCACTTCAATTGCCGTGATCTCCATCTCATGACCAATCGCTGTCCGTCCTCCATCTGATTTGATGACCCCTGTCACCCACATCGAAGACTCTTGTGTTAATCCTTTAGCGGTCTTAAATAACTCTTCGCCGACCGTTTCCTTCACGACGACTCCCTGCATGAAGCCGGAACCATCACGTAACTGAAGAAACGCGATTTTACCGCTCGATCGTTTGTTTGCTAACCAACATCCGATCGTAATTTCTTCTCCGACGTGCTTTTCTACATCACGAATCATTGCTTTCAAAAGTCAACATCCTCTCTCTATTAAACGGCCGTATGCGCCGTGATAAATCCTTCGATCCGGTCTAATGCTTCCAGCACCCGTTTCGGGTCTGTCGCATATGATAACCGGACATATTCTGGTGCGCCAAAGCCGGATCCTGGAATCAAGGCGACTTTCGCTTCCGACAAGACAGCGGTACACCAGTCGTCAACGTTTGAGAAACCGCACATTTCGGCTGCCCGCAATGCATGCGGGAACAGATAAAAGGCACCTTCCGGCTTCAGACACGTTAAACCGGGAATTTGAATCAACCGATCATAAATCTGCTCCAAGCGTTCTTCGAACACGACCCGCATTGCCTCGACCGGAGCGTCTCCTTCGGCGTAGGCGGCCACAGACGCTGCCTGGGCAATCGATGTCGGATTTGACGTCGAATGGCTCGCAAGGTTCGTCATTGCACTGATGATGTCCTTCGGGCCAATCGCGTAACCAATCCGCCATCCTGTCATCGCATGGGATTTCGACACCCCATTGACGATGATTGTCCGTTCGCGCATGTTCGGTAACGTCGCAATCGACAGATGCGTGACACCGTTGTAAAGCAGCTTTTCGTAAATCTCATCACTGATCACAAGCAGATTATGCGCCATCGCCACATCTGCCACCATTTCGAGTTCTTCCTTCGTATAGACCATTCCGGTCGGGTTAGACGGGGAGTTCAAGATGAGCGCTTTTGTTTTGGGTGTAATGTGTTGCTCGAGCAACTCACGTGTCACCTTGAACCGCGACTGTTCCGTCGTCTCTAAAATGACAGGAACACCGTCGCTTAATTTAATCTGTTCCGGATAACTGACCCAGTAAGGTGCCGGGACAATCACTTCGTCACCCGGATCGAGAATCGCTTGGAATAACGTCGATAAGGCATGTTTTGCTCCTGACGCAACCATAACTTCCGAACGGTCGTACGATAACCAGAGATCACGACGCGTTTTTTCAATGATGGCATCTTTCAAGGCAACGGTTCCGCCGGACGGCGTGTATTTTGTATCTCCAGCTTCAGCCGCAGCAAACGCTGCTTGGATGATGAATTCCGGTGTGTTGAAGTCCGGCTCTCCAGCCCCTAAACCGATGATGTCTTGTCCTTCTTCCCGTAAGGCTTTTGCTTTTGCTGTAATCGCCAATGTCGTTGACGGTGTCAATTGTTGTACACGTTTTGATAACATCTCGCACACTCCTTTTTTAATTGATCCGTAATCGTTTCAGGAACGATCCTTCTTGATAGGTGTAATACGAATAGTCGTATCCTGACTTCGTTTTGGTGACGATTTCAATCAATGCCCGTTGGTCGAACCCATATTTGGCCGAGACGATGTTTGCTGGGTTACCGGCTTTTTGGATGACGTCTGCAATCTTCATCCCGTCCGCCACCCGTCTCGTTTCGATTTTTCCTTTTTTCGGAACGAATGCCCGCAAGGCTTCTCCGTCTTGCTGAATCGTAAAGACACTGTATTGGGTTTCACCATTAAATACATGTTCAAACTTGATTTCGTCGGGTGCGATTTCTTTTTTCAAACGTGTTTCCGCTTTCTGGACAACTGTTTGTTCACGGTCTTTGGCTTCCGCCACCGTAAATTGATAAATCCCTGTACCGATTAACGTGACGAGAAGGATGAAGCCGACAAGACCGAGGACGATCTTCCAATTCATGTGCGGTAGATGGTAAAGACCATCTGCTCCTTATCTTTTTCGTCCAATGCCAGACCAAACATCAAATCCTCTGTTTTTAACGTGCGATTCAATACATCTACAATCTTGTACGTATCATCATGGCGATTGACCTTGACTGTTGCTAGCGTCTCGATTTTCGAATCCATCTTATTGTCCTCCCTCATTTTTCTACATCTATTATAATGCGATAATGCTTATCTGGATAGACTCAATCCGTATCATTTAAGAACAATTCCAGTTCGGCTGTCAGTTCATCCAACGGTTTCGCTAAAACTGGCACACTTGGTAAACTCGACACAAACCGTTTTCCGTACCGGGTTGTTTCAATCCGCCGATCAAAGACGAACACGACACCCCGGTCGTTTGTCGTCCGAATCAAACGTCCGAATCCTTGCTTAAAGCGAATGATTGCTTGCGGTAAACTGTATTCAAAAAAGGATGATTTTCCTTGTTGCTCAATCTGTTCCGAACGGGCCTGGACGATCGGTTGGTCGGGTGGGGCGAACGGCAGACGAACGATGACCAGGCAACTCAAATCGTCACCCGGCACATCAACCCCCTCCCAGAAACTTGCTGTTCCGAACAGAAGACAGGCATCGAGCTGTTTGAATTGTTTCATCAGACGTTGCCGGGATCCTTGGGTAATCCCTTGGGACAACAACGTAAACCGGTCCGGTAACGCGGCTTTTGTCGCATCATGCGTTTGCCGTAACATCTCGTTTGAGGTGAACAACACCAGCATCCGTCCCTCCGTCACTTCCGCAATCCGAATGATGGCATCTGCGATGACTTCAGAATACGTCGCTTGCGGGACGTCTTGCAACAACGGCAGGTCCGTCGGAATCATCAGCCGGACTTTTTCCGCGTATCCAAACGGAGACGGAACGATGAACCGGCGCGTCTCAAGTTCCGACAAACCGAGTCGTTTCTCGATGAACTGGAACTTATTTGAGACCGTCAATGTCGCCGACGTCAGGATACACGTCCGCTTCGAGAAGACTTCCCGGTGGAGACGGTCGGAAATATCGATTGGTTGCGTGTAAATCCGCGTCAATTTGCGGTTTTTAACGGTCGTTTCAATCCAGGAAACGGTTTCGTCATGCGGGGCGAGCATCGTTTCAAAAATCGCCTGCTCCACATCTTCCAACTGTCCGATCACCGTCTTTAAATCTGCGACGACGGACCGTTCCCGGTAACTCATATGTTCCCGTTGATCATGGAACAATTTATGGATCGCCCGAATCGCCTGGCGGAGCCGTCGCAAGACCAGTTCCACACGTTTCGCGCTTTCCTGCACTGCCCGCATCGACTGATCAAGTCGTTTGAAGCGGACCGTGACACGCCCTTCCCGCCGTTCTTTCCGGGAAGCGAGTTCCAGTCCGTACGCTTGAATGATCGTCAACAGACCGTCGGCTTCTTCCAACAACTCCGTTAATGTCTCATCAATTGTTTCGCTGTGCGCTTCGACCAATTCCGTCAGATCAAATTGATCCGACAGACTGACCAGACGCGTCAATAATTTTTTATCGGACGAAAATCCCAGTTGTCTGAAGATCCGGTCAAAAGAGTGACCGTCAAAAACTAATCCGAAATGATGACTCGCCACCTCTTCGATTTGATGGGCTTCGTCCAAAATCAATGGACAGCCTTTAGGCAAGACGCCGGCCTCGTACTGGATATCACTGAACAACAACGCATGATTCGTCACGATGATGGTCGCATCTTTTGCTCTGCGGACGGCATGATGGAAAAAATCACGGCTGTACCACGGATCAAATCGTCCCAGTTGCGATTGACTGTCCGACTGGATCAGCTGTTTGATGGCGATGTTCCCTTGGGCCGCTCCTCCCGGCAAACTGACTTCTTCCAGATCCCCCGTCTCCGTCTGGGTCAACCAGACGAGCAAGATCGCTTTCGCTAACGTAAAGTTGTACGGCTCTTCCGTCTCACTGAGGAAAAACTCGAATTTCCGTAAATCCATGTAGTTGCTGCGACCCTTTAATAACGTAATCTCGACCGGTGCGTCAAACAATTGGCGTAAGAGCGGCAAATCGCGTGCAAATAATTGTTCCTGCAACTGAATCGTATGTGTACTGACGATAATCGGTGTCTCGTGTTCAATCGCATAATGAGCAGCCGGCACCAAATAACCGAGTGATTTCCCTGTTCCGGTTCCTGCTTCGACGAGCAATGGTGTTTCCTGGTCGAGTGATTGATAGACGTGCCGCATCATCTCCAGTTGCCCGGTTCGTGCTTCATATCCGGGAAACAGCTTGGGGAATACCGACACGTTAAGACGATCAACAAACGGGCTGAACGGTTCCAGTTGGGACACCGCGGTCTGTTCGGTTGGTTCAAGCCGTTTTTTCAAAGCGATTTTCCGGAAACTGTCGAACCGCTCATCGGCTTCCAGTCCAACGGTTTGAATCGCCTGTTCAATCTCTTGTTCGATCGCACTGAAGAGTTTTCCCGCTAAGCGGCGTAAATGCCGCAACGTATCCAGCGGCAGATCCTCCAAACGTGCCAGGAGATGAAGCAACAGTTCGGCTGTCGCCTCGGCATCACTCCCCGCCCGGTGTGCTTCATGGTGCGTCAACTCCAACAAGTCTGTCAGGTGCGACAGGGAATGACTCTCAGCTGTCGGTAACAAAATCCGCGCCAACTCGACCGTATCGATGACAGGTCCGGTATAAGGCAGATACCCTTCTTCTTCCAAGGCTTCGTTCAAGAAGGTCAAATCAAACTGGACGTTGTGGGCGACGAAGACGCCCCCATCGAGCAATTGAAGAACACGTGGGGCAATGACATCAAATGTCTCAGCCTCTACGACATCTTCGTCCGTAATCCCGGTTAATTGAGAAATAAACGGCGGAATCGGTTTTTGTGGTCGGACAAAAGCCGATAAACGCTCGGTAATCCGTCCCTCTTCGATGACCGCCATTCCGATTTCAATCATTTCATCGCCGGATTTAATCGAATGTCCGGTCGTTTCTAGATCCACTACAACAAACTTCTTTTCCACGACTTATCTCCACCTTTAACCATCCATAGCTTCAGCATATGGCATCTCAAGTTCCATCTTAACAAAAAAGAGACCCGAATGTATCTCGGGTCCCTCAAAATCATAAGATCGTATGTGCGATTTCTTGCGATAACATCTGTTTGATCGAGTTATCCTGATCCAGTACCGCTACTTTTGGGACATGTGTCGTGATTTCTTCATTCGTCAACTGAGCATACGCCATGATGATGACTTCATCCCCGATTTGGAAATGACGGGCTGCTGCCCCGTTTAAACAGATCACGCCTGAACCGCGCGCTCCTTTGATTGCATACGTCTCAATCCGCGCCCCGTTCTGGTTATTCGTTACCTGAACCTTCTCATTTTCGAGAATGCCGACTGCATCAAGCAGATCTTCGTCAATCGTAATGGAGCCGACGTAATGGAGGTTGGCCTCCGTTACGCGGGCTTTGTGTAATTTTGCGTGCATGAATGTCCGTAACATGTTCATGCTCCTCTCGTATAAAGTAAGTTATCAATCAACCGTGCCGATTGGAACTGAACGGCAACAGCCAATAAAATTGTTTCGGTTGTTGCTGTGACCGGTCCAAGTGCCGGATAGGAAACTGCTTCGACATAATCGATTGACGTCCCTTCGAACTGAAGCAACGCCCGTGTTTGTTCCACGATCTGTTCGATCGGCTGCCCGTCATCCAACCAGGACTTGGCTTGCACCAATGCCTGTTGAACCCCGGGTGCCTGCTCCCGTTCCAAGTCAGACAGATAGACATTCCGAGACGACTTTGCCAGACCATCCGTTTCACGGATAATTGGACAGCGTCTGATTTCGACCGGAACAAAGTAGTCCGCGACGTACCCTTCAATCAATGCCAATTGTTGGGCATCTTTCAGACCGAAGTAGGCGCGGGTCGGTCGAACGATATTAAACAGTTTACTGACAACCGTCAATACCCCGTCAAAATGTCCTGGACGCGAGGCGCCGCATAAGACGTCATCCCCTGAACGCACCGTGACCCGTGCCATATCGAGTGGATACATCGTCTCGTTTGTCGGATAAAAGAGATAGTCGACCGCAGCGGCTTCCGCCAGTGCTTGATCCCGCTCCGCATCGCGCGGATAACGGTCTAAATCTTCATTGGGACCAAACTGAGTCGGATTCACGAAGATACTCAGGACGACGATGTCATTTTCTTGGCGCGCCTGCTTCAGCAACGAGGCATGACCCTCATGCAAAAAACCCATCGTCGGAACGAATCCGATCGATGTCTGCCCGTCTAATTCTTGTCGTAATTGTTCGACGTTCCGGATGATTTTCATTCTTTTGTTCCCCCGTACAAGGCGCCAATCAGTTCCTCGTCCATCATGAACGAGTGCGCAAGTTCAGGAAATGCCCCTGTCTTGACTTCTTTGACGAAAGCGGCGATCGCTTCCGTCCCGGATGTGTTCCAGTCAGCATACGCCTTGACGAATTTCGGCAGACGTCCCACGCCGTACGTCAGAATGTCATGATACACCAAGACTTGTCCGGCGACGTCAGGACCGGCACCAATTCCGATTACGGGAATCGTCAACAATTCTTGGACACGTTTTGCCAACGGATGCGGGACACATTCCAACACAAGCATCTTCGCTCCGGCTTGTTCAGCCGCCAAACTGTCGGCAATCAACTGTTCCGCTGCTGCAAGCGACTTTCCTTGAACTTTAAACCCTTCCAAAACCCCAACCGATTGAGGTGTCAGTCCTAAATGGGCGACACACGGCATACCGGCATCCGTCAGACGACGAATCGTTGTCAGGATGTCACCTGCCCCTTCTAATTTCAAAGCATCGGCCTGGCTTTCTTGGAAAATACGCGCTGCTGCGTCAAGCGTCCGGTCAAACGATCCATGGTAACTCGCAAACGGCATATCTACGACCATAAACGTGTTCGGTGCCCCTCGACGGACGGCACGGGCATGGTGAACCATGTCGTCGACTGTAACGGCAATCGTCGAATCGTAGCCGAGAATCACATTTCCTAACGAGTCGCCGACGAGCAACAGGTCGACTTGCCCTGCTTCCGCCAATTTCGCCGAAGGATAATCGTAGGCGGTCAGCATGACCAGCTTTTCTCCCGCGTGTTGTTTTTTTAATAAAGGTGTCATCGTATGCATGTGTGTTCTCTCCTTACTTGATTTAGAGAGGACAAAAGGAAACGCCTTCTTTTCCTAAAGCAATCCATAGGAAAGAAGGCGTGAATAAGTGCAACATCGTCCTTCTGTCCCTGTCCGAGTGGGATCAAGGCAGTAAAAAAAATAAATGATCAATCAAAGCCTTCAACCGGTATGATTCCGAACGGATATCATCCTCGTTTTTAGTATACCCGATTCAAAAAGCAGACTGCAAACGTCCCGTCTTACGTTTCCGTCCAGTAGACCAATTCCGCAGAATGGAACGTTTTGATTCCTTCGACTGTCTCGACTTGTAACGTTCCGTCTGATTGGATTCCCCGGAGATATCCGGTCACAGACACTTGCCGGGTCCGGAGCGTTACTTCTTGATTCAACCGGTCAGCGTGATCTTCCCATTCTGAGACGAATGACGCAAACCCGTCTATCAGCCAGCGTTGATACATGTGTTCGAATTCGTTTAAAAACAAGGCCACGATTTCTGCACGGGCAAATGACTGACCCGTCGCCAGCTTTAACGAGGTCGCCCGGTCCGCCAACACTTCCGGAAAGTCTTTATGTTGGACATTGATCCCGATTCCGATGATGACGGAATTGATCCGATCGGCCTCCGTCTGCATTTCCGTTAAAATGCCAGCCACCTTCCGATTCGCAATCAACAGATCGTTTGGCCATTTGATGGTCACAGGCACTTGAAGTGTCCGCAGCACCTTCGTTAAAGCAATCCCTGCGATTAACGTCAATTGACCGGCTTGATGCAACGGCGCCTCCGGACGTAAAATCAAACTCATGGCAATCCCTGCACCTCGTGCTTCATGCCAGGTACGACCGAGTTGTCCCCGTCCGTTTGTTTGAAAATCACAGACAATCAGGGTTCCCTCCGGTGCTCCTTGTTGCGCTTGTTCATGCGCGATGCGTTGTGTCGTCTCCGTCTCCTCGAGATGAAAAATCTTGCGGCCTAATTGTTTGGTCTGAAGATGTTGTTCGATGGCAAGAGGGGTCAGACGATCCCCTTGATCAATGAGATGGTATCCCGTTTTCTTATGGGATTCAATGGCGTACCCGGCTTCTTTTAAAGAAACGATTTGTTTCCAAATAGCGGTACGTGAAATATTTAGTTGATCCGCCAGTTCTTGACCTGATATCCAGTCCGTCTGCATCAAGGCATGGAGGATCCGGTCTCGTGTTGTTTTTTCCACATCATCACTTCCCTTAGTAAAGTCTCCCGTTGATTGTCGAGCCGGTGAACGACCACTTGCTGCTCCAAGTGGACCAACGCTTCCTTGATCGCTTGTTTCTGTAATCCGAGGGCCATCATATCACGTCCATTGACGGCCAAATCCTTTAATTGCCGGATCGGCAGCGTCGACCGGTCCTGATGATGACGCCCGGTCATTTCGTTTAGCCGTAATAATTCTTCATCCGACAAGCAATACCGTTGCCAATCGGATAACGTTTCTTCGTTGACAAGGGGGGCCAGTGTTTTCGCGCGGGTTTGTTGCTTTTTTGAACGTTTCCATGCCCGTAACGCTTCCGGTCGTATCCCGGCGACAAGGACGAGCGTCCAGACGTCGTCGGTCGAGACGCCGTTTAACGGCATTTCGATCAAACGTTCAAGGATCGATGGATCAAGATGCGGCAAATACTCAGGGATACCTGTCCGGATCATCGCTTGTAATGCTGTCGCGCGACCGGGTCCGAGTAAGATTTTTTCAAATTCGACGGCAATTCGTTCCATTGCCACCGATGACAGGTGTTGTTTTTTTACAAGAATTGCTTGTTCCGTTTGACGATCCAGTGAAAACTCGAGTTGACTCATGAATCGAAAGGCGCGGATCATCCGCAACGCATCTTCGTCGAACCGTTCCTCCGCCCGACCGACCGTCCGGACGATTTTGGCTGCCAAGTCATGTTGACCGCCAAACAGATCGACGAGACCGGTCGGCTTGAGCGCCATCGCATTGATCGTAAAATCACGACGTGTCAAATCTTCCTCTAAGCTGACCCCGAGTGTCACCTCATCCGGACGACGGCGGTCACTGTAGGTGCTTTCGGAACGAAACGTCGTCACTTCAAACGGCAGATGGTCGATTACGACCGTGACCGTCCCATGATCGAGTCCGGTCGGGACGACGACAGGGAAAAGCTTCATGACGTCCTGCGGCAACAGCGACGTGGCCAAATCGTAATCACCGGGAGATCGCTTCAGCAACATGTCCCGGACTGCCCCGCCGACGATATACGCTTCGCCCCCGGCGCATTCAATCGTCCGAATGATATGATTGGCATACTCAAGCATTTTCATAACGTGCACACACCCGTTCATACAAAAGTTCATACGCTCGGACAACTTGATTGGAATCGAATCGTCTGCGGGTATCACGAATGCCTTCTTCCGCGAACTCTTCCCGGAGTCTCGCGTCATCCGCCAACCGTCCGATCCGCTCTGCTGCTGCTTTGACATCGTATGTTGGAACAATGAATCCTGTTTTTTCGTCCTGGATCACTTCCGGTAATCCACCGGCACTGGAGACGACACTCGGAACGCCGACCGCCATCGCTTCAAGCACGACGAGACCAAAAGCCTCTTTTTCAGATAACAGCAAATGAATGTCGCTGATCGCCAGTAACTGGGCGACATGTTCTTGTTTCCCGGCAAAGATGATTTTGTCGTAAATCCCCAATTCTTTGGCACGGCGCCGCGTCTGCCCCATCTCCGGTCCGTCACCAACTAACAGTAGCCGCATGGCGCGACCGTTTGATGCAATGGCAAAGGCTGCCAGCGTATCATCAATCCGTTTGACCGGTCGGAAATTTGAAATGTGGATGACGACGATCTCGTCCGGCTCGATTCCGTAATGCCGCTTCAAGCGATCATCGCGCATCGGATAATAGACACTCTCGTCAATCGAGTTTGGAATCACATCAATCGTGTACTGTCCGTTTAATGTCATGTTCGTCTCAAGAGCCAGACTTTCTGAAACTGCCGTGACGGCGTCGGAGCTCTCAATCCCATAGCGGATGGCCGGTTGCATTTCCAAGTCCTGGCCGATGACCGTGATGTCCGTACCGTGCAAGGTCGTTACGACACCAACCCCTTTTTTCTTCGCCATGTTCCGCCCCAGTTCCGCACAGACCGCATGCGGGACTGCGTAATGGGCATGGATGATATCCAAATCAAACAAATCGATGACTTCCGCGACTTTCGACGCTAACGTGATGTCATACGGAGGATATTTGAAGACCGAATACTGGTTCACCTCGACGAGATGGACGGTGATGTTCGGACGATATTCCGTCAAACGGAATGGAATGCTCGATGTAATGAAATGGACATCGTGTCCCCGGTCCGCTAATTTCATCCCGAGTTCCGTTGCGACGACGCCACTACCGCCGACCGATGGATAACAGAGAATCCCAATCGCTTTTTTCATAGTTGCTCACTCTCTCTTCATTAAGTAATGTCCTGTCCCCTGCTCATTGTAATCAAATTACCGACTAAAAACTACATCCGCCACTTTTCGAACGATTTTCGTCAGAAATACTAGTCTTTTCCGGCGTCTGCCGTTACCCTAGAGAAAGAGTCATGTCAGAGAGGAGTAAACAGATGGCACCCCCATTCCAGTTTCCGATCCGGATCCAGAACATCATCTGGATTTTAATCGGATCATTCATTTTTGCTTTTGGTATCTATCATTTTAACGTTCAAAACGAGTTGGCTGAAGGCGGCTTCACGGGCATCACCCTGATTTTAAAAGGGTTGTTCGGTTTTTCGCCGTCCATCACGAACTTGGTCTTGAACATTCCGCTGTTCCTGGTCAGCTATAAACTACTCGGCCGGACGACATTCGTCTACACACTGATCGGAACGTTCAGTTTTTCAATTTGGTACGGATTGATTGCGAAGTATTCGCCGCTTGAAATCCTTCTGAAAGACGATATGGTTCTTGCCGCTCTGTTTGCCGGTGTCTTTATCGGTGTCGGGCTTGGCATCATCTTCAATAATGGCGGGACGACCGGCGGGGTCGATATCATCGCCCGCTTGACGAAACGGTACTTCGGATGGTCGATTGGCCGGACCTTCATGATTTTTGACTTTTTTGTCATCATCGCATCGCTGACCTATCTCGACTATAAGCAAGCGATGTACACACTGCTCGCCGTTTATGTCGGTGCCCGTGTCATTGATTGGATGCAGGAAGGAACGTATGCCGGAAAAGCCGCGATGATCATCAGTGATCACCGGACGGAAATTGCAGACGGGATTCATGCGACGATGAACCGGGGAACAACTCGTCTCGTCGCCAAAGGCGGCTACTCGGGCCGCGACTTGGAAGTCTTATATGTCGTCGTAGCCCGAAATGAAATCACACGACTGAAGACACTCGTCAAATCAGTTGATCAACACGCTTTCATCACGCTGCACGATGTATATGAAGTGACGGGAGAAGGATTTACGTTCGATGAAAACCGTGTTCCCATTAAAGAAACATGATTTCCAATACGAAAACAAACGGCGCGGAGTCCTCTCGGATTCCGCGCCGTTTGTTTTTTCATTTTCATTAATCGTCACTTGACGGTGCAAACACAATCAATGCTAATCGAATGAATTCGGCAACCGCAACGAGCGTCGCAGCGACATAGGTCCACGCAGCAGCGTTCAAGACACGACGTGATCCGCGTTCTTCCGCTGCATCAATGATGCCGTGTTCCGTTAACTGGGCCATCGCACGTTTTGAAGCATCAAACTCAACCGGTAACGTCACAAGTTGGAAAATGACCGCTCCGAGCATCAAGATGACACCAAGCATTGCAAGACCACTCATACCAGCCAAGAAACCGATCAACAATAACGGGAACGACAGGTTCGATGTGATTGAAGCGACTGGTGCGATCCGGTGACGGACGCGCATCATACCGTAATCGGTGGCGTCTTGGATGACGTGTCCGATTTCGTGGGCCGCGATTGAAACCGCTGAGACCGTTGAACCGTAGTAGACATCTTCCGACAGTCGGACGACTTTGTTCGTCGGATCGTAATGATCGGACATCGTTCCGCCAATCGGCTCAAGACGCACATTCGTGATTCCGTTTTGTTTCATGATGAAATCCGCGACTTGGGCTCCGGTGACTCCACTCTGAATCGGAACTTGTTGATACTTTTTATACGTTTTTCTGACACGCATCTGTGCCCAGATCGGCACGATGATGATGATGGCCAAATAAATCAAATAGTTCGCCATGTGGCATCTTCCCCTCCATATAAAAAGATTATATTCTTATTTTATGTTCGAGTGAACTTATTGTCAATTGAATCGCGTGCAACAAGCCGATATCCCATCAAAAGACATAATCCGGTTAACCAAAACGAACCGTATCCGATCCACTGAATATGTTCTGCCAGCGCCGGATAACGCGGCCACTGTCCGAGCACGTAATCGACGACATCGTTATGAATGACCCAGACGGCGACAAGAACCAGTTCTTTGACACGAAACGTCATCAACGGGACATACAGAAGTGCTTGGAACGCCATCGCTCCATGGGAAACTATCAGCATCAGCGCCATGGCTGTCAAAAAGGCATCACCGGTGCCGAGTTCATTCAGCATCAAAGCATTCATGACGACTGCCCAGACCCCGTATTTGATTAAGGTGACAAAGGCGAGGGCTTCGAACAAACGGGAACGACGATTAAAAATCCACAGGAAGAGGATGATTGTAAAAAAGAGTGACGCGGTCGGGCTGTCCGGAATGAAGGGATAGTAATACCATTTCGACATCGCCAGTTGCGGCTCATACCAGTAATACCCGTATAAAGTACCGGCCAAGTTGATTAAGGCAAGCGGCCAAAGCACCGCTTTATGTTTGAGTAGATGGAACAAGGGCACGTCATTTCACCTCATGATAGACAAAGACCGGAGGAAAATTCCCCCGGTCGGTTGTCTTATTTATTGTTCTCTCCGCCTTCACCGTAAGAAGCGATGAATTTAGCGAGTTCTTTACGATCTGCATCTGAACCTTTGTATTGTCCAGCAGGCATCGATCCGATCCCTTTATCTGCAATCTCATAAATTTCTTCTTCTGTCTTTTGGGTACCGACGAGGGCCGGAGCCGCTGCTCCACCTTCGAGGTTTTTCCCGTGACAGTTGACACATGACTGATTCGAGTAGATCTCGAATCCTTTAGCGGCCGTATCGATTTCCGGACCTTCGTTCATCGTCAACTCACCTTGTTTATGGATGGTATCCCAGTGTGTTGTTTGAACAGATTCCCATGTCAAGAAGACAATCGAGACGACTGCAAGAAGCATCATGCTGACTGCGATCGGACGTTTTGCCGGGCGACGTTCCAATCCTTGGTCAAGCCATGGCGCAACAAGAAGTGCTGTAAACGCTAGACCTGGAAGGATGACTGTTCCCATTAAAATGTACGGACCCGCTGCAAATTGGTATTTCAAGAGCTGATAGAGGAATAGGAAGTACCAGTCCGGAAGTGGAATGTACGACGTATTCGTCGGGTCAGCAATATTTTGAAGTGGTGCTGCTTCAACGATTGTCAAAGTCATGAAGCCGATCAAGAAGACCGCTCCTACCATCCATTCGCGAAGTAAGAAGTTTGGCCAGAACGCTTCCGTCCGACCTGGATATTCCGAATAGTCTTTTGACTTGTTCGGCATCCGGTTGTTGATCGACACCCGTGAATCGGTGACGAATTTCATTCCTTTACCACGATGCATCGTGTTCTCCCCCTTTTAGTTGTCTAAAGTAATTGTCGGTTTAAAGTGGTCCAGAGATCCCTTGTTTGCGGATCATCATGAAGTGGGCCCCGAGCAAGACGAACAATGCTGCAGGAAGGAAGAAGACGTGAATCGCAAAGAATCGAGCGATCGTACTTGCACCGACGATTTCTCCACCCGCGAGGAGTGTTTTTGCGATACCACCGATGACAGGAATACTTTCGGCAATTTGAATCGTAACTTTCGTTGCGAACAATGCTTTCATATCCCATGGCAACAAGTATCCTGTCAGACCGAGCGCTAAGACAACGAAGAATAACAGAACGCCGACGACCCAGTTCAATTCACGTGGTTTTTTGTATGAACCTGTGAAGAAGACACGTAATGTATGTAAGAACAACATTACGATGACGACAGATGCGCCCCAGTGGTGCATACCACGAACGATTTGACCGTGTGCTACTTCATTTTGAAGGTAGTAGACGGACGCATGCGCATTGATGATATCCGGTACGTAATACATCGTCAAAAACATTCCCGAAAGAATCTGAATGACGATCGTGAAGAACGTCAGCCCGCCAAAACAATAAACGAATGCGGAGAAGTTATGAGCCGGGTTAACGTGTTCTGGAACTTCATGATCAGCGATATCTCGCCAAAGCGGTGTAATGTCTACCCGCTCATCAATCCAATCATAAATTTTTTGCATCATCGCTTACGCACCTCTTTCGACTGGTTTACCTAAGTAAAGGAAACCATCTTTCTCTTGCATTTCATAGCCATCGAGCGGTTTCGTCGGAGGCGTACCTGGTACGTTGACGCCATCTTTCGTATAACGACCGAAGTGGCATGGGCAATAGAATTGTTCCGGGTGCGTCGGATCAGATCCGAAACTGACTTGGCAACCTAAGTGTTTACAAATCGGTGATAATGCTAAAATCTCACCTTTATCGTTTTTAAACACCCATGCAGACAATGTTTCTTCAAACTCATACCATGCATCCTGTGTTTGTTTCTTGAAGTCAACCCGTTTTGGTTCTGTCGTGATATCCGACAACTTCATTACTTTTACTTTATCGCCTGCCCCTGATTTCTTCAGGACTGGATCAACTGCGAAGTTGACCATCGGCATGACCATTGTCGCCGCCATAAAGCCGCCGACTCCAGTCAATGTATACGTCAAGAACTGACGACGTGTTACGTTAGACCCGTTTTGAGCCATCTCGATCCCCCCTCGTGATGTACGCTGTGCCCCAAGACCACAGTACTTCACACAAATTTCTCACATGGTAATAGTATCTTAATAAAATCATTGCGTCAACCGCTTCATAGCGCGGTCCAACGGTTTCCTAACTGCTCTAGGACTTGTCCGACAAAATTCCCGACCATCTGACCTTGTTGATCGCGACTCATCGTCTCAAGCGATAAACGCGGGACATAAATGATGTCCTCGACCGATGTCTCTTTCCACCGTAAATCGGCAGTAATGAACGTCACAAATCGAAATTGTTCGGCAGATGCCGCTTGCTCCCAACTGGTTAACTGATCGACTGACGGGACACCGATGTACGTCATCGGCGGGACGAGCATCGCTCGACCTGACAATTGCCGTTCGACTTCTGTCGCGACGGTCATCGTCATGTCTGCGCATTCTGCAAAAGCATGCATCGCTTCGTCAAATCCGACGGGAATCAATGGGACAATCAACGTATCGATGTACGCCTGTTCGTTTCTCGTCCTTTGAACATCGGATGGTTTGAAACGCAAGTCATTTCCCCCTTTCCTGTTCACATACAATTCGTCACATTTAATGTATCATATCCGCATTTATAACTGCTTGCCTAATGTGAACGTTTTATGAAATTCCATTCAATTTTTCTTCATATTTTACCCTTACTTTCAATTTCTCAAAAAACCCCCTTCTTGTTTTATGAAGGGGGCCATCATCTTCAATTCTTACAGTTGGCTGCGAATCAGACGCAATTCGTCCGAAAGGGACTGGAAGCGATTTTTATCACGGGCGTCAAGCGCCTCATCAATCAATCGGATCAGACGTTCTTCCTCCTGCCGGTTGACGGTCGCCGCAATAAAGTTCATCGCTTCGTCCACTAATTTCGGTTCGACGGCAACTTCTGGACGGAACGGATTTTCTTCCAACAAGGACAGGTACTCATCATCCATCATCATCCCTTGGAAATTCAGTTCGATATAAACGTCTTCATCCGTCAAGCGGATGTCGTGATAGGCTTTTTCGGGATCCGTTGTTTTGACTTCACCTTTTTTAAATAGAAAAGGGTCGGCATCAAATCCATATGTCGTGATGATCATCGCTTTTGGCGCAAACATGGCATTTTGAACAAAATGAACACGATCCAGCTTCGATTCATTACGAAGCCAATAATCAATGATCCATTTCGATTCCCGACGTTTCAACGTATAATAGGTCAAGATGCGGCGCAAGAAACGCTGCTTTCTCTCTGTCATCTCAATCCTACTCCCTTCTCCCGTGAAGTCATCCATCCATTCGTTCGACATAGTCGACTAAATCTGCATCTTCTGGTGTCAAGCCTGCCGCTCGACGTAACAACGTCTGTCCTTCTTCACGGCGCCCTTCTTCTACTAAGGCATACCCGTATTCTTTCAAGAACAACGCATCGTCCGCAAAGGCAGACTCGACTTGTGCATATTTCTCCATCGCGTTTGTATATTCCTCTAACGCATAAAGGGAACGGGCCCGGTACCACGTCAAAATCGGAGCCGTGACATGTTCTTCGATGGCGGAAATCGTCTCAAGCGTCGCTTCATGATCTTCATCCTCAGCCAGTAACGCCAGTAACCGTTCAGCGGCGAGCAAGGATTCCGGATTCAGGGCGAGTGCCTCACGTAATGCTTTCACACTGCCTTCGCGATCACCAAGCTTCAACAAGAACAGGGCTTCCATCGTCCGCAATTCATCGTTGTAGTCATCACGCTCGATCCCTTGTTTGATGACGTTTAACGCTTCCTTCGTCAAGCCGAGTTCCGACTGGCTCTCCGCATACGGTACATACGCCGACGTGTAGTCCGGATCTTGTGCGATCAACTGTTTGAACGTCTCGACCGCTTTTTGGTGCTGACCGACCCGGTGTGCAGTCATCGCAAGACCAAACAGCGTATGCAGATCGGAGCGTTCAGCGACGGCACGTTCATACAGCGGAATTGCCTCTTCGAATTCTCCGATCATCGCCAATGACTCTGCGTAGAGCGCATCAAGCGGCAATTCTTCCCGGAGAACAGGATTGGCTGCAATTTCAGCAAACAACGGAACCGCCTGATCAAAGGCGCCTAACGTCATGTACAATTCTGCCAGTCCATACGCGAGCAACGGCTCATCCGGTGCCAAATCCCGTGCTTCCTTCAATTTGGCTAACGCCACTTCATCCAGTCCTTGCGACTGGTAGAGATCCGCTAACAAAACCAATGTCCGCGGACCGTTTTCGATGTCGGATGTATCCACCTGCTCCAGGACGGTGATCGCTTCTTCTTCCCGATCCAAATCGATATAACATTCAGCGAGCAACAAGGCAACGCCGGCATTCCCTGAATAATCGACATACAGGGGCGCCAGTATGTCAACGGCACGATCGGATAACCCCAGTTCGATATAAAGATCCGCCACTGCCAGACGGTCTTCGTCTGTTCCTGTTTTCTCGAGTTGTTCCAGTGCCACCAAGGCTTCTGACGTGTGACCGTGTTCCAGGCTTTCGACTATCTGTTTTAATACGTCTTCATTCAAGGCAAACGCCTCACTTTCTACTATTTCAATTTCTATTGCACGGAGAGGTTTGCTTTGCTTATTGTTGTAAGGTCTTTAAATCATCATAAAACGTTGGGTAGCTGACTTCAACTACTTCATTCCCGAGCACTTGAATTTCCGGCTGTAATGTCGAAGCAATCGTCAACATCATCGCCAGACGATGGTCACCGGCACTGTCGACGGTCGCACCTGTCAACGGTGTCGGACCATCAATGATCATCCCGTCCGCCGTCGCTTCAATCGTCGCGCCGATCTGCCGGAGTGTCGTCACCACAGTTTCGATTCGGTCTGTTTCTTTGACCCGCAATTCCGCCGCATCCCGAATGATCGTCCGGCCGTCCGCTTGCGTCGCAAGGAGGGCAAGCAACGGAATTTCATCGATCAACGACGGGATTTGTTCGCCTTCAATCGTCACCGCCTGAAGCGATGTCGTCGCTAAGGTGACGTCTGCCGTTTCTTCTCCGGCCGTTTCTTGCCGGTTCGAAATTTCGACACTCGCTCCCATTTGACGTAACACTTGAAGAAAACCAATCCGCGTCGGGTTCATCAAAACATGTTCCGTCGTGATCGAACTGTCGTGCCCGAGTGTCGCAGCTGTCCACCAAAAAGCAGCCGAAGACGGATCGCCGGGAATATCGATCGTCGTCGCCTGCAGACGAGCCGGTCCCTGCAAGCGGATTTGCCGTCCGTGCTCCTGCTCTTGAATGGTGACTTCAACCCCAAACTTCGGCAACATTCGTTCTGTATGATCACGCGACAACACCGGTTCAATGACCGTCGTCTCTCCGGTCGCAAACAATCCAGCCAGCAGAACGGCACTCTTCACTTGCGCACTGGCAACCGGCAACGTGTAGCTTGTCCCGACTAAATGTTGCCCATGGATTGTCAACGGGGCATAGTTCCCCTCAATTGTCGCGCCAAGCGTCGCCAGGGGAACCGTAACCCGATCCATCGGACGTTTTTGCAACGAAGCGTCTCCCGTCAACGTATAGGTTTCCTGACCGCCCGCTAAGATACCGCTCAGTAAACGAATCGTCGTTCCCGAGTTCCCGCAATCGATGGTGGCCGCTTTTAACTGGTCCGTTCCTGTAATCTGAATATCTTGCTCCGTCCGTTCGACTCGAGCACCGATTGCCTCTACTGCTGCGAGAGAAGCCAGACAATCTGCTCCCATCAACGCATTCGTGATGACCGTCGTACCTTCTGCAATCCCACCCATTAAAAAGGCGCGATGCGTCATCGATTTATCACCTGGTACCTTGACTGTTCCTCTTAATCCCATTGTAAACACCTCACCGTTTGATCGTACGTATCACGTAACCGTGTTTCATCGATTTCTTCCAAGGTAAATGAATCCTGCCGTTGTAAGACAAATCGAATCGATGCATTGTTTTTTTTATCTCGTTTCATGAAATCCAAATAGACCTCGAATGGACGTCGTTTCGGTAACACCATTCCCAGTCGTCTCATCAGCTCAACCAGCTGTTCTGCCTGCCGTTCATTATCTTCCAACAACGACGCGAACACCAGACCAATTCCGATTGCTTCCCCATGGGATAAGCCGGGACTGACGTATTCGACCGCATGCCCGAATGTATGACCATAATTTAAGAAAGCACGGATGCCGCTTTCCCGCTCATCCTGTTCGACGATGCGTTGTTTGACGGCAATGCCTGATGCAAGCCAATCCTTCATCGGTAACTGTTTGACCGCCTCCAAGTCGAGCGCCAAAAGAGCTGGAGCAAACGACGGGCGAGCCAGAAAACCATGTTTGAGTAATTCAAAAAAACCGCTTCTCCATTCGCGGTCAGATAAAGTGTGTAAAAACGTCACGTCATATAAAACAGCAGACGGTTGATAAAATGCCCCCACTAAGTTCTTACCCCAACGTAGGTTTAATCCAACCTTCCCACCGACACTCGAATCATGGGCAAGCAAAGTCGTCGGAATTTGGACAAAGGGCACTCCCCGCAAAAAAGTTGCAGCAACGAACCCTGCCAAATCACCAATCATTCCTCCGCCGACTGCCAAAATCAAGGTGCGTCGTGTCGCTCCTTGTTTGACGCCGTCCTCGAGTAACGTTTGGTACACTGATAAAGACTTGCTTGTTTCTCCCGGCTCGACACGGCTGAGTAACCGTGTCTTCTCCGGAAAACATTGCTCCAGTTGTTCGTTTAACGTTGTGCCATGTAACGCCGCCACTGTTTGGTCGGTAATGATCCAAAATTGATCTGCCTCATGGGCTGCCGGCACTTCCGTCAACCGGTTGACGGCACCGGGTTCGATATATACCGTATAAGGACGGCTTGCCTGGATCTGCAGATGCGTCAAAAGAGACGCACCTCCTCCTGATAAGCCGCAAGACTTTGTTTCAGACGTTCGAGCGTCGAACTGCCAAACATCTCGAGCACTGCCCCCGCCACTTCCACCGCTACGACAGCTTCCAAGACGACGGCTGCCGCCGGAACGGCACAGGCATCACTGCGTTCGATTTGCGCAACAAACGGCTCTTTCGTCTCAATATCGACGGACTGAAGCGGACGATACAACGTCGGGATCGGCTTCATCGCCACTTGAACACGAATCGGCATCCCTGTCGACATACCACCTTCGATTCCCCCCAGATGATTCGTCTTGCGGAAGTATCCGGTCTCATCATGGAGAATCTCATCTTGGACCGTACTCCCTTTACGGCGCGCCAGGTCAAATCCGTCTCCGAATCCGACAGCCTTCATCGCATTGACACTGATGACCGCCCGGGCAATCCGGCTGTCGAGTTTCGTTTCATTTTGCGTAAACGAACCGATACCGGGAACAAGACCGGTCACGACGACCTCGACTTCTCCCCCTAACGTATCGCCATCTTTTTTGGCTTGATCGATCGCCTGCATCATGTGATCGGCTGCCGTACTGTCAGCGCAACGAACAGGAGAGGCTTCAATCGTCTCCCGGTGTTCCATCGGATTCACGACCGAAGCATCAACTCCGCCGATCGAACGGACGTGCGAGAAGACATCGACGCCGAGTTGATCGAGTAATTGTTTGGCGATTGCCCCAACGGCGACACGTGCTGCCGTTTCACGAGCGGATGAACGCTCCAGGACATCCCGCAAATCCCGGTGACCAAACTTTAATCCTCCGACGAGATCGGCATGTCCCGGTCTTGGTCGAGTCAACGTCCGCGGACGTTCCAGTTCTTCCGTCAACGGTTCAGCCTGCATGACTTGTGTCCAGTGTGTATGGTCTTTATTTTCAATGAACAGACTGATCGGTGCGCCTGTCGTATAGCCGTGCCGAATCCCACCACGGACGTCCACCGAATCCTGCTCGATTTGCATCCGTCGTCCTCGCCCGTATCCACCTTGACGTCGTTTCATTTCGCGTTGGATCTGTTCAAAATCGATCGTTAACCCAGAAGGAACACCTTCGATGATGACTGATAATCCTTTACCGTGTGATTCTCCTGCTGTCATGTAGCGCATATGTTCCATCCCTTCATCCGGTTAAATTTTTTCGTAGAAAAAGCTTTGGCGCATCTTCAGACCAAATCGTTCGGGTTGGAAAATTTGCTCCGTCCCGCCGACAAACAAAATGCCGCCCGGTTTCAGTGCCTCGACAAAAGAGCGGTAGACATGTGCTTTCGCTTCTTCCGTAAAATAAATCAAGACGTTACGACAAATAATGAGATCAAATCCCGTGTCGTAACGGTCGCCTAATAAATTATGTTTACTGAACCGAACAAGGCGTCTGATTTCCGGCACGACCTCAAACTGTTGGTCTTGTTCGATGAAGTATCGTTTTTTCCGGGATTCCACCACTTCGTTTAGCGCCGACGCTCCGTATCGGCCTTGCTTGGCTTTTTCAAGCACGATGTCATCTAGATCCGTTGCTTGAATCGTAAACTGAGCCGGATCCATTTTTTCGTTTAAAATCATCGCCAACGAATACGGTTCTTCTCCTGTTGAACACGCAGCACTCCACGTCCGGATCCTCCCGTGCGCCCGCGCTTGCAGCACTGGTAAGATATCTTGCTCCAACTGTTGCCACCGGATTGGATTGCGGAAAAACTCACTGACATTAATCGTCATCCGGTCTAAAAACTCTTCGTATAGTGTTGAACTTTTTTCCATCGCTTGCATATAAGACGCGAATGTACTGTGCCCTTTTTTATCACGTAATGCGGTTAATCGTCGTTTCATCTGTGCTTCTTTATATTGCCCTAAATCAATTCCTGATTTTTTTAAGAAACGTTGGATGAAAAGCTCATAATCTTGCATAATCCACCTCACAAATCCTCTCTCTGTCGGGTCACGCCTTACTTTGACCCATGTCTTGTTTTCTATTTTAGCATAAAGCCATTTCCTTTCCAAAAAACAAAAAAAACGATTGAGCACTGGCTCAACCGTTTTGATTCCATCATACGTTTAAAGGCTGTCCTTGAAACCAAAGACTGAGTTCACGCTCCGCGCTCTCAACACTATCAGAGCCATGGATGACGTTCTCACTCATCGTGTTGGCGAAGTCCCCACGAATCGTCCCCGGCATTGCTTCTGTTGGTTTTGTTTTCCCGATCATCATCCGTGAGACGGTGACGACGTCCGTACCTTCAACACGCAACGCAACGACCGGACCTGATGTCAAGAAAGTGACCAACTCTCCGAAAAATGGTTTTTCCGCATGTTCTGCATAGTGTGCTTGTGCCAATTCTTCCGTTGCCTGCATCATCTTCATCTCACGAATCACAAACCCCTTACGTTCGATGCGAGCAATGATTTCCCCGATCAATCCTCGTTCAACGCCGTCTGGTTTTACCATTAAGAATGTTTGCTCCATTACTAGTTCCCCCTATGAAATACAGATAAAAGCGCTTACATAGCTAGTTTACTGTGTAATGAGACGAGCGGCAAGAAATTTTTTACAGTTTTTCATCCTTTTCGTTTTCCCACATAACGAGCCACTTCTTCGAGGGAACGTTTGGCTGAAGATTTAGGGAGGTGATCGAGCCGGTGAATGGCCCGTTGGATATACAAGTCGACCGTTCGTTGCGTCCGCTCCAGGGCATCCGTTTGGTGAAGAAGCTCAAGCACTGGTGCTACTTCTTGATGCGTCGGCATCGACTGGATTTTCTGAAGTTCCTGAAAGAAACTTGGGTTTTCCGCTGCATAAAAAACAGGCAACGTCTTGTGTCCATGCCGCAAGTCCTCGGCGACCGGTTTCCCAAGTTCGGTCCGTTTCGCCGTAAAATCAAGCAAGTCATCTGCAATTTGAAAAGCCAGACCGATGTCACGTCCAAATTGACGTAAAGCTTTTGTATCTGCCGGCGAACAGTTGGCGACAATTGCCCCTAGATGACAGCTTGCTTCGATCAGGATCGCTGTTTTCCGTTCAATCCGCTTAATGTAGCGTTTAATGGATTGCTCCCAATCATACTGATCGTAAATCTGTTCGATTTCACCTTCACAGATTTCACGCATCGCATGGACCATCACTTGAACCAGTTCCGGTTTTCCGACTTCCCCGATCAGTTTGACGGCTTCTCCAAACAAATAATTACCGGAATAGAGTGCGACCTCTTCATCAAAATGTTGCATGACGGTCGGTTTACCCCGCCGTAGTTCCGCATCATCGATCACATCATCATGAACGAGAGAAGCCATATGAATCAATTCCAGGCTTGCCGCGACACGAACCAGTTCGTCACGGTTGGCTTGACCAAATTTAGAAGCAAGCAAGACGAATGCTGGTCGAATCCGCTTTCCACCTGCTTGCAACAACTGTTGGCCAGCGGCATCAATCGTCGGGTCATCGGAAGCGATGTGACTGACCAAAAAGCGATCGACGAGATTTACTTCTTTTGTTACATCACGATAAATTGAATGCAGTGACATCTCACCACTTCTTTCCGAGGTGCATCGCAGCCGCCCCACCTGCAAATGCTTTCACTTCAACTTGCATGAAACCGGCTTGTTCAAACAATTGCTTCAGTTCAACGCGGTCCAAGAACACTTCCGTTGATTCTTGCAACCAGTTGTATTGGTCATACGACTTCGCGAACAAACGGCCGACTTGTGGCATGATTTTGCCAAAGTAGAGCGAGTAGGCTTCTTTAAACAACGGCGCAGTTGGTTGGCTTGTCTCTAGACAAACGACTGTCCCGCCCGGTTTTAGCACACGATGCATCTCCTTGATGACTTGAAGGTAATCGGGAACATTACGTAACCCGAATCCGATTGTCACGTAGTCAAATGAATGATCGCCAAACGGCAACTCCATTGCGTTCCCATGAATCAGTTCAACATTCTTCATGCCAAGAGCTTCGACTTTATCGACGCCGACCTTCAGCATGTTCTCTGAAAAATCAAGACCTTTGATGACGCCGGTCGGTCCGGCTGCTTTTGCTAATTGAATCGTCCAATCCGCCGTTCCACAACATAAGTCGAGACATTTGGCTCCCGGAAAAACGTTCATCCGGCGCATCGTCTCTTTTCTCCATAATTTATGCAGGCGGAAGCTGATGATGGAATTCATTTGATCGTAATTGGTCGAAATTGATTGGAATACTTCATATACTTTTTTCTCTTTTTCTTGTGTCTGCACGCAGTTCACCCTTTCGAAGATATTACGCTACTGCCATCTGTTCCAGATGTGATAATAACAGTTGTTGCGCACTAGGATTCAATACCTGTGCCCGCTTCCGGATCAATCGTTGTCCCTGCTCGGTTAACCAGTCTTTGCCGCTGATTGCTGCCAACCCTTGAACAAGACCAAATTCTGCCGTCAACCAAAGCAAAACGTAGTCTTCGGTCGACACATAGTTTTCTTCATGAAGCGCACACTTTGCTTCATTGACACGCTGAACGGTTCGTCCCAGTGAAACAAGGGCCGTTTGAGGAAGAGACGCTAACTCCTCAAAAAAGTAACTCGAGAACAAATCACCTGCTAAGACAAGCAATTGCCGTTCTTTGGAGCCTCTTTTCGTTTCCCCGACACGTTCATGCAATAACAAGGCAACTTGCGCATGATGAACGCTCTTGACCAGCGATTGCCATGCGAACGTTTCATTTTGGGCGACATCGATCAACCAACTGATCTGTTCACGATCGATGGAAGGGAAATCCACATGTCGAGCCAATTGTGTTGTTTGTTTCGTAGTGAGTGCGGTGATCATTTCTTCCACGAGCAGCTCTTGATGATTCATGCTTTTACCCCCCGATCTCCAGTGCCATCTCGTTGATGGATGTTCTTCTTTTTTAATATACCATAATCAATCCCTTTTCTCGTCTCTCAATGCCCACAAAAAAAGCCGTCCGAGGAATTCCTCGAACGACTATGTAGCCGGATTACTTGACAGCATCTTTCAATGCTTTACCTGGTTTGAAAGCAGGTACTTTGCTTGCTGGGATTTCGATATCTTCTTTTGTACGTGGGTTGCGACCTTTACGAGCTGCGCGTTCACGGACTTCGAAGTTACCAAAGCCAATCAATTGGACTTTTTCTCCAGACTGAAGTGTCTCAGTAATCGATTCGAATGTTGATTCAACAACTTTCGTCACGTCTTTTTTAGTCAGACCTGATTTTTCGACAACTGCTTGAATGAGTTCAGTTTTGTTCATTACGTTCACCCCCTCCCAATCACTTCTTCGAGGCTAATCATAACTTATAAACGTTGATATTACAACATTTTCGTTAGAATTACCGTCAATTTTCTGATTCTTCGATCGATTCCTCAGAAAACACAGGTTCGCCTTTTTTGTTAATTGTATAGCTTTGAGAGTAAGCGGGAACAAAAGGTTGGTCATCATAGAGCAAATGACGAATATCTTGACCGACTTTCGGCTTTTTCTTCGCGGTTTGGACCGCTTTTTCGAGTTCAGGCAAATAGTTGATAAAGAGTTGCCCTTGTCCGTCTACATAGATCGAGAGCTGTTCATCCGAATAGGGACTCGGAACAGTCGGCTCTTCTTTAATAAACAGTTTTTTGTAGTCAAGCGTAAACTGATTTTTACCAATCGATCCTTTAAACGGATACTTCTCATTTTTCTTCCGGTACGTATCGATCCGGACCTGTAGTTTTTGAAGTTCCTCTGCTACAAGTAAATCCATCAACTTGACGGTCGGTTTTTGATCAACATCGACCAACAGATAAATAAAGGTTCCGCCACCTTCAAAGCTGTTCGGAGGCGGATCACTCATGTATCGAGGAATAAGACGACCGAGTTCGATCTGATACCGTTCCATCAACGGCGTATCGGCTTCCCGGGTTTTGATTGGCAAAACGCCTGTATCTTTTTGATAGGCTTCGACCGCAGTTTGGACCGTCCGAATTTGCTCCGGGTACGGAACACGATTCGACGGTTTTTGACTATCCGGGAATAAACAACCGGATAGCAGCATCACTGGGACGAGCATCAAGATAATCGCTATTTTTTTCATGCGCTTGGTCCTGCCATGACGATAAAGACCATGATGATCGACGCCACGATAAAACAAAGAAAGGCGAGAGTCGACATCAAAAACTGCCAAGCTCCGGATAACTTCGTTCGACTGATTGTCACCAATAAGACGCTGATGGCAAACAAACCGATCCCGGCAAACGAAATCCACATTTTTATTAATCCTGGACTCAAGGTTTCCACCCCACTCCGTTAATCTTTGATCGTAAACAGATGTTCAATCTCATTTTTTTGCGGACGACGCATCAGCTTCTGTACTTCTTCTGCCGGGGTATGCCCGTCAAACAAGACATGATAAAGTGCCGTCGTAATCGGTAATTCACATTGTTTGGTCTCCGCCAAATCATAAGCAGCCTGTGTCGCGCGAACACCTTCAACGACCATCCCCATGTTTTCAAGGACTGTTTCCAGCTTTTCACCACGACCAATCGCATTGCCTGCCCGCCAGTTTCGGCTGTGGACGGATGTACAAGTGACAATCAAATCACCCATGCCTGTCAGACCCGTGAAGGTCATCGGATTGGCGCCAAACAATGTACCAAGTCGAGCAATTTCAACCATCCCCCGGGTAATCAAAGCCGCTTTCGCATTATCGCCGTACCCGAGACCATCAGCCATACCGGCAGCTAAGGCAATGATATTTTTAAACGCTCCGCCTAGCTCAGCACCGATGATATCGGCATTCAGGTACACACGGAAATTGTCATTCGTAAATAATTCCTGGACACGTCCCGCTTCTTCCATATCAGTTGAAGCCACCGTCACCGTCGTCGGTTTACGTAATGCGACTTCCTCCGCATGCGAAGGTCCCGTCAAGACACAGATGGCCGAGCGTTTGGACGGATCAATTTCCGCCTCCATCAGTTCGGATAAACGCAAGTGTGTTTTTGGTTCAATCCCTTTGGACGCGTGAATCAATACGACCGGATCCGTCAACAAGCCATTTAATTGGCGGGAAACGGAACGAATCGCAGAAGAAGGGGTCACGATCAAAATATGCGACACCCCTGCAACTGCTTCTTTTAAATCGGTTGTGGCCCGGAGTGAAACCGGCAACGTCACACCTGGTAAGAACTGCGTATTTTCATGATTTTGATTAATGGCATCCACATTTTTTTGGTCGCGGCCATAGAGGACGACCTCATGACCGTTATCTGCTAAAACGAGCGAAAGTGCCGTTCCCCAACTCCCGGCTCCAATGACTGCGATTTTTTTCATCATGATTCACCTTGTCCTTATTGTTTTTGACGTGCCAGAATCCGAATCGGTGTTCCTGTAAAATCAAAGGCTTCACGTATCCGGTTATCCAGATAACGTTTATATGAGAAGTGCAATAATTCCGGATCGTTGACGAACAGAACGAACGTCGGTGGTCGTGATGCGACTTGAGTCGCGTAATTGATGCGTAAACGAACCCCTTTATCTGTTGGTGCAGGATTCATCGCTACTGCATCGACGATGACATCATTCAAGACACTTGTCTGAATCCGTTGTGCGTGACTCTTCGCCGCTTGTTTGATGACAGGAAGTAATGTCTGTAAACGACGTTTTGTTTTCGCCGAGACGAAAACGATCGGTGCATAATCCAGGAATCGGAATTCTTCGCGAATTTCTTCTTCCATTTTTTTCATCGTTTTATCATCTTTTTCGACAGCGTCCCATTTGTTGACGACGATGACGATTGCGCGTCCGGCTTCATGAGCATATCCTGCGACTTTTTTATCTTGTTCGATGATGCCTTCTTCGCCATCTAATACGACACAGACAACATCTGCCCGTTCGATTGCTTTTTGAGCCCGCATGACGCTGAATCGTTCTGTTGACTCATAGACTTTTCCGCGTTTACGCATACCGGCTGTATCAATGATGACGTACTCTTGTTCGTCCCGTGAAAACGGTGTATCGATCGCATCGCGTGTCGTACCGGCGATGCTTGAGACGATGACACGTTCTTCTCCGAGAATCGAATTCGTCATGCTTGATTTCCCGACGTTCGGACGTCCGACTAAAGCGAACTTAATAGTATCTTCATCGTATTCGATGTCTTCTTTATCCGGTGCCAGTTCCAAGACACGGTCAAGCATATCTCCAAGTCCGAGACCATGCGTTCCGGAAATTGGATACAAGTCGCCGAATCCTAACGAATAAAACTCATACATCAAATCCCGCATTTCAAAGTTATCGACTTTGTTGACCGCAATGACAACGGGTTTGTTTGAACGGAACAACATATTTGCGACTTCTTCATCCGCCGCCGTAATGCCTTCACGTCCGTTAACCATAAAAATAATTACGTCTGCTTCATCAATGGCGAGCTCCGCCTGATGACGCATCATTTGAAGTAGGGGCTCATCCCCGACTTCGATTCCACCTGTATCAATCAAATGAAAATGACGATTCAGCCATTCTCCAGTTCCGTATATACGGTCGCGGGTAACGCCTGGCTTGTCTTCTACGATCGAAACCCGATCTCCAATCACCCGGTTAAAAATCGTCGACTTTCCGATATTTGGGCGACCTACGATCGCCACTACTGGAATTGCCATCCCAACACCTTCTTTCTCTTCTCTCGCTTCATAGCCGTTCTATTGTATCAAATCAAGCGGTTTTATACCATATCTATCCGTAACATAAAAAAAGTGGACACGAATTGTGTCCACTTCCAATCGATTATTCTTTTGAATCTGATTCTTTTTCAGAGAGATCCGCAACCGAGAAGCCTTCATTTTGATCCGTGTACTGTGAATAATCATCTTCCGATGACTCTTCCTGTTCAAGCACCCGGGTCGAGAGGGAAATCTTATGCTCCGCAAGATGCACTTCAAGCACTTTCGCTTCAATCTCTTGCCCCTCTTCCAACACTTCTGACGGCGAACCGATGTGACGGTTTGCGATTTGAGAAATGTGGAGCAGTCCTTCGACTTGCGGTGCAAGTTCGACGAAAGCACCGAATTGGACAATCCGGCGGACACGCCCTTTGACGATATCACCGGCTTCGATTTTCCCTTCCATCTGTTGCCATGGACCGGGTTGCGTTTCCTTGATCGATAACTTGACCTTTTCCGTATCACGATCGACGCCGAGTACCTTCACTTCGACTTTTTGTCCTTCCGTGACGATATCAGACGGACGTTCGACGCGGTGGTGGGCCATCTCGGAAATATGCACCAACCCGTCGACACCGCCGATGTCGACAAAGGCACCAAAATCTGTCAGGCGTTGGACGGTTCCTTCTAAGACTTGACCCACTTCCAACTGTTCAAGTGTTTCTTTTTTCTTCGCGTTCAGTTCACCTTCGACCACAGCCTTGTGTGAAAGAATAACGCGATTTTTTTCTTGGTCTAACTCGACAACTTTGACTTCAATCGAACGACCGATATAATCAGAGAAATCTTCCACGTAATGCCGCTCTACGAGTGATGCCGGGATGAATCCACGAACGCCGATATCGACGACAAGTCCTCCTTTGACGATGTCCTTGACGACAACTTCAAAGATTTCACCCGATTCGTATTTCGCTTCGACTTTTCCCCATGCCTGCAAGGCATCGACTTCACGTTTTGAGACGACAACTTCCTCGTCTGTAATTTTCTTCACTTTTACTTGTAGTTCATCACCGACTTTTAACACACCTCGAATGTCTTCCAGATGGAGACTCGAAACTTCGCTGATCGGCAGGATTGCTTCTGTTTTATATCCGATATCAATGAGTGCTTGCTTGTCTTCAATTTTCACGACCATTCCGGTTACTACCTGGTCCCGATGAATTTCAAAATCAGGCATATCTTTCATTTCTTCGACCATTCCAACACAACCTCCTCACGATGAGTACAAGAAACGTATGAATACGTTTATCCTTCTTCTAACTTCTTACAATTCTGACTATTTGTCAAGGCATTACGCGTGATTGAAGTAGACGGTTTTGATTTCTTCTAAAATTCGTTCGGAAATCGCCTTCGCTGCGCCTCGTTGATCTCTTAAATCCGTAATATCAACGGGTTTGCCGACTACGACCCGCATGCGTCGAAACGGGCGATAATCGCCGATAATCGCGATCGGCAGAATGTGTGCCGGAGAGCGTAAGGCAAAAAATCCGACACCCGGTTGGGCAGAAGTAAACTCACCAGGAGCTGATCGGGTGCCTTCCGGGAAGATGCCGACCGTTTCGTCCGTGTTCAGTAATTCAATCGTCCGCTTTAAGGCTTGACGGTCACCTTGTCCACGCCCTACCGGATACGTACCTGCAGAAATCATGATCTGCTTCAAGACCGGAATTTTAAATAATTCTTCCTTCGCCATGTAACGGACGGAACGGCTCGTTGGAATCGCACTGACTAAAAAGACGGGATCCCAGTTCGAACTATGATTCGCACAGACCAACAACGATCCTTCTGTCGGAATGTTTTCCTTTCCCGTCACTTTTAAACGGAACACCGTTTTTGCGATGATGAGGACAATCAACCGGGCAAGTCGATAGACGAAGTCATTCCGTTTCATTGGAGGACACCTTCTACCAGTTCTGTCAGACGCGTCACGACTTGATCAATGTTCATTTCTGTCGTATCGAGATAAATCGCGTCTTCTGCTTGCTTCAAGGGAGAAACAGTCCGTTCGCTGTCCCGTTTATCACGTAAAGCGATGTCTGCTTGCAACGACGGCAAATCACTGTCCATGCCCCGCGCGATGTTTTCACGATGACGGCGACTAGCCCGTTCTTCGACGGATGCCGTCAAGAAGACTTTTAGTTCCGCATTCGGTAAAACAACTGTTCCGATATCACGACCGTCCATGACGATTCCGCCGCGTTCTGCTAATTTCCGCTGAGCCACGACAAGGGCCGTGCGGACTTCTGCTTGACGTGCAACAAACGATACGTTGTTCGTCACTTCGTTCGTCCGAATGGCTTCCGTGACTTCCCGTTCTCCGATGAAGACACGTTGTCCCTGATCCCCCGGTGTCAGACGAAGGTCAAGTGACTTCATCAGCTCACCAAGCGCTTGTCCGTCTTCTAAATTCAGGTTTTGTTCGAGTGCTGCCAGCGTGACCGCACGATACATCGCACCCGTATCGATATAGACATAATCCAGCTGTGCTGCCAACTGTTTCGCAATCGTACTTTTTCCGGCACCCGCAGGTCCGTCTAGGGCAATTTGAATGTTCTTCATGAGTAGATTCGTTCCTTCCGTGTTCACCATGTCACATGGTGTATAGTATCGACCGTTATCATAGCAAAAAAAAGGGCTCACGTGAATGGATTCGTGCCTCGTCGCGAATTTTTCATCTGCGCTTGGTAACAGTGCCGCAGGACAAGTTCGCGGCTCCGGTCATTGATTCGGGTAAATTGAAACGCCAGTTCATAACGCGTTTCCCTTGAATCGACGCGGACGAGCTCCGCCAAGACATCTACTGTATGGGTGGCACCGTCCCCTGTCGGTAACAAGAAGGTCAACTCCAGCTCTTGTTTGACATCAACCGGGACTTGGTTCGCTAAAACAAGAATTCCACCGGCCGATAAATCCAGTGTCACCGAGGTGAAGGGTTCAAACTCTGTCTTGTGCGGGTGGATCGCTACATCCAGCAGTTGCGGCACTCGGACAAATTGCCGGCGCTGGACGCGCTGAATCAATTCTTCACTCGGACGTTTCAGCGCATAACGTTGTCCCCGCAGCGGATCATTTTGGCGTTCGACGACCTCTGTTTCGAATCCGTATAATTTTCCTTTTTCTTTAAAAAAGTAAAAGGCGACTGGCTCATGATCCGATAAGATAAATGTTTTTAACGTCGAGACCTCACTTGGTGCCTCAATCCAAATCAGACGATTCGTCACAGCCGTCACTTTCGTCCGTCCTTGACGATCCTCTTGATTGGTTATCATTACTAAATCCCCGTTTTGTATCATGTCACTCTCTCCTAATTCATTCTATTCAATTGCTTTTTCTGTTATAACGCCGGTTCAATCGATTGGCACTTCGGATTTGGTACAATCCGATCGTCCATAAAATCACCATAAATAAAATCGGAATGATTGAAATGCCACCATTTTCCAATATTAACAAATTAAAGATTATATGTGCAATCATCGGTATTAAAATCGAGACTCCCAACCACCGGTAAGGGTGCGTCGAGAACTTGGCTTTCCCCATAAAAAATCCCATGATGACCGCAAATAAGGCATGTCCGGAAACCGGTAACAGCGCCCGGAAAATCATATGTTCGACCGTCCCGTTGACCATCAGGTAAAGAATGTTTTCCAGTGTGGCAAAACCCAGCGAACAGGCGACGGCATAAATGATTCCGTCATAGTAATCATTAAACCGTTGGTGGATATAGACCGTATAAAAAACAACGAACCATTTCGCAAATTCTTCCGTCACGGCTGACCGGATCAGTCGCACGGATTCGAGTCCCCCGAATTCACTTTGGATGATATAATCGATGAACATTAATGGAAAAACGAGTAAAATCCCGAAAATAAAACTTCGCAGGATATAACCGACCGGTTCCGATTCGTGTTCATGTCGTAAGTAGAAGTACGTCAACAATGCAATTCCTGGGGCGATTCCTGAGAAAACGATTGGTAACACGTCTCCTCCCCCTTCCTATTCTCTTAGAATAAAGGTTTCTCGCAGAAAAGAAAACCGCACCCATTGTATCTCTTAAAAAAAAGGGTACAATGTTAATGAAAATGAACGGAAAGAAGGTGAAGGTTTCCTGTCGACCCGACGGTGACCGCTTTATGAAAAAATTACTTTTGATTCACACTGGAGGAACGATCGCAATGGCTCAAAACCATTCCGGTCACGTTTTACCCAATGATATCAATCCACTGGATGCCTCACTGCCGCGGGCAACAGATATCGCCGACATCACGACACGACACTTTGCCAATCTTCCCTCTCCCCACATGACACCGGACATCATGCTCAGACTGGCGCACTTCATCAAAGATGAATTACAAGCCGGATACGACGGAGTCGTCATCACTCATGGTACGGATACGTTAGAGGAGACGGCATACTTTCTCCAAGTGACACTCGGTGCCCCGATTCCGATCGTGCTGACCGGCGCCATGCGTTCCTCAAATGAAGTGGGCTCAGACGGGGAATTCAATTTGATCACGGCACTTCGTGTTGCCGTCAGTGACGCAGCAAAAGGCAAAGGGGTACTCGTCGTATTCAACGGGGAAATTCATTCTGCCTTTAATGTCACGAAAACGCATACGTCTTCCGTCGATACTTTTAAATCGGTACATTTCGGGAACTTGGGGATGGTCACAAAAGACCATGTGTACTTGTTTAATACTCCGCTTCTAAAACCGACGCATATGGTGACGACGTTAAGCAAACGGGTCTCGGTCTTAAAAGTGTACGCCGGCATGGAACCCGATCTGCTGCTAGCCGTCGGCGAACTCGGTTACGACGGTCTTGTGCTGGAAGTACTTGGTCAAGGGAATGTTCCACCCGGCATCGTTGACGCCATTCGAACGTTGACGGAAAAAATGCCGATCGTGATCGTCAGCCGCTGTTTCAACGGCATCGTTCAGGATGTATACGGGTATGCCGGTGGCGGTCAACAGCTCAAGGAACTCGGTCTGATTTTTTCAAACGGTTTGAATTCGCAAAAAGCCCGCCTTAAATTAATGATCGAGCTTGAAATCGGTGCCACGCATCACGCGCTCGAAGAATCCTTCCGGGTCGAATAAATCACCGGTTTTTGTACAAAAGGGAGAGGCCTCCACTTGAACAGTGGCAACCTCTCCCTTTGATGTCTGGTTTTTATGGTTGTGCTGTCTCCCGCTCCAGTCGATGCACGAGACTGTCCGCAATCAAAGCGCCGTGGAAACGACCGTTTTCAATAAAAATCTTATTGGCGTCATACCCGGCCGCAACGACACCGGCGATATAAATGCCATCGACATTTGATTCCATCGTCGCTTCATCAAACACAGGAATTCCCGTGTCCGGATCGATGTCAATTCCGGCATCGGCAAACAACCCGACATCCGGTGTATAACCGGTCATCGCAAACACAAAATCAGCTTTAATCGCCAACCGTTCACCGCCAATGGAATAGATGACGTCCGTGTTCGTGATTTCTTCGATCGTCGCATCAAACACCATCTTCACTTTTTCGGCACGTACCAGCGATTCGAAGTTCGGCAACACCCATGGTTTGATGGATGGACTATAGGCCTCTCCACGGTACAGCATCGTCACACGGGCCCCCGCTTTTTCAAGTTCAATCGCTGCATCGACACTGGAGTTCTTGCCACCAATCACGACGACATCCTGACCGTAAAACGGATGACCTTCTTTGAAGTAATGGAAAACGTGCGGCATGTCTTCACCGGCTACATTCATTTTGTTCGGTAATCCATAATAACCGGTCGCAAGGACAACGGAACGCGCGCTTCTCGTCACCGCTTGCCCTCCACGGACCGATTTGACTTCGAATCCATCTGCAGTCCGTCCGACGTGCTCTACCGTCTCAAACGGTCGGATGATGACCCCTTTACGCCGGACTACTTCCCGATAGTAGACGAGTGCATCTTGACGTCTTGGTTTTAATTCTTTATTTATAAAAGGAACACCGCCAATTTCCAGTTTTTCACTGCTCGAAAAAAAGGTTTGGTGGGTCGGGTACTGATAGATGGCTTCTACAATATTTCCTTTTTCAATCACTTCAACCGATAACCCTCGGTCCTGCATTTCGATCGCTGCCGACAACCCACAGGGACCTGCGCCAATGATGATACAATCCAACATATGTCTTTCGCCTCTTCCACTTGCTTTTTTATCATCTTAGCAAATCTTTTGAACCGAAGAAAGGAATAACATTTCAAAAAAAGCCCACTTCAAGATGAAGTGAGCTTCGTCTGATTTAGACCCAACCACGGAATCGTGACGCTTCCGCCATTTTCCGGACACCTACCATGTAGGCTGCTAGTCGCATATCGACATTACGTGTCTGTGCTGTTTGATAGACTTGATTAAAGGAGTTCACAAGCACTTTCTCAAGCTTTTCGTGGACTTCTTCTTCCGTCCAATAATACCCTTGATTATTTTGAACCCATTCGAAGTAAGAAACCGTTACCCCACCGCTTGAAGCGAGAACGTCCGGCACGATTAAAATCTCACGTTCTGCCAGAATCTTCGTTGCTTCATTGGTTGTTGGTCCATTTGCCGCTTCGACGACGATACTCGCTTTAATATCATGCGCATTATCTTCCGTGATTTGGTTTTCGATGGCCGCCGGAACAAGAATATCACATTCCAGCTCTAACAGTTCTTTATTGGAAATCGTATTTTTAAAGAGCGTCGTGACTGTACCAAACGAATCGCGACGATCGAGTAGGTATGGAATATCCAGACCGTTCGGGTCATGTAACGCACCGTAGGCATCGCTGATTGCAATGACTTTCGCCCCAAGATCATGCATGAACTTCGACAAGAAGCTTCCCGCATTTCCGAATCCCTGTACAACAACACGTGCGCCTTCGAGGGTAATGCCTTTTTTCGCGGCAGCTTCCCGAATCATGATGGCGACACCTTTTGCCGTCGCGGTTTCCCGTCCGTGCGAACCACCGAGGACAAGCGGCTTCCCTGTGATGAATCCAGGTGAGTTGAATTCATCAATCCGGCTGTATTCATCCATCATCCATGCCATGATTTGTGAGTTCGTAAAGACATCCGGTGCCGGAATATCTTTTGTGGGTCCGACGATTTGACTGATCGCCCGAACATACCCGCGACTGAGACGTTCGATTTCACGAAAACTCATTTCGCGCGGATCACAAATGATACCACCTTTACCACCGCCATACGGTAAGTCGACGATTCCAGCTTTTAAGCTCATCCAAACCGACAACGCCTTGACTTCGATTTCCGTCACGTTCGGATGAAAACGAATTCCGCCCTTTGTTGGACCGACGGCATCGTTGTGTTGCGCGCGATAGCCCGTAAAGATTTTCGTTGACCCGTCATCCATGCGGACCGGAATCCGAACCGTCAGCATGCGAAGCGGTTCTTTTAACAGTTCATACATCTCATCCGGGTAACCGAGTTTCTCAAGTGCTTCTTTGACGATTTCTTGTGTAGCTTCGAGTACATTCTTGCGATGATTTGCGTGTTGTTGGTCAGTGATCATTCCAACGTTCCTCCCCATAAGTGGCATCCCCTATGCCGTTTCCTTGTTCGGATAAAGTATACCCTTTTCTGAACCGTAATGAAAGGGGTTGCCACTATATTTGTAAGCGCTTTCTATCGTCTGGTTCTTTTCATTTATTTTCGTTTCGTTGCAGCGGACTGATGTCGTTCGAGTGCGAGTTCGATAAACGTCTCGACAAGTTCCGGATATTCAATCCCGACTGCCCGTGCGCCGTCAGGGAACAGGCTCGTCGACGTCATACCTGGCAACGTGTTCGTTTCTAAAATGACCGGTTGTCCGGATTCCGGGACAAGAAAGTCCGTCCGCGAATAGCCGGCACAGCCCAATACTTGGTGCGCAAGAATTGCCCAGTCCTGTAATGTCTGAGTCGTCGCGGCGTCAAATTGTGCCGGACAGATATGTTCCGATCCACCAATCGCATATTTCGATTCATAATCATAAAATTCATTTTTCGGAATGATTTCGATGACAGGCAAAGCCTTTTCCTGACCTTTCGAACCGATCACCGGGACCGTCACCTCGCGTCCTTTGATGAATTGCTCAATCAGCACGGCATCGTCCGCCTGAAAAGCCAGTTCAATCCCTTGACGCAACATCTGTTCATCCATCGCAATCGTCAAGCCATTCGAAGATCCTTCTTGTGCTGGTTTGACGACACATGGAAACTGGTGGTCCCATTGCGTCATTTTTTGTTCGATATCGTCCCCCCGCTCAATCAAGACATCACGGGCAATTCGAATCCCTGCTTTTTCAAAGTGGATTTTCGAACGTGCCTTATCCATTGCAAGAGCTGAAGCCAATACACCTGAACCGGTATACGGAATTTCCGCCATTTCAAGCAACGCTTGGACACGACCATCTTCTCCGAACTTACCATGAAGGGCGATCACGGCCACCTCCACGTCAAGCGTCAGGATTTCTTCCGCCCGTTCCGGATGAAAATCAACGGCCACGACATCATGCCCTTTACTTTCCAATGCTTCCACAACTGATTTCCCGCTATTTAATGAAACTTCACGTTCTCCAGAAATCCCGCCAAATAATACTGCCACCTTCATACTGTTCACTCCTTCATCTTACGTTCACTGTTTATCATACCATCACTTTTTATGCGAAAAAATACAAAATGGTCGCAATCCTTGCACGGATACAAAAAAGCCACTCCCCGACAACAGCTCGGTGAAGTGGCTTTTCCGAAAGAATCATCCGCACTCATTCAAAACAAAGTGACTGAACATCACTGCGAAAAGGTTGTCGCAAGGGTCGAAACGGCTTGTTCCGCCATAATCGTCTGACCGTACTCTGCCATCACGAGTGGACTTTTCGGACTTGGTTGACCATACTCCGATAAAATCGTCGTCACGGTTCGTTCCACCGATTGTTTCATCTGTTCTTGGAAGTACAGATAATAAATACCTTCAAACAGATACAGCGTACCTCCGGTCTCCGTCTGATCCATATGACGCCGTAAGCCGTGGCTTGCCTGAATGGCGTCTTCAAAGTTATCCAGTTGATACAACACATGATGGACGATATCCACGGTCATCCGGATTTCGACTTGATCAAATTCCTCAAATGTTTCTTCGGGGACAGTGCCTTCACGCCGAACGTCGACGAGCATGCCGTCATTCGGGAAAAACGTCACGAAAAACTCTAATGTCCCAACGGCCTGGAATCCATAGTTCGATTCCGCTTCTTCCAACAGATTACGTAGTAAAGCTTGTCCTTTGCCGACAGCCAAGGTCTCCGGTCGAACGTCGTGGACGGACAGTTCTTGTCTTGAGACGAATACCCGTAAATGCCCTTGTTTAAATTGTTCAAACCTCATAATTGACTCCTCCAGTCACTCGGCAGAGTACATACTCTCCGTTCAATATGACACACACTATACACCAGTTGTTGGAGTGAGTCGACTTAACCAACTTTTCCAAGCCGCATCGTGCGATCCGAGTAACAAATCACCGTACTTTTCAGGATGCTGATCGACGGCATAACCACCTAAACCAATTTCGGTTTGCGGCACTTCCAGTTGAATCTGAGCGATGGCTTCGTCCAAGTCCTTTAGATGATCCGAGATCGTACAGGACAAGACGACGGCTCGGGGCGTTAATTGTTTTGTCACAGTCACAAGGTCCGGTACCGGAATACCGGCACCAAGAAAGATAACGTCAAACCCGGACTGGCGTAAATAGAGTGTAAAAAAGAGCAACCCCAGTTCATGTTCCTCTTCCGGTGCGCAGACGCATAAAATCCGCGGTAAAAAGGGATTGATCGGCATTTGAAGGGATAATGTCGAGAGACGTGCGCGTAAAAAAGCCGTCGCAAAATGTTCATGCGCAATCGTAATCGCACCCTTTTCCCACTTCATTCCGATTTCATGTAAAAGCGGACCGACGATATCCTGGATCACCTTGTCAAAACTAAACATCGAAAAGGCTTTGTTCATGATGTCATGTGCATGTCGTTCCTCGAAGTTCGTCAAGGCCTCGAACAGTTGATCTCGTAGTTCAATCCCGTAATCGGTCGGGACTTCTGTTCGATTGACCGGCATTTCATATAGTTGAATGGCTTTCGAAACCGATAACCCTTCTTTTTGTTTGTCGACAATCCATCGAAGCTTCGCTACATCGCTGTCACTGTAAATCCGATGACCCGATTCACTTCGATCTGGATCCAGTACTTGATAACGTCGTTCCCAAGCACGAATGGTCGTCGGATTGAGTCCCACCAATGCAGCAACTGCTTTGATATTGTATTTCCCACGATCCATGCATCGTGCCTCCTTTCTTCTTCCCTTTAGTATACCCGTAAAGGAAAAAAATCTCCGTTCACAATGTGCGCTTACATCATGAAACCGATGGAGACGAAGGCGATGATGATCGTAATCATAAGAACCGTCAGTGTAATGGCCAAGGGATTTTTAGCAAATGGTTGTTTCAAACGTTCATTGCGAACGTGTTCAATGCGTGATGAACGTGGAGGCAATGTGGTCCGTTGTTCATCTTGCCGATTTTTTCGTTGATCGTGTTTACTCAATTTCATCACCTTTTCTAAAAATAAGGATACTACTAGTTTACACTGAATGACGGGATGAAAAAAAGACTTCTTCTAATCGGCGTTTCCAGTTCAGTTGGTCGTCTTCCGTCTGGATGATTGGTTTATCTTCCGTCAAGTTACCGCAAAGATCACAACATCGGTCTTGCACAACAGCCGTCTCATCAAAATGATGCAAGATAAAGGCACGCCGACATAATGTATTTTGAATATAATTTATCATCTGCATAAGTTCACGTAAACGTATTTTTTTTCGGGCTTCCTGCCAGTCGATGATGTCCGATCGACTTTTACCGTCCATCAATTGAACTTTGAGTAAGCGGTAGGCGGGATCGTCTGGATCGAGACCTAAACGTTGTTCCATCGTCTCAAACGATTCATGCCGCCGGCGTCCCTCCACCACTTGATCAATCCAGAGGGAGGGGGCATATTGCTTCTCGAGCAAAAAATGCTGCAGACGTTGATCACCCGGTGCATAAAGCAAGATGGCAGTCGATGGTTTTCCGTCGCGTCCGGCACGTCCGATTTCCTGCATATACGCTTCGATTGTCGCCGGCATCGTGTAATGGATGACGGTCCGGACGTTCCCTTTGTTCACACCCATACCAAAAGCACTCGTACAGACCAGACAGTCGATTTCATCGTGCAGAAACTGCTGTTGAATCAATTGTCGGTCTTCTGCTTCCAGCCCGGCATGGTAATAGGTTGCATTTGTGATCTGTTGCGCGATCCGCTCCGCTTCCCGGCGTGTCGTTGTATAGATGACACAAGGCCGTTCGACTTTTTTTAACCATTCCTCTAAAAGCCTGTCCTTATCGTCTTGTTCCGCCTGATCAACAATCAACTGAATTTCCGGACGATTGACCGAGTGGCGGATTCGATTCGGTTGTTGCAACAGGAGTCCCTCCACGATGTCTTGTTCCACCCGTTTGGTTGCGGTTGCCGTCAATGCCAAACAGGGCGGATTCCCGAGTTGACACCGGACATGACCCAATTTGGCATAATCTGTCCTGAACTCGTGCCCCCACTGCGAGATACAATGAGCCTCGTCTACGACAAATAAATTAATTTTCACGTCAGCTAACCGCTGTTTGACTTGCGGTACGGCTAATTGCTCCGGCGAGAGATACAGGTAACGCAATCGCGGTAACTGATGTAACACCTGCTCTTTTTGTTCGCGTGTTTCGAGTGACGTTAGCTTCGCAACGGACCGCTCTCCGCGTTGTTTGATTTGCATGACTTGGTCCTCAATCAGTGACAGCAGCGGTGACAAAATCAACGTTAATCCTTCCGGTTGAAGATAGGACGGTAGCTGATAACAAATCGATTTTCCTCCACCTGTCGGCAAAATCGCCAGCGTATCTTGACCGGAAAGAACCGATTCGATGATTTCTTGTTGCCCGGTCCGAAAATGGTCGTATCGAAAAAAACGTCTTAATACTTCTTCCATCACCGATTAACCACCTTTCTTGCAAGTGCAACCCGAATTTGAAAATAATCGATCTCATGGGTCAACTCCTGTTTAATCCGCTTCAACGAGAACGTCTGCAACCGATCAGACACTCGCACGACGTCCTGATATTCTTCCTCTGATAAAAATTGATTCAACGGAAAAACAACGGCGTACATTGCAATTTCAACCAAATGGTCTTCCATCGTACTTTTTTTCAAGTGCCGCCGTTCAGCAATCTGAGGCACGGCATATCCTTGTTTCAGCATCTCCCATGTTTTTTTAGCCGACTGTGTCATCTTCGACTGATCGATGTCTATTCCGTAAGACATGAGCAGTCCCGCTTCCGGTAGGTGCCGGATGCATTTACGCCAGGCGATCAGAAATTCCAACTGTAAGGATCCGGTATCCGCTTCCAGGTATCCACTTAATTGCGGATAGCTCAAGCCGGTTTTTCGTCCGGACAACCGATAACTGATCAAAATCGCTTCTCGCTCGGTCAATTGCATCAATGCTTGCTCAAGTTCTTGATACACGGCACGAAGCCAAGCCGACCGTTCCGTTAAGGAGAACAGCTGATGGCGAACCCAGTCTTTTGTCGCACTGTCTTGTTGAACCGGGACAAAGGAGATTTTTTGTTCTAAACAAATGACGGTTTGCAACAGTAAACTGATCCGTCTCCATAACACGACCGGATAGCCGCGTAACTCACCACCTAGATCATCGATCAGGAAAGGTGAACGGACATGACGTCGGCCTTCCTCCGTCACTAGCAATGTCTGCTGTTTTTCAATCCAACCGTCTTGTTCAAGTTCTGCCAAAACTTGTTCAAACCGTTCTTTTTTAAAGGGCAACATCCCAAAAACGGATTCCAACTCATAAAAATGAGCATCCTGTAAAGAGGTTGCTGATCGTTTTCCTTGAAAGATATGGTACAGACTCCGGTCGGTCCGTTCATTTCGTAATCGAATAATCGCTTCCAGCACTACTTGTTTCAACACCGTCCGTTCCATATGTCGCCCCCTTCCACCTTCGCCCTGCTCGGACCTTTGAATACAAATCCTGTTGTACTTCATTTTACATTTCTTACGCAAATTCCACCATTTTGAATCCATCCAGTCTTATACGAGGTCTTATTTTTTCCTCAAGCATCGTAATCTTCCGATACTTCTACCTCTTCTTCATTGAAATGCGTGCATGAGTCCGATACAATGACTTATAGATGAGAACAGTACTTAGCTTCTGATGTTTTCGAATAGAGAGGAGAATGAATGATGGCGAAATTTACAATTGTTGACAAAGACACATGTATCGCATGTGGCGCTTGTGGTGCAGCTGCACCGGATATTTATGATTATGATGATGAGGGATTGGCGTACGTCATTTTAGATGATAACAAGGGAACAGCGGAAATTCCAGAAGCCTTGTTTGATGATATGATCGATGCATTCGAAGGATGCCCGACCGACTCCATCAAAGTAGCCGACGAATCATTTGAAGGCGACGCATTAAAATACGAATAGAATCAATAATCAGGCAACACCTCACCAGGTGTTGCCTTTTTTTGTGATCCATAAAAAAAACATCACCCGGTGACAAGTTTCCTTGCCGCCGAGCGATGTCCTGTAAATGATTGTTAACGTTTTCCTTTGATATACGGCACACCAACTGCTTTTGGCGCATCGGCACGACCGACAACACCGGCAAGCGCCAGAATCGTCAACAGGTACGGCGCAATCAGCAAGTAGACCTGTGGAATCTGATCGAGGAGCGGCAATTGTTGCCCGATGATGGAAATCGCTTGAGCGAATCCGAAGAACAAGGCTGCGCCCATCGCTCCGAGTGGATTCCATTTCCCGAAAATCATCGCCGCAATCGCCAAGAACCCTTGTCCGAGAATCGTCGTGACACTGAAGTTCAAGGAAATTGATGTCGCATAGACTGCACCGGCAAGACCACCGAAACCACCAGAGATCATGACACCGATGAAACGCATTTTCGTGACATTGATTCCCATCGTATCCGCAGCCATCGGGTGCTCCCCGACTGACCGAAGACGGAGACCAAACGGCGTTTTAAAGATGACATACCAGGCGACAAACGCTAAAGCAATCGCAATGTACGATGTGTAATAGACGTTTGCAAAAAACATTTTGAGGACTGGGATATCGGAGAGGAACGGTACGTTTTCCTTTGAAATCCGGTTCGGAATCGAATCCGTCTGACCTTTGTCATACAAGGCGCGGACAAGGAAAATCGCAAGACCTACTGCCAACATGTTGATTGCTACTCCAAGAACCGTTTGGTCGGCCCGGAATAAAATCGCTGGAATCGCGAGGAACAGTGAGAAGACGGCGCCGACGACGATTGCAATCAGCATCGCAAGCCATGGACTTGCCGCACCCAGTCCCATTTTTGACAACGTCAGGGCAGAAACGATTCCGGAGAATGCACCCATGACCATCAATCCTTCAAGCGCGATGTTGACGACACCTGAACGTTCACTGAAGATCCCACCGAGTGCTGCAATGATCAACGGAGCCGAATAGGCAAGTGCAATTGGTACGATAATATAAAGTACTTCTAGAAAGCCCATTATTTATCGGCTCCTTTCACTTTTTTGGTTTCTGTCTTTTTGACCGTAAACTTCTCGATCAAGAGACGAATTGCGTAACCAGAAGCTACGAAGATAATGATGAACGCAATGATGATTTTGATTAATTCAGGCGGTATTCCAATTTGTTGCATCGAGAGACCACCGATATTGAGACCCGCAAACAGTAAGGCAGCCAGAACGACTCCGATCGGATTGTTTGCTCCGAGTAAGGCAACGGCGATCCCATCGAATCCGACACCGGTAAACGATGCGTTCAACGTCATGTTCTGGAACGTTCCTAATCCTTCCATTGCTCCGGCAAGTCCTGCAAATACACCCGAGATGACGAACGACAGAACGATGTTCTTGTTGACACCCATACCGGCATACTCGGCAGCACTCTTATTGAAGCCGACAGCTCGTAACTCGTAACCAAGTGTCGTCTTCCAAAGAATGAACCAAAAGACGAGTGCGGCTAGAACGGCGATGAAAATTCCGTTATGCAGACGAGAGAAGTCTGTTAATTCTTGTAAGAACGGTGAAGCGAGCGAAGCCGTTTCTTTGACGGATTCCGTCCGTTCATTTTCAATACCGATGACATTCCGGAGAATATCATTCGTCACATAAAGTGCGATGTAGTTCATCATGATCGATGTAATGACTTCATGCACATGAAAACGCGCTTTTAAAATCCCCGGAATCGAGGCCCAGAGTGCACCGGCAAGTCCCGCACCAATCAATGCAAGCGGTAAGTGGATTGCTGTCGGCAAATCAAACTCAATCCCGATCCAGACGGCAACCATCCAGCCGACAAGTACTTGTCCTTCAACTCCGATGTTGAATAATCCGGTCCGGAAGGCAAAGGCTACCGCAAGACCGGCAAAAATCAACGGAGCAGCAGCACGTAACGTTTCCCCGATACTGTATGGCTCACCAAAAATCCCATAAAACAATTGATCAAATCCGGCAATCGGATCATATCCTCCAACAAGCATGACGATCGCACCGACGACCATCCCTAAAATGATGGAAAGAATCGGAATTAATATCCCGTAAAAACGTTCTAATTTCATGAACGACCAACCTCCTCTTTCTTACCGCCAGCCATCAGGAAGCCGAGTTCAATCTCATTCGTTTCCTTTGGATCGAGGAAAGCAACGGTCCGTCCTTCGTAAAGAACAGCAATTCGGTCCGACACTTGAAGAATTTCTTCCAACTCAAACGAAATCAATAAGACTGCGCGCCCTTTTTCACGTTCCAATACAAGCTGTTCATGGATGAACTCAATCGCCCCGACATCAAGTCCACGTGTCGGTTGCGCCGCAATCAACAGATCTGGTGAACGATCCACTTCCCGTGCAATGATCGCCTTCTGCTGATTCCCGCCTGATAAAGCGCGGGCAAACGTTTCCGGACTTGGAGTTCGGACGTCGAACTTCTCGATTAAGGTTTTTGCTTTCTCCATGACTTGACCATAGTTCATGATACCGGCTTTCGAATATGGTTTTTGATAATACGTTTGTAACACCATGTTATGACCGATTGAATAGTCAAGGACAAGACCATGCTTATGACGGTCTTGCGGGATGTGACCGACACCTGACTCTGTCACTTTCCGTGGTTTCAAGTTTTTAATCGACTTGTTGTTGAGGAAGATTTCACCACTGTCCGCTTTACGAAGACCGGTAATCGCCTCAATCAATTCCGTTTGTCCATTTCCATCAATCCCGGCGATCCCAACGATTTCTCCTGCGCGGATATCCAGGTTCAATCCGTCAACGGCTTTGATGCCCCGACTGTCTTTGACGACTAAATCTTTAATATCCAGTACCAGTTCTTGTGGATTTGCCTTGGAATACTCCGCATTAAAGTTTACTTCACGCCCTACCATCATTTCAGCTAATCTTGATTGGGTCATCGTTTCATCGATGTCGACAGTGCCGATATACTTTCCGCGGCGAATCGTTGTACAACGATCAGCGACTTCCATGATTTCCTTCAGCTTGTGGGTAATCAAGATGATCGATTTCCCTTCCGCAATCAGTCGATTCATGATTTGAATCAATTCTTTGATTTCTTGTGGTGTTAAAACAGCTGACGGCTCATCAAAGATTAGAATATCAGCGCCACGGTAAAGGGTCTTTAAAATTTCGACACGCTGTTGCATCCCAACCGAAATGTCTTCGATCTTCGCATCCGGATCAACTGCCAAACCATATTGTTCTGAGATTTGACGCACTTTTTCCCGCGCCGTCGCCCGATCAATTTTGAGCCCCGCTTTCGGCTCTGCACCTAAGATGATATTTTCTGTGACCGTGAAATTTTGAACGAGCATGAAATGTTGATGCACCATCCCGATCCCAAGATCATTCGCGACGTTTGGACTCGTAATGTTTGCTTTCTCGCCACGTACACGAATTTCTCCAGCCTCAGGCTGATACAAACCAAATAAGACGTTCATCAGCGTCGATTTTCCGGCACCGTTTTCACCAAGTAAAGCGTGAATCTCACCTTTCCGAAGCTGGAGCGTGATGTTATCATTTGCGACGAAACTGCCAAACTCTTTTCGTATGTTTAGCATCTCAATGACGTATTCCAAGAAAATCCACTCCCATGTTTAGTTTAAAAGGGGAGGCCGCAGTACTAGCGACCCCCGCTTCCAGTTTATTTAAGTGTTGCTTCGTATTCTTTAAACTCATCGTCAGTTCCAGGAACTGTGATTTTGCCATCGATGATTTGTTTTTTGTAGTCTTCTACTTTTGTCAAGACATCTTCTTTGATGTTGTCTTGTGAAGGTGCGATATCAACACCGCCGTCTTTCAATCCGAATTCTACGACTTCACCTGCTGGGAAGTTGCCGTCCTTCGTATCTTTTGATACTTGCTCAACAGCTGTATCAACACGTTTAACCATTGACGTCAACGTGACGTTCTCCGGCATACCTTCTTCGACTTGGTCACGGTCAACACCGATTACCCAAACATCTTCACCGTTTTTCTTACGGTTTTTCGCTTCTGTGAAGACACCTTGTCCTGTTCCGCCAGCAGCGTGGTAGATGACGTCAACTTTTTTACCGTACATACCTGATGCGATTGCTTGTCCTTTTTCAGCAGCGTTGAAATCTTCTGCGTATTGAACTTCGATGTCAGCATCCGGATTAACGGCTTTGACGCCGGCTTTGAATCCATTTTCGAACTTTTTGATCAAGTCAGAGTTAACGCCACCGACGAAACCGACTTTATCTGATTTTGTCGTCAGACCGGCAACAACACCAACGAGGAATGATCCTTCGTTTTCTTTGAAGACGATTGACGCGACGTTTGGTTTGTCGACGACCATGTCAACGAGTGCAAAGTTGTTGTCCTTGAACTGATCCGCTACTTTTCCGATGTCTTCAGCCATCAGGAATCCGATTCCGAGGATCAAATCGTATTTCGCACGTGCCAATTGCTGAAGGTTCGGTTGGTAATCCGATTGTTTAGCCGACTGAAGATACTTGTAGCCTGTACCTTCTTTTAAGTCGTTGTCTTTACCGAATTTTTGAATCCCTTCCCACGCTGATTGGTTAAACGATTTATCGTCTACACCGCCTGTATCTGTAACCATACCTACTTTGAAGCCTTCTTTTTCGTTACCGCTGCCTGAATCCTTTGACTCGTCGTTACCGCCACATGCTGCGAGTACCGAACTCATTGCTAAACCTGTTGCTGCTAGTGCGAGAAGTGACTTCTTTTTCATCTGAAATAATCCCCTTTCGAATATGGTCATACAAAGTTCCTGACTACGTCAAGCACCTGAGGCTGGTGATGAGGAGCGTTACGTAGGTAGGCGGAAAGCGCTTTCAGTAGAGCTCCTAAAACGAGTGGTTAGACACGCTTACGGATGACGTGGAAATCGAACTTATCCGCACGGAAATAGTTCGCTGAATAAAGAACGGATCGATCGAGTTCATCATAATGCGTTTGCCGCAATACGAGTAGCGGTTGGTCCGTATGTAGTTGTTCAGCGATTTTCGGATCGATCCGCGGCTCGATATGCGTGACCGCATGGGTGACACGGCGTCCTAATTCTTTTTCTAGTGCGTCAAACAGTGACGTCGAAGACGTAAACTGTTCTTCATTTTTAATATAATGGCTTGGAATCTTATCGACACAATAGACGACAGGAACATCTCCCGCAAAGCGGATTCGTTCGATTCGATAAACCAGTTCATCCGGACCCAGTTGAAAACGCTCCCGGTCCCGTTCGGTTGGTTGCACCATTTCTGATGACAACACTTCGGATGTCGGAATCATACCAGCACGCGCAATCATCTCCGTGACACTGTAGAGTTCTTCGATTCCGGAAGTAAATGGTGGTCTTGCATTGATAAACGTACCGACACCGTGTTTACGGATGACGATGTTCTCATCTTCAAGAATTCGTAAAGCCTCTCGAAGAGTCGCTCGACTAACGCCAAGTTGCTTTGAAAGTTCAAACTCTGAAGGTAGTTTCTCGCCTTCCTTGTAAACGCCGTCATCGATGTCGGACTTGATTTTTTCAATCACACGTAAATAAAGCAAACGATGATCTAATTTAATCGACATGACGCATCTCCATCCTCTATCTAGTTGTAACCAGTGCTCAGACTTCTGACGTATGAGAACTCCAGCCAAGATAAGTATATGATGCCGGACACAATCCTGCAATCATTTTGTAACAGGTTAGAAGTCTGACTTCTGGCGCTTTTGTAACCCTTTTCATAACGTAAATAAGATTGGAAGAAAATAGGGCATTCTACCTAAGAATACCCGTTCTCCTCCCGTCTCTTATTGTTCAGGGACCACTGTTTTTTCTTCAATGACTGCTTCTTTTGCTTGCTCCACCTTGTCTAGCGTTTTTTTCGACAGCTTGTCCGATTCCACTAAGTCAACACCTTGCTCTTTTAATCCGTAACGAATCGTTTCGCCGCCTTTCAGTTTGCCGTCTTTTGCTGCGTTGGCTGTATCTTGAACGGCACGATCAACGCGCTTGATGACAGATGTCAATGTTACGTCTTCTGGCATCCCTTCTTCTTTTTGATCGCGGTCCACACCGATAACTGAAACCGCTTCTCCATTTTTCTTGCGGTTCTTCGCTTCTGTAAAGACACCGTTTCCTGTACCGCCGGCTGCCGGGAAAATGATATCCGCGCCTTTTCCGTACATGCCGGCCGCGATTGCTTGTCCTTTTTCCGGTGCAGCAAAGTCTTCTGCATATTGAACGTCCACTTTGATTTTTGGATTTACCGATTTTGCCCCAGCTTCAAATCCGGCACGGAACCGTTCGATGACGTCCATCTTCATTCCGCCGACAAAACCGATATGGTCTGTTTTCGTTTCCATTGCGGCAACGATTCCGGCCAAGTAGGCGCCTTCATTTTCTTTAAATGTAATCGATGTAACGTTATCGCCCGGGACGACGTTATCGACGATAGCGAATTGTGTCTCTTTAAATTGTTTGGCTACCGTTTCAATGTCTTCATTAAATGTATTCCCGATTCCAAAGACCAGACTTTCGCCACCACGTGCGAGGCGTGACAAGTTAGGTTGATAGTCTTGCTGTGATTTTGACTGAAGATATGAATAGCCGTCGTTCTGTTTAAGCTGATGTTCTTGACCGTACGCTTGCAGCCCTTCCCATGCCGACTGGTTAAACGATTTGTCGTCGATTCCGCCTTTATCGGCAACCATCGCCACAGAGAACTGATCTTTTTTACTCGAACTGTTTTCTTCCGATCCTCCACATGCTGCCAAACCAACTGTTGCGACTGTCATCGCAGATACGAACGCATACTGTTTTCTCATTCTAGCCATCTCCTCTTCCTATTATGTGAGCGCTTTCATTATCTATTTGTGAAAAAGTCGCTCACGTACCGTTATCTGGTACGCCAACTCATATGACTGAGTATGACAAATATCCTTTCTAAAATCAACAGACGTCTGACAACTATTTTCATGAAAACGGTTTAAGTTTTTATTTTTTCGATTTCGAACAAAAAAAGAGGACAGAGCCGATGCCGGCTCCCTCCTCTTTTTTACTCAACGTCCCATGACCCGTCGTGGTTTTGACCCTTCAGACGGACCAATCAGTCCATTTTCTTCCAATGCGTCAATCAGCCGGGCAGCGCGATTATACCCAATCCGATATTTCCGTTGGATCATCGAAGTCGATGCCGTCTCTTGCGTCAGAATGAACTGAACGACTTCGTCATATAACGGATCGTCAACTTCCGTTTCGCCCTCCGGTACATCCTTTGGAATCATCGCTTCAACGTATTGTGCTTTTTGTTGTGAGATGACATGATTGACAATCGCCTCGACCTCCTCATCCGATAAGAAGGCCCCTTGAACACGGACGGGTTTGTTCATTCCGTTTCCGAGTAACAGCATGTCGCCTCGTCCGAGTAACTTATCGGCTCCACTCGTATCAAGAATTGTCCGTGAGTCCGTTCCGCTCGACACACTGAAGGCAATTCGTGACGGAATGTTCGCTTTGATGACTCCTGTGATGATGTCAACACTTGGACGCTGTGTCGCAATGACCATGTGAATACCGGCTGCCCGGGCCATCTGCGCCAGTCGCATGATCGCATCTTCGACTTCGTTCGACGCGACCATCATCAAATCGGCCAACTCATCGACGATGACGACGATGTACGGCAAACGCTGATGGACTTTTTCTTCTACATTCATCTTATCAATTAACGCGTTATACCCTTCAATGTTTCGGGCTCCGTTTTGACTGAAGATTTCATAACGCCGCTCCATCTCTGAAACGACTTGTTTTAAGGCTTGTGCCGCCTTTTTCGGATCGGTCACGACCGGTGCAAGGAGATGCGGAATGCCGTTATAGACATTCAATTCGACCATTTTCGGATCAATCATCATCAGACGGACTTCATCCGGTCGTGCCCGCATCAAAATCGAGACGATCATCCCGTTGATACAAACGGATTTCCCGGATCCCGTTGAACCGGCTACTAACACGTGCGGCATCTTGTTGAGCTTTGCTGTGACCGTTTCTCCAGAAATGCTTCGACCAAGAGCGACGAGCAGTCGATCTGGATCAGCCTGAACGCTTTCCGCCCCCAGCACTTCTCGCAGTGACACCATCGCGACTTCGCGGTTCGGTACCTCGATGCCGACGGCTGCCTTTCCTGGAATCGGTGCTTCAATCCGGATATCTTTGGCTGCTAGCGCCAATGCCAAATCGTCGGCCAGTCCGGTGATCCGACTGAGTTTGATGCCTTGGTCGGGTTCAATCTCATATTTCGTGACACTCGGACCAAGATGGATTTTCAAGACCTTGGCTCCGATTCCGAATGATTTTAAAGTGGCGATCAATTTCGTCGCATTGTCTTTCAGACGTTTGTTTTCCCCCGACAAATCTTTTGTCACGGGTTCCGCCAATAAGTCCAGCGACGGTAACTGATAACCGTCCGGTGTCTCAGTCATCGTCAACGGACCTTGTGTCTCTTTAGCCTGTGGTTCGATATGATCGGCAAAACCGATGATCGGGACGTCCTGGAGGTTGACGGGTGCTTCCTCCGGTACCGTTTCCCGGACAGCCTGTTTTTTCAGTGTCTTCTTTTGCTCAGCCACGGATTCGTTTTGTTCCGGTTTCGTTTCCTCTTGCTTCCGTTTCAACGGACGTTCTCGCTTCGGCGAAACGCTCCGTTCCCGTTGGCGGAATTCTTGAATGCGTTCCTTGATCCCAAACAGCAACTCACTAAAAAACGACGGCTGAAGTAAATGAATGCCGCTCGCCATCAGAAACAGACCGATCATAAACGCACCAAAACTCGAAATATAATAAGAGGAACGTTGATAGAGCCAGGCATTGACAACACCGCGTGGTTGTCCAAGGATTAAATCAATCCAAATCAAGCTTCCGAGAGTCAGAAACGACCAGGCCCATTTAGCGTAACGTGGCTGATTCGACAAGACGAGTAACAAGACTCCTCCCATCAATCCGTAAAGAAGTGAACCGAATTGTCCGACTTGATCTTGTGCAAACTGAGCCAGTACTTCGCCGACCCGGCCAAACCGCCCAAGTGCCAGCACGTATGCGAGCAACGAAAGGACCGCGATGATGGCGGCATATGTACGGTACTCGATAGGTTGACGCTGCTTCTTGACCGGCGGGCGTTTTTTCGCGGTCGGGCGTTTTCGAGCCGGCGCCTTCCGGACAGGTCCCTTTTTTGTTGTTGCCATGTGTATACCTCCTGATAAAAAAGCGACCCAGCTGACCATTGATCGGCCTTTCTGAGTCGCTCTTCTTGTTAAATCTCCATGATGATCGGCAAGATCATTGGACGGCGTTTTGTCTGTTCATACAGATAAGAACTGAGCTTATCACGAATCAGCGACTTCATTTCAGTCCAATCGAGTTCACCATTCAATTTCCCTTGCAGTTGCTTCGCAACGATTCGATTGGCTTCATTGATCATGTCTTCAGATTCCCGCATGTAGACGAATCCACGTGAAATGATTTCCGGCCCCGAAACAATCGTTTTATTTTTCCGACTGATGGTGATGACACAGAGGACGACACCATCTTGCGATAAGAGACGACGATCACGAAGGACGATGTTCCCAACATCTCCGACACCGATTCCATCAATCAAGACATTCCCGGCGTTCACTTTACGTGACATCCGTGCTTTTCGTTTTTCAAATTCAACGACATCTCCATTTTCGATGATGAAGATATTGTTGGCATTGACACCTACCGTTTGGGCTAAACGGCTGTGTGCTTTTTGCATCCGGAATTCACCATGGATCGGCACAAAGAATTTAGGCTTAATCAAGTTCAGCATTAATTTCAAGTCTTCCGCATGACCGTGACCGGATACGTGGACTTTCCGTTGATTGTAGATGACGTTTGCTCCCGCGCGGAACAAGAGGTCAATCGTTTTTGAGACCGACTTCTCATTTCCCGGAATCGGTGATGCCGCGACGACAACTGTATCATTCAAACGAATGTTAACCTGTTTATGGGCATTACGCGCCATGCGTGTCAGTGCTGCCATCGGTTCCCCTTGCGAACCAGTCGTCAAGATGACGACTTGATTGTCATCCAGGCGGTTGATATCAGACAGTTCGACCAACGTTTTTTGTTTGAATCGTAAGTAGTTCAAACGTTGCGCCACTTCTACGATATTGACCATGCTGCGACCAACTACTGCTACTTTCCGATTGTTGGCTTCTGCTGCCGCAAACACTTGTTGCAACCGGTGTACATTTGACGCAAACGATGCGACGATGACACGACCCGGTGCTTCGTAGATGACATCGTTCAGTTCAGAACCGACTGTTGATTCCGAGCCGGACATACCAGGACGTTCGGCATTCGTCGAATCAGACAACAGACAAAGGACACCACGCTGACCGATGGCCGCGATCTTCCCGAAATCCGCTTGTTTCCCGTCAACCGGCGTATAATCAAACTTGAAATCTCCTGTATGGACGATTGCGCCTTGCGATGTCTGGATACATACCCCGACGGCATCCGGAATCGAATGATTGACGCGGAAAAAGGTAATGAAATGTCCCGCTACGGTTAATTTCGTCTTGGCATCAATTGGACGAAGATCTGCCTTTTTCAATAAACCGGCTTCTTTTAGTTTAATTTCAATTAATCCAAGTGTTAAACGTGTCCCGTAAACAGGTACTTTCAAGTCCCGTAAGACGTAACTGAGCGCTCCGATATGATCTTCATGACCATGGGTGATGAATATCCCTTGAATCCGTTCTTTGTTTTCCTTTAAATAACTGATGTCTGGAATGACTTTGTCGATTCCAAGCATCTCGTCTCCTGGGAACATTAATCCGGCATCGATTACGAAGATGTCCTCGTCGAGTTCGACGACGTACATGTTCTTACCGATTTCACCGGCTCCACCAAGAGCAAAGACGCTTACTTTTTCCGTCTTTTTCTTTGACACAACATGACCTCCTATTTATATTCACTTTTCGTGAGCCGTCCACTTATCACTATCACTATTCTAGCCGAACTTTGCCGTTCTGCCAACAACAGGGACCATGAAAACGAAAAAAAAACATCGTATTGCCTATCCAAAGGGCAACACGATGTTAGTTTATGGCGCCAAAAGCGTCTCGATTTCTTCTGTCCGGTTTGCTTTTTCTTGCCGGCTCGGTCGTTCACCCGCTTGAAGATCGTCAAGGGAATACCCAAACGTCATTTCAAAATGCGGATAATCGACAAATCGTTTCCAGTCACCGCCCCACTCAAAGCCAAGTGCCTTCCCGACTGCCGCGACTTCCCGCCAGTCACTTTTCCCGGAATTGTTTCCGTCATACTCCAGATCATAGGAGATATCCCCATCTACCATCTGAACGAAGTCAAAAGCAAGACCGTAATTGTGCATCGATTCGCCACCACGCGCATTGGTGACGATTTCTCCGGCACGGGAACGTCCTTGGTCAAATAAAGCGTCCTGTTGTTTCTTTGTCCGATATCCTTGCGTAATCCGAATATCGATGTTGTAACAGGAATGACTGAGGCGAATCAAATCTTTTGCTCCCGCCTCAACTGCAGGATGAAGATTTTTTAAGTTTTCGGCACTGTCATTAATGAGACGATTTTCTCCTGCTTGGTCGCGTGGACAACTGTCAATTCCTAAATCCGGCTGATCGACCAGAATACTCGGCATCCGATCAGTCGATGCAGCAAGAAACAGACCTACGGCAAACATGACGAACAGGAACAAAATCCAGATGAAGATTGTCCCCCGTTTCATTAACGGCGTAACTTCTTCCGAATTTTTTGAAGGATTGGCAAGCCCGTTTCTAGCAAGAGATACAATGGCTTGTTCAAGACGTAATCAAATTCACCAATCTTTTCAATCATCTCACTGCCCCAACCCGATTTAAAGGCATACAACCCGGCGTAATGATCGTCCGGATCCGTCGAACCGCTGACGCCGCCAAAATCGTACGAAAGAGCACCGTTTGCCTTGGCATGACGCATCATCGTCCACTGCATCAAATGGTTCGGCATGAACTCCCGGTATTCATTTGATGAAGCCCCATAAAGGTAATACGAACGTCGACCGGCCAATGTCAAGAGACCTCCGGATAAAATCACACCGTCCGGATGTTTCGCCGCAATGGTCAATAACTCGGTTTTCGATTTTTCTGCTTTGACCATCTGAGCTGTCGTCTGTTCCAATCGATTGTTTAAGCTGTTGAGCTTTTTCTCAACCGTCTCTTTCTCGAGTTGACGATGAATTTTCGTTAGCTCCTTATCCGCTTGGAGTAAGGCTGCTTCTGTATTTTCAAGTGCTCGGACGACATCGAGCTTTGTCAGGAACAACGCTGCGTCTCCTGTTGGATGCAAGTGATCGTATAGATTCTCGAAATAATCCAATCCGCGAATGGAAAACCCGTCACGCTCACCTGTTTCGACCATCAGTTTAGCGAACGTCTTGAGTTCCGCCCGTGACGCTTCATAACAGACGATCCCTTTTCGTTCAGCCAACCGGACATTGTAACGGAACTTCGAATGGAATCGGTCAAAAATTTCTTGTTCCGTTCCTTCAAGGCTCGTTTCCATCGTAAAGCGGGGTTGCGCATAATCAAAACCACCGCCAAATCCGTTATGTTTAAAGCCAAGCGTCTGCATCTCTTGTAACAAGTTCGGATACTCTGTTCGATCGACGTTCGGATCAAGTTTAATGGCGATCGCTTTTCGTTTTTTCGCGACCTCGATTGCTGCATCCCGTAAAGCGGCAACAGCCGCTTGATCACTGTAGTCGACGACGAAACCACGCGGAGCATAACATAACGTAAAAGGCAGTTTCGGAACTTGTTTAAACAACAGGAGGGCTACCCCAACCGGTTGTCCGTCCGCCGTACCGACGGCAATCCGTTCATGTGTCCAACCGGTTGCCGCTTTCACGGACCCCCAGGCCGGCAATTGTAACAAATCCCCTTTAGGATGTGTTTTAACAAAGGCTTCAAATTGTGTCTGCTCTAATTCTAGTTGTTGGTAAGTCACTTCTTTTCCTCCAATTGGCGTATCATCTCTTTGACGAGTTGTTCTTCGTCGAGGGGCGTTTTTTCATCCCCAATGATTTGATATTTTTCATGCCCTTTTCCTGCCAAGATCACGATGTTGTCCGGACGGGCCAGACTGGCTGCATAACGAACTGCTTCCTCCCGATCTCCAATTTCAACAAACTGATCGTGTAACATGCCGGAAGCGATACCGCTCGTAATCGATTCGTAGGATTCAAAACGCGGATCATCCGTCGTGATGACGACGGTTCCCGCATACGTCGACGCGAGTTGTCCCATCATCGGACGTTTGGTCACGTCCCGGTTTCCACCTGTCCCGATTAAAAAGATGATGTTTTCTTTTGGCACATCGACTAATGCTTTGAGACACTGCTCAATTCCGTCCGGCGTATGCGCATAATCGACATAAATATTGTACCCTTCGATCGGTAAACGTTGCATCCGTCCCTTAGCAGGTTGAATCTGAGTGATCGCATTCGAAATCTCAGTCAAACTGTAACCGATCGATAACAAGATTCCTGTCGCAAGCAATAAATTGTAGACATTAAATCGACCGATGAATTGAACGGTCAATTCAATCGCCTGTTCTTGGTACACCATCGTAAATGTCGTTTCTTGCAGGGTCTGCGTAATATTTTTCGCTTGCAAGTCGGCTGGTTGATCAATCCCGTAAGTCAAGACACGAGCACCGGTCATCATCTCGAACATGGCACTTGTTTCATCATCCGCATTCAAGACGGCAACCTTTTGATCAGATAACCGTTGTCCGAGTTGGGCAAATAACAACCCTTTAGCACGGGCGTAATTTTCAAATGTCTTATGGAAATCGAGGTGATCGTGTGTCAGGTTCGTAAACCCGGCGACATCAAAGTCCGTACCGGTCACCCGGCCGAGCTCTAATCCATGGGAAGAGACTTCCATGATGACATCTTCGACACCTTCTTGTTGCATCTGATGGAAAAAGGCTTGGAGTTCGGAACTTTGCGGTGTCGTATTCCGACTCGGAACGACCCGGTCACCAATCTTCACTTCAACTGTTCCGATGATTCCCGTTTTTCGTCCCAACTGGGCCAAAACGTCACGCACAATCGTCGTCGTCGTCGTCTTACCGTTCGTGCCCGTGATGCCGATCATCCGCATCTTTTCAGAAGGATAGTCATAAAACTTACCAGCCAGTTCTGCCATGGCTCGTGTCGTACTCCGTACAAGAATAACAGGAATCGTCACGTCGAGCAGACGTTCTGAGACAATCGCAACGGCCCCCTGTGCCTCGGCTTGTTGGGCATAATCGTGTCCATCCACTGTATATCCTTTAATGGCGACAAATAACGTCCCTGGCTTCACATCTCGTGAATCTGTTGTTAAGGAGACCACGTGCGCATCTACCATACGTTCAATTTTTTGAGTCTGAATGACTCCGATTAATTCAGCTAAGTTCAAGGGTATTCCTTCTTTCTCAACATCTTGTTTTTCAATTACATGCTATCTCAGTGTAGGGGAAGCTCCGCTCTGTTTCAAGGTCTCATCCTTCGATTTCCGGCAAGATGTACGCTTTTGCAGGTGGTTGGCTGAAGATATGTGTGATCATTTCCCGAATGTCCGTTGCTGTAATCTGTTCCACTTCCGCCAGGACTTCCTCTAATGTCGGATGTGTCCCTAAATGAAGTTCATTTCGCGCATTTCGGTTCATATGGCTTGATGTACTCTCATTTCCAAGGATGAGCGATCCTTTTAACTGCTCGATGCCGTCCTCGATTTCTTTTGTTGTCAGACCATCGGCCAATAACGTCGTGATTTCAGCTGCTAAGACGGTTTCGACCTCTTCCAAGGTTTCTTTAGATGTCCCGACATAAATCGTAAACGTCCCATGATCGTCAAACGTCGTGTAATACGAGAAGACAGAGTACGCAAGACCGCGGTCTTCGCGAATCGATTGGAACAGACGACTGGACATCGTCGCTCCGAAAGCGTTGTTTAACAAAGCCAACGTCGGTAGACGGTCATCGGCCGACGCGATGGATGGGAAGTTGTAACACACATGCACTTGCTCCGTGTCTTTTTCCTTCCGCACGGTATCGCTTTTGAGAACGGGTGCTTGGATGTGGCGGGTCGTTTGACTCGGTTCGATGATGCTGAAGCGGTTTTTGACCTGAGCAATCAGTTCATCCGTCACATGTCCCGCCAGTGAGATGACGATTTGATCCGGAGCATACGCTTCCTTGACATACTCCATGATCATCTGACGATTGATTTTCAAGACACTCTCTTCCGTACCGAGGATGGGACGTGCCATGACATCGTCGCCATATGCCGCAATCGCCAGCAGTTCGTGAACGAGATCGTCCGGTGTATCTTCATACATCTTGATTTCTTCGATGACGACACGTTTTTCTTTTTCCAGTTCCTCTTCTTCAAACTTTGAGTCCAAGAACATATCCGTCAGAACGTCAAACGCAGCCAGCGCATGTTCATCTAGTGTCTTGACGTAATAACACGTCTGATCCTTACTCGTGAATGCATTAATATTACCACCAAGCCGGTCAAAATAAACGGCGATTTCTTTCGCGGATTGCTGTGCGGTCCCTTTAAACATCATGTGTTCAATCAAATGACTGATCCCGTGTTCTTCCATCGTTTCCGTACGTGAGCCGGCCTTAATGAAAATACCGGTGGCGACACTGCGGGTATTCGACATCCGTTCACTGACAATCCGGACACCGTTTGCTAATGTAATCTGTTCAATCATGACTTGCTCCTCCTTCAAATATGAAACAAGGTGGCTCTCGATGCACGTTTTCGCACCGTTGAGCCACCTTGTTTTCATTAGTTACGACGTGGTGGACGTTGTCCGTCACGTGGTGGGCGAGATCCAGTATCCCGACGCGGCGGGCGGTTTTCACGCTCTGTTTTTTTCTTTTCTTCGTAAGATGCGCGATCTTCCGGAGTCATGCCTTCAACAAGGAGGACTTTATGTGACGCGTTGACACGTCCTTTATCGTCAACTTCCGTGACACGCACTTTCAACTTGTCACCTAATTTGACGACGTCTTCTGTTTGACCGACACGCTCAAGCGCAAGTTCTGAAATATGCACGAGGGCATCTTTTCCTTTAAACAGTTCAACGAACGCACCGAATTTCTCAATCCGACGAACCGTTCCGTCAAACTCTTCGCCGATTACGACTTCACGGACGATGTCTTCGATCAATTGACGGGCACGGTTGATGCCGTCTTGATCCGTTGACGCGATGAAGACGGTTCCGTCTTGATCGATGTCAATCTTAACACCAGTCTCATCGATGATGCCGTTAATGACTTTACCGCCGGGTCCAATCACATCACGGATTTTATCCGGATTGATTTTCAGCGTGACGATTTTCGGCGCATATTTCGACAGTTCAGTCCGTGGTTCTGCGATGACGGAGTTCATGTGTTCCAGAATATGCAGACGGCCAAGACGTGCTTGTTCAAGTGCTTCTTCTAGGATTTGACGTGTGATGCCGCCAATTTTCATATCCATTTGAAGCGCCGTAACGCCGTCTTTTGTTCCTGCAACTTTGAAGTCCATGTCACCGAGATGATCTTCCATCCCTTGAATGTCTGTCAAAATCGAATAGTTTTCGCCTTCTTTGATCAAGCCCATTGCAATCCCGGCAACTGGTGCTTTAAGCGGCACACCGGCATCCATCATCGCAAGGATTGATCCACAAATTGACGCCTGTGAAGATGAACCGTTTGATTCAAGAACTTCTGACACAAGACGAATCGTGTACGGGAAATCCGTTTCCGAAGGAAGAACCGGTAACAAGGCACGTTCACCGAGTGCTCCGTGACCAATTTCACGACGACCCGGTGCACGCATCGGACGTGCTTCCCCAACAGAAAACGGCGGGAAATTATAATGGTGCATGAAACGTTTTTCCGCTTTTAATCCGAGACCATCGATGATTTGAGCATCCCCTGCAACACCAAGTGTCGCAACAGACAAGACTTGTGTTTGACCACGAGTGAAGAGACCTGAACCGTGGGCACGCGGCAAGAGACCGATTTCTGAATCAAGTGGACGAATCTCAGCAAGACCACGACCATCCGGACGGACTTTATCGTCTGTGATTAAACGACGGACTTCAGCTTTGACGAATTTATTCAAGACACCCGAAACTTCAGACAGTTGTGCTTCCGAAATGGACTCATCTGCTGCGTACTGATCGATGTATTTTGAAATCACTTCGTTGATTGCGATATCACGTGCTTGTTTTTCTTCGACTTGAACGGCCGTCGTCACTTCCGCCAATGCATCAGCTTTCAGACGTGAGACAAGTGTCTCGTCAAACGAAGAGACCGTGTACTCGAATTTTTCTTTTCCGACTGCTGCGACGATTTCTTCTTGGAAGGCAATCAATGTCTTGATGACATCATGCCCGAGGAGAATCGCTTCCAGCATCGCTTCTTCTGATACTTCTTTCGCGCCCGCTTCAACCATGTTGACCGCGTGTTTTGTTCCAGCGACTTGCAAGTCGATATCACTCGCATCCGCCTGAGCCAATGTCGGATTGATGATGAATTCACCGTCAACACGACCAATTGTTACACCAGCAATCGGACCATCAAACGGAATGTCTGAGATCGACAAGGCAATCGATGCCCCGATCATCGCTGCGACTTCTGGTGAGTTATCTTCATCTGACGATAATACCGTCGTCGCGACTTGAATGTCATGACGGAATCCGTCTGGGAATAACGGACGGATCGGACGGTCAATCAAGCGTGATGTCAAAATCGCATTTTCGCCTGGACGTCCTTCACGTTTTAGAAAGCCACCCGGAATTTTACCGGCGGCATATAATTTTTCTTCATAGTTCACTGTTAATGGGAAGAAATCCAAGTCTTTTGGTTGTTTAGATGCAACAACTGTCGCCAGAACTGCCGTTTCACCGTAGCGGATCAACGCTGCTCCGTTTGCTTGTTTAGCCAGTTGACCGATTTCAATTGTTAAAGGACGTCCACCGAGTTCGGTCGAAAACGTCTGTTTTGTTTGTGACATGCACAAATCCCCTCTCACTTCTATCCGTTTTTTCATTCAAATCTAATTATGGATGTTCTGACGTCAAATGTCCATGAATCGGCAAAAAAAAAGAAGCCGGAGACGATGCTCCTGCTTCCTTGTTGATCTGTTCCGATTAGCGACGAAGACCAAGACGCTCGATCAATGAACGGTAACGTGAAACATCCTTGTTACGAAGGTATGTGAGCAAGTTACGGCGACGACCAACCATTTTCAAGAGACCACGACGTGAGTGGTGATCCTTTTTGTGTGTACGTAAGTGATCGTTTAAAGTTGTGATCTGTTCAGTTAAAACAGCAACTTGTACTTCCGGCGAACCAGTATCGCCTTGTTTCGTAGCATAAGCTTCGATAATTTCGTTTTTACGTTCTTTAGTGAGTGCCATTGTCACTCCACCTCCATCTTTTGAATGACCGTGTTGCCGAGCATCGGATGGTGAGACCTGATGCCAAGCCAACCGGCTGTACGTATTCGTACTGACTCATCATATCGAACCGATGACCGTCTGTCAAACCGTTAATGCCTGCATTGCTTCAATTTTATCGTGTGCGAGCTGGTTTTTTAAGCTCTCAATACCGTCAAACGCTTGTTCGTCCCGTAAGTAAGCCATCCATTCGAGTTTTAGTTCCTGGCCATACAAATCTTCATCAAATTGTAACAGGTGTGTCTCGATGCTGACTTCTCCCGTTTCATAAAACGTCGGACGGCGTCCGATGTTTGTCATCGCCGGATATTTTCGCCCGTCTTCTAAATGAACAAACGTGGCATAGACACCCAGTTTAGGGATGACATAGGCGAATTCGGGACGGATGTTTGCTGTCGGAAACCCGATTTGTCTGCCTCTCGCGTCCCCGTGAATGACGATTCCCTTGGTTTGGTACGGTTCACCCAACAACGTAGCCGCTTCTGAGACAGCTCCCGCAGCGAGCAACTGGCGAATCCGTGTCGAACTGATTTTTTCATCCTGCGCTTGATGTTCCAATACAATCGTATGATCAAATCGTCCCCGGCTGTGAAAATCGAGCGTCGCCATCTTTCCGGCTCCAAACCGGCCATACGAGTAATCAAAACCGGCAACGATATGAACTGCACCTGCAGCAATCAGATATTGATCGACGAATTCTTGGGGAGAGAGTTCAGAGAATGCCACGGTGAACTCAATGACATAGACACGATCGATTCCAAGTTGTTTCATCTTTTCGAGTTTCCGGTCGAGTGGAGTAATGTAGCGAACCTGCTCCGTTCCTTGACCGAGCACTTGTTTTGGATGGGGATCAAACGTCATGACCGCAACCGGAACGTTTCGTTTTCGCCCTTCTGTTAAAGCTTCTTGTAACACCTGCTGATGTCCAAGATGCACGCCATCAAAAAAACCTAATGCGATGACCGCCGGATCCTCCACCGGTCTTTCTGGATATGTTAAATGAATGATGTCCATTCTGATCTCTCCGATCCTAATCGATTTGTAGCATGACCTCGACGCGTCCCATCTTGATGTCCGGATCGAGCCGATAAATTGCCAATGGTGTTCCTTCTTCATTATAGACAGTAAACCGATCAAATTCGACCGGAATGCCTGATAGTTTACCACCGTTGAGCACACGCCCTGCTGTTTCCGCATCAACCGTCAAGCGGGGCCATTTCTGAATGACCTGTTCAATCGGTAACACGTATTGCATCCGTTCTTCAACCGTTTCGCATGCTTCCAGTGTCGCAAGCGTCACTGCCTCTGTTTCAGACATCGCACCTGAACTCGTCCGTCTGAGGTCGCTCATATGAGCGGCGTACCCTAAACGTTCGCCAATCTCTACGGCAAGCGTCCGGATATACGTTCCTTTTCCACAGGCAATCTCGATCCGGAAACGACAGACGTTTTGTTCAAAGGTCACTTCGGACGTCCGCTCGAGTGTATCAATTTGGACGATGCGTGTCGGGCGTTCGACTTCAATTCCTTTACGGGCGTATTCGTACAATTTTTTCCCGTTCACTTTGACAGCCGAATAATAAGGTGGTGTCTGTTGCAGTTGACCGGTCAGCTGTTGTAAGATCCCGTCAATGTCTTCCTGTGAAATGGTGCCCGGTTCGACCGGTGTTTCCCGAACGGTCTCGCCGTGCGCATCTTCCGTCGTCGTCGCGTACCCGATCGTCACTTCCGCTGCATAGCGTTTTCCTTCATCTGTAATGAAACGGGCGAGCTTCGTCGCTCGTCCGAGACAGATCGGTAAAACACCCGTCACTTCTGGGTCAAGCGTACCCGTATGCCCCACTTTTTTTGTTTGAAAAAGACGACGCAATCGAAACACACAATCATGGCTCGTCATGCCGGCCGGCTTATCTAACGGTAATACACCTATTGGTTCCATCTTATTCATTCCCTCCTAAAAAAGGGCAACCACGCCTGTGGTTGCCCTTGTCCTGTTTAATCCTTGTTCAAGTTCCGGAGCAACTCGTCGATTCGTGATCCGTACTCGACTGATGTGTCAATCTCAAAAATCAGTTCAGGTGTCTTCCGTAAACGAATCCGTGATCCGATTTCTTTACGCATGAACCCTTTTGATTTTTCAAGACCGACACGTGCTTCTTCACGCACTGTCCCATCACCGAGCACCGAATAAAAGATCGTTGCTTGTTGCAAGTCACCGGTGACTTCAACACCTGTTACCGTAACCGCCTTGACCCGTGGATCGTTCACATCTTTAATCAACATCTGCGTAATTTCCTTACGCACCTGTTCTGCTACACGATTTGAACGTACGCTCATTCTATATCCCTCCAGTTCGGATTCTGATCCGTTCTGTTACTTCCGTTTGACTTCTTCCATGACGAACGCTTCGATGACATCGTCTACTTTGATATCGTCGTAACGCTCAATCTTGATCCCACACTCGTACCCGGCAGCAACTTCCTTGACATCGTCTTTGAAGCGGCGTAACGTATCGAGTTTTCCTTCGTAGATGACGATGCTGTCACGGACAACACGGACACCTGCTGAACGAGTCAGCTTACCTTCAGTGACATAACCACCGGCAATTGTTCCGACTTTCGAGACTTTGATGACGTCACGAACTTCCGCTTGACCGATAATTTTCTCGACGAATTCAGGATCAAGGAGACCTTTCATCGCTTGTTCGATTTCTTCAATCGCGTTATAGATGATCTTGTGGAGACGAATCTCAACCTTCTCTTGGTCTGCCATTGACTTCGCGTTACCATCCGGACGGACGTTAAAGCCGATGATGATGGCGTTAGCTGCTGAAGCCAAGATGACATCACCTTCTGTGATCGCACCGACACCCGAGTGAACGATGTTGATTTTAGCACCTTCGACATCAATTTTCTTGAGTGAACCGGCAAGGGCTTCGACAGAACCTTGAACGTCACCTTTGATGATGATGTTGAGGTCTTTGACTTCGCCTTCTTTGATGCGGTCGAAGAGATCTTCTAAGCTGACTTTCGCCGAATCACGACGTTGCGCTTCGATTTCACGTTGGTAACGTGCTTCACCGATTTGACGTGCTTTTTTCTCGTCTTCAAAAGCAAAGAATTGATCGCCCGCTTTTGGCACATCATTTAATCCTGTGATTTCGATTGGTGTCGACGGACCGACTTCTTTGACACGACGACCGATATCGTTGACCATCGCCCGGATCCGACCGAATGTGTGACCGACAACGATTGGATCGCCGACACGAAGTGTTCCGTGTTGGACGAGCAATGTTGCGACCGGTCCACGTCCTTTGTCGAGTTTCGCTTCGATGACCGTTCCGCGTCCGTGCATGTCAGGTGTTGATTTGTATTCTTGAACTTCTGAGACAAGCAGAATCATCTCAAGCAACTCATCGATTCCGTCGCCTTTTAGTGCTGAAACAGGTACGAAGATCGTGTCGCCGCCCCAGTCCTCGGCTACGAGTTCGAACTCCGTCAATTCTTGTTTGACACGGTCCGGATTTGCGCCTTCTTTATCCATTTTGTTGACAGCGACGATGATGGGAACTCCAGCTGCCTTCGCATGACTGATGGCTTCTTCCGTCTGCGGCATGACACCGTCATCTGCTGCGACGACGATGATGGCGATGTCGGTGACATCTGCTCCACGTGCCCGCATTGTTGTAAAGGCGGCGTGACCTGGTGTATCAAGGAACGTGATTTTCTTTCCTTCGATTTCAACTTGGTACGCACCGATGTGCTGCGTGATTCCGCCGGCTTCGCCTGCTGTGACTTTTGTGTTTCGGATCGAGTCAAGCAATGTCGTTTTACCGTGGTCGACGTGTCCCATGATCGTAACGACCGGTGGACGTTCTGACAATTCGTAGTTATCGAGGTTCAGTTCATATGCATCAAAGTCTGTTTCATCGACTTTAACTGTTTTCTCGACTTCAAATCCGAAGTCAGATGCAAGCAATTCAACCGTCTCATCATCGAGATCTTGGTTGATTGTCGCCATCACACCCATTCCCATCAATTTCATGATGAGTTCGTTTGGTTTTTTGTCCATTTTTTCAGCGAGTTCGCCGACCGTCAAGTTATCCGCGTATTGAACGACGTTCGCCATCGCTTCTTCTTGCGCACGACGTGCCGCTTTTCGTTGACTTGATTTTGAATTTGGATCTGCTACTTCTAATTTGCGTGGTTCTGCTTTTTTCTGTGGACGACGTTTGCCGCCACGGTTGTTGCGGTTGCCGAATTCTGGACGTCCGCCTTTTGTATTACGTGATTGGTTCCCTGCTGGTTTGTTAGATGTTCCTGGTCTGTTCGGTTTATTATCTGATTTCACTTGTTTTGGAGCCTCCGTTTTTTGGACCCGATGTTTCTCGGGATTAAATACTTTGTCGAGTTGCTGTACTGTCTGTTCATCTAAAACCGCCATATGGTTCTTGACCGGTTTTTCCAGTTTTTCGAGCTGGGCGATGACCTGCTTACTCGTTACGTTCTGTTCTTTCGCGAATTCGTATACACGTTTACCCAAAAGATCCACCTCCAGTTAATCGTTCGAGAGGAGTTCCGTTAGCTTTTTCGCAAATCCGGCTTCATTGACTGACACGACAACACGCGCGTCTTTCCCAAGTGCATGTCCAAGAATGTTTCGATCTCCGACTTCAATGTACGGAACACGATAACTTGTACATTTATCCGTCACTTTCTTACGCGTGGCAGCCCCCGCATCTGCTGCTAAGAGGACGAGTTTGGCTTGTCCCCCCCGTACTTCTTTCAGTACGAGTTCTTCTCCAGTCGTCACTTTCCGCGCTCGGTTCGCGAGACCAAGGAGCGATTCCCATTTACTCATGTGTACCTCCCGCGATCGCAAGCAATTGATCGTATAATGCATCTGTCGTCTTGACTTTCAGATGATGATCGAGTGTGCGTTTCTTTTTTGCTGTCGCAATGACAGTGGCATCTTTCGTCAAATAGGCGCCTCGCCCATTCATTTTACCATTAAGATCGACGACAACCTCACTGTCAGGTGTCCGGACGACCCGAATTAAGTCTTTTTTAGGACGCATTTCTTGTGTGATGACACATTTACGTAATGGTACCTTCTTTTGCACGAATTATTCCTCGCCTTCGACTTGGACCGCTTCCATGTCAACTGCTTCTGAAGCCGGCTCGACTTTCAAGAACACATCCTTGAGTTCCATCGATTCCGCTTCCGATTCGCTCTTGATGTCAATTTTCCATCCTGTCAATTTCGCTGCAAGACGGGCATTTTGACCACGTTTCCCGATTGCGAGTGACAATTGGAAGTCCGGTACGACAACGATTGTTGCTTTCGCCGGCTCATTGACATAGACGGCGACGACTTGTGCCGGGCTCAAAGCGTTGGCAACGTACTCTTTTGGATCATCCGAATACCGGACGATATCGATTTTTTCCCCGTTCAACTCGTTGACGATCCGTTGGACACGTGCGCCCTTTTGACCGACACATGCGCCGACCGGATCGATTTCATCAGAAGCCACTGCGATTTTCGAACGATCACCAGCTTCACGTGCCACTGATTTCACTTCGACTTCGCCGCTTGCGATTTCCGGTACTTCGATTTCAAACAGACGTTTTAACAAGCCTGGATGCGTCCGCGAGACAAGAATCGATGCGCCTGATCCTTTGACCATCGGATCCACTTTCGTGACGTACACTTTAATGTATTCACGAATCCCGAAGCGTTCGTTCGGCATCTGTTCATGCGTCGTCAAAACAGCCTCGATACCTTCGAGATTGACGTACAGATTACGGGCATCTTGACGTTCGACCATCCCCGTCATGATCTCATCTTCACGATCGGCGAAATGATTGTAAATCCGTTCGCGCTCGGCTTCACGCATCTTTTGTGTCACGATTTGTTTGGCCGTCTGCGCTGCAACCCGTCCAAAATCACCTGGTGTGACTTCAACCTTGTGGAAATCGCCCAGTTCATACGTCGGGTCGATTTCATGCGCTTCTTCGAGTGAAAGCTGTTCTTCCGGTTGTGTTAACCGTTCGACGACTTCTTTAAGCGCAAAGACACGGATGTCTCCGGTCTTCTGGTCGAACTCGACCTTCACTGCCTCCGACTCTTTTCCAAAATTGCGACGGTAAGCGGAAATCAATGCCTGTTCCAGCGCATCGATGATGATATTTTTATCGATCTCTTTTTCTTTTGCGATTTGTTCGATTGCTTCAAGTAACTGTGGTCCCATCGTTCTCTTCCTTTCCTTAGAACACTACCGCAAGCCGCGCCATCGCGATCTTGTTCACCGGTATTTCAATTTTCAATTTGCGTGTCTTCACACGGACTTCGAGTTCAAGCATTTCCTCGGAATACGAAAGTAAAGTTCCTTCGAACTCTACTGCATCCTTGACCGGATCATGGGTCTTGATGTAGACATGTTTCCCAATCGCCTTCTCGAAATCCTCGGTTTTTTTAAGCGGTCGTTCGGCACCCGGGCTGGCAACATCCAAATAGTAGGGTTCGTCGATCGGATCGTCTTGATTCAACGCTTCTGACAACTTTTCATTGATGTTGACACAGTCTTCCAGGTCAACGCCACCTTCCTTATCGATGGAGACACGTAGGAACCAATCCGCCCCCTCTTTGACGAATTCGACGTCGACAAGCTCCATCCCCTCTCGTTCTACGATCGGTTTTGCGAGCAGTTCGACCTTCTCAGTTACGTTCGTCATCTTCATCCTCCTTCAAAAAACAAACAAGAAAGGAGCAGGTCCCCCTACTCCTTCCAAGTCGTAGTATAAAAAACATTTCCTCACTCAATATAGCATAATGAACCGGTGTAAGCAAGTATCCGCAAGGCTTTAGAGGTCAAATAAAGAGAGTTGGTTTTCATCCGGAAGACCTTCTAGACAACCGAGATTATCGAGTGTTTCAATAATTGTTTTTGATAATTTAGCGCGTTTTTGCAAATCTTCTTTTGACAAGAACTCGCCCCCTTTTCGGGCTTCGACAATCTGTTTTGCCGCGTTGGTCCCAAGACCGGTCACAGCATCAAACGGCGGTAACAACGTGTCGCCGTCAATCAGAAACTCGGACGCGCTTGATTTATAAAGATCCACTTTATTAAACGTAAAGCCGCGTTCAATCATTTCGAGTGCGATTTCAAGAACGGTATAAAGTCCTTTGTCTTTCGCTGTCGCTTCGAATCCCTTGTCCTTGATGTCTTGTAAGACTTTTCGGACGGCAGCCGACCCTTTGTTCATTGCCCCGATATCGAAATCACCGGCCCGGACCGTGAAGTATGACGCGTAATAGTACATCGGATGATGCACTTTGTAGTAGGCAATCCGTACAGCCATCAGAACGTATGCCGCGGCGTGGGCTTTCGGGAACATATACTTGATTTTTTTGCATGAGTCGATGTACCAGAGCGGCACATGGTTTTCAATCATCGCTTCTTCCATCTCAATCGAAAGTCCTTTTCCTTTTCGGACCGACTCCATGATTTTGAAGGCAAGCGACGGTTCAAGACCCGCATAAATCAAGTAGACCATGATATCATCCCGACATCCGATGACGTCTTTCAGTTCACACGTTCCGTTGTAGATCAATTCACTGGCATTTCCGAGCCAAACGTCCGTCCCGTGGGACAGACCGGAAATCTGGACGAGCTCTGAGAACGTCGTCGGTTTCGTTTCTTCCAGCATCTGACGGACAAACTTTGTCCCGAACTCCGGAATCCCGAGTGTTCCAGTTTTCGAGTCAATCTGTTCCGGCGTCACACCAATCGATTCCGTCGAGCTAAAGATCTTCATGACTTCCGCATCATCGACGGGAATCGTTTTCGGATCGCGTCCGGATAAATCCTGTAACATACGGATCATCGTCGGATCATCATGTCCGAGGATATCGAGCTTCAACAGATTATCGTGAATCGAGTGGAAGTCAAAGTGAGTCGTTTTCCACTCGGAGCCCATGTCGTCCGCCGGAAACTGAATCGGACTGATGTCATAGATGTCCATGTAATCCGGCACAACGATGATTCCGCCCGGGTGTTGCCCCGTCGTCCGTTTGACGCCGGTCACACCACTGACCAGCCGGTCTACTTCGGCATTCCGGTAATTAAGATCATTTTCAGACTGGTACCCTTTGACGTAACCATACGCCGTTTTTTCGGCAATCGTACCGATCGTGCCCGCCCGGTAGACATAGTCGTCCCCGAACAAGACCTTCGTGTAAGCATGGGCTTTAGGCTGGTATTCCCCACTGAAGTTCAAGTCGATATCCGGTACTTTATCCCCTTTGAAACCAAGGAATGTTTCGAACGGAATATCATGTCCGTCTTTAATCAATGGGACATCACAAGTTTTACATGCTTTATCCGGTAAATCGAATCCCGAACCAACCGACCCGTCATCAAAGAATTCCGATTCTTTACAATTCGGACAGACATAATGCGGCGGCAATGGATTCACTTCCGTGATTTCCGTCATCGTCGCCACGAGGCTGGAACCGACGGAACCACGGGAACCGACGAGATATCCGTCATCAAGTGATTTTTTAACGAGTTTATGCGAAATCAAATAGATGACGGCAAATCCGTGACCGATGATCGATTTCAACTCTTTTTCAAGACGTGCTTCAACGATTTCCGGTAACACATCCCCGTAAATCTGATGCGCCATATCATAAGACAGTGACCGGACTTCCTCGTCGGCCCCTTCGATTTTCGGCGTAAACAAATCCTTTGGAATGATATCGATATTTTCAAACCAGTCGGCCACTTGTTGGCTGTTCGTGATGACAAGCCGCTCTGACATATCCGGTCCTAAAAACTTAAAGTCATGCATCATTTCCTGCGTCGTCCGGAAATGGGCCGGCGGCAATTGTTTTCGCATGTTCAACATGTTGGCGCCGCCTTGCGTCCGAATCAGTACTTCCCGGTAGGTCGCATCATGTTGATCGAGGTAATGGACGTTTCCTGTCGCAACCGGCAAAATATCATTTTCTTCAGCCACGCGAATGACTTTTTTGATCAGTTCCCGCAATTCCAACTCATTTTGAACGATTTCCCGTTCAATCAAGTGTCCGTACATGGCAGGAGGCTGGATTTCGATAAAATCGTAAAAACGCATGACCTTCGCCAAGTCTTCATCTGATTTATTGAGTGCCGCATCAAACACTTCGCCGTTGTCACAAGCCGAACCGATCAGAAGACCTTCTCGGTGCGCAACGAGTTGCGAGCGCGGTGTCCGAACGACACGGTGGACGTGTTTTGTATGCGCCAGTGAAATCAAGCGGTACAGGTTTTTAAGTCCGGTCCGATTTTTCGCATAAACCGTCGCATGGTATGGACGGGCCCGCGAAATATCTTTCCCCATTTCCCGGTTGAGCGAAAGATGGGTTTTCATGTTAAACATCTCATCCGCCATTTGGAGTAACTTGAGCATCAAGTATCCGGTCGCTTCCGCATCATAAATCGCCCGGTGATGCTGGGTCAATTCGATATCAAACCGTTTCGCAAGTGTATTCAGCCGGTGATTTTTAAGACTTGGCATCAGGACACGTGCGAGCTCCAACGTATCAATGACGGGTAACAGTGACTCGTCGTGACCGCCGGACCGTAACGTCGCATTCAAGAACCCGATATCAAATGAGGCATTGTGGGCAACAAGGATCGAATCTCCCGCCCAGTCCATGAACTCTTTAACGACTTGCTCCGGATCCGGTTTCCCTCGTACCATCTCATCCGTGATGCCGGTTAAATCGATTGTCGTCGCTGATAACAAATGTTTCGGATCCGCAAACGCTTCAAACTTGTCGATGACATCCCCATCGTAAATTTTGACTGCCGCGAGCTCAATGATTTTGTTATACATCGCAGACAATCCGGTTGTCTCGACGTCAAACACGACGAACGTTGCTTTCTCTAACTCCTGATCGACCGGATGATACGCGACTTGCACCCCGTCATTGACGACGTTCGCTTCAATGCCGTACAAAATCTTGATATCGTTTTTCTTTCCGGCATAGTACGCATCCGGGAAGCTTTGCGCTCCGGCATGATCTGTGATGGCAACTGCCGGGTGTCCCCATGCTGCCGCACGTTCGACGTATTTCGTCACGTTCATGACCGCATCCATCTGACTCATTTGGGAATGGGCATGCAATTCGACACGCTTCTCGCCCGCCCATGGATCGGCCGGCAACTCCATCTTGACTTCAGATAATTGCGCGATCATCATGCATAAATCGCGTAGGAACGTATCAAACTCAACCCGACCTGCGACTTGGATCCACATGCCTTTTTTTATCGCTGACAAAATTTTGACATCGGTTTCATCCCGCGCAAACATCTTGACGACCAAAGAATCGGTATAGTCCGTCAGTTTGAACGTAAAGATCGTTTTTCCGCTCCGCAGTTCGCGGCTCTCAGCTGAAAAGACGAGACCACGGATCGCAATCCGGCGTTCTTCGTCTTGAATCGTCTTGATCGGGACGACTTCATCTTGAATCGGTTTTCCGATTCGAATATCGACCGGTCCCTCATCGTCGTCGCGTGATTGTTCCCGCTTGAATTGAAGTTCGAGCATCCGTTTCGCTTCTTCAATATCTTCTTGTTTCACTTGATTGCGTAACGCTTCTTGCGTTGTCTGATCCATTTGGACGACCGGTTCACAATTGAATTTTGGAAAACCGTATGCGCCGTACAAGAGTTGCATTTCGCCGCATAGATCATTTTTGAGAAAGCCGGCTTCCGGCTCACTTCGAACAGGGATAAATAATTTATGGTCGCGATACTCCGGCAAGACACGGCTGAGATGATTCCGCATCGCGGATGAGGCATCCGCCAAGTCTTCGACGATATAGGGCCAGTAATCAATAAACAGTTTTGCATCCGGGCGTCCCTCCGATTCCAGATACAATTTGACTTCCGCAAATTGTTGGTAACGGCTTTTGAGACGGCTGTAAAACATCTGATAGACGTTTTGGGGTAAAACTTGTGCAATCCGGATATGGAAGGTCCACGTCGCGGTTGCTTTTTGAACACGTAATTTTTCGAGCGAGGCATCGGTAAAATATTCTTCGACGATCCCCGTCGGTAATTCCAAATCGCTCATTAAGAGCGCCATGCGTTGTTGTGTATCCACTCGCATTTGTGCTGTCGTTATCGCTTCACACCGTGACAGCCACTCCTCCTCCTCTTGCAGATTGCCCAAGGGGCGAATGGGTGTGAGACAAGAAAACAGTCACTTTACGAAAAGTGACCGTTCCCATAGTTTATTCTAAACCTTCATAAAGCGAACGAACAGCCTCAAGAAGATCTGTTTGTGCAATCTCTTCTGCCTCGCCCCCGCGACGGGCTTTGAGTTCAACGATTCCTTCCGGTGCTTTTTTACCGACATTGATTCGAACAGGTAAGCCGATCAAGTCTGCATCAGCAAATTTCACACCCGCTCGTTCTTTTCGATCGTCAAACAACACGCTAAATCCAGCATCCGTCAGTTCTTGATACACAGTTTCTGCGACTTGCATCTGATCAGCATTTTTTCCGTTGACGGCAATCAAATGAACATCAAACGGTGCAATCGCTTTTGGCCAGATGATCCCACGCTCATCGTAATGTTGCTCGACGACGGCAGATAATGTCCGCGAAACACCGATGCCGTAACAACCCATGATCAACGGTTGCGCTTTTCCGCCTTCATCAAGGAACGTTGCGTTCATACCTTCCGAGTAACGTGTGCCGAGTTTGAAGACTTGTCCGACTTCAATCCCGCGGGCAAATTTGACGTGTCCCGCACCATCCGGTGACACATCACCTTCTTCGACAAACCGTAAGTCCGTATATTCCGCTTCGAAATCACGGCTTGGATCAACATGAACGTAATGCGTTTCCGACTTGTTCGCACCGCAAACAGCATTCGTCAACGCCCGAACGGCATAGTCCGCAACGATTTTCATCTCTGCTCCGATCGGTCCGAGTGTACCCGGTGTCGAATGAAGAGCCTGTTCGATTTCTTCGTCGGATGCCATCGTGATGTCCAGTGCACCAAGATAGTTCTTCAGCTTGATGTCATTGACTTCATGATCTCCCCGGACAAGCGCCATGACGAGACCTTGTTCCGTCTTGAAAATGACCGTTTTGATTGATTCAACAGCAGGCAGTCCTAAGACTTCACTGACCGCTTCAATCGTCTTCGCCTCACCTGTATGCACTTCTTCGAGCGCTTCCGGTGTTTGATTTTGTTTCGTGTAGGCATCAACCGATTCCGCCATTTCCAGGTTCGCCGCGTAATCCGACTGGTCCGAGTAGACGATCGTATCTTCTCCGATTGCAGCCAACGCGTGGAATTCGTGTGTCCCGCTTCCACCGATCGCACCGGAGTCGGCGACGACCGGACGGAATTCGAGTCCTACACGGGTAAAGATTTTCGTATAGGCATCAAACATATTTTGATATTCGTCCTCGAGGCTTTCTTGTGTCGCATGGAACGAATACGCATCTTTCATGATGAATTCGCGTCCGCGGAGTAATCCGAAACGCGGGCGTCGCTCATCACGGTACTTCATTTGAATTTGGAACAAGTTAACAGGGAGCTTTTTATAAGAGTTCAACTCATCACGAACAATCGATGTGATCAATTCTTCATGAGTAGCACCAAGCGCAAACCGGCGGTCGTGACGATCGGTCAGACGCATCAATTCTGGACCGTAGATGTCCCAACGCCCTGTCTCTTCCCATAGTTCAGCCGGCTGAATCGCTGGCATCAACAGTTCCTGCGCTCCAGCCGCTTCCATTTCCTGACGCACAATCGTCTCGATTTTGCCGAGGACACGTTTGGCTAACGGCAGGTAAGAATAGATTCCGGCAGCATTTTGACGCATGAAGCCTGCCCGTAACAACAGTTGGTGGCTGACGGCTTCTGCATCAGATGGTACTTCACGCAAAGTTGGCATAAATAGTTTGGATTGTTTCATTTGAGTCGTGAACCCCTTTGACTAATAATTTAAAAGAATTTCTGGATATCGTTCCATGTGACGACTAACATCAAGAGCATCAAAAGCGCAAATCCAACAAAGTGGACTAACCCTTCTTTTTGCGGATCAACTGGTTTTCCACGCAACGCTTCAAGGAAGAGGAACAACAATCGTCCACCATCAAGAGCCGGTAGCGGCAATAAGTTAAATACCGCCAAGTTGACCGAAAGCAACGCTGTCCATGTCAACAACATCGAAAAACCACTGTCTGCGACTTGATCGGTCATTTTGACGATACCGACCGGACCAGACAATTGATCAACACCGACGACGCCTGTCACAAGATCGCCGACAGCACCGACGATCAGCGTTGACATCCGCCATGTTTCAGAAACACCGGTCTGCAGAGCCGTTCCGAATGATTTTTCAGTCTCATTCGTGACGCCGATGATGCCGACCTTTTGATCACCTTGTTGCTGGACCTTTGGTGTGATCGCCGTTGTGTTCTCTTGCCCGTCCCGTTCGTAGACGACGGTTGTTTCTTTACCGGCCTGATCTTGGAATCCGGCACGCAAGTCCGTCCATTTCTCCGTCTGATCACCATTGACGGAAACGATCCGGTCTCCTTCGACAAGCCCCGCCTGATCGGCAGGTGAACCTTTTTGAACCGTTCCGATCACACTGTCGCCGGTTGGTGAACCGTTATATAAAGCAAGTCCAAACAAGATGACGAACGCGAGGACAAAGTTCATCGCCGGACCCGCCGCAATCGCTAAGACCCGTTTAAAGACCGATTTCGATCCGAACGTCCGGTCATACGGAGCAATTTGTGTTTCCGTTTGTCCTTCGACCAGGAATGCCGTCTTTGAGACCGGATAACGGGTCGAGACCTCATCTTGTAAAGCGACTACTTCTAACTTATGCAACAAGTCGATGCTTTCAACCGTGACGACTTGATCAGTCTTCGGGTGTGCCGGGTCCAGATACATCTTTTGGATGACCCCGTCTTGAAGTGCCAAACCAATCGTTTGACCGGGTTTGACTTCAACAAATTCAGGTTCTTCTCCGGCCATCTTGACATAACCGCCGATTGGTAGAAGACGAACCGTATACAGTGTCTCGTTTTTAAAAAAAGAAAAGATTTTTGGACCAAACCCGATGGCAAACTCACGGCAAAGAATTCCCGCGCGTTTCGCCATTACGAGGTGACCCCATTCATGTACGGCAACTAATACACCGAACATCAATACGATTGATATAAAGGTCGTCATTGCTATCCCATCCTTAGTTAGCGAGTGAGAGTGACGCGACAAACGCACGTGCCCATCGGTCCGCCGTAAGGATTTGTTCAAGAGACGGATCTTCGACTTTTTCGTGTGCTTGAAGGGCCGCCTCGACGCTCGCTTCAATTTCTAAAAAGCTGATTTCCCCTTTTAAAAAGCGGTCCACGGCTTGTTCGTTCGCAGCATTCAGCACGGAAGGCATCGAACCACCGGCACGTCCTGCCTCAAACGCAAGACGGAGCAGTGGATAGCGTTCAAAGGAAGCTTCCGCAAAATTCAGGCGTCCGATTTGTTTTAAGTTTAACCGTTCTCCCCCTTGAATTTCAAGGCGGGACGGATATGTAAGGGCATATTGAATCGGTTCACGCATATCCGGCATTCCCAGTTGCGCCATGACCGCTCCGTCATTAAATTCGACCATCGAATGAATGATCGATTCGCGGTGGATGACGACATCAATTTCATCATACGTGACATCAAACAACCAGTGGGCCTCGATCACTTCGAACCCTTTGTTCATCATCGTTGCCGAATCAATCGTAATCTTTGCGCCCATCGACCAGTTTGGATGATCGAGTGCTTGTTCGACGGTTACGTTCGCCAACTCTTCCCGCGTCTGATCCCGGAAACTCCCGCCTGATGCCGTCAAAATAATTTGCCGGACGTCCTGACGGCGTTCCCCGTTCAAACACTGGAAAATGGCCGCATGTTCACTGTCTACCGGAAGAATTATGACGCCTTTTTCACGTGCTTTTTTCATCACGAGGTGTCCTGCCGTCACGAGCGTTTCTTTATTGGCCAACCCGATTGTTTTTCCGGCTTCAATCGCTGCAAGCGTCGGACGCAGTCCCACTGCCCCAACAACTGCCGTGATCACGATGTCGGCTGCTTCTGCCGTCGCGACCGCAATTAATCCCGCTTCTCCAACAAGAATCGTCGGCGTATAGTCGAGAACCGCTTCCAACTCGCTCTTGACCGTTTCATCTAATACGGCAACGAGATCCGGACGCAAACGATTCAACCACGGTAACGCAACTTGTACGTTTTTACCAAATGCAAAGCTGACCAATTGAAAACGATCAGGGTTTGCTGAAATGACATCCAATGTTTGTGTTCCGATCGAACCGGTTCCACCAATAATACTGACATGTTTCATCGTTTTTCCCCCTTAGCCGAATATACCGAGTACGATCAGTACGGTAAAGACGATGATCATACTGTCGAATCGATCGAGAATGCCACCATGTCCCGGTAGCAACGCACCAGAATCTTTTACGCCGTAGTGACGTTTGTACGCTGATTGGACCAAATCGCCCAACTGACCGACTACGGCAACAATCATTGCCAACAAGACGACTTGTCCAAAACCGACTGTCGGATGAATCCATTCAAACACAAGTCCGAGCACGATGGCGAGTACGACTCCACCAATTGCCCCTTCTACTGTTTTGTTTGGACTGATCGCAGGCCACAACTTTGTTTTGCCGAGACTTTTCCCGATAAAATAGGCACCTGAATCCGTAAACCAAATCAGCAGAATGATCAGCAACGAAAAGACCAGTCCGTCTTCAAGCAGGCGGATATACGTAAACGACGCAAATCCGACGCCTACATAAACAGAGGTTAACAAGAGAAACGCCACATCATCAAACGTGAAGACATTTTTCGAAAAAACCGTCCAAAATAAAGCAATTAATACAATCAGCATGCCCCAAGCAAGCGGTGTTAAACCAAGTGAGAGGGTCTGTGCACTCGCCTGTTCATAAATGCCGATGAACGGGAGCAATGTGCCAACTCCGAATAAGAGGACAGGAATCGTCTTAAACGACAGTTGCCTCATTTTGATTAATTCCGTATAACCGATCACAGTTAAAACTGCCATAAATGCCAGGAATGGGAGGCCGCCTAAATACAGTAATCCTAAAAAGATCGCACCTGCCCATATTCCGGTAATAATTCGTGTTTTCATAAGCAATATCCTCGTTTAGTCAGACTCCGCCAAAGCGACGTGTCCGTTGATTGTAATCTTCGATCGCCGCCAGGAACTGATCGCGCCGAAACTCCGGCCACAAGACGTCTGTAAAGTAAAATTCCGCGTACGCTGCCTGCCACAACAAGAAATTCGACAGCCGTTGCTCACCGCTCGTCCGAATGACTAAGTCGACATCCGTCATCGAACCGGTCATCAATTCTTGTTCGATGACTTCGTTCGTGATCATCTCAGGGAGCAACACACCGCTCTGCACCTTTTCGGCAATTTTCTGCATGACTTGAACGATTTCGTCCCGTCCGCCATAGTTCAAGGCAAAAATCAATCGTAATCCCGTGTTGCCTGCCGTATCTTCTTTGGCTTGCTGGACGGCTTCTCGTGTGTAGATCGGTAAACGGGAAACTTCGCCCGCTACTTCGACCTTCACATTCCGTTCCTTCAGATCTTTTAGATCGGACTCTAAAAATTGTGCCGGTAACTTCATCAAGAAACTGACTTCTTCTTCAGGACGTGTCCAATTCTCGGTTGAGAAGGCGTATAACGTCAAACTTTTGACACCTAATTCATTCGCGGTCCGGACGACTTCTCGAACGGATTTCATTCCTTCACGATGACCCATGATGCGGGGAAGGCCTCGTTTTTTAGCCCAACGTCCGTTTCCATCCATAATGATTGCAATATGTTCAGGCACTTGTTGTCCAATCACTTCTTTAGTCTGGTTTAACCATTGAAACATTTACTTCTTCCTCCCCTCGTTTAGTTTAAGAAGAAAGGGACTCTTCGTGTGACAAAGAGTCCCCAACATGACGACGTATTGCGTCATACTTCCATGATTTCTTGTTCTTTATCTGTTGCCGTTTGATCCAGCAATTTAACGAACTTATCCGTTAACGTCTGAACGTCTTCTGTGTAACCACGAAGATCATCTTCCGTCAACGCTCCGTCTTTTTCTTGTTTCTTCAATTGTTCATTTGTATCACGACGGATGTTCCGAAGAGCAACTTTTCCTTCTTCCGTGTACTTTTTGACAAGTTTCACGAGTTCTTTCCGACGATCTTCTGTCAGTGGTGGAATCGCAAGACGAATCACCGTTCCGTCTGATGAAGGAGCGAGCCCTAAATCAGCGCGTTGAATCGCTTTTTCGATTTCCGTTACCATGGATTTATCCCACGGCGTGATCAAAATCAAGCGGGCTTCCGGTGTATTGACGTTCGCCACCTGGTTCAGTGGTGTCGGTGAACCGTAATATTCCACTTGGACCGGATCAAGAATCGCTACGTTGGCACGACCCGCACGTAACGTCGCGAGTTCTTTTTTAAGTGACAGATGCGCTTTCTCCATCCGTTCTTCTGCTTGTTTCATGATTGCTTGTGACATATTATTTCCCCCTTACGAGTGTCCCGATTTCATCACCGATGACGACCCGTTTAATGTTTCCTTCTTCCATTAACGAGAAGACGATGAGCGGGATATCATTATCCATACAAAGCGATGTCGCTGTCGAATCCATGACTTGAAGGCCATCTTTTAAAACATCCAGATAAGATAACGTTTCGAACTTCTTCGCTTCTGGATCGAGATTCGGATCAGCAGAATAGACACCGTCGACGTTGTTTTTCGCCATCAAGATGACTTCCGCCTCGATTTCAGCTGCCCGAAGTGCTGCCGTCGTGTCTGTTGAGAAATAAGGATTCCCTGTTCCGGCGGCAAAGATGACAACACGTCCTTTTTCAAGATGACGCATTGCCCGACGACGGATGTACGGTTCAGCAACTTGTCGCATTTCAATCGACGTCTGGACGCGTGTCTCAACACCGACCGACTCCAAACTATCTTGTAAAGCGAGCGAGTTCATGACGGTTGCAAGCATCCCCATATAATCGGCATTGGCCCGGTCCATTCCAAGCTCTGCTCCTGTTTTACCGCGCCAGATGTTTCCTGCACCTACGACAACAGCGACTTCAACGTTCAATTCAACCAATTCTTTAATCTGATTGGAAATTGAATTGACAATTCCAGGATGGATTCCGAACCCTTGATCTCCTGCGAGCGCTTCTCCGCTCAATTTTAACACAATCCGGTTATATTTCGGTTGCATGACTATGTCCCCCTTGCTAAATTCCGTAAAAAAGGAACACGACCCACTTCCACACGAAAGTGGATTGAAGCATACGTGTTCCTTCTTTTGTCATCAGGAAATCCTGATTCTTATTTTTTAAGTTGATTCATAACTTCTTCAGCGAAGTTTTCTTCACGTTTTTCCATACCTTCTCCAACTTCGAAGCGTACGAATGAAACGATTTTTCCGCCTTTTGATTCCACGTATTTACCGACTTTGAAGTCTGGATCTTTAACAAACGTCTGATCGACGAGGCAGATCTCTTCGTAGAATTTGTTCATGCGACCAGCAATCATTTTTTCAACGATGTTGGCAGGTTTGCCTTCGTTTAATGCTTGCTCTGTCAAGACTTTTTCTTCACGTGCTTTTTCTTCTTCTGTGACAGAAGAACGGTCCACGTAAAGTGGGCGTGCTGCAGCGATGTGCATTGAAACGTCTTTTGCGACAGCTTCGTCTGTTGTTCCTTCGATGACGACAACAGAACCGATCCGTCCACCCATGTGGAGGTAAGAACCGAATGCTGCGTTGTCTTCTTTAGCGAAGAGAGCCACACGACGGAGTGAAATTTTCTCTCCGATTGTTGATGCTTCTTCAGAAATGTATGTGTCGATTGTTTTTCCTGCTTCGTATTCAGAAGCAATTGCTGCTTCAGCCGTTTCAGAACCATTGCGGAGTACTGCGTCTGCAATGTTTTGAACAAGTGATTGGAAACGTTCGTTTTTCGCAACGAAGTCTGTTTCTGAGTTGATTTCAACTAGTGCTGCTTTGTTTCCGTCAACTGCGACAGCTGTCAAACCTTCTGCTGCAATACGATCGCCTTTTGCTGCTGCTTTCGCGATTCCTTTTTCACGCAAGAAATCGATTGCTGCGTTCATGTCCCCGTCTGCTTCGACGAGTGCTTTTTTGCAGTCAAGCATCCCTGCACCAGTTTTTTCACGAAGTTCTTTTACCATAGCTGCTGTAATAGCCATTCGATATTCCTCCTTATAACGTCCTTATTTTCAAAAAAAAGGTGATAAAAGGTCAATTCCCTTTATCACCTGGCATCACGAATTACTCAGCGTCTGCTACTACTTCTTCAGTAGTTTCAGGTGCTACGTTATCTTCGCCTTGTTTAACTTCGAGGATTGCGTCAGCCATTTTACCAGTAAGCAATTTGACTGCACGGATCGCATCGTCGTTTGCTGGGATGACGTAGTCGATTTCGTCTGGATCACAGTTTGTATCAACGATCGCAACGATTGGGATGTTGAGTTTGTGTGCTTCTGCAATCGCGATACGCTCTTTGCGTGGGTCAACGATGAAGAGTGCATCTGGAACGCCTGGCATATCTTTGATACCGCCAAGGAATTTCTCAAGACGAGTCATTTCTTTTTTAAGAATGATGACTTCTTTTTTAGGAAGAACTTCGAATGTACCGTTCTCTTCCATTTTTTCGAGTTGTTTTAAACGGTTAATCCGTTTTTTGATTGTTGAGAAGTTCGTGAGTGTTCCACCCAACCAACGTTCGTTGATGAAGTATTGACCCGCACGGATCGCTTCTTCTTTCACAGTGTCTTGAGCTTGTTTTTTCGTACCAACGAAAAGAACGTTTCCGCCTTCAGACGCTACTTCACGGATGAAGTTGTAAGCTTCGTCTACTTTTTTAACCGTTTTTTGTAGGTCAATGATGTAGATTCCGTTACGTTCTGTGAAGATGTATTTTGCCATTTTTGGGTTCCAACGGCGTGTTTGGTGACCGAAGTGTACACCAGCTTCTAACAATTGTTTCATCGAGATTACTGCCATGATGAATTCCTCCTTTTGGGTTTTGGATGTCCTCCGCGATGATCGTTGTTCCAGCTAACCTATTAAAGGCACCGCAGCCGGCGATACATGCGTGCGTAATTAACACCGTAGACTAATATAGCATAAAGATTAGCGCCGGGCAACCTTCGTTTTCTTAGAAAGTTTGGCAATCAAGGCGACCTCTCCCGCCCCCCGGTTCAAGGAACGGGCTAATTGATCCAGATCGGCCCCTTCCTCCAGCTGTTGTTTTACATCAAAGACCGGCTTTTCCGGAACAAGTTCGACTGGTTTTTCCTCTGTAAGAGGTGCTAGCCGTTCGTCTTCGTCCGCCGGTACAATCAATTCGATGTTTTGTCGAGGAGAAGAGACGGATGCTTCCGTACCCGTCAATTCATTGACATGTTCCATAAATTGCAACAAGATTTCTTCCGTTTCTTGTTTTTGACGTTCTAGATTCGTAATCCGATCTTTCAATATTGCCTGTTGTTTAAATAAAAGCAACAGACCGTAACACATGAGTGCAGCAAGTAAAATATAAAAGAGTGTCATCATTATTCCTTTCACATCGCGACACGATCAGAAAGATACGCACTTCCTAACGCCTGTTTCAATTTCCGGAGCGCTTTGGAATGAATCTGCGAAATCCGGGAAGTCGACAGCCCCAACACTTCTCCGATTTCCGTTAGTGTCAACTCTTCAAAATAAAAGAGCGACACGACGTACTGTTCTTTTTCCGATAGTTGTTCGACTTCTTCCGCTAATTTCGAAATCAGTTCACGCATCAGTAACGTATCTTCCGGCGTCGCGGCATCGGGATCCAGGTAGGAGACCGACATTGCTTTTCCTTCATCCTGCAACGTCACGGCTTCGTCGATTGATAAGATGTTCGCGAAATAACTCTCTGCAAGCGCCGTCTTCACTTCTTCCGGACTCATCTCGACGATCGAAGACACTTCATCGATTGTCGGTGTCCGTTGGAGGCTCTGTTCTAAAATTTCAACCGCTGCTTCGACGCGTTTTGATTTTTCCCGTAACGAACGAGGTAACCAATCAATTTTCCGCAGTCCATCGAGAATAGCACCACGAATCCGAAAAGCGGCGTACGTGTCAAATTTATTGTTATGGTTTTGATCGAATTTCTGTAAGGCATCATACAGACCCATCATCCCGAGACTTTTTAACTCATCACGGTCAACACTTTTCGGAAGTGTCGCACTGAGACGTTGAACGTGGTATTGAACTAGAGGTTCATAATTCAGAAGTAACCGGTCAGCTACCGCTATATCACGCGTCGATAGCCATTGATCCCAAAGTTGTTGTAATTCCTCACGCATGACCATTCCTCCTCTAAATTTCCAGCGTTCCGACGTTCACTGTCCGAATCACGAGTCGGCCAGTAGTGGAGTGGAACTCGATCGTCCGACCGTTCGTTCCCCCGACGTCTTCCGCAACGAGTGGGACGTTTGCTTTTCGTAAAGCCAGTTTGACTGCCGCAATGTTTCGTTCACCGATCCGCATCGATTCATGTTCGTACTTGAATTGAAACATTTGGGCGCCACCGGCAATCTTCGCCCGTAAGCGGATGGCACCGCTGTGTCTAAGACGACGCGCTAATTCCACGACCGCCGTATCGGCAAACTTACCGATTTCAAGTGCAACGTTCCGACTGATCGCGGAGTCTGGCAGCATGACGTGCGCCATACTGGAAAGTCCACGTTCTTGATCGTAAATGATGACACCGACACAAGAGCCTAAGCCAGCTGTTCGAAGAATGATCGGTTTTTGGCTGACGGCATATTCTGCTATTCCGATCCGAACGACTTCATCCATCGATGTCCACACCCAATCGTTCGAATACTGATGTGAACGCACCCTCTTCAGGTAATAACAGTAAATGACCATTCAAGTCATTCCCTGAACTGGATAAACGTGTATCAATGTATACTGCCATGTTACCAAATTTTGTCGACTCAAGTAAGGCTACTTCCAAAATTGCTCCGACCATATCAAAAGCAGATGCCGGGACAGTCACGTGGACCGATAGATTCAGCCAGTCGGAAATCGAGCGGGCATAGGCGCCGATCAAAATATTGCCGATTTCTTCCCACGCGGAAACCCCCAAAGCATGCTGATCCGAGAAAAATCGAAACGGCTGTTGAAGCAACTGGGCAACCAATTTTTCTGCATCTTCGAGCGGCATTAAAAATAATAAACAGGCTTTTATATCCCCCGAAAAGCGAAGGAGTGCACCGGCGGTATACGCCTCGGCTCCCCCCACTCGTTCGATGATCGTTGAAAAGCTTTCCAAATCTGCTGAAGGAACTTCGATTTCGACCGGTTGTCCAAGCAATGTCGATAAGGCCGTTGCCGCGTGTGCAGCTCCAATATTGCCGATTTCCCGAAAGACGTCTTGTTCCATCCGATTAAGCATGGACGATCTCTTCAAACAAACGATTTGGTTCAAGCAACGAAAACAATTGATTTTCCCCTTTAGCGATGGCGGTCAAGTAGCTGGACTCATCCTGTTTCTGATCCGTCAACGGTTCAATCCGAACATCGGTCGCTTCGACGACTTCGTTGGCTCGATCAACGATAAAACCGGCATCCCCGTGTTCCAGTGTCGCAATGATGATCCGTGTCTCTTCTGTTTCGTCGATTGTTTCAAAACCCAACCGTGTCCGTAAGTCAATGACCGGTGTCACGACGCCGCGCAGATTGATGACACCTTTGACATACGATGCCGCATTCGGGATACGTGTAATCGGGATGACCCGTTCAATCGAACGAACAGATTGGACATCAATTCCGTACGCATTTTCTTCTAGTTGAAAGACAACCCATTTTTGTTCCATTCTTCATTCCCTCACTTTCGTAACAATGCATTACTGTCGATGATCAATGCCACTTGTCCGTCGCCAAGAATCGTCGCACCGGAAATCGCACGAATTCCTTCAAGATAACTTCCGAGCGGTTTCATGACAATCTCCTGTTGACCAATCAATTCAGATACAATCAGACCGGCTAATTTTTCGCCGCTTCTTACGACGACAACGGAGTAGGCTTCTGCATCCGTTTGCGGCAATCCGTACACTTGATTCAATGAAATCAACGGAACGAGTTGTCCCCGGAAATCAAAGACTTTCTCCCGGTGCGCTTGTAAAATCGCCTCTTGTTTGAGCGAGGTCGTCTCAATGATGGCCGTCAACGGAATGGCATATGTTTCTTGTCCCAATTTGACTAACATTGCGGAAATGATGGATAACGTCAGCGGCAGACTGATTCTAAAGATGGTGCCTGCTCCACGCTTCGTTTCGACGAACACTTCACCGCCAAGCGATTCGATTTTCGATTTAACGACATCCAGCCCGACACCGCGTCCTGACAGATCCGTCACTGTTTCCGCCGTCGAGAACCCAGGTGCAAACAATAACATTGATGCTTCTTCCGGCGTTAACAACGCTGCTTCTTCGTCCGTCACCAACCCTTTTTCAAGCGCGATTTGTGTGACACGCTCGTGGTTGATTCCCGCTCCATCATCTTCAATTTCGATAAATACACGGTTCCCGGAGTGATACGCCCGCAACGACAGATTTCCTTCCACCGGTTTTCCGGCTAAAATCCGGTCGGCTTTACTCTCGATTCCGTGATCGACTGCATTACGAATCAAATGAACGAGGGGATCGCCAATCTCGTCAATAACCGTCCGATCAAGTTCGGTTTCCGCTCCAGTAATGTGGAGTTTGATGTTTTTCCCGACATCTTTTGAAACGGACCGCACCATCCGCGGAAAACGGTTGAATACTTGTTCGATCGGCATCATCCGCAACGTCAGGACAAGCGATTGTAGTTCGTTTGTTCCCCGTTTAATCCGTTCGACGGTCTCCGTCAAATCAGACGAACCGGCCTCCGCCGCAATCCGCTCCAAACGTCCGCGGTCGATGATGAATTCTTCAAATAAGTTCATCAATCGGTCGATCCGCTCTAAATTGACTCGAATCGTCTTCGCTGCAACCGGTGCCTGAACTTCCGTCGCTTCCGTCAATTCAACTGTCTTGACGGAAGCCGTCTCATTTGTCGTTGGGACAAGCAATGTTTCCGTTGCTGCGACCGCTTCAATCGGCGCTTCAAACGGTTGGATGGTCACATGGGCTACTTCCGAGACGGACTTGATGCCTTCTTGAATTTCTTGTTCCGATTTCATCGTCACGAACAGGACATCAAAACTGGTTTCAAACTGTTCTTGTTCGAGTTCGTCAGATGTCGGGTTCGACAAAATGACATCCCCGAGACTCTGAAGACGGTCAAAGACCATGTACACACGTGCTGCCTTCAAAATCACATCCGCTGACAACTCAACGGTAATTACATAGGCATGATAGCCCGACGCCATTGATTGACGGACAACCGACTCGGAATAGACATCACACTCAAAATTTTTCAAGACCGGGATGAGTGTCTCAGCTTCAGTCACCTCTGTTTCTGAATCCGCTTGAATGAATTTTTTGAGACGGACGACGGTCGCCGCCACATCCAATTTCCCTGTTCCGCCTTGACTGATATCTTCTACCATCGTCTCGAGCTGTTCCGCCGCGACGAACAAGACATCAATCAATTCCGGCGTCGCCGGTTGCGTTTTCGAGCGCACTAAATCCAGAGCACTTTCCATTTCATGCGTCAAATCCGCAATCGCATCATACCCCATCGTTCCCGCCATCCCTTTTAATGTATGGGCAGAACGGAAAATCTGATCGATGACGGCTTCGTCATCGAGGCGTTGTTCAAAAATCAACAGACTTGAGTTGATTGCTTGTAAATGTTCGACTGACTCATCGAGAAACAAGCCTAAATATTCATTTAAATCCATGGATCATATCCTCCTTCGTGATTAGCGCACCCGATTATGCCGTTTTTTCAAACGGTTCAATAACCGATCTAAAAATTTTTGTTCCTGTACTTGAATGCCTGTCAGCGCCGTCGTAATGTGATCGAGCCGCCAGCTGACGTCACTCGTCCGGTCAAACAGATAAAACGGACGCTGGGCTTTGACTGCTTTCATGACGGTCGGATCATCTGGTAAAAATCCAATGAACCGTAAGGATTTATCCAAGAAATTTTGACTCACTTGATGGAGACGATCAAACGTCTCGAGTGCTTCTTGTCCGTTCGTCGCGCGGTTGACGACGACGGCAACCGGAAGTTCATTAGCGTGATGATGCGCAAGTTTAACGAATGCATATCCGTCCATGATCGACGTCGGTTCCGGCGTAACGACCAACCATGCTTCATCCGCACTGCTGATGAAATCAAAGGTTTGATGTGTCGCGCCCGCTCCTAAGTCAAGTAATACGAAGTCATAGTCGTAAAAAAACCGAAACTCGCTCATCATGAACTCAACATCATGGTCAGTCAGATCCATCAATTCCGTGAAGCCGCTTCCCCCATGAATGAAATGTAATTCCGGTGTCGCCTCGACGACGGCTTGAGTCAACGATGTCCGCTCTTTGACGCAGTCCATTAAGGAAGTCTTGGAAGACTTTCCAAGTAACACTCCGACGTTCGCCATCCCGATATCTAAATCAATGATCAATACTTTTTTTGCTTGTAACGATAACGCAACACCGAGATTCACTGCGACGTTCGTTTTGCCTACGCCGCCTTTGCCACTGACAATGGCGATTGTTTTCGTTTGTCGCACCGAAACTTTAGACCGCAAAGCGCGGGCCTGATCTTCTCGCATCATCTTAACCCTCTTTCTACAATCATTCGGGAAATTTCTGCACTTGTCGGCCAGATGATGTCTTCAGGCACTTCTTGACCTGTCGTCAGACAAAACACAGGAATCCGCGTTTGCATCGCCAAACCGTAAATCGACCATAATTCCGTCGTTTCATCGGCCTTGGTAAAAATAAATCCAGCAAGCGGTACTTGATCAAACCGTTGTTGAATTTGTTCCAAGTCACGATATTTTGACGTTAAACTGAGAACAAGGAACACGTCTGTATCCGAAAAATCATGCCGCTTTTTCAACTGTTCGACGTAACCTGCATCAAGGAAATTTCGTCCTGCTGTATCAATCAAGATGACATCACAATCGGCCAAGTCGGCTTTCGCCTGTTCAAATTCCTGTAAGTCATAGGCGACACGCAACGGAATATCGATGATATCCGCATAGGTGCGCAACTGTTCGATGGCTGAAATCCGGTATGTATCTGTCGTAATCAATCCTACCGTTTGTTGTTTCGTCAAACGATAGTAGGCAGCCAGTTTGGCAAGGGTCGTCGTTTTACCGCCCCCCGTCGGACCTGTCACCATGATGAACCGTGCGGTCGCCTGTGTGACGCGAATGTCTTGTTCAATCGTATCAAGCAACACGCGTTCCACTTGTGTCACATCATTCGTCTTGTAATACGTCGACACCATCATATCGTAGAGTTCTTCTGCTCGTTGTTGAAGAGCTGGCTCAGCCAACAGGGCTTCATACGCCCGGAGAGCATCCGGCATCCGACGTGAGGCGAACGACACGATTTTTGGAATGACCGGTTGCGTCCCGCGGTCGTTTCGAACAGGCAGTTTGACTGGTGGTACAATAGGTACCTGTTTTTTAGACACCGGGGCTTGAACCGGATGTTCTTCGATGGAAGCAACCAATTCAACTTTTTTTTGAGCGAACAAACCCAACCATCCGCCTACTTTAATCTGTCGGGTATTTAAGATAATCGCCTCTTCGCCCATATCTTTCTTGACCAGTTCCATCGCTTCACTGACGGAATTCGCAATAACTCGTTTGACCATCATCTGTTAGATCACCCCAATACTCTTGACTTCGATCGTCGGAATTAACTCATTGTAAGACAGGACAGGAACATCAGGGAAATAACGTTCTGTCAATTGACGAACGAACATTCGGATACTTGGAGACGCTAAGATGATCGGTTGAGCGCCGTAACGCTCGAATTCCGTCGTCAGTTCGTTGAACGATTCGATGAAGCGGGTCGCTCGATCCGGATCAAGTGCTAAATAATTGCCGAACTCCGTTTTTTGAATCGCCGATTGAATGTCCAGTTCCATCTCACTTGATACAGTGACGACATGAAGAATCTCACCTTGCAACACTTGTTCCGTGATCTGTCGTGCCAACGCTTGGCGGACATATTCTGCTAACAGGTCACTATCTTTTGTCACAGTGGCATAGTCGGCTAACGTTTCAAAAATCAACGGCAGGTTTCGGATCGAAATTTTTTCTTTTAACAACTGAACAAAGACTTTCTGTAACTCCCCAATCGATAACAACTGTGGCGTCACTTCGTCGACTAAGATTGGATGGGACTCCTTTAGATGATCAACCAGCTGCTTCGTCTCTTCTCGTCCCAATAAATCAGCGGCATGTTTCTTTAACAACTCCGTCAAATGCGTCGCTACGACGGATGGTGGATCAACGACCGTATAACCGGACATCTCGGCCCGACTTCTTGTCCGTTCATCAATCCAGAGAGCCGGCATGCCAAATGCCGGTTCAACCGTTTCGATCCCTTGGATCTCCGGATCATCGACACCGGGGCTCATCGCTAAGTAATGGTCGAGCAACAACTCACCTGTCGCCATCTCGCTACCTCGAATCTTAATCCGGTAATGATTTGGAGGCAGTTGCAGATGATCACGAATCCGAACCGTCGGCAACACAAACCCAAGTTCAAGCGCCAATTGACGGCGGATCATGACGACCCGGTCCAACAAGTCACCGCCCTGTGCTTCATCCGCGAGCGGGATCAACCCATATCCAAATTCAAATTCGATCGTATCGACATTCAAAAGGGAGATGACTGATTCACTTGACCGCAGATTTTCTGCAGGTGCTTCTTCGACGGCGACCTCTTCTTTGGTTGTTTTCGACGTCCGGGTCAACTGCCAGGCGAAGAAACCGGCTGCAGCTGCAACGGGAATCGTCACGTAATCCGGAATGGCCGTGAATAACCCTAACAAGAAGATTGCCCCGGCACCAATCATGACAAGCAATGGTGTCCGCGAAAGCTGTCCGATGATGTCTTCGCCCAAATTCCCGTCAGAAGTCGAGCGGGTGACGATGATTCCGGTCGCGACAGAAATCAACAGCGCTGGAATTTGACTGACAAGTCCGTCTCCGACCGTCAATAGCGTGTACAATCTGATCGACTCTGTCATCGGGAGTCCTTGTTGCACCACCCCGATGATCATTCCGAAAATCAAGTTGATGATGACGATAATGATTCCGGCGATTGCGTCTCCTTTGACGAACTTCGAGGCACCATCCATCGCTCCGTAAAAATCAGCTTCCGATTGAATTTTTTGCCGCCGTGTCCGTGCTTGTAGCTCGTCGATCATCCCGGAATTCAAATCAGCATCAATCGCCATCTGTTTCCCTGGCATCGCATCTAACGTAAAACGTGCCGAAACTTCCGATACACGCTCCGATCCCTTTGTGATGACCAGAAACTGAATCAAGACAAGAATCAAGAAGACGACGAATCCAACAAGAGCGTTTCCTCCGACCACGAAACTACCAAACGCTTCAATGACTTCTCCGCCGTTCCCGTTCGAGAGAATCGCACGAGTCGTCGACACGTTCAGTGCCAACCGGAATAAGGTCACAATCAATAGTAAGGTCGGGAAGACCGAGAACTCCAATGCTTCCTTGGCGTTCATCGCGACAAGTAAGACCATCAACGAAATTAAAATATTAATGATGATTAAAAAATCGAGTAAAAATCCTGGCAGTGGAATGACGAGCATGAAGACAATCATAATGACGCCTAGCAGGACGGTTAAATCTCGTGTTGAAATGGTCATGATGCTTCATCCTTTCATTTCGCTTGTTTCATTTGATAGACAAAGGCAAGTGTTTCAGCGAGTGCCTGATAAAATGATTCATCCACTGCCATTCCTATTTCTGATTTTGCGAATAATGCTCGTGCGAGCGGTCTGTTTTCAATAATGGGAATCTCAGCGGCTGTCGCCTTCTCCCGAATTCGGAATGCGACAGCATCCACTCCCTTGGCAACGACGATCGGTGCTGCATGCTTGCCGTCATCATATTGAATCGCCACCGCATAATGGGTCGGATTCGTAATGACAACATCGGCATTCGGTATTTCTTGCATCATCCGCCGCATCGCCATTTCACGTTGTTGCTGTTTGATTTTTCCTTTAATCTGCGGATCACCTTCTGTATTTTTATGCTCGTCTTTTAAATCTTGTTTACTCATCCGGATCGATTTTTCAAAATCGAACTTTTGATAGGCAAAATCAAGAATCGCCAGCGCAATCAAGGCAATACTGACCGACATGCCGAGTAAAAAAGTTAAGTGACCCACAATTGCCAAGGCGTCTCCAATCGGTTCCGATGTCAGTCGTGAAATTTCGACCTTGTTGTTCCATAAGACGGTTCCGCTGGTCACACCAATGACAAGGAGTTTAAAAACTGATTTTAAAAATTCAATGAATGCTTTCATACTGACGATCCGTTTTACACCTTGCAACGGATTGATCCGATCCAGTTTCGGTTGAATTGATTCCGCACTGAGCAGGGCACCGATTTGCACGAAATTTCCTAAAATTCCGATTACGACGGCGGTCAAGAAGAATGGTGCGACGAGAATCGCCATCTGAACCAACATCTCAATCATGATTTCCTGGATCCGCCCCTCTTCGACTGCGACCAATACCGTTTGGGCACTTAATCCATCTTCCAGCACCATGACGAATCGTTTCCCTAAAAACGGACCAAAGAAAAACAGCACTAAAAACATCGCAAATAACATCAGACTGCTCGTCAAATCGGCTGATTTTGCTACCTGACCTTTTTTACGAGAGTCATCCCGTTTTCGCGGGGAAGCTTTTTCTGTCTTTTCGCCTGCAAAATACTGAAGGTCGAGAGTTAATTTATACGTCTTCATCTCAACCTCCCAGTAATTGAATCGCGTCCGACAATAATTCTTGTAACAGCGGGATGAATCGAGAAATCCCGGTAATCATCGCGCCGGCCAGTAAAAACAAAATGGCGTAACCCATCAGTAGTTTAACGGAGAAACCAATCGCAAAGATGTTGAACTGGGGCGCTGTTTTAGCTAAAAATCCAAGTGCCAAATCGACCAGAAACAAGGAGACGACTAACGGCATAGCCATCTGTAACGCCGTCAACATCGCAAGACCGATGATGCGGACGACTAAACTCATGCCCGCTTCGCCGGAAACCTGGATCGCACTGCCAGGCGGAAAAATTTGAAAGCTCGTATAAACACCGTCCAGTAAAATCAAATGCATATCGGACGCAAGCAGCACGAGGAGTGTCATCATGTAATAAAATCGACCGACAATCGGTGATTGTCCTCCAAACATCGGATCATACGCCGAGGCCATCGCAAGACCCATCTGTAAATCAATGATGGATCCGGCAATTTGTGGTGCATAGAGCAAGAAACTGGCGAGTAAACCGAGCGCCAGTCCGATGATGACTTCTGTGCCCATCCGGAAAAAGAAATCGATGTCATCCACTTGGACATTCGTCTTGACCGCATAACTCGCAAAATAAGCGAGTCCGGCGGCAATCGCCAATTTATGCTGAGCCGGTAACTGTTTGGATGAAAACAACGGGGCTGCGACAAGAAAACCGACGAGTCGACCAAAAACGAGTAAAAACACACTCACAAAGGACAATAACGTCATTTTCGTGAAACCTCGGCAATCTGTTTGAAAATTTCAATCGTAAACGTTTTTAACTCTTCCATGATCCACGGTCCGAAAAAGACAAGCGCTAAGAAGACGGCAACGATTTTTGGAACAAACGATAACGTCTGTTCTTGAATTTGAGTCGTCGCTTGCAGAATACTGACGAGAAGACCCACGACGAGTGAGACGAGCAAGAGCGGTGCCGACACCTTAAGCAACGTCCAAACCGCTGAACTTGCCAACTGAATAATCATTTCCTGCGTCATGTCGTCCCCCCTATCGCATGCTGACCAGCAGAGACTCGACAATCAAATGCCAACCATCTACTAAAATAAACAGTAATAATTTAAACGGTAAGGCAATCATGACAGGCGGTAACATCATCATCCCCATTGACATCAAGACACTCGAAACGACCATATCGATGACTAAAAATGGAATGAAGATCATAAAGCCGATTTGGAAAGCCGTCTTCAATTCACTGATCGCATAGGCTGGTACCAACGCAACGAGCGGGATATCCTCGACTTTTTCCGGTTTTTCATAATTGCCGTATTTCAAAAATAATTCTAAATCATTGGTCCGTGTATACTGCGACATAAAACGTTTCATCGTCCCGCCGGCCTCTTCAAAGGCTTCGTCCTGACTGATTTTGTCATCCATATACGGCTGAAGTGCCGTCGTGTTCAGTTCCGTCAAAACGGGTGCCATGACGAACAACGTAATGAACAAGGCCAGTCCAACCAGCAGTTGGTTGGGAGGTGTCTGTTGCGTCCCGAGTGCCGAACGGACAAAGGACAAGACAACGATGACACGGGTGAAACAGGTCATTAAAATCAACAAAGATGGAGCAAGCGATAACAATGTAAGTAAGACTAACAGTTTGATGGACGTCGCTGTATCCGACGGTGTATCGAGCGAAATCAGATTTTCAATCGTCGTCATGACTGCCCTCGATTCTTCTGGAACTGCTCCAGCTGTTGCTTAAACGATTCCAGAAATGGAGACGCAGACGACGGGGTTGTGTTGTCCGGAAGATCTGCAGACGATGTCCACTCATCATCGTCTTCAATCGTATCGAGCAATTCAACATTCTGACCGACACCGACCACATAGATCTTCCCGTGAACCTTGACAAGCTGAACGGATCGATCTTTACCGAGCGGCACGCCTCCGAGATGCGAAAGACGGCTCGAATGACGGACTCCTTTTGTCCGTTCATTGATGAAACGGACGGCAAGTAAAAACCCGCCAATTAAGACTACGAGGGCCACGACGACTTTTACGACCGTGACCACCGTCGATGACCCGTCGACCTGTTGTGTTGTAGGTTCGTTATTCTTAGATGGATTCAAATTCTCTTCTACTGTTTCCGCACCCGCATGGTTCGTCAGCAATAACAGGAGAAGACAGGTCAAACAGGCCAATCTTCTCATGACGAAACGGTTTTCGAAACGGCTTCGAGTACCCGATCCGCTTGGAACGGTTTGACGATGAAATCTTTTGCCCCTGCTTGAATCGCGTCAATAACCATCGATTGTTGTCCCATCGCTGAACACATGATGACTTTCGCAGCCGGGTTAAACGCTTTGATTTCCTTCAAAGCAGAAATTCCGTCCATTTCCGGCATCGTGATGTCGAGTGTGACGAGATCCGGAGATAACTCTTTGTATTTCGAAACAGCCTCACGACCGTTTTCCGCTTCCCCAACGACGTCGTATCCATTTTTCGATAAAATTTCCTTAATCATCATTCGCATGAAAGCTGCGTCATCTACGATCAAAACTTTTGCACTCATCCTATTTCCTCCTTAGAACATCCGCAGACGTTCTTTTGTATTGACGATCTCTGTAATCCGTACACCGAAGTTTTCTTCGATGACGACGACTTCACCTGTTGCAATCAATGTATTGTTTACGAATACGTCGACCGGTTCACCTGCTAATTTATCGAGTTCAATGATTGAACCTTGCGTCAGTTCCAAAATATCCCGGACCGAGCGGCGGGTCCGTCCAAGCTCAACGGTGACGTTCAACGGGACATCGTACAGCATCCCGATATTTCCCGGTGGACCTTCTTGTTGCACATCGGAAAACTGACCGAATTGAACGGGACTGACACCGACTGGCTCTTTTTTCGGTTCCGGTGGCGCTTCATACCGTGGTTCCGGTTGCACCTGAGACGCGGCCGGCTGTTCTTGGGCCGGCTCAGGTCTACTGACTGGAGCCGCTGGAGCCGGCTCGGTTGTTGTCGTACTGGCACTGAATAATTTCTGAATCAATTGTTTGGAAAATTCAAGAGGTGCCAACTGTACGATTTTGGAGTCAATCAGTGTCCCGATTTTTAAATCAAACTCAATGATGACCATGCTCTCCCATAACGAGAAGCTGTCAACGATACTTTTTTCTTGCGAGAAGTCAAAGATCTCAACCGCAGGTGGCGAAATATCGATTCGCATCGAGAAGACGGTCGACATCGAAGTCGCTGCCGCACCCATCATTTGGTTCATCGCTTCCTGAACCGCTGATAACGCAATCGGCTCCATCTCTAAACTTTCGTCGACGACACCGTCTCCACCCATCATCAAATTCGCAATGACGGAAGCATCCCGTTGCGTTAAAATCAAGACATTTTCGCCTTTAAAGCCTTCCGTATAGCCGACACGAAGGGCGACGTGTGGAATCGGATACCGACTCCGCAACTCTTCCATCGTAATCATTCGGACGTGCGGTGTTGTGATTTCAACTTTTTGATTCAATAAGGCGGATAAGGCGGTCGCCGAATTACCAAGCGAGATATTCCCGACTTCGCCGAGTGCATCAATTTCCATGTCGTCCAATTGACTTAATTCATCTGTCGAACCTGTGTCAGTTGGTTCGTCAGCTGATGGGGTCCCGCGTAATAACGCATCGATTTCATCTTGCGAAAGCATATCGCTCATGTTATTCCTCCTCAATTCGTTGTAAGACTTGTAAAGCGAGATGCTTCCCATTCAGACCAGGTCGCGCTTTGAACATTTTCCGATCATCGACGAACAATTCAACCGGATCGGATGTACGTGTCTGCAGGGACAGGCAGTCGCCTACCTCGAGGTGTAACAATTCTCCAAACGAAAGTTCCGTCTGGCCGAGCACTGCTTTCAAATCGACGATTGATCCCATCAACTGTGTTTGCATATGTTCCGACTCTTGATTATCGGCTGACTTTCGTTTTTCTTGTTGCATCCAAAAGTGGCTGGATAGTTTTGGAATGATCGGTTCGAGTGTCACGAACGGCAGACAGACGTTCAGCGTCCCGCTGACCTCACCGACCGTCACATAAATCGAGACAAGAATGACCGTCTCATTCGGCGAAACGAGTTGGAGAAACTGCGGATTAATCTCTAAATCGTCATATTCCGCTTCGATCTCCGCAATCGATTCCCATGCTGCACCGTACTGGACAAAAGCCCGCTTAAACAGTTGCGTTAAAATCCGTGTCTCGATTTCAGTCAAATTCTCAATTTTGTTCATCCCTTCGCCCGGTCCACCAAGCAGTCGGTCAAGCATCGCATAGGCGATGTTCGGATTGACTTCAAAGATGACCCGTCCATCCAGTGGATGGAGGTTAACGAGATTGATCAACGTCATGTTCGGAATCGAATGGATGAATTCGTCATACGGCAGTTGTTCCACTGTGTTGACCGTAAACTGGACGTACGTCCGAAGTTGTGCTGAGAAATGCGTCGTCAGAACCCGAGCGAATTGCTCGTGGATTCGTGTCAGGTTACGCATCTGATCTTTAGAGAATCGTAACGCCCGTTTAAAGTCATACACTTTTACCCGTCGTTCCTCTTCTTGACTGCGTATTTCCTCGACTTCCATATCTCCGCTTGAAATGGCTGATAGCAGGGCGTCAATTTCATGTTGTGATAATACTTCGCTCATGCGCCCACCTCACTGGATGATTTTTTTCGTCGTGTAGACACGTTGAACATCGCCTTCTTGCAGAAGCTTTTTAAATTGCCCCCGTAATTTTTCTTCCAGCTTCGCCATGTCTTGTTTTGAATCCAAATCTTGTTTTTTCATCGAAGCCAAGTCTCCTAAGATGATGTTGTTGATTTGGAATTTTCGTAACTCTAACTCTTCCCGTGTCGCCGCATCATCCGTGACGATCGTGAACTGAACATTTAAAAATCGTTCGTCTGCGATGTTCGTCGTCAAGTCATCGGTTTGAAAACTTCGTTCCTCAAGTTCGGCACCGGTCGGTTGTTCTACTTTTGCTTCCGTCGCATCACTCGTTAACAAGTATTTCGAAAGCATATACCCGGCACCGACCATCATGATTGCGACGATGATCATGATGAGTGGTAATTTTAATTTACTCTTCTTCTTTTCTTCTGCCATCTTCGAGCCTCCTAGCACTGTTCAAGCCCGTTAAACCGACTTGTCGGTAAAAGTCGATTGTCGCTGCTTTTACCTCTTCTAACGATTCCTTTACGACATAAGTCTGTCCCCCGACCAGTTGAATCGTGGTATCGGGTGTTGACCGGACCGCTTCAATCAAGATTGCATTTAAGACAAGCGGTGCTTCACGTAATGTCGTCAGCGTGATCATCGTTTGAGATTGACGAGTTCTTCTAAAATTTGATCAGACGTCGTGATGATTCGCGTATTCGCTTGGAATCCACGTTGGGCAATGATCATTTCCGTGAATTCTTCCGATAAATCGACGTTCGACATTTCCAGCGTTCCGGATGTCAATTGTCCCAGACCATTTGTGCTTGGTGTCGCCGATGTCGGTAAACCAGAGTTTTGTGAAATCGAGTATAAGTTTGAACCTGACTTCTCCAGACCACCCGGGTTCGGGAAGTTTGCTAACGAGATATAACCTGCTTGTTGAAGCGTTCCTGCCGGGTCAACATAAGTGACGAGACCATCTTTTGCAATTGCCAGGTTCTGTGCATTAGCCGGAATTTGAATTGTTTTGTAGTCGCCGCCTAACGGAATTGTTGGTGTGCCCAAAGGACCGGCATTGTTCGATCCAATGACGTAGTTCCCGTCTCCCGTTACTAAATTTCCGTCAAGATCAGTATAGAAGTTACCAGACCGCGCATAACGAACACCGTCAGCCGTTTGAATCTGGAAAAAACCTTCGCCCGAAATGGCGATATCCAGTGTACGGCCTGTATTTTGTAACGCCCCTTGATTCGAGACACTGTCAACCGTCGACATCGATGCTCCGAGTCCGACCTGTTTCGGGTTTGCCCCACCGACTCCACCACCGTTACCTGATGCAGAACCGACGGATTGACTGACAAGATCCTTAAACGTGACACGGCCTTTTTTATATCCAAACGTATTGACGTTGGCGATGTTATTCCCGACCACGTCTAATTTCGTTTGGAAGTTCTTTAACCCACTGATTCCTGAATACATTGAACGTAACATTATTTTTCCTCCTTTGTTTTGATCTCAGTCAGGTCGTAGACACTGACGCTTTTTCCGTTCGATAACTCGGCGATGATGTCGACTCCGTCGCGTTTGACACTCAAAACGCTCGCTGTTTCTTTGACAGTCGACGTCGTATCTGCTCCAGAGGCATCTTTTGTGACGGTCTCACTTTCATAACTGACGGATTTTCCAATCAGGTTACTGTACGTCATCAAAGCACCCGCATGTTGATTGAGCATCATCGTTTCAATCCCTTTACCAATCGATTGCATCTGTTCGAGTGAAGAAAACTGCGCCATTTGGGAGATGAACTCTTTATCTTCCATCGGGGCGGTCGGATCCTGATTCGATAACTGGGCAATCAGAATTTTCATGAACATGTCTTTGTCCATCGAATTACTGGATGGTACTTTTGTTTTCTCCGGTAACTGGTAAGACGATGCCTCATTTTTGATGGGATCAGTCATCTTCATCCTCCTCTGGTTCTTCCTCGTAAGGTACAGGTTCTTCTTGTTGCCGTTCTCGGCGTTCCTGCGGTAATCCTTGTTCAAACTCCTTTACGTTCGCAGCAAGCAGTCCCGTTTCGACTTTGACGAGTGGTGCTTGTGCTTGCAAGGACGTATGCAGTTTTCCAAGCTGTTGATCCATCAGTTGCTTAGCTTGTTCTGTTGCTGCAAATAGCTTGACCGTCAACATTCCTTCTTTACGATCCAGCTGGACGACGACTTCACCCAACTGCTCGGGATACAAACGAATCGACATCCGGGTCGAGCCATCAGCGCCTTTTAAAAAGGGGGCTTGTTTGAGAGCCGCTTCGATTCGGTTGGCCAATTGTTCATCGACACTCGGGTTCGGAACCAGATTACGTGTGAGTGTCGGTGTCGCTAACGTCATCCGGTCGATTTTTAATCCAGTTAACGCGACCGGTTGTTCTTTCCCTTCCGGATCAGCCACTACTTTCATTGGTTCAAGTCCTTTTTTCCCCTCAATCCATGTCTTGACTGTACTGCCCATTAACTCTGCCGAAACAGGACGATTCAGAATCGGTGAATCGGCTGACTTCTGTCCGGTTTTAGCAATCCCTGTCCCTGTCGGATTCACCGCCGGGAGTGTGTTGAAGAGAACCACTGCTTTTGGATCCACATTCGCTCGGATCACCGGATTTCCAGTCACCTCTTTAGGGGAGGTGTTCTCTTTGATTACGCTGACAATCGACGAGACAGCGGCTACAATCGCTTGTTGGACCGGAGGTGATACCTGTTGCAACAAATCCAGTGCTTGCTCGCCTTGCCCCTCTTGCATCGTTTTAATGAACTGAATCAATTCCATCGCCTTTTTTGGATCTTGTTTCAATTCTTCAAGGACAGGTTGGTCCAGTAATTGCAAGACCTGCTCGGGCTGCTTCGCCAATTGAAGCACAAGTTGTTCCACTTCTGCTTCATTCATGGATTCCACTGGCGTTGTGTTTTGTTCCTGTGACACGTTTTCCGATCCCGCTGTCGCCGTCTGTGCAAAATACTGCAGTAACGATGCAAAGTTTCCGACGCCCGTCGCTGGAATGTCCTTTCCGTTCAACTTCGTAATCGGTTTCGCTGTCTGTACCTGTTGCAGATCCATCAAATTCATCGTTTCGATTCACCTCTCATTCGACTGCCAACAATTGCGTCAAGGCGGCTGCTTTTTTAGGATCCATCTTTGCCATGATCGCGGCTTGTTGTTCAGCGTCAATGTCTTGGATGATTGGCACAACTTCCGTTGGGCTCAATTCATTTAAAATGTTAGCTGCTTCTTTTGGAGGCATTTCTGCGTAAACATCTGTCACATTTGCCGCCTTTTTTTTCTTGTCCGTCTCTTCGCTTGTTGCAGCGGGTGTAACAGGTGTTTTTTTCAACCGATCCCGCTCGGCAATTAACCGGACGACTTCCTGTTCTTTGGCTTGAAGGACGTCCGCTTGTTCTGTAGCTTGAACACGTAATTTCTTAATTTCTCCGTTCGCCAACTTCAAACGTTTTTCAAGATCGGCTTGTTGACTCGACGTTGACGATTGTGTGGTCGTTTCCTCAGAAGAAAAAGGCATTGAAAAAATCGGACGACCGTTTGCATAATTTAAGACCAGATAAGCTGTAAATAAGAGCAATAATAACGGAATGATCAATAACGGCAGAATCCATTGTTTTGATGATTTTTGATCACTCATGTCGTTCGCCTTCTTCCAAACTGTAATAAGGCCAATTCATCCATCTGATTTTGCTCGACCAGTGCAAGTGACCGCCGATTTTCTTCTAATTGATTGGATTGCAGTCGAGTAAATTTCTTTTCTTCGATTAATGCTTCTTTTAAATCGATTTGAGCCCGCTCATATTGGTTTTTAGCTTGTGTCACGTACAATTGTTGCCGCTCAATTTGTTGTTTAACGACATCGCGTGCACGCTCCCGGTACTGGGAGGCTAACAATTCAACGGCACCCGTCTCGTTTTGAGCTTTTAAAAACGCTTCATAACGAACCAGAAGGTGATACAATTTTTCAACTTCCACTTCATAGTGTTTCTTTTTTTCAGCAGTATGTTTTGAAACACGATCCTTTTCCGCCTCCGCCAAAGGGATGATGCGTTCATATATCGTCTTCATACTTGCACCTCCTTTAACGGATTGTCGTAATCAAACGATTCATTCCTTCTTCAAAATGAGATTTTTCTTCCACACGTTGTTTCAAAAACCCGATCAACTCGGGATACTTTTCGACCGCACGGTCAATCTCCTTATTCGTACCGCTTTTATAGGCACCGATATTGATTAAATCCTCTGCATCGAGATAAGTCGAAAGCAACTGCCGAAAGGTAATGGCACTGTCCTTATGTTCAGCAGATGTGATTTGATTCATGACCCGGCTGATCGAGCGCAACACATGAATCGCCGGATACTGCCCTTTGTTGGCCAAATTTCGATCCAACACGAAGTGACCGTCGAGAATTCCGCGAACTGCATCGGCAATCGGCTCATTCATGTCATCCCCGTCCACTAAAACCGTGTAAAAGGCGGTAATCGAACCTTCTGTCGTTTTCCCGCTGCGTTCGAGCAATTGAGGCAACAAGGCAAATACACTCGGCGTATACCCTTTTGATGCCGGCGGTTCTCCCGTTGCAAGACCAATCTCCCGTTGCGCCATGGCAAACCGGGTGACGGAGTCCATCATCAGCACGACATTTTTGCCTTGATCCCGGAAATACTCCGCAATCGCGGTTGCCGTATACGCGCCTTTCAGTCGGACGAGTGGCGGTTGATCACTGGTCGCTACGACGATGATCGACCGACTCATGCCTTCTTCACCGAGTTCCGCTTCGATGAATTCCTTCACTTCACGTCCCCGCTCACCAATCAGTGCAATGACGTTGATGTCGGCTGTCGAACGTTTCGCAATCATCCCAAGCAAGGTCGATTTCCCGACCCCGGAACCGGCAAACAGTCCAACCCGTTGCCCCTGACCGACCGTCAATAACCCATCAATGGCACGAATTCCGGTCGATAACACTTGATCAATCCGCGGACGATCCAATGGACTCGGTGGTTTACGGACGATTGACGTCGTTCGTAAATGTTTCAGTGACTCTCCGTCCAAGGAACGTCCTAATCCGTCGAGGACTTTGCCAATCAATTCTTCTCCGACCGGAACATGAAGTGGTTTCCCAGTTGCGATGACGATTGACCCGGGAGCAATAGCTGTCGTCTCACCGTACGGCATTAGCAAGACATGTCCTTCTCTGAATCCGACCACTTCCGCTTCGATTTCCTCTCCGCGATGAATCCGGATCAAACACCGTTCTCCGATTGCGACCGCTGTTGGTCCACGCGATTCAATCATCAATCCGATGACTTGCACGACTTTACCCGAATGTTGGACCAAATCTTCCGGACGGACATCCCGAATCGCGGCTTGTAATTTTTTGAGTTTATACATCCTGCAATACCTCAGATAACTGCGCTAGCAACAGATCATAACCGGCAGTCAATCCACCTGTAATCGCTCCGTTCTCCGAGTCAACCCGGAAGTCCCGCGCTGCCAGTTCCGGATCAATCCGCAGGCTGATGGTCGCCGTTCCGCCTAAAATCGTATGCAGTCGCTCCTCTAGTAAGACGACCCGTTCAAAGTCTTCAGCAGATGTGTAGACAATCAGTTTTTCACGATCGCGAAATTGCAGAATCAACTTATGAATGGTCTGATAGAGTGCTTCTTCGTCCGTATCATGTAGCCGCTCCAAAAACTGATGTGTCAGTTGCAGCGAAAGCGCACATAGTTCGTCTTCCATCATGACAATTCGGTCAGCAAACATTTGTTCAAGACGTTGCGTAAATTGATTCGTCTCTTCAATCCGTTGTTGATACACATTTTGTCCGGCTTGTTGCCCGGATTCAAAACCATCCGCATATCCTTGTTGTCGTGCTTCTTCTAGCACAGCGATTCGTTCTTGTTCCAGTGCAGCCCGCCGCGCCTGTTCTTGTTGTTCTAATACCGCTTGTTGTTGTTGCAGTCGTTCCTGTCCTTCATTCATCATCTCTTCATAAGAAACGACGGGTTCCGGATCAACTGTCTGCGGTGAGCTTGTCTGGTGAAAAATCGTTTTCTGATCCCGTTCAAAAACAATTTGCCGTTTAATGACGTTAGACAACGATATCATCTCCTCCACCACGCGCTACCACGATCTCACCCATATCTTCTAAGCGGCGAATGATGCCGACAATCCGACTTTGTGCTTCTTCAACATCACGCAACCGAACGGGGCCCATGAATTCCATGTCTTCTTTGAATGATTCGACCATTCGTTGCGACATGTTTCGGTACACCATTTCTTTGACGTCGTCTGAAGATACTTTAAGCGAAAGCAACAAGTCTTCATTCGATACTTCGCGGATGATGCGTTGAATGGCACGGGCATCGAGTGTGACGATGTCTTCAAAGACAAACATCCGTTTTTTGATTTCTTCTGCTAATTCCGGATCTTGAATTTCAAGCGTATCCAAAATGGTCCGTTCGGTTGTTCGATCGACACCGTTCAAGACTTGGACAACGGCTTCAATACCACCCGACTGGGCATAGTCTTGCATGCCGGCTTGTGACAGGTTCCGTTCCAGAATTTGTTCGACCTCACTGATGATTTCCGGATTCATCCGATCCATCGTCGCAATCCGTCGCGCCACATCCGATTGTGCTTCTGCCGGAAGTTCGGATAGAATTTGTCCCGATTTGGCCGGGTCCAGATGCGCTAATACCAAGGCGATTGTCTGCGGATGTTCATTTTGAATGAAATTCAGTAACTGCTTTGGATCCGCCTTTCTTGCGAATTCAAACGGTCTGACCTGCAAGGTCGATGTCAGGCGATAGATGAGCTCCATCGCCTTCTCTTCACCGAGCGCTTTTTCAAGAACCGATTTCGCAAATCCAATGCCGCCTTGTGTGATGTAGTTTTGTGCCATTGCCAACTCATGGAATTCTTCCAGCACTTCCAGTTTTTCTTCCGGATCAATCCGTTTCATACTGGAAATTTGTAAGGTCAGCCATTCCATTTCTTCTTCCGACAGATGTTTATAGACACTCGCTGCCACTTCCGGTCCAAGCGAAATCATTAAAATCGCAGCTTTTTCGCGACTGTTCATTTCTAATTTTTTCATGTCATCAATCCTCCGCTAACCATGTGCGTAATAACTTCGCAAATTCATCTGGATTAGATGAGGCAAGTTTTTCAAGCTGTTTCCGTTTGACTGCACCGTCACTTGTATCTTCCGTTGACAGCTCAGGAATATCCGTTTCAATCGGCGTCCACTCTTCCAGTTCCTCGATTTCAGCTGTTCGTTTTCTGCGCATCAAGAGGAAGATTGCACCTACTACCACCAATGCGGCAGCACCGAGTGCGAACCAGACCCACATCGGTGTCGTTTCCGTTGTCACCGTTTCTTTTGGTGTCTCAGCAAATGGACGAGACATGACGACGACTTTATTCGCCAGTTCTGCATCCGTTAACGTCGTTTTGGCATCTTCTTTTGTTAAAGATGTGCGAATGATGGAATACATCATCGTCTGAAGATCGGTTTGCAGTTGTGGATCGATTTGATTTTGACCTTTTGGTGGCTCGACGATGACTTGAATCCCCAAATCGCGGATTTCATAAGGCGCACCCGTGATTTGTTTCGTAATCCGATTCACTTCATAGTTGATGATATCGTGTGTTTTCTCACTGGTATCACCTGTCGTGCCGGTACCTTCCGGGAAGTTGATCGTTTCGTTCTCACCGGTTCCGGCTGTACCTTCGTTGGCTGCTCCTGTGTAGGCTTCCGCTACTTTTTCAGCAGACGTGACGATTCCTTCGATTTTATCCGGATCAACCGGTTCGACTAATTTTTGTTCTTCTTGGCGTTGGGTGACATCTACATCCGCTGTCACGGAAACCAAAGCCTTTTGTGGTCCTAGGACAACCGACAACATCTGTTGGATTTGTTTTCGTAAATCGTTTTCCGTCGTCTTTTTTAATTGCATCGGATCTGTACCACCAGCAGTCTGTGATCCTTTGCCCGGTTCATAGTACGTAAAGTATTGATCCATGATCGTAATGTTTTCCTCTTTTAAGTTCGGAATACTTTTTGCGATCAAATGGTACAGCCCTTGGACGGTCTGTTGATTCAAGTCACTCCCGGCACTAGACGTCAACACGACCGACACCGTTGAGGTTTCTTCCTGATCGGATAAAAAGACGCTTTTCTCAGGTAAGGTGATCATGACTTTTGCTGCGTCAATCCCGTTTACTTGTGTAATCAAGTTTTCAAGTTCGGTCTGCATCGTGTCGCGCTCTAAAATATTCATTTCTTTGTCCGTCGTTCCGAAACCGGCGTTTTCACTAAAGAAGGAATAATCGATTTGACCGGACTTTGGAATACCCGCTGTTGCGAGTTCAACTTTTAGGTTTTCAGCACTTTCTTCCGGGACAAGAATCGTCACACCGTCCGTACCGCTGACAACTTCTGACTTGACGCCGTCTTCATTTAATTTCTCTGTCACTTGACCTGCTTCTTCTGGAGAAAGTTTCGAATATAATGGCGTCATTGTTGGTTTCGTCAACCAGATCGATGCGACGATGATGGCTGCTATTACAATCAGAACCAATCCGATGATGGTCGCCTTTTTCGCCAGTGACCATTCTTGCCACGTCGTTTTTAATGCGCCAAAGCGCGTTTTTAGTCCTTCATTCATCAAACATCTCCCACGCTTTCCTCAACAATCACAGTTGCATACGCATCATTTCTTGGTATGCTTCGATGCCTTTATTGCGGACTTCGATAGCTAGCTGCATAGAAAGCGATGCTTCTTCTGTTTTGATCATGATGTTATGTAAGTCGGTTGTCTTTCCGGTCGCAAGATCGACCCGTGCCTGGGATGAAGCTTGTTGGGCCTCATTTAAGCCGTTCATGGCTTGACTCAATACTTCACTGAAATCACTTGGTGTCGTTTTTGCGACAGACTGAGACGGTAGGACCATCTGCATATTTTGAATCGGTTGAATCGCCATCTTGTCATCTCCTTTATTACTTACCGATTTCCATTGCTTTGACTAACATTGCTTTTGTTGCATTCAAGGCAGTGACATTCGCTTCATATGAGCGTGTCGCTCCCATCATATCGACCATTTCCTTTAATAAATCGACATTCGGCATTTTGACGTATCCTAAATCATCCGCATCTGGATGGTTCGGATTGTATTCTAGTTTGAACGGCTCTTGATCCTTTCGAATCTCACTCACGGTCACACCGTTGCCCGTTTCTTTTAAGACCGCCAATTTTCGGGCGTAAGGCTGCCATTCACCATTGACCAATTCCCCACGTGTCGTCTGAGCATTGGCGATATTCGCCGAAACGGTATCCAGTCGCAGTCGTTGTGCTGTCAGTCCCGTTGCAGATGTATGAAATCCTGAGAACATACTCATCGTTTAGCGTCCTCCCCGAATGACAGATTGAATGCCAGAGAATTTCCGGTTCAACTGTTCGACCAGTGCTTCATACTCAATCTGGTTGCGTGATAATTCAGACATTTCGAGATCAATATCGACACCATTGCCATCGTTACGCATCGCAGATGATTGTTCAACGATACTCCCAGAAGATCCAATCGTGGCGTGGCGTTTTAAACTCATTTTCATTTCCGAATTCAAGACATCCCCAAACACAAGACGTTTTGCTTTATAACCCGGGGTATCGACATTCGCAATATTTGTTGAAATTACTTTTTGCGCTGCCACCGTCCGATTGACGGCCTGTGTCATCGTTGCATAATCTGAACCAAGCCAGTTCATCATTCAACCTCCACTCTTATTTTTATATGGTAAAACTTAGTATTATACCGTAAGCGGTTAGTAATATATCTGAAATAATTGAAACAAATAGGTCAATGTTTGAAAAGAAGTTTTTTGAAAAAGAGGGGAATGAGATGTTAATTATTCGCTTTTTAAACCCTTTTCTTATAAAAATGATAAATAATACCTATAAAAAAAAGAAGACCCAGTACTTTACTAGGTCTTCTTCATAATTCTTACATTTCCCTTTTTTTAGTTCGATTTAATCCGTTCTAGTTCATAAAGGAAGTTATCGTTCAAGATTTTGATGTATGTGCCCTTCATTCCGAGTGAACGGGATTCAATGACACCGGCACTCTCCAGTTTACGAAGTGCATTGACGATGACTGAACGTGTAATACCGACACGATCCGCAATTTTCGAAGCAACGAGTAATCCTTCGTTCCCATCTAACTCTTCAAAGATGTGCTCGATGGCTTCAAGCTCCGAATAGGAGAGTGAATTGATTGCCATTTGAACGACCGCTTTCTTTCGCGCCTTGTCTTCTGCTTCATGTGCCTTTTCACGCAAGATTTCCATTCCGACGACGGTTGCTCCGTACTCTGCCAAAACAAGATCCTCTTCGTTGAAATCTTCGATCATTCGACCAAGAACAAGTGTTCCAAGGCGTTCTCCACCGCCGATGATTGGAACGATCGTTGTTTTTGATGTCTCAAACATCTCCCGGTTATCAATCGGAAAAGCCGTGTGCTCGCTGTCGATGGCAATGTTTGCCGTCGTTTCTGTTACGTTAAATAATTTTTTCGTGTAATCTTCCGGGAACTGGCGTTCTTCGAGGAAACCACGAATCCGTGCGTTTTCAATCTGTTGCTTGATCGCAATGCCGAGCAACTTTCCACGACGGCTGACAATGAATGTATTCGACTCCATGACTTCGCTTAAACGATCTGCCATGACCTTAAAGTCTACGTGTGTGCTTGCTTCTTGTTGTAACATCGTGTTGAGCTTTCGTGTTTTTGCCAGTAAATTCATGATTTTCTTCCTCCACTTATAAGATGAACTGACTTAGGTCACGATCATCTGCTACTTTTCCGACTCGATCCATGACATATTGCGGTGTAATGGTCACATCTGTTTCCGGCATATCTGCCGCTTCAAATGATAATTCTTCCAGCACACGCTCCATGATGGTATATAAACGGCGAGCACCGATATTATCTGTTTCATCATTCACTTGTGCCGCAATCCGTGCAATTTGACGGATGGCTTCTTCGGTAAAGGTCACATGTACCTGTTCCGCCCCAAGTAAGGCTTTGTATTGTTTGAGTAAAGCTTGGTTTGGTTCCGTCAGGATTTTAACGAAATCGTCTTCCGTCAGACTGTCGAGTTCCACCCGGATTGGAAAACGTCCCTGCAATTCGGGAATCAAATCGGACGGTTTTGCCATATGAAAGGCACCGGCTGCAATAAATAACATGTGATCAGTCTTGACCGGTCCATATTTTGTGACGACCGTTGACCCTTCGACAATCGGTAAGATGTCCCGCTGGACGCCTTCACGCGACACACCGGCACTGTCGTGACCTTTTGTCGCAATCTTATCGATTTCATCGACGAAGATGATGCCCATCTGTTCCGCGCGACGGACCGCTTCATCATGCACTTCATTTAAATCGAGTAACCGTTCCGCTTCTTCCGCCGTCAAAATCGGACGTGCCTCTTTGACGCTCAATTGACGCTTTTTCGTTTTCTTCGGCATCACTTGTCCGAGCATGTCTTGCAAGTTTGCTAGACCTTCCATCCCCTGTTGGCCGGAGAACAGATCCATTTGCCGCTCTTCGATGTCAACATCAATCATGCGGTCTTCTAGTTGACCTTGGAAAAGTTGTTGACGAATCACCGAGCGGTCTGCTGTATCGTTCGCAGTTTCTTGTTCAGGTGGTTTTTGGTTGCCTCCAAATAACATCTCAAACGGATTGCCGCCCCCAAGACCGGCGGAAGATTTTTTCCCGACCAGAGCATCGACGATTCGTTCGTTTGCGACTGCCTCGGCACGTTCTTTCAGGGCTTCTTTCTTCTCATCCTTTACGAGGCGAAGTGATGCCTCCACTAAATCACGGACCATCGATTCGACGTCTCGTCCGACATAGCCGACTTCCGTAAACTTTGTCGCTTCAATTTTGACGAACGGTGCCCGGACTAATTTCGCCAGTCGGCGCGCAATCTCCGTTTTACCGACGCCAGTCGGTCCGATCATCAAAATATTTTTAGGTGTCACTTCATCACGCAAACTTGGATCGAGTAATTGACGACGGTAACGATTACGAAGCGCAATCGCGACAGCCCGTTTGGCATCGGCTTGACCAATGACATGTTCATTTAGTTTTTCCACGATTTGTCTCGGTGTAAATTCATGCATCTGCACTTCCCCCAATCGTTTCTAAAATGATTTGATCATTCGTAAACACACATAGCTCTCCAGCTGTTTCAAGAGCCGCCCGTGCAATCTCTTCAGCCGTCAGATGTGCTGCATGGCGTACTAACGCCCGTCCTGCTGCCAGGGCATAGTTACCGCCTGAACCGATTGCTAGGATCCCATCATCCGGCTCAATCACTTCCCCGTTTCCGGATACAAGCAACAAATGACTGCCGTCCATGACGAGCAATAACGCTTCGAGTTGCCGTAACATCTTATCGCCACGCCATTCTTTTGCTAATTCGACGGCAGCTCGTTGCAGATTCCCGTTGTACATCTCGAGTTTCGCTTCAAACTTTTCAAATAGTGTGAACGCATCGGCAACACTTCCAGCAAAACCGGCAATCACTTTGCCGCCATAGAGACGTCGTACTTTTTTCGCACTTTTCTTCATGATGACTTGGTTTCCGAAGGTCACTTGTCCATCCCCGCTCATCGCGGATTGACCGTTATGTTGAATGGCAAAAATCGTCGTTGCATGAAACATTTTGTTTCCTCCCTTAGGCACGCGGATGCGCTTGCTGGTAAACATGACGAAGGCGTTCCGTCGTGACGTGTGTGTACTGTCCCGTTGTCGATAATGAAGCATGACCAAGCAATTCCTGTACAGCTCGTAAATCGGCTCCACGTTCCAGAAGATCTGTTGCAAAGCTATGTCGTAAGGCATGTGGTGTGACGTGTTTCGAAAGCAGGGGATCCCCTTTTTTGAGAATCTTTCGAATCCCGTCGGTCGTCAAACGCCGACCTGACCGGGAAAGAAACAAGGCCTGTTCATCACCCTCCATTGGTGTCCGCTCAACTAAGTAAGCGGCCAGCGCTTTTCTCGCAAACGATCCAATGGGTGTAATGCGTTCCTTTCTTCCTTTTCCATACACATGAACATATTCTAAATCCTGATCCAAATCCTTGAGGTTCAATCCGGCTAGTTCACTGACACGCATGCCAGTTGCATACAGCAATTCGATCAATGCCACGTTTCGGACACCAAACGCATCTGACGTCCGGAAAGCCTCCAGAAAACGTTCGTATTCGGACGGTACTAAAAACGTTGGTAACGTCTGAACACGTTTTGGTGCCTTCAGTCCGTCGAATGGATTCACGTTGTCCGTATCCCGTGTAATAAACCGTCCGAACTGTTTTAAGCAAGAGACTTTTTGAGCAATGGTCGATCTGGATGCGTTTTGATCGTAAAGGGCAAACAAATAACGCCGTGCAGTTGCCAATTCAATCGATCTCAGCTGATGATCGAGGCAAAAAGCGGCGTATTGTCGAAGTGTTTGATCATAAGAGCGGCCCGTATTTGGAGATAATTGACGTTCGATGTGTACATACCGCAAAAAAGATTTCCGCAGTAGGTCAAACTCTGAGTCTACTCCCATTAGTGAGCCTCCTTCTAACCATTTCATACTCGAATCGACCTTAGCATAGCATACCGGAAGTAGTCTGACAATAGACCAAAAACCAGAAAGATGACAAAATTATCACGCTTTTATGACAAATTAAGAAATGGGCGAAAAGAACGCTGAAATGCGCCTTTTCCCCCATCTTTTCTTACATATCTGTAAAGTCTTTGATTGCTTCGAGTGCCCGTTCGGCAAAGAGCGCATACTTCTCTGGTTTCTTCATGCGTCCGGTCTGTCCGACCAGCGCCGGAACAAGTCCGAAGTTTGCATTCATCGGTTGGAAGTTCTTTCCTTCCGTCGTCGTGATGTAGTGAGCCATTGCCCCCATCATCGTCTCTTTCGGGAAAGCCACCGGTTCTGCTTCATTGATCAGACGCGCTGCATTGATTCCTGCCATCAAACCAGAAGCGGCCGATTCGACATACCCTTCCACACCCGTCATTTGTCCGGCAAAGAACAAATCATGACGTGTCCGCGTTTGATAAGTCGGTTGGAGCAGGTTCGGCGAGTTCACAAACGTATTTCGGTGCATGACGCCATAGCGGACGATCTCTGCATTCTCAAGACCTGGAATCAGGCGGATGATCCGTTTTTGTTCGCCCCACTTCAGATGCGTTTGGAAACCGACCAGATTGAAAAGCGTACCGGCTGAATTATCTTGACGAAGTTGAACGACGGCATACGGACGTTTTCCGGTTTTCGGATCTTCGAGACCCACCGGTTTCATCGGTCCGAATAATAACGTCTTTGGTCCACGCGATGCAAGTACTTCAAACGGCATGCAGCCTTCAAAATAAATTTCTTTTTCGAATTCTTTTAGCGGAACGACTTCCGCTTGAATCAATTCGTTATGGAAATGCGTAAACTCTTCTTCTGTCATCGGACAGTTCAAGTAAGCGGCTTCGCCCTTGTCATAACGTGACTTGAGGTAGACCTTCTCCCGGTCGATCGTATCACCGTCAAGAATCGGTGCTGCGGCATCAAAGAAGTACAGGTAATCTTCTCCTGTGAACTGTTTTAATGACTCCGATAAAGCAGCACTCGTCAACGGACCCGTCGCAACGATGGTCGGACCGTCCGGAATCGCTTCAATCTCTTCATGATGAACGGTAACGTTCGGGTGATTCTTTAATGTCTCTGTCACGTATCCTGCAAAGTCATGGCGGTCGACGGCAAGTGCTCCACCTGCCGGAACACTCGCCAAGTCAGCTGCCTTCATGATCAAGGAATCCAATTGACGCATTTCTTCTTTTAATACACCGACTGCATTCGTCAATTGATTCGCCCGTAGTGAATTTGAACAAACGAGCTCTGCAAATTGATCCGTATGGTGAGCAGGGGTCTGCTTCACTGGTCGCATTTCATATAAATCTACTTGAACGCCACGTTTCGCAAGTTGCCATGCTGCTTCAGAACCTGCGAGTCCGGCGCCGATCACGGTTACTCGTTTCACCGGTCATTCCTCCTCTTGCTCCTGATCGATGCGTGTTTCATGATGTCCACAAGACGTACATTCTACTTTCACACCGTTCTTGATTTTCTTTTGTACCATCATACTGCTACAAACCGGACATGGTTCTTCGACCGGTTTATCCCATGAAACGAATTCACATTCCGGATAATTGGAACAGCCGTAGAACAGGCGGCCTTTTTTACTCCGGCGTTCCACAATCTCACCCGTTCCGCATGTCGGACATTTGACACCGATTTCGACTTGAATCGGTTTGGTGTTCCGGCATTCCGGGAAATTCGAGCACGCCATGAATTTACCATAACGGCCCATCTTGATGACCATTGCGTGCCCACAGACTTCACAGTCTTCTCCGGCTGGTTCATCCTTGATTTCGATTTTTTCAATCTCGGCTTCTGCCCGTGTCAAACGTTTCGCGAACGATTTATAAATCGGATCGACGACTTCTGTCCACTGCATATCACCCTTTTCGATCGCATCAAGCAAGGCTTCCATATCGGCCGTAAACTGGACGGTGATGAATTCTTGGAAGTAGTCGCTGATCATATCGATGACGAGTTCACCGAGTTCCGTCGGCAAGAATTTTTTCTCTTCCAGCGTCACATACCCACGTTTTTGAATCGTATCCAGTGTCGGAGCATACGTCGACGGACGACCAATCCCGAGTTCTTCCATCGCCCGGACAAGCCGTGCCTCTGTATAACGTGGCGGTGGTTGCGTGAAATGTTGTTTCGGTTCAATCATTTCTTGTTGCAACACTTCTCCATCGTCAAGTGGAGGCAATAACCCTTCCTTAACGTCAGTCACGGCTTCGTCGTCTGTATCCTCGATATAGACTTTCATGAATCCTGCGAACTTGACCGTTGAACCGTTTGCGCGGAACGTCACTCCGTTTGAGACAAGATCCACTTTTACGGTATCCAGGACGGCAGGTGCCATCTGGCTGGCGACAAACCGTTCCCAAATCAGTTTGTATAAACGGAACTGATCGCGTGACAAATACGATTTGACCAGTTGCGGATCCCGCATCGTGGATGTCGGACGAACGGCTTCGTGGGCATCTTGCGAATTTGCCGCTTTTTTCTCTTTCCGTTTCTCAACGGCAATGTATTCTTTTCCGTACGCATTTTCAATGAAGCCGTGCGCTTCGAGATTCGCCGTTTCAGAAGTTCGTGTCGAGTCTGTTCGCATGTAGGTGATCAAACCGACGGTCCCTTCTTTTCCGAGCTCGATTCCTTCATACAATTGCTGGGCAATCATCATCGTCTTCTTCGCTCGGAAATTCAGCTTACGCGCTGCTTCTTGTTGAAGCGAACTGGTCGTAAACGGAAGTGCCGGATTACGCCGCCGCTCTTTTTTCGTCACAGAATCAACGGTAAACGACTGGGAAAGTTGCGCCAACACTTCGTTGACCTCTTCTTCCGAGTGCAACTCACGTTTTTTGCCATCTATTCCATAAAAGTTTGCTTCTAGTTTTTCACCGTTGGCATCCAACTCGAGTTTGATCGTCCAGTACTCTTCTGGTAAAAAGGCATTGATTTCCTGTTCCCGGTCAATGATCATCTTCACCGCAACGGATTGAACACGTCCTGCAGATAATCCTTTTTTGATTTTTTTCCAAAGTAATGGACTCATGCTGTATCCCACAAGACGGTCCAAGATACGCCGTGCCTGTTGTGCATCGACAAGATCATAGTTGATCTTGCGGGGTCTCTTGAACGAATCTTTGATGGCATCTTTTGTGATCTCATTAAAGACGACCCGACATTCCGTCGATTCATCGACGCCGAGGGCTTTCGCCAAGTGCCAGGCAATCGCTTCCCCTTCACGGTCGGGGTCGGCCGCGAGATAAATTTTTTGTGCTTTTTTAGCCGCAGTTTTTAATTCTTTTAATACCGGACCTTTACCACGAATCGTAATATACTTCGGTTCATAGTCATGTTCAACGTCAACACCCATTTGGCTCTTTGGCAAATCGATAACATGCCCCATCGAAGCTTTCACGGTATAGTTCGAACCGAGATAACGTTTGATGGTTTTTGCCTTTGCAGGTGATTCGACGATTACTAGATATTTTGCCATTGCAATCGCTCCCTATTAGAGGCGTACTCGTATTTTAATCTCACTTATCATAGTAGTCTCGATTCCCATTTGTCAACGTTCATCAAGATACTTTTTGAAACTTCTTCAGGATTTAACAGTGGAATTGCGCCTTCAGCAATCAATTGATTTGTTCCTTGAAAGTTTTTTTCTGTTGGGCATCCCGGCAGGCAATACACGTCTTTGCCCTGTTCGAGTGCATGACCGGCTGTATTCATCGTACCGCTTTTCTGTGCTGCTTCGACGATGATCAAGCCGGAAGACAAACCGGAAATGATACGGTTCCGTTCTAAGAAGTGATATTTTCGAATGGGTGTGGAAGGTGGATATTCGGACAGGAGTAGTCCGGATTGTTGGATGCGTTGAAATAAAGGAAGGTGTTGTGCCGGATAAAGGGTCTCGAAGCCGCTTGCCATGACAGCAATTGTTGCTTGGTGATGTTTCAGGGAAAGGCGATGGACAAGCGAATCGATGCCGAGAGCTCCACCGGAGACGGTAACGAATGGCGGTTTAAAAAAGGGTTGAAGGAAAGAGAGACGTTTTTCATGAGTGGTGGACGGATCTCGGCTTCCGATGATACCGATCATCGGTTGCTGCAGAAGGGACGGATCCCCTTGATAAAACAAGCTATAAACGGGATGGGGAATCTGGAGCAACTGAAGCGGAAAATGAGGATCACCCGGAACAAGGAGGTTCGTTGGGACCTGATCCAATCGTAAGGCTTGTTGGTAGCGATGTTTAACGGCTTTCGTGACCGGTAAGTTTTCTGCCGGCAAAAGACCATACTGCTCGATCAAGACAACGAGTGAATACGGAACGCGGCAAGTCGCAAAACGTGCATACAGTTCTCTGTTCATCCAAGAGGCTCCTTTTATATAGAAGAAAGCCGTCCTGATTTCATCAGGACAGCCATCATCTTTTTTATTTTACTGTTGAACCTGTGACACATTCATCATAAATTCCGGCTTCTTTGATGACACGAATCAATGTCTCACCAATGATCGCTGGTGTTTCTGCCACTTCGATGCCATTCGCACGAAGGGTTTTGATTTTTTCAGCAGCTGTTCCTTTACCACCTGAAATGATAGCACCGGCATGACCCATCCGTTTGCCTTCAGGTGCTGTCTGTCCGCCGATGAATCCGATTACCGGCTTCGTCATATTGGCTTTGACCCACTCCGCCGCTTCTTCTTCCGCCGTTCCACCGATTTCACCAAGCATGATGACGGCTTTTGTTTCCGGATCTTCATTAAACGCTTGAAGCGTATCGATGAAGTCCGTTCCGTTGACGGGATCGCCACCAATACCGACAGCTGTTGATTGACCAATTCCTGCTGTCGTTAATTGATGCACCGCTTCGTATGTCAACGTTCCAGAACGCGACACGATTCCGACATGACCCGGTGTGTGGATATATCCCGGCATGATTCCGAGTTTCGCCACGCCCGGCGTGATGACACCCGGACAGTTTGGTCCGATCAACCGGACCGGTTTCCCGCCCAAGTAACGTTTCACTTTAACCATGTCAAGTACCGGAATACCTTCTGTGATACAGATGATCAATGCGATATTGGCATCTGCTGCCTCCATGATTGCATCCGCTGCGAATGCAGGCGGTACGTAGATGATGGAAGCATTGGCACCTGTTTTTTCAACCGCTTGAGCGACTGTATCGAACACGGGTACACCCAATACTTCCGTTCCACCCTTACCTGGTGTGACACCACCGACGAGGTTTGTTCCGTAATCAATCATCTGTTCCCCGTGGAACATCCCTTGATTCCCTGTAATTCCTTGAATGATGACTTTTGTTGATTCATTTACCCAAATACTCATCCTTAGCTCCCCCTTACTTCACGAGCGCAGCAATTTTTTCTGCGCCGTCTGCCATTGATGTAGCTGCTGTAATCGCTAGACCTGAATCTTTGAGAATTTGTTTTCCGGCATCGACGTTTGTTCCTTCAAGACGGACGACAAGCGGCAATTCTAAACCGACTTCTTTTGTCGCGGCCACGATACCCTCTGCAATGACGTCACACTTCATGATTCCCCCAAAGATGTTAACAAAAATTCCTTTGACGTTTTCATCTGACAAAATCAGTTTGAAGGCTTCCGTTACTTTCTCTTTTGTCGCGCCACCGCCGACATCGAGGAAGTTTGCCGGGTCCCCGCTGAAGTGTTTGATGATATCCATCGTTGCCATTGCGAGTCCCGCACCGTTGACAAGACATCCGATATTGCCGTCGAGCGCGATGTAGTTTAAGTCATTTTTAGAAGCTTCGACTTCACGCGGATCTTCTTCCGTTTCGTCACGAAGTGCGACGACGTCCGGATGACGGTACAGTGCATTTGAATCAAAGTTGAGCTTGGCATCAAGAGCCAATACATCCCCATCTTTTGTTGTGACAAGCGGATTGATTTCAGCGATTGAACAATCCTTGTCGACGAAGAACGTATACAGCTTCGTGACCATGCCGACGAACTTGTTGACGAGTTTAACCGGAACACCCATCGCAAATGCGAGTTTACGGGCTTGGAACGCTTGAAGACCTACTGCCGGATCCACCACTTCTTTGATGATTTTTTCCGGAGTCGCTTCCGCCACTTCTTCGATGTCCATTCCGCCTTCACTTGAACCCATGATGACGACCCGTCCTGTTACACGGTCAAGGACAATCCCGAGATAGTATTCTTTATCGATGGCGCATCCTTCTTCTACAAGAAGACGTTGAATGACTTTACCTTCTGGACCTGTTTGATGCGTGACGAGTGTTTTGCCGAGTAACTCTGTCGCATATTCCTTCACTTCTTCTTGCGATTTCGCCAATTTAACACCACCGGCTTTACCGCGACCCCCTGCGTGAATCTGTGCTTTTACGACTTTGATCGGACCTGACAATTGTTCCGCTGCATCGACTGCCTCTTCGACTGTAAATGCCGCAATTCCGTTCGGAACGGGTACACCGTATGAACGAAGTAACTCTTTTGCCTGATATTCATGTACATTCATGAAAAAATCCCCCTTAACCCCTTTAGTTTCGGCTCTTTCATTGTAGTTAAAATTGGAAGCGCTGTCTATCGTTATCGACCGAAAGCATTTATTTCTTCGAAATTCCGGTTTGGTCAAGCTGATATAAAAAGGCAAACAACTCGGCGATGACCCCATACAATTCGTTGGGGATTTGTTCCGATACTTGGACGGCATCGAGTAAGGTGATCAGCGTCTCATCTTGGCGAATCGGAATCCCGTGTTGCAACGCCTCCTCGAGAATCCGTTCGGCAACCCGTTCCGAACCTTTGGCAACGACTTTAGGCGCTTGCATCTGTTCTTCGTAGGATAACGCGATGGCTTTTTTCATATCTGATAATCCACCCTTCCGTCACGGTTCGTCGGTTGAAAGGAAATCCGTTCTTTCACCGCTTCCACTTGTTCAAAGCGGATCAATTCATATCCTTGCTCCTGCAGACGTTGTTCGATCGCGGGTTGATAATGCGCCATGAAGGTTGCAACCCGTTCGTCCGGATGGAAAACAGAAATCGCGATTTTCCGGTCCGTGATCAACAGATCGAGGGCAATTTCTCCGAGCTGAGGTAGTTTTAAGTAAAAAGCAATGCGTGCATGATCCGGGTTAAACTCTTTTTGGTCAAACGGCGCCTCCATTGTCAAATCCACTTCTTCAAACGGACCGAACTGTGGTAAGTGAAACAAAAAAACACCGCGCCCCGTCTCATTTGTCGCTTGTATGACCTGTTGCGCGAGCACCTGATCACTCGTTTTTCGGTCGAGTTGTCCCTCCGTCGTCCCGTCCGCACTGCGCGCCAATTGTACCAGTTCGATGATGGTTTGCTTAAAGGCAGGTCCTGATCCTTCCATGACTTTTTGACCAAGTTGTTGCAAAAGATCCCGTGTCGTTTGCGGAACCGGTTCTGTCGAAAATTGTCCGAGACGGTCAAACACGGGCAACGTGACCGTTTTTGGCGGCGCCATTTCCTGTGACACAATTTTCAGGACCGGTTGTCCTTCGGCACTGGTGACGGTGAACCGATAGGTCGCTCCTTCCTTGAGCTCCGCTGTCGTTCCGGCTGTCAGAACGCGTTGACCGACTTGCAGCTCCATCAAACCGTCGGGTAATAACTTCAACACTTTTCCGATGACATTCGCCCCTTCACGCAACGGTTGATTGGATGCATCAATGATCTTGAACGGCAGTAAGGCACGATGTTCAATCTGCATGACCACTCACCTCCTAGAGTCGGTCCAGGACCGGCTTAAATGTTTTCCGATGAATCGGGGTCACGCCTACAGTGTCAAGTGCGCGTAAATGTTGTGCTGTTCCATACCCCGCATGTTGTTCAAAACCATACTCCGGATACAGTCGGGCGTACTGTTCCATCATCGTATCCCGTGTTTCTTTCGCAATGACACTCGCGGCTGCGATCGAGATACTGCGGGCATCGCCTTTGATCAAGGACAGCTGCGGAATCTCGACGTTCAATTCCATCGCATCCACCAACAAGGCTTCCGGCTGCAACGTCGTGACAGCTTGTTGCATTGCTTGTTTCGATGCCTGATAGATATTGATCCGGTCAATCTCTTCCGGTTCGATGATGCCGATTGCGACTTCTGCGACTTCCTGAATGTGTTGATAGGCAACGAGCCGTTGTTTTTTCGACATTTGTTTCGAATCGGTCAGACCCGGATGGTAAAAATCAACCGGTAAAATGACAGCTGCCGCCACGACTGGACCTGCCAGCGGTCCCCGTCCGACCTCATCAACACCGGCAATCCGCGTGTATCCTTGCTCGCGGTACTGCTCTTCGAAAGACGACCGTTCTTGAAAATGGAGGCGTTGCTGTTCTTCACGCTCCAATCGCCGTTCCGCTTGTTCAAGGGCTGTGATGACTCCTTTTCGTGAATCGTCGCCGAGGCGCACTTTCCATTCTTCCAGCTCACTGCGGGGAACGTTTGCTAAGTGTATTTTTAATTCTTGGATGTTCATGACGTGTCTCCTTTTTGAAAAAAGCTTGGAATTCTCCTTAGAGAAACCCAAGCCTGTCTTATTCGGTTACAGTGGCCCACTCTTCGACGGTTTCAAGCGTAACCCGTCCAATTTTCTCGGTCCGCAGCTCATGGAGCAACATTTCGCTTGTTCGTTCAAAGTCGACATACCCACTTGTGACGAATCCGCGGTTTTTACCGATCGCTTCCAGTACATCAACAGCTTCACCTGCAACTTCATTCAAGCGGTAACGCGCTTTTAATTGTTCCGGATAACGTGTTTTCAGCTCCCGAATCGCAAATAAGGCAATGTCGTCGATATTCAAGATATCATCCTTGATCGCCCCTGTTGCCGCAAGACGATAGCCGACAAGCTGATCGTCGAATTTCGGCCAAAGAATCCCTGGTGTATCAAGCAATTCCATCTCACCGGTCTTCATCTTGATCCACTGTTGACGTTTTGTCACACCCGGGCGGTCACCGGTGATGGCGATGTTTCGGCCGGCCAGGCGATTGATCAACGTCGATTTCCCGACGTTCGGAATTCCGATGATCAAGGCCCGAATCGCACTTGGATTCCGGCCTTTTTCCCGCATCCGGTCATGTTTGTCTTTCATCAGACGCAAGGCACCTTCATGGATCTGCCCGAGTCCTTTATTGTGTTTCGCATCGACCGCGATGACGTCCACGCCGTCTTTACGCAGTGCCTGCATCCATTGTTCCGTCAGACGACCATCTGCCATATCTGATTTATTCAAGACGATCAAACGGGGTTTTCCGGCTGTGATTTGTTCGACCATCGGATTGCGGCTCGACATCGGTAAGCGGGCATCCACTAACTCAATGACGACATCAATCAATTTTAATTTTTCCGTGACTTCACGGCGTGCTTTCGCCATGTGTCCCGGGAACCATTGTATTGTCATATCTTCCACCTCAAGTTTTCATATTGCTGGACTGCTAATAATGAACGATTGATCTATCGTGTATCGATGATTACCGATACACTCCCTGTTCGAGAGAAACGATCCACTCTCTAGTATACGCAACTTCTCGAAAGAAAAGAACCCTGTCTGAGAACGAACAAAAAAACGACGCCCACCGGAGGTGAACCTCGTTTTTCTGTTTCGGGATGATTATCTTAATCCACTGACCGTACATCGTTAAACGGATAAAAGACAAAGTTCGTTGTGCCAACGATTTGGTCTTCATCCACAAAACCGATGTCCCGGCTGTCTTTCGAGTTTTGACGATTATCTCCCATTACAAACACTTTCCCTTTTGGCACAGTCGTCTGCGCCGTTTTTTCTTCCAGTGTAAAGTCTTCTGTTAACGGAACCCCGTTCATTTGTGCCTTGAATTCATTGAGATAAGGTTCCTCGACTTTTTTATCATTGACATATAATGTGTCATCTTTGTAGTACATCGTATCACCAGGAACCGCAATCACACGTTTGATATAGTCGCGTGTTTCCGTCGCATGGAACACGACGATATCTCCACGTTCCGGCTCGTTAAAGTAATAAGGGACTTTGTTGACGATCATGCGATCCGAATTGTGTAACGTCGGCATCATCGATTCACCATCTACGATGACCGGTACGAATAAAAACGTTCGGATGATGAACGCAATTACAAGCGCCACGACAAGCGCCTTGACCCAGCTGAATAACTCCTTCACGCGTTCCACTCCTTCAATTCAATCTCTTGCCTAAACTTAGTATACGCATAAACGATAAAAAAAAGAAGCTTGTCCGGAGACAAGCCACTTTTTCACATGATTAACGACGAATTTCTTTAATACGCGCCGCTTTACCACGAAGGTTGCGGAGGTAGTAAAGTTTCGCACGACGGACTTTACCGTAACGAACGACTTCGATTTGTGCGACACGTGGTGAGTGAAGCGGGAATGCACGCTCAACGCCAACTCCGTAAGAAATCTTACGAACTGTAAACGTTTCGCTGATGCCGCCACCGTGACGTTTGATGACTACGCCTTCGAAAAGCTGGATCCGCTCACGCGTTCCCTCGACGACTTTAACGTGGACGCGGACTGTATCACCAGGACGGAATGCAGGGACGTCTGACTTGATTTGTTCTTGTGTAATTTCACGGAACAATTGTTGTGTGTTCATGAATGATTTCTCCTTTTTTCACCAATGTTCGTATCTTCATTTGCCCTTGGCATCCAACAGCGGAACATCGTTAATAGGTGGCTTTTGCCACATGTTTTAACTTATCACAGATTCAGTCGTTTGACAATCCTGAAATTGACTGTAAATAGTGACGGTCGGCATCTGACAAGGTTACTTGGTCAAGTAAATCGGGTCGCCGCTCGAGCGTTCGCTTCAATGCCTGCTGACGTCGCCATGTTTCAATGCGGGCATGGTTGCCAGATAATAAGACATCCGGAACCGTCAGTCCTCTGAAATTTGCCGGACGGGTGTAATGAGGGTATTCCAACAATCCGGTTGAAAAAGAGTCATCCTCATGACTGGCTGACTTTCCAAGGACATCCGGCAACAGGCGTACGGTGGCGTCAATCATCGTCATCGCCGCAAGTTCCCCGCCCGTCAGGACAAAGTCACCGAGCGACACTTCGTCCGTCACGAGCTCATCATGAATCCGTTGATCAAAGCCTTCATAATGGCCGCACAAAAAGACGAGCTCCGTCTCCTGCGACCACTCTTCGGCCAGACGTTGGTCAAACCGGCGTCCGGTCGGCGTCAAGACGATGATTCGTCGTTTCGCCTCCGGAAGCGCCGCAACCGCATCAAAAATCGGTTGTGGCGTAAGCAACATACCGGCTCCGCCGCCATAAGGGGAATCATCGACCCGACCATGACGATTGGTGGAATAATCCCGAAAATTGACATAGTTCAGCTCGATCCGCTTCTCCTCTTGGGCACGGGCGACAATCGAGTGATTCAGTGCCGTGAACATCTCCGGGAACAAGGTCATGACCGTAATGTTCATCCTTCGATTAATCCCGGCAACGGTGTGATTTGAATCCGTTTTTCTTGCACGTCGATCGACGCGACGACTTGTTCGATGTAAGGAATCAAGACATCCTTTTTCCCGGGACGTTTGATCGTCCAGACGTCGTTTGCTCCGGTTTCCAGAATCTCAGACACGACACCGATCTCGTCTTCTCCGTCAAAGACCGTACAACCGATGATTTCATGATAATAATACTCATGTTCGCCAAGCTCCTGCAACGCTTCCGGCTGCACATACAACTTCAATCCTTTGTACTTCTCGACATCATTGATGTGGTGCATTCCCTTGAACGTCACCATGATGAATTGTTTATGCTTGCGGTAGCTGCCGATCGTAAACGGTGTATATGTCCCGTTCGACTCCAAATAGACCTCGTTCCCGACTTTGAAACGTTCTTCCGGAAAATCAGTACTAGCAAGGAGTTTCAGCTCTCCTTTTAAACCGTGTGTATTCGCGATTTTTGCGATTTCCAACCATTCCATCTGTTTCACTTCCTCAATTAAAAAATAGCACTTCTCATTATTTCGCCATAGAAAAAGGAGGTAAGCTTTCGCTCACCTCCAATCGTCTTACTTCGCGAGTTTCGCGTTGTGGAATTTCTCCATGATACCAGCTTTTGAGAAGAGGTTACGAACTGTGTCCGAAGGTTTAGCACCTTCAGCGAGCCATTTAAGAGCAAGCTCTTCGTTAAGTTTTACTTCTGCTTCTGGTTTAGCAACCGGGTTGTAGTATCCGATTTGCTCGATGAAACGACCATCACGTGGTGCACGTGAGTCTGCTACTACCACACGGTAGAAAGGTGATTTGTTTGCGCCCATGCGCTTAAGACGAATTTTAACTGCCATTCGTAAGTCCCTCCAAGTAATAAATAATTTTTTTCGTTTAGTCAAATTGACAACTTCACTAGTATACAACGTTCCAGCAAAAGTGAAAAGACTTTTAGAAGAATGGGAGGCCAAAGCCGCCTTTCTTTTTTCCTTTGCCCATTTGGCCGGAGAATTGTTTCATCATCTTCCGCATGTCTTCAAATTGCTTGATCAATCGGTTCACTTCTTGAATGCTGCGACCACTGCCGCGCGCAATCCGTTTCCGACGACTGGCATTGAGGATTTCCGGTTCAGAGCGCTCTCGCTTCGTCATCGATTGAATAATCGCTTCGACATACACAAGTTGCTTTTCATCGATTTGGGCATTTTTCAAACCCTTCATCTTTCCTTTACCGGCACCCGGAATCATTCCTAACAACTCATCCAAAGGACCCATCTGTTTCACTTGCTGCAACTGCTCGATGAAATCGTCAAACGTGAACGATGCATCGCGCATTTTGCCTTCGAGCTCTTTGGCGCGTGTAGCGTCCATTTGAGACTCCGCTTTTTCAATCAGCGTCAGCATATCGCCCATGCCGAGAATTCGTGACGCCATCCGCTCAGGGTAGAATGGCTCGATTGCGTCCAGCTTCTCTCCAAGACCGACGAATTTAATCGGTGCTCCGGTGACTGCCTTGATGGAGAGTGCTGCTCCGCCTCGAGTATCGCCGTCGAGTTTCGTCAAGACGACCCCTGTCACGCCCAGCTTTTCATTAAAGCTTTCAGCAACATTGACCGCATCTTGACCCGTCATCGAATCAACAACAAGGAAGATTTCATTTGGTTTGGCGATTTCTTTTACGTCGACCAGTTCCTGCATGAGGTCCTCATCGATGTGCAAGCGTCCCGCCGTATCGATCAACACGATATCGTGGTGATGCTCTTTTGCATAGTCGAGCGCATTAGTGACAATCTCTTGTGGACTGACCTGATCTCCCATCGAGAAAACAGGCAGTTCGAGTTGTTTCCCTAACGTCTCGAGCTGTTTGATCGCAGCCGGTCGGTAAATATCCGCTGCAACAAGCAGTGGACTGCGATTTTGTTTCTTTCGTAAATGATTGGCCAGTTTCCCTGTCGTCGTCGTTTTACCCGCCCCTTGTAAACCGGTCATCATGATGACGGTTGGTGGACGGTTCGATAACGTCAGTGGAGAAACTTCCGAACCCATCAGTTTTGTCAATTCGTCATGGACGATTTTGACAACTTGCTGACCGGGTGTGAGGGACGTCATGACATCTTGCCCGACAGCACGTTCCTTCACATCATTTACGAATTGTTTGACGACTTTGAAGTTGACGTCAGCTTCTAATAACGCAAGGCGAACCTCACGCATCATTTCTTTTACGTCCGCTTCAGAAATCTTACCTTTGCCTCGCATTTTAGCAAGACTGGCTTGAAGCCGTTCCGATAATCCTTCGAATGCCATGAAAATGCCCCCTACTCTAATTGCTCCAGTGCCGCAATGGTCACGTGAGCTTCGCTCGGAAGGTCAAGTTGCTTCAATTGATCAAGGAGTAACTTTCTTTGTTCGTATTTCGCGAACAAAGCGAGCCGCTCTTCGTATTGTTCAAGCATCGCTTCCGTACGTTTTATGTTGTCGTAGACTGCTTGTCGGCTGACTTCAAACTCATCGGCGATCTCACCTAACGAAAAGTCATCTAGATAATAAAGTGACATATAATTTCGCTGTTTTGGCGTCAATAGCTCCTGATAAAAGTCAATCAGATAATTCATCCGGTTCGTTTTATCAAGTGTCATCCGAGCACCTCCACGGTTGTTAAGTGAAATTCCTTTACAGATAGTATAGTACAGCCCTCACAGTGTGTTGTCAAGTTTTTTTCTTTACAAGGAAATCGAGGTCAGTCCTCTTCTCGGACTTCTTCCGTCGTTTCTTTTTCTTCGAAGACATCTCCGAACAAACCATAGACGAATTGTTCCGCATCAAACGGTTGCAGGTCGTCGATTTTTTCACCGAGACCGACGAATTTCACCGGCAGATCCAGCTCGTTCTTAATCGCAAGAACGATTCCGCCTTTGGCTGTGCCGTCGAGTTTCGTCAAGACGATTCCGCTGACGTCGGTCGCTTGTTTAAACGCTTTGGCCTGAATCATCGCATTTTGTCCCGTCGTCGCATCGAGCGCCAGTAACACCTCATGTGGAGCTCCCGGAATTTCCCGCTCGATGACGCGTTTGACTTTCTCGAGCTCATTCATGAGATTGACTTTGTTTTGTAGACGTCCGGCCGTATCACAAATCAAGACATCCACTTTCCGTGCCTTTGCGGCTTGAACTGCATCGTAAATCACGGCAGCCGGATCGGACCCTTCTCCTTGACGAATTACCGGTACACCGGAACGTTCGCCCCAGACTTGCAACTGATCGATTGCCCCGGCACGGAACGTATCACCGGCTGCGAGCATGACCGACTTCCCTTCATTTTTCAAACGGTTCGCGAGTTTACCGATCGTCGTCGTTTTTCCGACGCCGTTGACACCGACGAACAGAATGACATTGAGGTCATGCGTGAGGTCAAGCTCCATCTCTTCCTCTTCGATTAACATGTTGGCGACGACCTCGACGAGGACATCACGAACTTCCTTGGTGTCTTTAACGTTTCTCCGTTTGACTTCCACCTTTAGTTTTTCAACTAAATCCATTGTCGTCGTCACCCCGACATCCGCCTGGATCAACACTTCTTCCAGTTCCTCAAAGAATTCCTCATCCACTTCACGGAATCGATAAACGAGATCGTTGACCGCGCTGGCTAATCCGTCCCGTGTTTTCGTCAAGCCTTCGGTGAATTTCGATGTGACTTCCTGTGTGGACGTCGTTAAACGATCTTTTAATTTTTTAAAGAAACTCATTTTTTTATCCCCTTTGATTCTACTTCTTCACTTAAAGTCCGTCTCGCTTCTTCTAGTTTAACGGATAACACTTCGGAAATACCGTTTTGTTGCATCGTGACACCGTACAACACATCAGCAGACTCCATCGTTCCCTTCCGGTGGGTGATGATGATGAATTGTGTCTCGCGCGCCAGTTGATGGACAAACTCGCCAAACCGGGCAACATTGGCTTCGTCCAGAGCCGCTTCGACTTCATCCAGGACACAAAATGGAACCGGTCTCGTTTTTAAGATGGCAAACAACAAGGCGATGGCTGTCAACGCCCGTTCCCCGCCGGATAACAACGACAGGTTTTGTAGCTTTTTACCCGGCGGTTTTGCAACGATATCGATGCCGCTCGTCAGGAGATCGGTTGGGTCCACTAAAATCAAATCCGCTTCCCCGCCGCCGAACAATTCGCGGAATGTTTCCCGGAAATGCTCACGCACTGCCGTATAGGTCTGTTTAAACAAACGAATCACTTCCCGGTCCATCTCTTCGATGATGCCGTATAAATCCGTTTTCGCGCTGACGAGATCGTCCCGTTGTGTCGAGAGGAACGTAAACCGTTGATCGACTTCTGCAAACTCCTCGATTGCCCCGAGGTTGACGATCCCGATTTCCTCCAGTTGTCGTTTCAACAGATGCAATTCTTCCTTCGCTTCATCAAACGGAATCGTCAACGGTTGAATCAGGTCAGCAATCAGTCCCATTTCCTCGAGTGTCTCTTGGCGGGTCTCAAGCCGTGTGCTGAGTCGCCCTTGGGTCAGACGGGCTTGATCGAGCCGTTGCGTCGTTCCCTGCTGTTCTTCTTTCAGCTTCGCTTCCTGGATCCGCAACAAACGTAAGCCTTCTGCCGCTTCTTGAATCTCTTTCGTGACGAGTGCTAATTCCTGCTCGACCGATACTTGCTCATCCTGCATCTGTGCTTGTTCGGCATGCAGGGCGCCGATCTTCGCTTCATCGAACCCTTCGAGGATATGTTTCAGATCACGTCGTTTATGGCTTCTTTCCAGTTTTGCATGCGTGAGCGTCTGTCGGAGCCGTTCGACTTCACGATCGGTTTGATCGCGTGTCATGCTTGCAGTCCGTTCTTCCAGTAACGCTTCCGCTTGCTGTTGTTTTAATTCTTCAATCGCGACCGCACCACGTGATTGCGCTGCCTTCAGTTGATCAATCGTTTGGCGGAGTTCCGTTTGACGCACAGTCAACTGTTCGATGTCTCGCTCCGATGTCTGAATGATTGCTTTCGCTTCAATTGCTTGTTCTGTCAGACGGTTCAATTGACCGTCATGAACCGACAGTTCGGACGCCGTGACGGCAAGACTCCGCTTCGCATCCGTCCATGCTTCACGGACGCTTTCTAATTCAACTTGAACGGTTTGGATGTCTTGTACGGTTTTTTCGAGTGTAGTCTTCAGCTCATTGAGCGTGACCGTCATGTCATCCCGGCGCCGTTCTTGTTCACGGATGACGGCCTGCCCTTGTTTTAAGCCTGTCTGCAATTCTTCCAGTTCACGGGACTGGCTGAAGAGCGGTGTCCCTTTTTTCCGGCTCCCCCCGGTCATCGAACCGCCGACGTTGACGACGTCGCCGTCTAGCGTCACAATCCGGTACCGGTGTCCCGTTGTCCGGGCAATCGCATTCGCTTGTTCCAACGATTCGACGACCAGCGTCGTACCGAGTAAGTTTTCTTTTAGTTTCGTAAACTCGTCCCGCGTCGTGACGAGATCACTCGCCACTCCAAGATACCCTGACATGTTTGACAGGTTCTGTCGCACCGATCCGCTCAGTTCGCGGCGCTGAATCGATGAGAGCGGCATAAAGGTCGCCCGACCGGCATTTAAGCGACGAAGCTCTTGGATCAGCTTCCGTCCCGTCCCATCCGTATCGACGACGATATTTTGCATCGCTCCACCTAAAGCGGTCTCGATCGCCGCTTCATAGCGGGCGGGTACCGTAATCAGTTCGGCCACTGCCCCATGAATGCCGGAAATTCGTTCCCGTTGCTTCAGCACCGTTTTGACGGCACCAAAGTAGCCGCTGTAATCTGCCTTGACGGACTCCAAAAACTCAATCCGGTCTTCCGTTTTATCGCGGCGCCGGTGTAAGTCGAGAATCGATTGGTTCATTTGGACAATCGTCTCTTGGTACTGACGATATGTCTGTTGGTGCGTGTTCTCTTCATGACGCAGTGTCTCTAAACGGGTCCGCAACTGTTCGACCTGTTCCTCTAACCGCAGCGTTTCTGCTTCATAAGTGGAACGCGCCGTTTGTTTCGATCCGACGTTTTCTGAAAAACGCTGTTGTTGTTCTTCCGCGTGTAAGAGATCTTGTTTCGCCCGGTGATACGCATTCGTCGTCGCCGCAAGACGGCTGGCCACTTCAAAGGCTTCGGAACGCAACTGTTCTGCCTCTTTTTCAAAGTCCCGGTCCGAGTAGGATAACGCCGCATCGGCTGCTTCCCGTTGCTGGACGGTCTCGAGATAACGTTGATTCGTCTCCTGCTGCCTTAGCACCAGTGCCTGTTCCTCTTGTTCGATGTCCAGCACACGTTGTTCCGCTACTGCCACTTCTTGCTCGAGACGTTGCTTCATTTCCGTCCCGTGTTTTTCTCGTTCTTTTGCCAGATTCAACGATCCTTCAATTTCAACGAGTTTAGTCGAGACGTGACGCAACCGTTCTTGCAGTTCTGTCTCGAGTCGTCGTGTTGCTTCTAATTTCGTCTCTTGTGCTTCCCGTGTCGTGACGGTTGTTTGAAAACGTTCTTGTTCCGCCAACAACTGTGCTTGGCACGCTTCGATTTCAGCGGTAACCTCCGTCAGTTGCGACGTGTACTGCTGAATTTCCGTCGCGATGATACCGCGTTCAAGAAAATCATACCGTTCACGCGCGAGCAAAAACTCTTTTGCCAGCGCCGCTTGTTCGCGCAAAGGTTCAATCCGCCCTCCGAGTTCAAACAAGATATCGTCAACCCGCGACAGATTCGTTTCCGTATCCGTCAATTTTCGTTCGGCTTGTTTTTTACGATGACGGTATTTCAAGACACCCGCCGCCTCCTCGATCACGGAACGGCGTTCTTCCGGTTTTCCGGAAATGACTTGTTCGACACGCCCTTGACCGATGATGGCAAACGCGTCCCGCGACAAACCGGTGTCCATGAATAAATCGAGGACATCTTTCAATCGACACGGTTTTTTATTTAAGAAATAATCGCTGTCCCCATTGCGGGTGACACGTCGCGTCACATTGATTTCTTGATACGGTAAGGCAACCGTGCCCGACTCATTGTCGAGAACGAGTGTGACTTCCGCAAATTGTTTCCGATGTTCCGATATACTTCCGGCAAAGATGACATCTTCCATCTTCGCACCACGTAATGATTTAGCTGATTGCTCACCGAGCACCCAGCGGACTGCATCCGATATATTTGACTTCCCGCTTCCATTCGGTCCGACGACAGCAGTGACTCCCGGGAGGAAATCGAGCTCTGTCCGACTGGCAAATGATTTGAAGCCATTGATTTCAATTCGTTTTAAGTACATCTTGACCACCCATATGTTTAAATTTCTTTTGATTTTCTTTTAGTTTACCATAGCCGAAAGGTCTACAAAATGGTAGCTTTTATGGTAATGTTAGGCATAAAGAGATGAAGAGGAGAATTTACACATGACGATTGAACAAATGATTGAAGCGATTTTGGATAAATTGAACATTATCAACAAAGGCGTCATCAAGGCGGACCAGTTCGACGGAACAAAAAATGATGACTTAAAAGAGATCTATGACTTCGTCATGATGCGTGATTCTTTGTCACTCGCGGAAGTTGACGCGATTGTCGATGAATTGAAATCACTGAAGACCGTTTAACACACGTCACAAAAAGGCACACCATTTTACAATGGGTGCCTTTTTGTGTGTCAGAAACTATTTTTGAGTACAAGCAACGCCTGTTTAGCCGCCTGCTGTTCCGCTTCTTTTTTCGACCGTCCCGTCCCGATTCCTTCTAATTTGTCCGAGACATGGACACGCGAGATGAATTCACGGCTGTGCGCCGGACCACGTTCCTCGATGATTTCATATTCAATCAATCCAAGACCAACACGTTGGATTGCTTCTTGGAGCTGACTTTTAAAGTCTGTCTGCTCTTCGAAAAAACCGGATGCCACTTTCGGAAAAACCGCTTCGGCGAGGAATCGTTCTGCTGCTTCGATCCCTTGGTCGAGGTACAAAGCACCGATAAAGGCTTCAAACACATCCGCCAGTAACGCCGGACGATTTCTTCCCCCTGTCAGTTCTTCCCCTTTACCAAGTAAAATCATTTCAGAAAACTGATAATGATTTGCAAACTGGACGAGTGACGGCTCACACACGATGGCCGCACGCAGCTTGGTTAATTCCCCCTCGGAACGTTCCGGATAGTGTTGAAACAGATAGCGCGACACAGTCAGTTCTAAGACTGCATCTCCCAGAAATTCAAGACGTTCATTATCGCCCTCGGATTCCCGTTGTTCATTGACGAACGAAGAGTGTGTAAACGCTTGTTTTAAGAGTTCTACATTCGAGAAGTGAATCTGCAACCGTTCTTGAAGCTGTTCGAATTTTTGTTCGATCTGCGCCAAAGCCCGTGAGTCTTTGCGTCGTTTTACATAGGGTCCTTTTCGGACACGACGTCCCTTTTGATTCGTCATAATGCCTCCTAAACAGCTAAATCCCACCGCAAATACGCGGTGGGTCCAGCTTCATGTTTTAGACTTGTGTTTCGATGTAGCTAACAACATCGCCAACTGTCTTCAAGTTCTCTGCTTGGTCATCTTCGATTGTGATTTCGAATTTATCTTCGAGATCCATAACGAGTTCCATAACTTCAAGCGAGTCTGCACCGAGATCGTCTTTAAACGATTTATCGAGTGTGATTTCACTTTGTTCTTTACCTAATTTTTCTGCGATTGCTTCTTGCACGTCTACTAAGATTTGTTCTTTTGTCATTTGAAAATCCCTCCATGAGTTGAGTATATAAGATGATTGCCGATTTGGCAAAGTAGTACCACTGTTTAATTACATTGTCATGCCGCCATCAACGGCAAGCGTTTGACCGGTGATGTAACGGGCATTGTCTGAAGCGATGAAGCTGACCAAAGACGCGATGTCTTCCGTCTGACCAAATCGTTTTAACGGAATTTGGTCAAGGGTTTGGTTGCGTTGTGTCTCTGTTAATTCATCCGTCATATCGGTTTCAATGAAACCCGGGCAAATGGCGTTGGCCGTAACCCCTTTACTTGCCAGCTCACGTGCCACTGACTTCGTAAATCCGATCAGACCGGCCTTCGCCGCCACATAGTTGGCTTGACCGGGATTACCGGTGATGCCGACGACTGATGCGATGTTAATGATGCGTCCACTCGACTTTAAAAGTGGTCGTGTCGCAGCTTGCGTCACGAGAAACGCACCTTTTAGATTCGTGTTCAGAACGGCATCAAAATCAGCTTCCTTCATCCGCATCAATAATCCATCCCGCGTAATCCCGGCATTGTTGACGACACAATCCAATTGTCCATACGTATCAAGCGTCGTCTTCAGGAGTGCCTTGACCTGCTCGGCATCTGCGACATCCGCTTGGACAGCAATCGCTTCACCGCCGGCAGCCGTGATGGCCGCTACGACTTCTTCCGCTTTTGCTGTATTTCCAGCATAGTTCACGACGATCCGGAACCCATCCGTCGCAAGACGTTTGGCGATGGCGGCTCCGATTCCTCGCGAAGCGCCGGTGACGAGTGCTACCTTATTCAACGAATCGCCTCCGCTTCCAATTGTTCAAGTGTCGTAATACTGACGATCTTGACATCTTTTTTAATACGCTTGACGAGGCCGCTGAGTGGTGAGGACGGTCCAAATTCGATGAACGTATCAGCACCTTCTGCAATCAGCTTTTCGACGCAGGCCTCAAAACGGACCGGTGAATACAGTTGCTGAACCAACAAACGAATCAGTTCGTCCGGTTGGTCATGGAAGTCGCTGTCGACGTTCGAAATGAACTTTGTTTTTGCCGCTTGAAACGGCGACGAAACCAGTACATCTTCAAATCGCGGCGCAAACGGTGTCATCAACGATGAATGGAACGCACCGGATACATCCAGCGGCAGGACACGTTTTGCGCCCAGTTCCTTTAACTTCGCCGTCGCCGATTCGACCGCTGCCACTTGTCCTGAAATCACGAATTGTCCGGGACAGTTATAGTTCGCAATCTGTACGATCTCCCCTGTCGCCGCAATGGATTCGACGGCGTGATGAGCAGCTTCGACATCATCGAGACCGATGACAGCCGCCATCGTCCCGCCCGTGACTTGGTTCATCAGCTTGCCGCGTTCCCGAACGAGATACACGGCTTCACTTGGTGTCAACACCGATGCCGCAACAAGTGCGCTGTACTCTCCGACACTGTGTCCAAGTACAAAATCCGGTTGATGACCAAGCGCGGCGTAACGGTTCGCAAGGAGTGTACTGTGTGCCACGATGGCAGGTTGTGCGAGATCCGTTGCTTTTAAGTCCTCTTTTGTTCCGGTCGTCAACAACTCTGTCAAATCAAGTCCGATCCGTGTGCCAAGATCCATCAATGCTTGGCGCGTCTCGTCGTGTTGGACGAGTGTTTGACCCATGCCCGGCATTTGTGAGCCTTGACCAGGAAACATCCAAACTGTTTTACCCATCCGTCTCACTCCTTTAGATTTCTTTTGTTGCCTTCGCCTCGATCATTTTGGCGACGACTTGTTGGTCAACCATCAGTTGTGCCTGTGCCAGCGCACGACTGAAGGCATAGGCATTGCTTGAGCCGTGTGCTTTGATGACTGGAGCAGCAATTCCAAACAGTCCGGCTCCGCCATATTCCTCGTAGGCAAGCAGTTGTTTCATTTTTTTGAGTTTCGGTTTTAAAATAAATGCGGCAATTTTTGAACTGAGCGAACTCATGAACTGTTCCTTCATCACGCCCATGATCATGCTGGCCGCACCTTCCGTACTCTTCAAAAGAGTATTTCCAGCAAAGCCTTCCGTCACGATGACATCCACTTCTCCACTCATCGCTTCTCTCGCCTCGACGTTCCCAACAAAATGAATCGGAGCTGTCTCAAGCAGGGGATAGGTCTCTTTCGTCAATGCGTTCCCTTTACCGGCTTCTGAACCGATATTCAGCAACGCGACTTTCGGCCGTTTGATGCCCCTTACTTGTTCTGCGTAAACAGATCCCATGATGGCATAATCCAGCAGATGTTCTGCTTTTGCATCCGGATTGGCGCCGACATCTAAGATGACGACACCTTTTCCGTTTCGTGTCGGGAAAGTCGGGGCCAGCGCCGGACGGTCCACCCCTTCGATCCGACCGATCACAAACAATCCGGCAGTCATGAGAGCACCCGTGTTGCCTGCTGAAATCAAAGCATCTGCTTCTTTTGATTTCACCAGGTTTGCAGCCACGACGAGTGAACTATCTTTCTTGCGACGGATCGCACGGACCGGTTCGTCTTCTCCGGTGATGACGGACGCCGCATGGATGATGGTCACCCGTGGGTCCTTGATGTCGTATGAACTTAATTTTAACTCATCGCCCACTAAACGGATTTCAATGTCCTCTGTCGGACGTTCCGCTAAAAACTGAACGACCCCTTCTACGATGGCGCGTGGCGCATGATCACCGCCCATTGCGTCTACTGCTAAAATCATCTCGATTCCTCCTTACTGCTTCGATACACCGTGAATTCACCGATGAACACACATTCATCCCCAACAAAACTGTCGACGTTGATGTCGGAACGACCGTCTTGCCGGTGTGAACTGACGAAGGCTTTCGCCACGACACGTTCACCGACATGGACGGAGCGCGTGAACTGAACGTTTGCTTTTGTCGTCAATGCCAGTTCGTCATCGATCAAGGCGATCGCTAATGAATTGGCTTGCGCAAACAGGATATGTCCCCGCGCGATGGCATTTCGACTAAAGGCATGTTCCGGTAAGATTTCCAAGATGGAAATCGCTGATGTATCAAGTTTCAGGTCAATCATATCACCAATGACTTCATTTTCAGTCAACGTACGCACATCATCCAGTCGTTCCGTCGCCACGTGTTTGATCCGTTCACGCAGTTCCGGAATCTTCATCTCCATCCGGTCCAAACGAATCGTCTGGATGCTGACGTTAAAATGAGTGGCTAACGCCTCATCCGTGATGAACGGATTTTGTTCAATTGTATGCTGTAGTTCTGATTGTCGTTCTTTCTTAGGTACCCGCATGTACGTTCCTCCCACAAGAAGGATGACTACTATTATCACCTGGTACTAATAGTAGTATATATCCCTTGTTGTTCACTTTCAAGTATTATTCGATTCTTTCTCCATCCAGCAATCCTTGCTGTTCGATGTACTGTCGTAAGACACCATAGTCTTCCTGATGCCAAAACGCATCCGAACGCAGCAAACGGACGGCATCATTGCGTGCTGTTTCCATCACCTGGATATCGAGGGCCGGATCCGTCAAGATGAAACGGGGCAACCCGCTTTGTTCGGTCCCGAAAAAGTTTCCGGCCCCGCGTAACTGCAAATCTTTTTCCGCTAATTTAAAGCCGTCATTCGTTTCCGTCATCGTTTTGATCCGCTCTTTTCCGGTATCAGAAGACGGATCCGCAATTAAGATACAAAATGATTGTGCGGCGCCACGACCGACCCGACCACGTAACTGGTGTAACTGGGCCAGACCAAACCGTTCCGCGTCATAGATGACGATGATGGATGCGTTCGGGACGTTGACCCCGACTTCGACGACAGTCGTCGAAACAAGAATTTGAACTTGATTGTCCTTAAATGCCTGCATGACTTCATCTTTTTCAGACGAACTGAGTCGTCCGTGCATCAGACCGACTTGATGTGTCGAAAAACGTTCCGTCAAAAGCAGATGCAGTTCAATCGCATTTTGCACATCCAGTGATTCAGATTCCTCAATCAGTGGCGTGATGATGTAGGCTTGATGACCCAGCAGCAACTCTTTTTCGACAAAACCAAATACACGATCAATCTGTTCCGGTTTTGCCCAGTAAGTTTCAATCTCTTTTCTGCCTGCTGGCATCTCGTCAATGATTGAGACATCCATATCTCCAAACACGGAAATCGCTAACGTCCGCGGAATCGGTGTTGCCGTCATGTAAAGGACGTCCGCCTGTTCCGCTTTTGCACGAAGACGTTTCCGTTGTTCGACACCGAACCGATGCTGTTCATCGGTGATGACAAGATGAAGCTCTTTAAAAACAACGGTATCTTGAATCAAAGCATGGGTCCCGACCAACACATCAATTTCTCCTTGCCGCAGGGCTTCGAGCAAGAGAACCCGATTTTTCCCTTTGACAGAACTCGTCAATAAGCCGACCTTGATTCCAAGCGGCTCAAGCAACGGGGCAAGCGATGACGCATGTTGCTCTGCTAAAATTTCAGTCGGAACCATTAAAGCGCCTTGTTTGCCCGCACGCACTGTGGCGTATAAAGCAATCGCCGCAACGACCGTTTTTCCGCTTCCGACATCTCCTTGAAGGAGTCGGTTCATTCGTTCCGCACGGTGCATATCATTTAAGATTTCCTCCGTCACACGCTGTTGCGCGCCGGTCAAAGGGAAAGGCAGGTTTTGGATGAATTGCTCCGTCTCCTGCTGAAACAGCGGTAAAGCAACCCCTTGCCCTTTACGTTTTCCAAGGCGTAACGTCTGTAACTTCAATTGAAAATACAGACATTCTTCATAGACATAACTGCGCCGGGCCGTCGTCAGGTCTTGACGGGTCGCCGGAAAATGTAACCGTCTCAACATCGTCATCCGATCCAGTAGACGGTATGTCTTGCGAATCGGCTCCGGAATCCGTTCGTCAAGCGGCTCACTTTCGGCGAAAGCCAGTTCGACGACACGTCGGAACGTTTTCATCCGCATGTCTCCTTTTAGCGAATAAACCGGTGTCAGTTCGCCTTCGATTGCTCCGAATTGGAGTTCCGTCGCGGAAATCGTCATCCGGTGTAAATCCCATTTGCCGCTGACCGTCACTTCTTCCCCCAACTTCAACTGTTCTTTATAAAAGGCGCGATTAAACATCGTCACGGTGACACTGTACCGCTCTTCGACAAGCAAACGGAACGTCAACCGGTTTTTTCCTTTTCCGTAATAGCGGACCAAGGCTTCTGATTGCACCTGACCGGTGAATTTGACTTTGTCCTCGTGAATCGCTTCCGTTAAACTACCGGTCACAAAATCGTCATAACGAAAGGGGACGTGCTCGAGCACGTCCGCGATCGTCAAGATATCCATTTCTTCGAGTTTCCGGGCTAAGTCACGCCCGACACCTTTTAATGCTGTCACTTTATTTGATGGATTCATTCGATAGTTCCCCAAAGATTTTGGATTCAAGCCAGCGTCCTGTCGGTGTATTGGCGAGACCACCTTTGGCCGTCTCCCGTAAGGCGGACGGCATCATCTGTCCGATCTCATACATCGCTCCAATCACTTCGTCACATGGAATCCGTGACGTAATTCCTGCAAGGGCCATATCAGCAGCGACCAGCGCGTTTGCCCCGCCCATCGCATTCCGTTTTACACACGGAACTTCCACGAGTCCAGCGACAGGGTCACAGACCAGTCCGAGCATGTTTTTCAGGGCGATGGCAAAGGCATGTGCGGACTGATCCGGTGTCCCACCTGCCATCTCAACGATTGCAGCAGCAGCCATTGCCGTTGCCGAACCGACTTCTGCCTGACATCCGCCCGCAGCACCGGAAATCGACGCATTGTTGGCGACGACGAATCCAAAGGCACCTGACGTAAACAAAAACCGCAACATCTGCTCCCGTGTCGGATTCAAACGATCTTTTACAGCAAATAATGTGCCCGGAACGACCCCGGCACTCCCTGCCGTCGGTGTCGCACAAATTTTACCCATTGCTGCGTTGACTTCATTTGTTCCGATTGCTTTACTGACGGCATCGAGAAGCAAATCACCGGACAGCCCATTTCCACTGGCACGATAACGTTGCAACAAGACCGCATCACCGCCTGTCAAACCGGTGACGGATTCCACTCCGTCCCCTGCGAGGGAACGCTCAACTGCCGCTTCCATCACTTCCAAGTTTCGTTCCATCATCGCGTATACTTCATCCCGTTCCAGATGACGAACCGTCATTTCTTGTTCAATCATGATTTCTGAAATCGGTACATTTTTTTCAGTCGCTAAAGCGACGAGCTCTTTTACGGATTTAAACATCTCTTCACTCTCCCATCATGACAGACCGTTCGACTTGTGGTAACCGGTTGATTTCTTCCAGGACAAGGCTCGGCATCCGATCATCAATCTCAATCGCCATCAAAGCCTGCTTCCCTTTTTCGTGCCGTGACACTTCCATATGCCCGATATTAATTTCGTAATCGGCCAAAATACTCGTCACCGCCGCAATCGCTCCGAAGCGGTCGTGATGCAGGACAATCAAGGCAGGACCGCCACCAGACAAACGTAATGGCACGCCGTTGAGTTCTGTGATTTCAATCGTTCCGCCGCCAATCGAAATCCCGACCAGCTCAAATGTTTCCGACCCGTTCGTCAAATGAACACGCGCTGTGTTCGGATGATCCGTCAGCGCTTCACTCGTCTCAAAATGAATCCGGATCCCTTTTTGCTCGGCAATCTTGATGGATTCCGGAATCCGGTCGTCAAACGTATCATAGCCCAGTACCCCCCCGATGATGGCGACATCCGTCCCGTGTCCCCGGTATGTGTCGGCAAACGATCCATAAAACGTGATCGTGATGTCCGTCGGTTGTTCTCCAAATAATTTCCCCGCCATCAAACCAATCCGCGCAGCCCCCGCCGTATGCGAACTGGACGGTCCGACCATGATTGGACCGATGATATCAAATACACTCCGATACTTCATCTTGTTGCCCCTCTCTTAAAAACTAAACAAAAATCCCACCTCTATTATCGCAGATGGTGGGATATGTGAAAAGGTACGTTCACGTTTTATATTATTCGACGCTTAAAATGTAAGAATAGAGCGGTTGTTTTCCGTCATGAACTTCCACTTCTGCGTCTGGATTAACCGATTCGATATAAGCGACGAGTTCGTCGACTTCATCTTGCGAAACCCCTTCACCGAACAAGACAGTGATGATTTCATCGTCTTCCGTGACCAGTGTATCAACTAGCTTTTTGACGGCGCCAAGGCTTGAATGATCCGTTGCAACGATTTGTTTCTCCGCAATCGCCATATGATCATCTTTCTTGATTTCAACTCCGTCGATGCTCGTATCACGGACGGCATACGTCACTTGACCGGATTTGACGGCTGCGATTGCATCCATCATGTGCCGCTCGTTCTCTTCGACCGTCGCTTCCGGATTGTAGACGATCGTTGCCGCCAATCCTTGAGGAACCGTCTTCGACTTGACGACAGTCACACCACAAGAAGCAACGGACGCCGCTTGTTCTGCCGCCATGATGATGTTCGAGTTGTTCGGATAAACATACACATGATCCGCATGCGCATCCTCAATCGCTTTGACGATATCTTCCGTAGACGGGTTCATCGTTTGTCCACCTTCGATGACGACACTGACACCAAGCGACTTAAAGAGTTCGCTGATGCCTTCGCCCATCGCTACTGTGACAAGTGCCGACTGGGCTTTCGCCTTTGTAGCGACCGGAGCTGCCACTTGATTGACACCCTCTTCTTCAAGAATCGTCGAATGCTGTTGACGCATGTTTTCGATTTTGACCGCTACGAGTTCACCAAACCGTTGACCTTTTGTGATGACTTCGCCCGGTGTTTCGACGTGTACATGGACCTTCAACAATTCTTCGTCTGCGACGACCAGCAGTGAGTCGCCAAACTCCGCTAACTCGTTCCGGAACGCTTCTTCACTGAAAGGAGTGTTCGCCAATTTATCATCCTGGAAACGGACCATAATTTCCGTGCAGTAGCCGTAATGGATTTCTTCCGTCGACATGAAGCTTTGAGCCGATTTATGATGCTCTGCTTCGACGAGCGCTTCCATGACCGGTGCGTGGGGCTTCTCTAACTCTTTGCCTTCAAGTGTCGCGAGGAATCCTTCATAGATGCAGACAAGTCCTTGTCCACCGGAATCGACGACACCCACTTCTTTAAGTACAGGTAATAGATCTGGTGTTCCTTCGAGTGATACTTTAGACGACTCGACGATGCCACGCATCAATTCGAGCAGATCTGATGTTGTTTCTGACTGCGCGATTGCCGCTACAGCAGTCTCACGGGCAACTGTCAAGATTGTTCCTTCAACCGGCTTCATGACCGCTTTATAGGCTGTATCGACGCCTTTTTGTAAGGCATCCGCAAATTCCTTTGTATCGATCGTCTCTTTTCCTTCAATCGACTTTGAGAACCCACGGAACAATTGACTTAAAATAACACCCGAGTTTCCGCGTGCTCCCATTAAAAGACCACGGGCAAACACGGAAGCAACTTCCGCGACAGAGTCTGATGTCGTTTTTGATGCTTCTTTTGAACCCGATGTCATCGTCAAGTTCATGTTTGTTCCTGTGTCACCGTCTGGGACCGGGAACACGTTCAGCGAATCGACGAAATCCGCATTTTGATAGAGATTCGCTGCGCCATTCTGGATCATCTTGACCAGTTGCGCTCCTGTTAAACGATCTACGCTCACTAAAGTTTCCTCCTCTATTCCCGCCTTAGACATTCGTCAAGCGGACTCCTTGGACAAAAATATTCACAGATGTTACTTCTAAACCAAGTGCCTGGCTGAGTGAATACTTCACACGGCTCTGGACATTGTTCGCGACCTCTGAAATTTTTGTACCGTAACTGACAATGATATGCATATCGATATGAACCTGCTCTGACGCTTGTCGTACGATGACGCCACGGGCAAAGTTTTCCCGTTTTAACAGTTCAGCCAGTCCGTCTTTAATCTGCGACTGGGATGCCATACCAACGACACCAAAACATTCCATTGCCGCTCCGCCTGCAAGTTGCGCAACGACATCATTATCCACATCAATTTTTCCATAGGTCGTTTTCATCTCGATCGCCACCTGAGTAGCCCCCTTTGTTAATTGTGTTCTTCTCATAATTCTACTATAAGGACCTACTATTGAAAAGTCGCCGTACTGACTATACAATGAATAAGTGAAAAATAGTAGCGGTCAAATGAACTTTTACCATCATCCTCATTCATTATTTTAAATTTTGAGGTTGTCTGTCAAGTTTTTTTCTTGTCAGCTACTTTTTTTATGTTGCAACCGTCTCGACACCATGCTAAGATAGCAAAGTGTCTATTAGGACGAACGCAAAACAACATAAAAGGAGGCGGAACACATGGCACGTAAATGCTACGTTACTGGGAAATCGCCGAAGTCGGGAAACAACCGTTCACACGCATTGAACAAAACGAAACGCACTTGGGGAATCAACGTACAAAAAGTACGTATTCTCGTTGACGGTAAACCTAAAAAGGTTTGGGTTTCAGCTCGAGCTCTCAAATCAGGTAAAGTCGAACGCGTATAAGGCGCAGTAACCGGATGGGAATCTTCCCTTCCGGTTCTTTTTTTATCCATTTTTTATTTTTCTCCTAAACTAATTGTCGGAATAATTGAAAACGCTTACAATAAGTGGGCAGTTATTTTTTTCAAGGGGGAAGGGTCAACATGCAGTTAAAAAGAGAAATGACAAGCCGGCATCTCTTCATGATTTCGCTCGGCGGCATCATCGGAACAGGTCTGTTTCTTGGTTCCGGATTGACGATTTCACAAGCTGGACCGCTCGGGGCGGTGCTCAGTTACATCGTGGGTGGGACCATCATGTATCTGACGATGTTATGTTTAGGGGAAATGGCGGTGCACATGCCGGTTTCCGGATCGTTCCAGACGTATACGACACGGTTCATCGGACCGGGCGTCGGCTTTGCCGTCGGTTGGATTTACTGGCTCGGCTGGGCTGTGACGGTGGCGCTCGAAATCACGGCAGCCGGCAGTTTGATGGGACGTTGGTTTCCGGATATGCCGATTGTCGTCTGGTGCGCCCTCTTTACGCTGATCTTATTTGGTCTGAATGCCGTTTCAGCAAAAGCCTTCGGGGAGGCTGAGTTTTGGTTTTCCAGTTTAAAAGTCCTTGCCATTCTTTTCTTCATCGGGCTCGGGGGAGCCGCTTGGTTTGGCTGGATTGAGATGACGGCAGCCCGTCCGGACACACTGTTCGCTAACTTTACGGCCAACGGTCTGTTTCCAAACGGGGCACTCGGAGTCTTGACGACGATGATCGCCGTCAACTTTGCTTTTCAGGGAACAGAATTGATTGGTGTCGCTGCCGGTGAATCGAGTGATCCCGAAAAATCAATTCCAAAAGCCATTCGCAACACTGTCTGGCGGACATTCATCTTTTTCGTCCTCTCGATCACGATTGTCGGTGCCTTGATTCCCTATGAAACAGCTAGCGGAATCAGCAGTCCGTTCATCATGGTATTTGACGCTATCGGAATTCCTTATGCGGCTGACTTGATGAACATCGTTGTCTTGACTGCCCTGTTATCCGTTGGAAACTCAGGCTTGTATGCGGCGACACGGATGTTATGGTCGATGTCGCAGGAAGGTATGATTTCAAAAAAACTCGCAATCATCAATTCGCGCGGGGTACCGATGCGCGCGTTGTGCTTTACGATGTTATTCGCCATGTTATCACTCCTGACCGCCTTTTTTGCAGAAGATACCGTTTTCATCTGGTTGTTGTCACTCGCCGGACTCGGGGCGCAGGTCGGATGGATTTCGATTTCTGCTTCACAGATTGCCTTCCGTCGCCAATTCATCAAAGACGGACACTCTGTCAATGAGTTGAAGTTCAAGACACCATTTTTCCCGGTCTTACCGATTCTCTCATTTTCTTTGAACCTGCTTGTTCTGATCAGCCTTGCTTTCCAAGCGGATCAACGGATCGCCTTATATATCGGTGTTCCCTTCTTCCTTTTGACATGGGCGTCGTATCATTGGTTCGTTAAAGGAAACCATCTCGCTGCCCAAACGGAACGTCAGGCAGCCAGTTCGACCTTAGAACCATAATCCAAAAGAACGTGATCGGCTGCAGGAGTGATTTCCTGACCGTCACGTTCTTTTTTCAGTCATTTTTTATTATCAGAGAGACTTCGTAATACGATCACTTCACCCGTGTGGACCGTGACATCGGCAAGCTGATGATCCGTCCATTCATTGCTGACGGTTAAGGAACCGCCGACGGGCACGTCATGATCGGTTAGCGGATACTTGACACCCCGAAGCGTTAAGCGGGTCGGAACGAGTGGAATGAAGGATAGGTAATGGTATTGGTCCGCCTTGATTTGATCGTGTCCCTCCTGTAAGAAACGCACCTCTTCCCGCTTCGTCACAAGACGCGCTGCCGGAAACTGTTTCAATAAATAGACGTTTTGCAGGGTCATATCCAGTCGACCACCTGTCGCCCCGAAAATCAACACGTCCGTCACTTCATACTGTTCGTTGACATGACGCAAAGCGAGCTCTAAATCGGTTTCATCTTTTTCAGCCGGATGAATCACCGCTCCTTCCGGCGTATATCCAAGCGAATCAAAGTCGCCGATTGCCAAGTCAAACGCAAGACCTTGTTGCACTAGCGTAGCGACACCGCCGTCGACAGCGATGACCACCGTGTTCTCGTCGATGAACGGCGTTAAGGACGGGATGTCCTCGACCGGTCCTGCTGCAACAATCACAGCCCGCATCAGACACCTCGCGCCGAATAACGGAGGAGTCGTGGCGCCGTCGTAAACAAGAGTCCTGCGACGATACCGCACAACAGATACGACGGAACCATATACGTCGCATTGTAAATCAAGGAGTACGGGACGACCGGACCTTCTGCGTATTCAGCAAAGAAGACGATTCCACTGATGACATGGCAGACATACCGTAATCCGGCACCAAGGAACGTCGCCATCAGGACGATGGCCATCAAACGTCCGTTTTTCCCAGCCGCTGCCGCCTTTTTGACTTGACGGGCAAATAAACCACTCAGTCCAACAACACCAAATGCAATCGTATAATCGAGTAACGGTTGGACGACCGTCAAGATTTGCGGCGCGAACATCAGCTGAATCGTTCCGACGAGAGCTCCTGTCACGACACCACCCACGACGCCGTGACGGAACGCCATCACAAAAATCGGTAGCATCGCTAAGCTGATAGCTCCTCCTTGAGGCATCTTAAAGGGAATCAATAAATCAAACACCACTCCGATACTTGCAAAAATTGCAATTTCCATTAACATTTGTAGCCGTTTCATACTTGTTTCCTCCTAAAAATAAAATCGCAGGACGGCAAAAAGGCAGTACGACGAACGCCGTACTGCCTGCGTGCGCCACATCCCTACGTCCGTCTGAACGGAACAGGTTCGAAGGGTTAAAGTCCAATCACTTCTCTCAGCCGCTTGACGCGACACCCCTTGCGGTCATCATTAAGTTTTGTTTGCCTTTTTATTATACGTGAGCCGCATTCCGAATACTAGTGATTGCTTCCGTATAATCAGGTGCATTGTAAATCGCGGATCCGGCAACAAGGACGTTCGCCCCGTTTTCGATGCACAGCTTCGCTGTCTCCGCATTCACACCCCCATCAATTTCAATTTCAAACGTCAGTCCACGCTCTGCCTTTAGGTCTGCAAGTTGCTTCAGTTTCGTCATGACACCAGGCAGGAAGGCTTGACCGCCGAATCCAGGATTAACCGTCATCAACAAGACCATATCGACCTCTTCTAAGACATGTTCAATCGTCGTAAGCGGTGTATGCGGGTTCAGAACAACCCCCGCCTTCGCACCCGCTGCTTTGATTTGCTGGAGGACACGATGCACATGGTTCGTCGCCTCAACATGGAAGGTCACGATGTCAGCACCTGCTGCAACAAAAGCCTCCACAAAGTTTTCCGGACGATCAATCATTAAATGAACGTCGAGAACCATATCTGTTTTTTGGCGTAAACTGTTTAAGACCGGTAAACCAAAGGAAATGTTCGGGACAAACTGACCATCCATGACATCAAAATGAATGTAATCGGCGCCTGCCGCCTCGACAGCTTTGACGTCCCGCTCCAAGTTTGCAAAATCTGCTGATAAGATTGATGGTGCAATTTTAATCATCTCAATACCTCCGGGCTCGATTCTTGATTTCCTCTACAAACATACCATAATTCGTATACCGTGAGGGCATGATTTCGTGTGCTTCAATTGCTTCTTTGACGGCACATCCCGGTTCATTCAAATGCAGACATCCCCGGTATTTACAGTCATCCTGCAAGGCGACGAATTCTGGAAAACACCAACGCAATTCTTCGAGTTCCATTTCATGCGGGAAATCGAGGTTTGAAAAACCAGGTGTATCGCCGATTAACCCTTCACCGAGCGGAATCAAGGTGACATGTCGTGTCGTGTGTCGACCGCGTCCGAGTGATTTCGAAATATGACTCGTTTCCAGGGCCAGCGAAGGTTCAAGCGCGTTGAGCAACGAACTTTTGCCGACACCGGATTGTCCGGCCAGTACGCTCGTCTTATCTTTCAACAAGGGACGGACGAGCTCCACTCCGACAAGCGTCTCACTCGAAGTCTCAATGACAGGGTAGCCGATTTTCCGGTACGCCGCGATGGCTTCTTTCACCACCAGTTCGGTAGTTCCGTGCAGCAAATCCATCTTCGTCAAAATAATGATCGGTTGAATGTCCTTCGCTTCAATCAGCACAAGAAACCGGTCGAGCAGATGGGCGGAAAAATCGGGTTCCGCAGCTGAGACGACCAGTAATGCTTGATCGATATTCGCAACCGGTGGTCGGACCAAGAAATTTTGACGTTCTTTCACTTCCAAAATGTAGCCGGTCTCACTTTCGATGTGTAATACAACCTCATCGCCTACGACAGGACTGATTCCACGTTTTCTGAAATTACCACGGGCGCGTGACCGGATTTCTCCTTGAGGGGTCATGACATCATAAAATCCACCTTGCAGACGAATAATCGTTCCGTCCCGGTTGTCTTCAATTCGACTTTCCGCCATCCTATGCACTCCTTTTGTCAGCATTCTGCTGCTTACTCTTGTGATTTTGCTTGATTATACGTAATGGTCTTCGAACGATATACGTCATCATCTTTATAGATCGTGATTTTTCCTTCTTCCCCCGGATCAATCGTCAACGGGACATCAAAGGTTTCATCTTGATCAATCGATTCTTCGATGACGGTCCGCTTTCCTTTCGCATCTTCCGTTTCAATCCGGACGACTTGACGAGGTGCTGGTTCATCCTCTTCACTGATGCCATCATACACCACTTTTTCAGGGAATGTAGCCGTGACTGTTTTTTCTTCCTCACCGCGTGAGATAAAGACCGTCACCGAGTCATTGGGTTCGACTTGAACACCGGCCTGTGGAAATTGCCGGATGACTTGATCCAGTTCGACGTCACTTGAAAACTCTTGTTCAAATGTCCCGTCCAGTCCCATTTCATCCAGGTACGCTTTGGCTTCATCGCTCGATAGATTCGTCAAATCCTTTAGCGCAAAGGCAGAAGAACCGTTCGAGACCGTGATGGTGATCATTTGTTCTTTCGCAATGACCTCGGTTCCGGCTGAGATGGACTGTCGGATGACATTTCCGCGTTCGATGTCTTCTGATTCTTCCCGTTCAACATCCACTTTCTCAAATCCACTGTCCTTTAATATCGCAATCGCTCGTTTTTCTGTTTCATCGGATACATCCGGCACTTCGACCGGATCACTTCCCGTCGAGACGACTAACTCGACCGTTGATCCTTTTTTGACAGCCGCCTCTGCGCGCGGTGACTGACTGATGACAAGACCTTCTTCGACCGTGTCACTGGAACGTTCCGTCGACTCGACGAGGAACCCGAGTTTTTCGAGTTTCGTCTCTGCTTCGTCTGCATCCGTTTCCGCTACGTTCGGAACGACTACTGTCGGATCCGGCCACATCGCAAACGTCGTTGCCGCCCCGCCCAGTAACAGGAACAAGACGAGCACGATCCACCAGGTCCGCTTCTTTTTCTTTTGTTCCTTCGGCAAGACCGTCGCAACCGTTGGAGACACGGCTTCTTCTTTCGAATCGTTTGGCAAAGACACGGGACTCAACACCATCGTCTGTTCCATTTCATCGTCTCCACGAATGCCTTCCTGTGCCCGTTCGTCAGACATGGCGGTCACCATGTCCTCTTTAAAGGCCGCCACCGACTGTTGCCGGTCATGTGGTGCTTTCGCGAGTGCCTGCATGATACAGTTTTCCAGCGCTTGTGGGACGGCAGGATTTAATTCCGTCGGACGCCGCGCCGTATCTTGCAGGTGTTTTAAGGCCACTGCGACCGGTGAATCCCCTTCAAACGGAACTTTTCCTGTCACCAATTCGTAGAGTACCGCTCCCAGTGAATAAATATCTGATTTTTCATCCGCGAATTTCCCTTTCGCCTGTTCCGGCGAAAAGTAATGGACGGATCCTAACACAGACATCGTGTGCGTCAGCGTCGCATTCGACATCGCAACGGCGATGCCGAAATCTGTCACTTTGACGGTTCCATCCGCTCGGACGAGCATGTTTTGTGGTTTGATATCGCGATGGATGATCCGGTGCGCATGTGCATGATCAATGGCGTCACAGATCTGGCTGATGATGTCAATCGCTGTTGCCACCGGTAAAGCCTGACCTTCACAATACGTTTTTAATGTCATACCATCGATGTATTCCATCACGATGTAATAAATCGCTTCTTCTTCCCCTACATCATATACGGCAACGATATTTGGATGATTTAAACTCGTTGCAGCATGTGCTTCTCGTTCAAATCGACGGATGAATTGTTCATCATGCGAAAACTCAGTACGTAAAATTTTGATTGCGACCATTCGATTCAAGATTTCATCATATGCCTGATAAACGTTTGCCATCCCGCCATTTCCAACCAGCCGTTCTATGCGGTAGCGGTCATTCAATCGATCTCCGTAACGCATATTCAGACCCTCTCTCTTTCTTTAAAACGGATTGCAGCAATCGTGATGTTGTCTGCTCCCCCTCGCTCATTCGCCTCGAGGACCAATCGTTCAACAATCGTTTCAAGTGGTGCATCTGCTTGCAATAGCCGTTGCATGACGTCATGAGGCACTTCGTCCGACAATCCGTCACTGCATACTAAAACAATTTCATAATCAGGTGCATCGCGCACTTGAATGTCGACATCAACGGATTCGTTTGAACCAACCGATCGGGTGATCACATTTCGGCGGGGATGGTTTTCAAGTTCCGCTTCCGACAATTCACCCAGTTGCTTCAACATATTGACATAGGAATGATCGTCGGTCAGCTGTTTCAACTGTCCTTCCTCAATCGCATAGACCCGGCTGTCTCCGACATGACCAATGACAAGCAAGTCGTCGGACCAACAGACACAGGCCATCGTCGTGCCAACGATGGATAAATTCTCGACTTGAGAAAAACGTAAGATTTGAGCATTTGCTTCTTTCACCAACCGCTCAATCCAAGAAGATAATTCAATCGGACGGCTCGGCATCTCAGCATAGGCTTCATCAAAGATTTGACGTACAATCGCACTCGCCGTTTCACCTGCTGCGTGCCCGCCCATTCCATCGGCAACGACGGCTAACCCTTTTTGGGCGTCGCCGACGAGCAAGACGGTATCTTCATTTTTTGAGCGGACCTTTCCCGTCGTCGTCAAATACGCTAACTCCATGACCCGTCCCCCTGTTCGTGTTTGATCCTCGTTCTTTCAGACGATTTTCTTAAAGGCAGCGATATAAAATCCATCTGTTCCAAATGATGTTGGTAACAATTTCAGTTCCGCCCGGTCGCCGATCAACGATTGAACGGCTTCAGGCATCCGCGTTTTGAACGTCTCGTCAAACTCATAGCCTTGACTCAGGATATATTCTGTCTGCTGTTCATTCTCGACGGGATCAATCGTACACGTCGAATAGACAAACGTTCCGCCCGGCTTGACTAGTGGCAGGACCGCTTCGATGATTTGACGCTGGATGACCGGCAGCTGAGTGAGATCTTCCGGACGTTTCGTCCATTTGATATCCGGCTTCCGGCGAATGACGCCCAGTCCGGAACATGGTGCATCCACTAAAATCCGGTCAAACGATGCTGCTTCGAACCGCGTACCGGCTTGGCGCGCATCAAGCACTTCCGTCTGAACCGTCTCTAACCCTAAGCGCGTTGCTTGTTTTTCGAGTAACTTCACTTTATGCGGATGAAGATCAAGTGCCGTCAACGAACCGGTCGTCAGTCCTTCTGCGATATGCATCGCTTTACCACCTGGTGCGGCACAACTGTCCAAAACCCGGTCAGAAGGTGCTGCTCCTACTGCGGCAGCAACCAGCATTGAACTTTCATCTTGCAACGACAGATAGCCGCGCTCGAGTAAGTCGGTCTGTTGGACACTTCCACTGACGATTTCCAGACCATCCGGTGCTGCATGCGCTGGTTTTGCCGTCACTCCTTGTTCTTCCAGCAGTTGAATCAACTCTTGTCTATCGGCACGGGTCCGATTGACACGTACGGTGACGGGAGCCGGTTCATTGTTCAGACGACAGATCTTCCAAGTCTCTTCTTCTCCAAACAGGTCGATCCAGCGCTCGACGAGCCAGACCGGATGACTTGTTTCGATGCTGATTCGTTTGACCGTCGAAGAAATGGCTGCAAAATCAGGTTTCCCTGATCGAAGCACATTGCGTAAGACACCGTTGACGACCTTGGCGATATGCGGTTTGCCGCGGGTCTTGGCAATCTCCACCGCTTCATTGATGACCGCGTGATCCGGAATCCGGTCTAGATAAAACAGTTGATACACACTCATCCGCAACAACGGACGCATGAAGGGATCCAATTTTTTTTGCGAAGCCAGAAACGGCTCCAAGATATAGTCGAGTGTCAATTCCCGACTGAGCGTACCGTAGACCAGTTCTGTATATAAACCGACATCCGCTTTTGAAATTGCGCGCTTCTCAAGCATCTGATGGACGGAAATCGTCGAAAACGCTCCGCCTTGTCCAATTTTTAATAAGGTTGTGACTGCTGCATCCCTGACGTTCATGCTTGTTCGCCTACTTTCTGTCCAATCGTCAATGTCTGTCCGACACCACGCATGAACGTTGCACCGTCCATTCGCTTTTTCCCAGCCGGCTGGACGTCGATTAATTTAAGTGCGACGTCGGAACCGGTCGCAATGACCGGTCCATCCGCTTCCAAGGCAATGATTTCTCCAGCGGTTCCGTTACCTGGTACTTTTTCAGCAAAATAAACTTTCAGACGATCGCTTCCAAGCGTCGTATAGGCGCTTGGGAATGGATTCATCCCGCGAATTTGGTTGTATAAGTCTTCACCCGGTCGGGAAAAGTCCAATCGCTCCCGTTCCCGGCTGATGTTCGGCGAAAACGTGACGGCGTCTTCTTGTTGCGCTTCCGGTGTCAACGTACCGGCAATCAACTGCGGTAACGTTTCGATCAACAACCGGGCACCCGCAGCACTTAATTTATCGAACATCGTGCCTGCTGTATCCTGTTCTTCAATCGGGACGATGATTTTCGATAACATATCCCCTGCATCCAAGCGATCGACCATGTACATGATCGTGACGCCGGTTTCCGTCTCTCCATCGATGATTGCTTGATGAATCGGAGCACCTCCACGGTACTTCGGCAACAAGGACGCATGGACATTGATGGCGCCAAACTTTGGTGCCTCAAGGACGGCTGTCGGAACGATTTGTCCGTACGCCGCCGTGATGATCAAGTCCGGCTTCAAATCAAGCAGATCCTGATAGTCTTCGCGGATTTTAGTCGGTTGCAACACCGGAATGTCGTGTGCGAGCGCCACTTCCTTCACCGGTGTCGGTTTGATTTCACGTTTGCGACCCACTGGTTTATCGGGTTGCGAAACGACACCGACGACGTCATATCCGGCATCGATGACTTCTCGTAACGTATTGGCGGCGAAATCCGGTGTCCCCATGAAGACGACACGTGGAGACGCTTCGGTTTCCACTAACTTATCGGTAAATAACACGCCGTCCAGATGATCCATCTCGTGCTGAATGGCCCGTGCAAAAAAACCATTCGCTTTAATTTTGACGCTCCGTCCCAGACGGTCTTGCGATTTCACGACAATCTGTTCAAAGCGTTCGACGGGTCCGAAGACACCCGGCATGCTCAGACACCCTTCATCATCGATTTGTGAACCACTTGCTTCGATGATTTCCGGATTGATCAGCTCGATTGGTCCCGTCTCGTCATCCGTATGGACGACCGCGACACGAATCGGCTGATTGACTTGTGGAGCTGCCAGTCCGACACCATCATATTCGTACATTGTATCGAACATACGATCAATCATTTTCCCTAACTTTTTATCAAACTTCGTCACCTTTTGGCAGGTTTGACGCAACACTTCATTTGGTACTTCTACAACTTTGTACATATTGCCACCTCACATGAATACAAATGGATTTAGATCCACTGTTACTTGGACTTTTTGTTTGATGCGTAACGCAAGCATCGCACGGAGTGCCTCCCGCACGTCTTCCTGACCTTTATGTTTTAAAATCACCTGTTGCCGGTACATGTTCTTTAACCGGGCGAGCGGTGCCTCGAGTGGTCCGTTGACAATCAAGTCTTCTGATTCGAGATGCCGGAGTTCGCCGGCGATCGCTTCCGCTTCCGCCTGTGCTTCCAGCGGATGGGCCGCCGATATCGTCACCAATCCTAAAAACCAGAACGGCGGGTGACCACCTAGCTTCCGTAACTGCATCTCCCGCTGATAAAATGTTTCATAGTCGTGCTGTTTGGCCGTTTGGATGACATAATGATCCGGATTATACGTCTGGATGATGGATTGTCCGGCGAGTGCACCACGCCCTGCCCGACCCGAAACTTGCGTGATCAGCTGAAACGTCCGTTCACTTGCCCGGAAATCCGGTATGCCGAGCGTTGCATCAGCCGCAATGACACCTACTAAGGTGACGTTCGGAAAATCCAACCCTTTGGCAATCATCTGCGTGCCGAGCAGGATATTACCTTCCCCTCGCTCAAACGCATTTAATAATTTTTCATGGGCCCCTTTACGGGATGTCGTGTCTTGATCCATCCGAATGATTTTTGCTTCCGGAATCAAATGGGCCAACTCTTCTTCGATTTTTTGTGTCCCGGTCCCGAATTGACGAATTTTTTTTGACTCACATGTCGGACATGTTTTGGGCATGGCTGCTTCAAATCCACAATAATGACACTTCAGGCAATCTTGGTGTTGATGATACGTCAGATTGACGGCACAATGCGGACATTGAAGCGTCTCACCACAGTCACGGCAAAGGACAAACGTCGTATAACCACGACGATTCAACAGCAAGACCGTCTGCTCGCCACGTTCGATTCGTTGTTTGATGCCTTCGATAAGCGGCAGACTGAAGGGTGTTCGATTGCCGCGTTCCAGTTCTTTTCGCATATCGATGATATCGACCGGCGGCAATTCGCCGCCAAACCGTTCTTTCAGCGGCAAATACCGGTAAACCCCTTTTTGAGCACGGGCATATGTTTCGAGAATCGGTGTCGCACTTCCGAGGACAACCGGACACTGATGGTACGCCGCACGCCAACTCGCGACATCACGGGTGTGATACCGCGGATTTTCTTCTTGTTTGTATGTCGTCTCATGTTCCTCATCTAAAATGATGACACCGACATTCGTCAACGGTGCAAAAATGGCCGACCGGGCGCCGACGACGACATCGACTTCCCCTTGGGCGATCTTTCGCCATTCATCGTATTTCTCACCTAACGACAAGCCGCTGTGAAGAACGGCGACCCGTTCCCCGAACCGGCGTTTAAAACGTTTGACCATCATCGGCGTCAAACTGATTTCCGGTACGAGCAACATCGCTTGGCGCCCACGTTCCAGCATCGTGTGAATCGATTCCAGGTAGACTTCCGTTTTCCCGCTTCCGGTCACGCCGTGGAGTAAAAAGGTACTTGTTTCGTCCGGTGTTGTAATGGCGTCGACGGCAGCTTGCTGCTGGTCGGTCAATCGCGACGGAACAAAAATATCTTGCACCAGATGTTCATATGGATTTCGATTCACATCAATCGTTTCGACGGCAATGACCCCTTTTTTCTCCAAACTGTTCAGGATGCTGACTGTTAAATCGAGTTCATGCATCACTTCACTCCACAAGACTGTCGGATGTTCAATCAAATGATTCCGTAACAGCAGTTGTTTCGTCGCTTGTTTCGATAATTCAATCGTCGGGTCGACTAAACGAATCCGTTTATCGGTTTTTGATGTTTTCTTTTCTTTGACAATCGGTTGCAGGTGCAACTCCCCTTGCCGGGCGGCCACTAAAATCTGTTGTTGGATCTCACTTGGAAACTGACTGATTTTCTTTTGATGCCAGCTCGAAAATCGTGGTGTTTCCGTCACAATCAGTTTATCATAACTGACTTTTAAGGCGGCTGGTAACATCGCGAGCAGCGCTGTCGCCTGATAGCACAGCGTCGTATCCGAAAGATAACTGGACAGTTCAAGCAATTCTTCCGTATACGTCGGCGTCTCATCCAAAACCCGGACAATCGGCTTTGTCCGGGCGAGTTCCGTCTCGGCTTTTACCGCCACGACGATACCAAGTAAGGCACGTGGACCGAACGGTACCTCGACACGCATCCCCGGGACGACGAGATCGCGCCATAACTCCGGCACTTCATAGTCAAAAGGTCGGTCAACCGTTGCCGCTGCAACGTCGACGATGACTTCGGCAATCATCGGAGCGCCTCAGCGAACTGGGCCATCAAGTCTTGCGCCAACCGGGTTTTCGATTGTTGATCGTAATGAACGATTTGATTTTCTTTTCCATAAACGGTCACCTGATTTTCGTCACTCGAAAAACCGATTTCCGGACGCGATACATCATTGGCAACAATGAAGTCCGCCTGTTTCCGAATCAACTTTTGCTTGGCATGACTTTCGAGATTTTCGGTTTCTGCCGCAAATCCAACAAGAATTTGCTTACTTTTCCGTTCCCCAAGTGTGCGCAGGATATCGGTCGTCTCTTCCAACTCAATCCGTAACGGTCCATCCATCTTTTTTTGTTTCCGGTCGTATTGGATCGTCGGACGGTAGTCGGCAACGGCCGCGGCCATGATGACCAAATCCTGTTTTTCGTAGTGCGCAAGCATCGCTTCGAGCATCTCTTCGCCAGACTCGACGGCAACCGTCGTTACTCCGGCCGGCAATGTTCCACGAACCGGACCGTGAACAAGCGTCACAGTTGCTCCCGCGTCACGGGCTGCTTCTGCGAGCGCGATGCCCATCTTGCCGGATGAATCATTTGTCAAATAACGGACCGGGTCAATTCGTTCAACGGTCGGACCGGCACTGATTAAGACGTGACGATCTACTAATTTTTTTGTTTCAAAAAGTCCGGATAATGTCTCGACGAGTTCCTCAGGTTCCGGCAACCGTCCTTTTCCGACCCAACCGCATGCCAAATTCCCGACGCCTGGTGCAATCAAGTGGACTCCGTCTGCCATCAGCCGTTCCATATTACGCACCGTTGCCGGATGTTCCAGCATATTGACGTTCATTGCCGGGGCTACGACGACCGGACAGGTTGCCGCCAAAATCGTCGTCGTAATGAAGTCGTCGGCAATGCCGTGGGCAAGTTTGGCAATCAAATTGGCGGTTGCAGGAGCAACAACGATCAAATCCGCTTCATCCGCCAAATCGATATGTGCAATTTTGGATGCATCATGCTCGATGAAGACATCATCATAGACCGGTTTCCGTGTCAACGCTGCAAACGTCGTTTTTCCGACGAATTGTTGCGCATTTTTAGTCATCGCGACCTGGACACTCGCGCCTGCCTGAACCAATTTCGATGCCAAGGCAGCCGCTTTATACGAGGCGATTCCCCCTCCGACACATAATAGGATTTTACGATTCGTTAGCATGATGAACTCCTCCTTATTGAAAAAAACAGCCACAATGAGGAGTGGCTGCTTCAAAATTAGTCTTGCGGTTGGTTCGTAACCACGACTTCACCAGAAAAGAGTTCTTCGAGCGCTTTTCCGACTGGTTTGTATGATTTCGGGTTCGCTACTTTCACACGTTTCCCGTCTTGGATTTGACGTGCACGTTTTGCTGCGACCGTCACGATTGTGTATTTCGAAGGGACCGTCTTTTGAAGCTTGTCTACTGATGGATATAACATGTTATTTAACCTCCATGGCTTTTTTATACAAGGACGCAACGCGTTCCCGGCTACAATGTTCTGCGGTGACGATTGCTTGAATTCTGTCACAGGCTTTGTGGATTTCATCATTCGTGACGACGTAATCATAGGCATCCATCATTTCGATCTCTTCTTTCGCAACGAGCAGACGCTGTTTGATGACTTCTTCTGACTCCGTTCCACGTCCGACAAGGCGGTTACGAAGTTCCTGTAGACTTGGCGGTGCCAAGAACAGAAAAACAGCTTCAGGGAAATGTTCCTTGACCTGCATCGCACCTTGTACTTCAATCTCTAAGATGACATCTTTTCCTTCATCTAAGATTTTGTTGACCCAATCAACGGGTGTTCCATAATAATTCCCTACGAATTCAGCGTATTCCAGCAATTGATTGTTGGCGATCATACCCTCGAATTCTTCACGTGTCTTGAAGAAATAATGGACGCCGTCCACTTCTCCTTCACGCGGTTGGCGTGTCGTACATGACACGGAATAATGTAAATCATTGTCTTCATCTTCGCGTAAGGCACGGCAAACCGTTCCTTTACCAACCCCACTCGGACCAGACAATACAAGTAATAAGCCACGCTCTTTAAAAATCACTTCAGAACCCCTCCATCTAACAAACTTCACATTGTTTCATATTAGCAGTAGAGACGGGAAGTTCGCAAGTGGTCTTTTTCAGCTCGACTGCTTAATCATACCATAACAAGGCGGTTTCTGTTACCTTTAGAAAGTGGAAACGAAATCAAGAAAGAAGGTAATTTCATGGCTTTTGATGGATTAATGACGACACGGGTCGTCCGTGAACTCCAACCGCTCGTTGGTGCACGCATCAATAAGATACATCAACCGTACGCACTCGATTTGATTTTCAGTGTCCGGGCAGATCGAAAAAATGTGACCTTGCTTGCATCGGCCAATGCGATGTATGCCCGTCTGCATCTGACGTCGGAATCAACCAGCAATCCAAGCGAACCACCGATGTTTTGTATGATGCTCCGGAAACATCTTGAAGGCGGGTTCATTGAATCGATTGAACAACTCGGGCGCGACCGGGTCATTCTGATGCGCGTCCGCTCGCGGAATGAGCTCGGTGACGAGGAAGCGAAAAAATTATACATCGAACTGATGGGACGTCACTCCAATATCTTATTGACGGATGGTCAAGATAAAATCTTAGACGCCATCAAACATCTCCCGCTCAGTCAAAACACGTTCCGGACCATCATGCCGGGTCTGCAGTACCAGTTACCGCCGGAGCAGGACAAAGTCGATCCATTGACCGGTGATATCGAACAAACGTTGCACCGGATCGACTGGAACGCCGGAAAAATTGATCGTCAATTGTTAGGTCTGTTCAGTGGTTTTTCACCGCAAATCACGGCAGAAATCGTTGCCCGGGCGGGACTTGCGAACCGGTCGTCGCTCGCAGAGGCAATCCGGTCCGTTCTCGGTGAACTGACGGGACCTTATTATTTACAGCGGCTTGCGAACGGCAAGGAACGGTTCTCTCCCGTCGCCTTGCATCATGGAGACGTCGTCGAAGAGAAAACATTCTCATCCAGCGGTGATGTCCTCGATGCCTTTTTCCACCAAAAATCCAACCGGGACCGGGTCAAACAACAGGCAGCTGATTTAGAACGGTTCATCAAAAGTGAATACGATAAGAATATTCTCAAACGTTCCAAATTGGAGCGCGATCTCGCCGCCACGGAAAAGATGGACGAACTTAAACATAAAGGCGAGCTGTTGACGACCTATCTCTATCAGTTAGAACGCGGCATGAAAGAAGCCACGGTCGTCGACTACTACGATGAGGACGGCAAAGAAATCACGATTGCCCTCGATCCCCGCTTCTCACCGAATGAGAACGCCCAACGTTACTACAAACGCTACAACAAACTGAAGACCGCGAAAATCGAGGTTGCGAAACAACTCGAGAAAAACCAACTCGAGATTGATTATTTTGAAGGGCTGCTCGCCCAGCTTGATGTCGCTTCTCCGGACGATATCCGGGAAATGCGTGAAGAGCTCGTCGAAGAAGGCTATGTCCGGGAACGCAGTAAAAAGAAAAAGAAACCGCTTGTTCCAAAACTTGAAGCCTACCAATCATCGACAGGCATTCCGTTTTTCGTCGGAAAAAACAACAAGCAAAATGATTATGCGACTTTTAAATTCGGACGCCGTTCGGAAACTTGGTTGCATACAAAAGATATCCCCGGTTCACACGTCATCATCCGCAGTGAACAGCCGGACGAGACGACACTGAAGGAAGCCGCCATCGTCGCTGCGTATTATTCGAAAGCCCGCGAATCGAGCCAGGTCCCGGTCGATTTCACGGAACTCCGTTATGTGAAGAAGCCGAGCGGGGCAAAACCCGGGTTTGTCATCTACACGGATCAAACGACGCTTTATGTCACACCGGACGCCGACCTTGTGCAGTCGCTTCGGACCATTTAAACACAAAAAAAGCGCCGTCCTGTTTAGCCTTTTTCCACAAAAGAGCAAACTGGGACGGCGTTTATTTCATTTTTTCGAGTTGTTCACGGTAATCGAGCAGATGACCGTTGATGATGTCTTTGACTTCACTGATTTCTTGATCGAACGTAAACATCGGTTGGTTGCGCTCATGTGAAAAAATCACATCGTAATGATGGCTGAGCAGAAAATCGATTTCCTGTCCTAACACTTTTTCCTGTTCTTCCGACATCGGCAAATCCCGGTGACTGGCGATGCTTTCGAGTAACAACAGCAACTTATCTTCCAAGTCAACAAGCTGCTTCAGTTGAATGAAGGCCTCACTTTGACCACTTGCGACCAGAGGATATTTTTGGTCTTCTTGTAACATAATGATCATCTCTTCGTGTTTTAAGACCTGTTTTCGAACAGCCAGTAGTTTCGAATCATCCTTGACCAGGCTGCGCCAATCCTCCATTAATTGTTTTGTCGTCTTTTTAACGAACAGTAATAAACGGTCTTCGTAGTGTGGCGGAAAGACGATATAGTTCACCGCGACGGCTGATAAAACACCGACGACTGTCAATAAAGAGCGGGTCAGCGCGTAATGCGCATAATCGCCTGTCGGGCTTTCGAACATCAGAACGATGGCAAATGCCGCAAACGTCGACATGTCCGTCCGTCCGATCATCGAATTAAACACAAGCGATACGATGACGGCGAGCCCGATCGTCAATGGATTGGCGCCGAGCGTCGCGACGACGGCCAATCCACACACTAAACCAAGAATCGTTCCGAAAATCCGATTAAAGACGATTTTAAACGAACGGTGGATCGTCGGTTGCATCGCTACGATCGCAGCAACGGCCCCCATGCCCGAGTAAATTCCAAATACATACCACGAAAAACCGAGGGCAATCGCGACAGCAATTCCGGTTTTGATTGTCCGGAGACCTACACGAAACTGGAGTTTCACTCGAGTGTCACCTGCCCGACTTCACTTTCCACGGTGACTTCCGGTTTTTCCTGTTTCGACAATTCAAATAAGGCGACATCGTCCTCTTTTTGTTTCGTGTAGCGGTCGGCCGCTTTGATGTCTCCTTCTGTCGTGACGGCAATCGTTCCGGCGGCTTTGGCCGGTTTCAAACGGATTGCACCGTCGATTGTCGAGACGTTCAGACTGAGTTTGGCTCCGTATGCAGCTAAGTTAACCGATTCGCCCACTACGTCCGCATGAACGGCATTCATGTTTTCCACCTGGACTTTTCCCCGTCCGGTCAGGGAAATGTCGTCAGCATCGATTTTATTCAAATCCATCGTCCCTGCCGTCATTGAAATCGTTTTGGCAAAGACGCCCATTCCTTTTAACGATTCTGCTTCGACGTCAATTTGATTCATATAACTGGGCAAACCGACTTGAATCGTATAATCCCCGGGTTCTTCACTCGGACGATTGCCGAGACGTGCCGCAAATCCATCCCGTCCGGTGACCGTAAGTGTAGTGCCTGACGTCCCGATCTTCAGTCGTTTTTGACTCGACGCACTGTCGACCAACTTCAATTGGACGTTTCCATCCGTGCTCCGGACAAAGTTGACCGTCGCGTTCGGAGCGTCGACCTGTAACGTTTTATACCGATTCGTCGTTTTGAACGATTCGCCCCGCGATAAGGAATCCGTCGTCAAAAACAATGTCACCGTATATAACAGGACAAGGCTCAAGACGACCGATCCATACACGATGACCGGACGGCGGATCGGCTTGCGCGTTCCGATCCGGTCAAATGATGCCGCCACCTTCCGTCGCTTGTCTTTCAGTCGTGTAAACGACGATTGTTTCCGTTTCCGTTCCGTTCTGCTTGTATTCTCATCCATGGGTCTACCTCCATCCAATTCTCTCCCATTATTCCGAATATAGGATTCGTCTGTCAACATTCCTTCTTTATCATACGAAATTGTTCACATATTGCCATCGGGCGGAGGATGGAGCACAGCAAAAAACGAACACCTCTTCCTGCTTGATCAGAAAAAGTGTCCGTTTTGATGATCGAAGATCCTTCACATGGAAGGTCTCGCCGTATGTTAGAGTTCGATCGATGCGTCAATTTTTAACGTATGACCCGTCTGCCCTTGGGCTTCGAGATTCGCACAAAATGCCTCGGCGTCCTGTTTGATTAAATCAAACGTATCGTAGTGGACCGGAACGACCGCTTTCGCTTGCAGCATATCTGCTGCAACTAACGCATCCTCAGGCCCCATCGTGTAATTATCCCCGATCGGCAAGAAGGCGAGATCGATGTCATAATGGGCACCATAAAGCGCCATATCACCGAATAGTGCCGTATCTCCCGCATGATAGATGACTTTGTCTTCAATCGTCAATAAGAATCCGGCAGGCATCCCCATATAGGTGATCGTCTGCTTTTCTTCATCGATGATGCTCGAAGAGTGGAAAGCTTGCGTCATCTTGACCTTACCAAACGGAAATTCAAACTGTCCGCCGAGGTTCATCGGATGGACGTTCAATCCTTTAAAACTGAGATAGGTCGCCAGTTCGTGTGTTGCGACAATCGTCGCCCCCGTCGCTTTCGCAATCGCTTCCGCATCCAACATATGGTCAGCATGCGCGTGTGTCAGCAAAATGAAATCCGCTTTGACGTCTTCCGGTTTTGTCATCGCTTGATCGTTACCGCTGAAAAAAGGATCAATGACGATATGTTGTCCGTTCGTTTCGATTGTGACGGTAGATTGTCCGTGATACGTCAACTTCATGTGAAATAACCTCCTGAGATTAATGATATCAACAGAAAGATTAGTTCCCTTCTCCCCACGCACATAAACCTTTCATCGCCGGTTGTAACGTGTAAGCGGCGTCTGTCAACCGGTACTCGACATGTAAGACGGCTTCGTCGAATTCAATCCGTTCGACCATTCCGAGCCGTTCGAGCTCCTTTAATTGATCGGTCAAGACTTTACGTGAAATACCCGGAATCGCACGTTGTAACTCTAAAAAACGTTTCGGACCGTCCTCTAACGTGCAATATAATTGTGGACGCCATTTTCCGCCGATGATGGCGAGCGCCCGATTGACTGGAAATTGTTCTGTCGTCATTGTTTCTGTCTCTCCTTCAAGTAGTTACTTCAAAGTGCGTACTATGCAGTCGAGTGTATCGTAAGTTATCGTTGTCGTAAATCAAAATGCAAAGGAGATCGATGTTATGACCTATCCACGTAATTTTTCACACATCGGACTGTCCGTTCCGAATTTAGAACAAGCCATTTCTTTTTACTCAGAGGTGATGGGCTGGTACATCATCATGGAACCATCTGATGTCGTAGAGGATGATTCGCCGATCGGCGTCATGTGCACGGATGTATTCGGAGCAGGCTGGGGGAAATTCCGGATTGCACATATGGTGACGGGTGACCGGGTCGGGATCGAGTTATTTGAGTTCCCGAACAATGAACAACCGGAAAACAACTTTGAATTCTGGAAAACAGGTATTTTCCATTACGCGATCCAAGATCCGGACATCGAAGGCATGGTCGAAAAAATCGTCGCGCACGGCGGCAAACAACGGATGCCGATCCGTGAATATTATCCGGGCGAAAAACCTTACCGCATGGTGTACTGTGAAGATCCGTTCGGCAATCTCGTTGAACTCTATTCCCACTCGTATGAACTCACGTATTCGGAAGGAGCATATTAATCATGAAAGCATGGCTCAATGAAACGGGAACGCCGGTCGAAAACTGGATTTACACGGACATCGATACGCCTACACCGATGACGGGCGAAGCCTTGATTCGTGTTCAAGCCGTCGCCTTGAATCCAGTCGACTATAAAGCGACAAAAAATCCGGCTTGGACCTATCCGCATATCCCGGGTGTTGATTTGACCGGTGTCGTCGAACAACTCGGACCGGATGTGACGGACGTTCATCTCGGTGATCGTGTGGCCATCCATACGAACTTACAAAAAAACGGGGCCTTCGCAGAGTATGTCACCGTTGACGCCCGGGCTTTGGCTAAAATTCCGGAAGCTGTCAGTTTCACGGACGCAGCTGCCATTCTGTGTGCCGGAATGACGGCCTATGAAGCGATTTTCCAAAAGATGAATACGACGGATAAAGAAACGATCCTGATTCATGCCGGTGCCGGCGGTGTGGGTGGTTTTGGGATTCAGCTCGCGAAACGCCTCGGACTGCAGGTCGCGACCACCGCGTCTGCTGACAATCATGACTGGGTCAAACGTTTAGGTGCTGATCTTGCGATTGATTACCGGAACGAAGATGTTACGCAGGTGATCCGCGACTGGACGAACGGCCGTGGGGTCGACTTGATCTTAAATACGGTCGGTCGTCAGGAAGCAACCGATGATTTGGACCGTCTCGCATTTTCCGGTCAGTTGGCTTACATCGCCGGAGGTCCCGATCTGTCCGTCGTCACACCGTTCACGTTGTCGCCGTCGATCCACGAAGTCGCACTGGCCGCTGCCTACGCGAGTGAAAATGACCGCGCAATCCGCAATCTGGGTCTGATGGCATCGGAACTGTTACAGCTTGTCGCAAGCAAACAACTCGATCCCCTCGTGACGAAAGTCGTTGCCGGATCGGAGATTGCCGACTACCTTGAATTGTTGTCGCAACGTCACGTCCGTGGAAAAATCATCGCGACGTTCTGATTAAGTATGCTGGATATACAAAAAGCAGATGCCCTTCCTTGGTTCAAGGATGGGCGTCTGCTTTGTTGTGCAGTCAGCGGGTCATTGGTATTTTGGACGTTTTGTAATTTGAACCGAACGTCCGACAAGTTCAAACCCGATCGCTTGATAAATCTTATTGGAAGTCGGATTCGACCAATCCGTGTACAGCGAGACCATCGGATAGTTGGTCAACAAATGATCCGACAGAAAAGCGACCAAATAAGACGCAATCCCCTGTTTCCGCCATTTTTGAGGAGTAAAGACATATGAAATCGTCACACCGGAAGCAGTTGGGCGACTCGACGAAGCCATCGCAAGCAACTGTCCGCCGTCGAACAGACCAAACAACGTCCCCGCCTCAATATGTTTTCGAATCGTCTGTTCATTTTTCAGCCGGCTTCGCTCCGTCACGGGCAAGGCCCCCGTCTCTTCGATGAATGCCCAGCCGAACCGAACCGCATCCTCCGTAAACGACGGCTCAATCAAACCGAATCTATACTCAAGCGCAGCAGGCGGAATCACGTTTCGCAACGTATAAATCCCCTGGTCCATCTTGATTCGAAAAGGACTGTGCGACGCAAGCAACGGTTCAATGATCGTCTGCTCTCCGATGTATCCCGGACAGTTCAGAATCCGGGATAATTTCCGGATTCCATTGTATGTAAACGCGTCTCCCGCCAAGATGGCTTGCTCTTCAATCGTTTGCAGCACAACGATCGTCCGGTCTCCTTCTCGCGCGATGGCCATTAAAATCGGGACATCTCCTCGCTCCAGGATTCCGAGCGGCAGTTGATGAATATCCGAGCGCTGCTCAAGCAATGGAACGGCAATCTGCTTAAAACTTTCGTAATCACGGTAATGAGTCAACATCTGAAAAACAACTCCTTTTCTCTTTTTTAGTGTATCAAAAAAAGAAGCGGCTGACTCCACCCTCTCGTTTTTTGACGGAATGGTCTGGAGCAGCATCATCCACGAGACAGAAAAACACTCGTTGTACGCACTTGCAATAAAACAGCGTGCGACAGACGAGTGATTTCTTGTACCATCAATTTTTTTCAGTTGCCGCCATGAACGCCTCACTCCACTTGACCGGATCAACCGCCCAGTCCTGCAGGCGGTCCTGTTCTTCGCGGGAAATGTACGTGGTCGCGACCGCAGTTTCCAGCAGTTCAGAAAATGTCAGTAAGGCATCCGCTTGAACGCGGGCCGCTTCTAGGTTTTCCATTAATCGTGTCATTCCATACGAGAAAATCGCTTGGATCCGCACGACCGTCGCACCTGCTGCCTCGACCGCTTGTGTCGCTTCAATCGAGGACATGCCGGTCGACAGTAAATCCTCAATGACGACGACGCGTTGTCCTGCTTGAATCCGTCCTTCGATTTGATTGCCTTTGCCGTGTGCTTTCGCACTGCCCCGGACGTACACCATCGGCAATCCGAGCCGTTCTGCGACCAGTGCTGCATGAGGAATTCCAGCCGTCGCAGTTCCGGCAATCACATCGACCTGAAGCGGTTTGATGCGTTCTGCGAGCAGATCCGCAATCAAGGTCCGGACGGCGGGACTCGACAACGTCAATCGGTTGTCACAATAAATCGGTGAGCGCAGACCACTCGCCCACGTATAGGGTCTGTTTGGTGCAAGTGTCACGGCTTCGATATCGAGTAGCGCTTTTGCGAGTTGATTCATGCTTTGATCCCCTTCCATTGTGTCAGTACCATTTCATACATCTGTTTCGGATCCGCTGCCTGTGTGATGGCACGTCCGATGACGAGATCCGTTGCACCAAATTGCCGTGCATCCGTGACGGTCGCAACCCGCTTCTGGTCATTTGCGTCCGTCCCGGCTGGTCGAATGCCCGGTGTGACCAATTGGAACCCCGTCCGACAAACGGTTTTAAGTGTCGGTGTATCGATGGCCGAGCAGACGACGCCGTCTAGTCCCGCCTGTTCCGCTTGTTGCGCATAATGCGTCACTACCTGATCCATCGCATGGGGAATCATCAAATCGGTCAACATCGCCTGATCCGTTGACGTCAGTTGGGTGACGGCAATCAAGCGCGTCGTCGGGGAGGTTTCCCGCAATCCTGCGAGTGCCGCCCGCATCATCGCCTCTCCACCCGCCGCATGGACATTGGTCAGTTCGACACCCAGTTGACCCAGAATCCGCATTGTACGGCGCGCTGTTTCTGGAATGTCGTGAACCTTCAAATCCAAGAACACGGCATGTCCTTGTTCCGTCAATCGCCGGACAAACGCAGGACCCTCAGCGTAGTACAGTTCCATGCCGACTTTTACCGCCGGACGGTATGGTGCCAATTGATTTAAAAATTGTTCGACCTCTGCTGCTGACTGAAAATCAAGCGCGATGTAAAGTTGCCCCATATGCTTTCCCCCTGATGTCTAGAATGTGTTCGATTCCTAATTCATCCATCCGTTTCGGCAGAGCTGAAATCAATTCCTGACAGATGAACGGATTGACGAAATTTGCTGTCCCGACCGCTACGGCGGACGCGCCCGCATAAATCATCTCAAGAACATCATCCACTTCCATGACACCGCCCATCCCGATAATCGGAATTTCGACGGCTTGAGCGACGTCGTGAATCATCCGGACGGCTACCGGTTTGATTGCCGGTCCGGACAAACCACCGACGCGATTCGCCAAAATGGGTTGTCCTGTCCGGACATCAATGCGCATGCCAACAAGAGTATTGATCATCGTCAGTCCATCCGCCCCTGCTTGTTCAACGGCCTGCGCCATGTCAACGATTGATGTGACGTTGGGCGACAGTTTCACGTAGACCGGTTTGTCCGAAACGGCTTTAACCCGTTTCGTCAGCTCGGCTGCCATCTTCGGATCCGTCCCGAATTGCATCCCGCCGGATTTAACGTTCGGACAGGAGATGTTCAGTTCAATCGCTTTGACGACCGGATCTTGACTGATTCGTTTCGTGACGGTCTCATACTCTTCCGGCGTCGAACCGGCAACATTCGCAATGATTTCCGTATCGAATTGACCAAGGAACGGCAATTTCTGGGCGATGATACCGTCGACGCCCGGATTTTGTAAGCCGATGGCATTGAGCATGCCCATCCCGCTCTCCGCAACGCGTGGTGTCGGATTGCCATACCGTTCTTCACCGGTCGCCGCCTTGATCATGATGCCGCCTAAGATCGACAAATCGTACAGTTTCGCAAATTCCTCGCCAAATCCAAAACAGCCGGACGCTGGGATAATCGGATTTTTTAATTGGAGACCGGGTAAATTAACCTGTAAACGACTCATAGAATCACCTCTTCTGCCCGAAAAACCGGACCGTCGGAGCAGGTCTTGACGTAGTGTCCATCCGGTGTCGGACAGACACAAGCGAAACAAGCCCCAATGCCGCAACCCATTCGATTTTCAATCGATAAAAATTTATGCGTGATCGGAACGTGTTGAATCGACCGCAACATCGGTTCCGGTCCGCAGGCAAACAACGTGTCAAACCGATTGGGTTCGAGTGCCGCGGTCACAAATCCCTGAACCCCGGCTGTCCCGTCGACCGTCGTGACGGTCGTCGGACCAAGCGCGCGGAATTCGTCTTCATAAAACACGCTGTCCGCCGTATCAAATCCAAGAATCGCTTCACAGGAAATTCCCCGTTCTACGAGTTTTCGCATCGTGTAGTAAAGCGGTGGTACGCCGATTCCGCCACCCACCAGCACAATCCGGGCGTCGGGCGCGACGTGCTGGACCGGAAACCCGTTTCCGAGCGGACCGAGAGCATCAATCTGATCTCCCGGACGTAACTGGGCGAGTTCTTTTGTCCCTTGACCGATTTCCTTAAACAAAAAGGTGATCAAGTCCCCTTCGACGTTGGCGATTGAAATCGGGCGGCGTAACAAGGGGCCGACCCGTAAGTGCATGAAACGTCCCGGTTCGATAACAGTTGCGTCAGGCAGACGACAGATTAACTCTGTCGCCCCCTTCGCGATTTGCCGGCGTGTCACGACCGTCAACATTTGGATCATCGGGTCACCGCCTTTTTCATGTAGTCGAACGGTTGGATGGCACTGGCTTCAAAGGATAAACTTTCGATGACACGCAACAAGGCTTCTGCTGTATCCAGTGACGTCAGACAGACGACATTGTTTTCTGCCGCCGCGCGACGAATGATGAAGCCGTCTTTGGTGACTTGGGAGTCACGGCTCATCGTATTGATGACATACTCCACTTCTGCTTTTTCAATGACATCGAGCATCGATCCTTTTTCCGAACCGATTTTTCCGACGACTTGAACACGCAACCCGTGTTCTGCCAGGAAACCGGCGGTGCCGGCCGTCGCAAGAAGTGTAAACCCAAGTGCTGTGAATCGTTTTGCGAGATCCAGCATTTCGTGTTTGTCCTGATCCGCGACGGTCATCAAGACGCGACCGTGTTCCGGAATCGCCATTCCAGAGGCGAGTAGTCCTTTGTAAAGTGCTTTCTCGAGTGTCCGGTCGGTTCCGATGACTTCGCCGGTGGATTTCATTTCCGGTCCGAGCGACGGATCAACTTCTTTTAACTTCGCAAACGAGAAGACCGGTACTTTGACGGAGACAAGGGCTTCTTCCGGTAAGACACCACTCTTTAATCCATAAGAAGCAAGCGTCTCTCCTAAAATGACGTTCGTCGCAAGTCGGGCAACCGGTAATCCGGTAACCTTTGAAATGAACGGGACAGTGCGACTCGCCCGCGGATTCACTTCTAAGACATACAATTCACCGTCCGCGAACACGAATTGGATGTTGAGCAGTCCTTTGATCCGGAAGGCTTTGGCGATCCGTGTCGTATAATCGACGATCAAATCCTTGATTGCTTGCGGCACCCGTTGCGGAGGATAGACACCAATCGAGTCCCCCGAGTGAACCCCGGCGCGTTCGATGTGTTCCATGATCCCCGGTATGACGACATCGTCCCCGTCGCAAATCGCATCTACTTCCAACTCCATCCCGGTCAAATACCGATCGACAAGGACCGGACGTTCCGGCGAGGCGATGACGGCGTGTTTCATATAGTGTTCCAGTTCCTGCTGTCCGTATACGATTTCCATCGCACGTCCACCAAGGACATAGGACGGTCGGACGAGCACTGGATATCCCAAGCCGTTTGCGGCTTCTGTCGCTTCTGCTACCGTAACCGCTGTTTTTCCGGGTGGCTGTGGAATGTTGAGTTGCGTCAAAGCAGCTTCAAACTGTTTCCGGTCTTCTGCCCGGTCTAAGTCTTCCAGTGACGTTCCAAGGATATTAACGCCTTCTGCTTCCAGCGATTCCGCCAGATTGATTGCCGTCTGTCCGCCGAACTGAACGATGACACCAATCGGCTGTTCATTCCGGATGACTTCCAAGACATCTTCCGTCGTCAAGGGTTCAAAATACAGGCGGTCGGAAATCGAGAAGTCCGTCGAGACGGTCTCCGGATTATTATTGACGATGATGGCTTCATAACCCGCCTCACGAATCGCTTGAATCGAATGGACGGTCGCATAATCAAACTCAACGCCTTGTCCGATCCGAATCGGTCCGGAACCTAACACGAGGATCGATGGACGGGTAGTCGGCATCGCTTCATTTTCGACTTCGTACGTCCCATAATAATACGGTGTGTCCGAAGCAAATTCAGCAGCACATGTGTCGACCATCTTATAGACCGGATGCAGTCCGGCATCTTGTCGGACATGGCGGATTTCTGTTTCCGTCTGTCCGGTCAGCCGTGCGAGCATCACATCACTGAAGCCGTAGCGTTTGGCATGACGGAGGCGTTCCTCGGTCAATCCGTTTTCGATGATGTCCTGTTCAATCTGGTAGATATGGTGCAGTTTTTCAAGAAACAGACGATCGATGTTCGTCCACGCGTGTAACTGTTCAACGGAGTAACCGCGCTCGATTCCCGCATATAAAGCAAACAACCGCTCGTCTGTCGCTTTGACGATTTGCTGGTGTAATTCCGCTTCCTCCATGCCGCCAAAACGCGCCATATGGAGATCCGACTGACCGATTTCCAGAGAACGGACCGCCTTGAGCAACGCTTCTTCCATCGTCCGTCCCATCGCCATGACTTCACCGGTCGCCTTCATCTGTGTGCCGAGCGTCCGGTCCGCCGATTCAAATTTATCAAACGGCCAGCGGGGAATCTTCGCGACGACATAGTCGAGTGCCGGCTCAAAAGAGGCGAAGCTCGTTTCTGTGATCGGGTTTTTTAATTCGGATAAGGCGTAACCCACCGCGATTTTAGCCGCTAATTTTGCAATCGGATAACCGGTTGCCTTAGAAGCCAGCGCCGACGAACGGGAGACCCGCGGGTTGACCTCAATGACGTAATACGTGAAGCTCAACGGATCCAGCGCAAACTGGATGTTACATCCCCCTTCGATGCCGAGTGCCCGAATGATATCGAGTGAGACGTTGCGCATCATCTGGTAGTCCCGGTCGGACAAAGTTTGTGTTGGTGCAAAGACGATCGAATCGCCGGTGTGAACACCGACCGGATCAAAGTTTTCCATCGCACAAACGATGATGGCTTGGTTCGTCGCGTCCCGCATGACTTCGAATTCGACTTCTTTCATGCCGGCAATCGATTTTTCCAGCAAGACTTGTGTCGCCGGACTGGCCTTCAGTCCCCCTTCGACGATGCGGATGAACTCGTCCATCGTCTCGGCGATGCCTCCGCCTGTTCCACCAAGTGTATAGGCGGGACGGATGATAATCGGGAGACCGATTTTCGCACAGAACTGTTCTGCTTCTTCCACCGTATGGACGATTTCACTTTCCGGCACACCATGTCCGAGTCTAAACATCAGTTTTCTGAACAAATCACGATCTTCCGCTTCCTCAATGGCGGATAATTTTGTCCCGAGCAGTTCGACGCCATATTCTTTCAAGACACCAAGACGGTCGAGTTCGACAGCAAGATTCAGACCCGTTTGTCCGCCGAGCGTAGCAAGTAAGGCATCCGGACGTTCTTTTCGGATGATCCGGGCAACGAATTCTGCTTGGAGGGGTTCGATGTACACCCGGTCCGCAACTGTCGGATCCGTCATGATCGTCGCTGGATTCGAGTTGACGAGTACGACTTCATACCCTTCTTCCTTCAAAGCTTGACAGGCTTGTGTTCCCGCGTAATCAAATTCTGCTGCCTGTCCGATCACGATTGGACCGGAACCGATGACGAGTATCTTCTGAATATCTTGACGTTTAGGCATGAGTGACCTCCTGTTGGTTCGTGATTTCTGTTAAAAACTGATCAAATAAATCGTTGGCATCGGTCGGTCCCGGCGAAGCTTCCGGGTGATATTGAACGGAAAAGACCGGATGTTTGGTATGACGGATTCCTTCTACTGTCCCGTCGTTGATCGCCCGGTGCGTCAACGCGAGGTTCAATCCGGCAAGCGATTGTTCTTCCACGGCATATCCATGATTTTGTGACGTGATACTGACTTGACCGGTTCGGATTTCCTCGACCGGGTGATTCGCACCACGGTGACCAAACGGTAACTTAAACGTATCTGCGCCATGCGCCAGGGCAATCAACTGATGACCGAGACAAATCCCGAAGATGACGACTTGCCCCGTCAATTCTTGAATCAATGGAATTGCCGTCGGGACGTCTTTCGGGTTCCCGGGACCGTTCGACAACATGACGCCGTCCGGTACATAATGGAGGACTTCCTTCGCCGTCACGTCGTACGGTACGACGACGACTTCACATCCACGGCGGACGAGCTCCCGGACGATTCCAAGTTTTGCGCCAAAATCCACGAGGACGATCCGGGGTCCGGCACCGGGAATGACGTAAGCCCGTTCCGTCGAGGCCCGCTTCACTTGATCAGTCGCCAGTTGCAGTTGCCGAATCTGATCGAGCTGTTCCTCCAAGTCGTATGCCCCATCGACCAGCACCCCCCGCATGACGCCTTTTGAACGAAGATGGCGGGTCAACTGCCGCGTATCGATGCCGGTCAATCCGGGAATGTTGAATTCCGTCATCGCGTCGGCAAGCGAGGTCTGTGACCGGAAGTTCGACGGCGTGTGGCAGATTTCACGGACAATCAGCGCTTTAGCAAGCGGTCGTGTCGTTTCATAGTCGTCCCGGTTCATCCCGTAATTTCCGATCAACGGATTCGTTAACACAATCATTTGATCACAATAGGAAGGATCCGACAACATTTCTTGATAACCCGTCATTCCGGTCTGGAAAACGACCTCTCCCATCGTCACCTCGTCTGCTCCAAAAGCTTCTCCCTCAAACACCAAACCATCCTCTAAAATCAACGTCCGTTTAGACATGTGTCATTTCCCCCTTGAATACGATTTCTCCGCCAACGATCGTCAGGACCGGATAGCCGGTCAAATGTTCCCCGCGAAACGGTGTGTTTTTCCCTTTTGAGAAGAACTGTTCCGGTTCGACCGCGCGGCTTGTCTGCAGATCCAGCAAAACAAGATCGGCCGGCGCCCCGACTTCGATCCGTCCATACGGCAGTTCAAACAATTCAGCAGGTGCTGCCGACAACCAGTCGATGACCCGTGCAAGCGGCAGGATTCCCGGTTTGACCAGCTTGGTGTAAAGCAACGCGAATGCCGTTTCAAAACCGGTGATGCCAAACGGGGCACGTTCGATGCCGAGTGCTTTTTCGTCTGCTGCATGGGGGGCGTGATCCGTTGCGATGCAATCAATCGTCCCGTCCAGCAAGCCTTCGATCAAAGCCTGCCGATCCGCTTCGCTGCGAAGTGGCGGGTTCATCTTGAAGTTTGGATCCCGCCCGATAATGTCGTCTTCCGTCAATACTAAATGGTGCGGCGTGACTTCCGCCGTCACCCGGATGCCTGCTCGTTTCGCATCCCGGATCACCCGGACCGATTCTTTTGTCGAGACGTGGCAGACATGATAATGGCAGCCGGTCGCTTCGGCAATCAAGACATCCCGTGCGATGTGAATGCTTTCCGCAAGTGACGGGATGCCTTGTAACCCTTCCCGTTTGCTGTACGTGCCTTCGTGGACACACCCCGCCTTGAGCGAATCATCTTCGCAATGGGCGACGATGCTTTTATTCAGGGCAGCAGCCCGGGTCATCGCCTCGCGCATGACGGAAGCACTTTGAACACCGACTCCGTCATCCGTAAAAGCAAAGGCATCGGTCAACTGTTCAAACGCGACGAGTTCCTGCCCTAGCTGATTTTTTGAAATCGCCGCATAAGGGAAAACACGGACAGAGGCCGTCTCCTCAATTTTTTTAAACAGTGCGTCAAGCGTTTCCCGGTCATCCGGCACCGGACGCGTGTTTGGCATCGGACAGATTGTCGTAAAGCCGCCTGCAGCCGCGGCCGCTGTTCCCGTCGCAATCGTTTCCTTGTGCTCGCCGCCCGGTTCACGTAAGTGGACGTGAATGTCGACGAACCCCGGCGCTACGAGATAGTCGTTCGCATCAATCACATGGTCCGTTTCCTTCGGTGTCGCATCCAGTTCCGTAAATAGCCCGTTCTCGATTCGGATGCTCGATTGTTGCCGTTCACCGTTTTTATACCACGTTGCATGATCAATTCGAATAGCCATCTTATATCGTCTCCTTTGTTGTCGGCTCATCAAAAGCCCGTTCTAAAATTGCCATCCGTGCAAAAACACCGTTTGTCATCTGGTCAAAAATCCGCGATTGAGGATGTTCCACGAGTTCTTCGGCAATCTCGACACCTCGATTGACCGGTGCCGGGTGAAGGACGATGGCTTCCGGACGAATCCGTGCCATCCGTTCATGCGTCAAACCATACCGTTGATGGTAGACCGTCGCCTCAAACGACTGGTCGTCCAAGTGACGTTCATGTTGCACACGCAACAGCATGATGATGTCACTGCTCGTCAACGCTTCGTCGATTTCTTGATACGCAATGCCTAACGTGTCGTCGAACCATTCACGGGGACCTGATCCGATGACGGTCGCACCTAATCGTTGCAAGACATGTGCATTGGATCGCGCGACACGGCTGTGTCTAAGATCTCCGCAGATGACAATCGTTTTCCCGGTGACATTCCCAAACGCTTCATACATCGTCATCAAGTCGAGCAACGACTGTGACGGGTGTTGTCCACTCCCGTCGCCGGCGTTGATGATCGGAATCCGGAGCTGTTCTTGTAAACGTTCGTAGTAGCCGGTCTCTCCGTGACGAACGATAAGTGCGTCGACCCCGATCGCTTCCAGCGTCTTGCAGGTGTCGAGCAACGTTTCGCCTTTTTGGACGGAGGACGTCGCTGTTTCAAAGGGCAAGACGTGCAGTCCGAGGTGATGTTCCGCCATTTCAAATGAACATTTTGTTCGTGTCGAGTGTTCGAAAAATAGGTTGGCGACTGTTTTGGTTACCGTCCTGTGCGGCGGAGCCCCTTGCTTTAGCTCTAATCCGCGTGCAATCAACCGTTCGATTTCAACCGTTGATAAGTCATCCAAACTGACGAAATGTGAAATGCGTTGCTGTGTCTGCATCTTATTCTCTCCTTTTGCCCACAAAAAAGCGCACCTTCTGATGTGAAGGTGCGCTGAAGAAGACAGGGCTGTTCACCTGCACTTCTGAAGGGCCTCCACTTTATCGTTCTCTCTGGAACGTCTTAAAAGTCGTTAGCTGCTCGTTTCGATTGTAAGGTATCTTGTTCGCTTTGTTCTGCTTCTACCGGCGTTTTCGGCAAGATCAGATTCAGGAGGATGCCGAGAACCGTTGCCAATGCCATGCCCTCTAAAGAGAAGTCGCCAACTTTCAGGGCGGCCCCACCGATACCGATGACAAGAATGACGGCCGTGATCGTTAAGTTTCGTTTGTCTGCCAGGTCCACTTTACTTTCAACCAATGTCCGGAGACCGTTGGACGCGATGACACCGAATAGTAAGATGCTGATCCCGCCCATGACCGGTGTTGGAATCGTTTTGATAAACCCTTCGACATAACCGAGGAAACCAAAGCTGATGGCAAGAACGGCGGCACCACCCAGGACAAACACACTGTAAACCCGCGTAATCGCCATGACACCGTTGTTTTCACCATATGTCGTAACCGGTGGTCCACCGAGCATCGAAGCGACCGTCTTGGCCAACCCGTCTCCGAGGACCGTCCGGTGCATCCCTGGATCAAGAAGCGTCTCGCGCCCGATGATCCGGGATGTCACTTTTTGTTCCCCGATATGTTCCGTCAACGTGACGAGCGTGACCGGAACGATGAGGGCGAGTGCCGCCCAGTTCAACGTGGGTGAGTAGTCGAGAAACGGTACCGTGAAGTCTGGAATTTGGAAGAAACTTGCTTGACGAAGCGAGGTGAAATCCACGATTCCGACAGCTACTGCGACAAGGTACCCCGTGCCGATCCCAAACAAGATCGGAACCGTGCTCCACATGCCTTTGAAGTACGTCATCGCAAGCAAGGTTACAGCAAGTGTCGTCAAGGCAACGAAGAACAATGTGCCGCTGTATTTGCCATCCGCATCGTTCATTGCCATGTTGACAGCGGTCGGAGCAAGCGATAAACCGATGACCATGATGACCGGTCCGATGACGACGGGCGGCAAGAGTTTCATCAGCCAGCCGACGCCCGTGTAGGTGATGATGAGCGACACCAGTCCGTAGACCAGACCGGCGACCATGCCGCCGACTAAGGCGTCTTCGACACCCCAGCGTTCACTGACGGCGATGATCGGCACGATATAGGCAAAACTCGAGCCTAAGTATGTTGGGACTTTGAAGCGTGTGACGGCGAGGAAAATCAAGGTGCCGACTCCACTTGCGACGAGGGCGACTGACGTGTTCAGTCCCGTTAATAACGGAACGAGGACAGTCGCGCCAAACATCGCGAAGACATGTTGCAGGCTGAGCATCAGCCATTGGAGAGGATGGTTCGGACGTTCTTGTACATCAAGAACTGCTGTGTGTTTTTTCATGAGGATAACTCCCTTTCTGGTCTCTCTGGACCACGTTAAAGGTATTTTGTTTAACGTTTAATGAATACTTGATCGGCGTCATCGACTTCTGACAACGCGACGACGACTTGTTCTTCCCGTGACGTCGGCACGTTCTTGCCGATGAAGTCCGGTCGGATCGGCAGTTCGCGGTGTCCCCGGTCCACCAGGACGGCGAGCTGGATCATACTCGGACGTCCATGGTCGACGAGTGCGTCCATCGCGGCACGGACAGTCCGCCCGGTGTAGAGGACATCATCGACGAGGACGATGATTTTTCCTGTTACGGTCTCCGGCATGTCCGTGCCCTTGATTTCCGGTTCCAGGCTTTTCTTCGATAAATCGTCCCGGTACATCGAGATATCAACGATACCGAGTAAAACCGGCTTCCCTTCAATCTGTTCAATCCGGCGGGCTAAACGACGGGCTAACGTTTCTCCCCGTGTCTTGATCCCGACGATCATCAGTTGATCGATTCCTTTGTTACGTTCGATGATTTCATGCGCAATACGTGTCAACGCGCGACCGATTGCTGCTTCATCTAAAATGACGGATGGTTTCATGACTGGCTCCTTTCTACAAAAAAACCTCCTGCGTAAAGTCGCAGGAGGTTGTTGAAGACAAAACGTGTCGGTAGCAGACAGCTACACGTGTATACACAAATTAAGTGTCTCCCTTTCGAAGCCTCTCCGGACTCGTTTAAAGGTGTGCTATAGGTAGGATCGTCAACGCGGACGACCGATTGTGAGGCAGATGTCTCGCATCGCTCTCTAGGTGTTACTCTACCGTTTTATCAGAAAAACGTCAAGACTCTAATTCGAGTTTTTTCAACTGACTGATTTCAAATGTCATCTCTTCCGGTAAATCGGCTTCAAAACGCAACGTCTCGCCAGTGCGTGGGTGCGTGAATCCGAGAACTGCGGCATGGAGTGCTTGACCGTTCATTTTCATCGTTTTCCGCGGTCCGTATTTCGGATCTCCGGCAAGCGGGAAGCCGATGTAACGCATGTGGACACGGATTTGGTGCGTCCGTCCTGTCTCGAGCTTACACTCGACGACGGTAAATCCTTCGTAGCGCTCAAGCACACGGAAATGTGTCACCGCTGCTTTTGAATTCTTGTCGGTCACGGTCATTCGTTGGCGGTCATTTTTGTCGCGTCCGACCGGCGCTTCGATTGTTCCGAGTTCATGCGGAATTTCACCGTGGACCAGGGCAATATACAACCGTTCAGTCGTTTTGTCCTTTAATTGTTGCGCCAAGGATTCATGAGCCAAATCATTTTTAGCGACCATCAGAAGACCTGATGTATCTTTGTCGATCCGGTGGACGATCCCAGGACGTTTCACACCATTGATGCCGGAAAGATCCTGGCAGTGGTACAACAAGGCGTTGACCAATGTACCCGATACATGACCGGCGGCCGGGTGGACGACCATTCCTTTTGGTTTGTTGATGACGATGACATCACTGTCTTCATACACGACATCCAGTGGAATATTCTCGGGTAATACTTCAAGTTCGACCGCTTCCGGAATCCGGACGAGAATGTTTTCTGTTCCGGACATCTTATAGTTCGGTTTCACGATGCGTCCGTCGACTTCGACATGACCGGCTTTTAGCCAATCCTGGACTTGTGAACGCGACCAGTCTTGTTGTTCCGCCAACCATTTATCGATTCGACCGGTTGCACCATTGGCTTTTACAGCCCATTCATTCTGTTCATTCATTAATCAATCGTTCCCTTCTTAGTCAAACGCTCTTCAAACATGACGCTGATCAGCATCAAAATCACCCCAAACGTCAAACAGACGTCTGCGATATTGAATATCGGGAAGTTGTAACCAAACGGATAAAAATGGAAAAAGTCAACGACTTCTCCGCGTGCCATCCGGTCGATGAAATTCCCGATCGCCCCGCCCAGTAATAAGGCAATGCTCCAAGCAAATACTTTGTTTTTTGTGCCTTCTTTATACAGAAAATAAATCAATCCGATGACGACGACAACGGTAATCACGAAGAAAAAGCCAAATTTCCCTTCTAACATGCCCCATGCCGCACCACGATTTCGGTAGGAATTCAAATAAAAGAAATTCGGAATGATCTCAATCGCCTGACCGATCGTCATTTGTTGGACGACGATCCATTTCGTCAATTGATCCACGCCGACGAGTACAGCAGCAATCGCTAAGTAAAGCCACATTCTTTTTTCCTCCACATCCAAAAATAATGAGGGACCGCTACGAAGTCGCCGCAGCTGCCCCTCCCTGACCATTATAAAGAATTGACGACCTCAGTACAACGTGGGCAAAGTGTCGGATGAGCCGGATCTTGACCAAGTTCGGTCGAATAGGTCCAGCATCGTTCACATTTTTCACCGTCTGCTTTGAAAACCGTGACTCCTGTCGTTTCGTATGTCTTCTCAGCCGAATCAACGAAAACAATCTGTGAGACTTGCAACAACTGTTCGAGGTGATCAATCGTCCCAAGCAACGCTTTTGTCTCGTCATTTGGCGCAAGCTCGAGCTTGGCTTCAAGTGTTTTCCCGACAAGTTTCTCCGCACGTGCTTCTTCGAGTGCTTTTAGGACGTCATCGCGGAAAACGAGGAAGCTGTTCCATTTCGCAATCAACGCCAGACCTTCTTCCGTCACTTCCGGTGTTTCCGGAAGATCCGTCAAGAAGATGCTTTTCGTTTCGACACCCGGAACGAATTCCCATGCTTCGTCTGCCGTATGCGGCAAGACCGGTGCCATTAATTGTAACAACGTCACGACCGTGTCATACATGACTGTCTGAACGGCACGACGCGCCGGTGCATCTTCTTTTTCGATGTAGAGGATGTCCTTCGTGTAATCCAGATAGAACGAAGACAAGTCCAAGACACAGAAGTTATGCAACAGTTGATATACTGCCATGAAGTCGTAGGCATCATAAGCCGCCTTCACTTTGCCGACGAGTTGGTCAAGCTTCGTCCGCATAAAGCGGTCGGACTCTGGTAAGTCCTCAAAAGCAACACGGTGTGTCGTATGATCAAACTGATCGAGGTTTCCGAGTAAGAAGCGGACCGTATTCCGGATTTTCCGGTACGATTCCGATACTTGCTTGAAGTTGTCCATCGAAGCGCGAACATCGGACTGATAATCAACGGAAGCGACCCACAGACGGAGAATTTCAGCTCCGAACTGTTGCATGATCTGGATTGGTGCAATCGTATTTCCGATTGATTTCGACATCTTCCGTCCTTGTCCGTCCAGAACAAATCCGTGACTGACGACCGCTTTATACGGTGCTTTCCCCGTCGTTGCGACGGCTGTCGAAAGGGATGAGTTGAACCAACCGCGGTATTGATCCGATCCTTCCAGATAAAGATCCGCTGGACGCTCGAGCTCCGGACGTGCTTCTAAGACACCCGCATGCGAGGAACCGGAGTCAAACCAGACATCCATGATGTCCGTTTCTTTTTTGAAGACACCATTCGGGCTTGCCGGATGCGTGAAGCCTTCCGGAAGCAAATCAACCGCTTCGCGCTCGTACCAGACATTTGATCCGTGTTCTGCGAACAGATTCGCGATATGATCAATCGTTTCCGGTGTGACGATTTCCGTGCCGTCTTCCGCATAGAAAATCGGCAGTGGTACACCCCACGCCCGTTGACGGGAAATGACCCAGTCTCCACGGTCTTTAAACATGTTGTGCAGGCGGGTTTCGCCCCACTCCGGTACCCACTGGACACCTTTGATCTCATCCAGGATTTCGGTACGGAAATCTTTGATCGAAGCAAACCACTGTGGTGTTGCCCGGAAGATGACCGGTTTTTTTGTACGCCAATCGTGTGGATACGAGTGTTTGATGAACGACAATTTCAACAAGGCGCCGGCTTCTTCTAAAGCAATTCCGATTTCCTTGTTTGCATCTTCATAGAACATGCCTTCAAAACCGGGTGCTTCTGCCGTCATGACACCTTTATCATCGACAGGACAAAGGATATCGAGTCCGTAGGCTTGACCGATTCTAAAGTCGTCTTCCCCGTGTCCTGGAGCCGTATGGACGACACCTGTTGCTTCCGCTGTGACGTGATCCCCAAGCATGACGAGTGATTCGCGGTCATACAGTGGATGTTTCGCTTTGATGTATTCAAAGTCCGCGCCGTTGAAGACACGACCTACCGTCGCTTCTTCCCAACCTAATGCTTCGATGACTTCCGGTACGAGTGTCTCGGCAACGATATAGCCTTTTCCTTGGTATTCGATGCGTGCATATGTCAACTCACCGCTGACAGAAATCCCGAGGTTCGCTGGAATCGTCCATGGTGTCGTCGTCCAGATGACGAAATGATCCGTCGGCTCCAAGATGTTTTTCCCGTCCATGACTTGGAACGCGACGTAAATGGCAGCCGATCGTTTGTCTTGATATTCAATTTCCGCTTCCGCGAGAGCCGACTCTGAAGAAGGTGACCAGTAAACCGGTTTTTTCCCTTTGTAGATGTATCCTTTGTTCGCCATGTCACCAAACAGACGGATTTGTGCCGCCTCGAACTCCGGTTGCAACGTGATATACGGATTGTCATAATCACCTAACACACCAAGTCGTTTAAACTGCTCTCGCTGATGATCGACTTGCTCAAGCGCATATTTCGCACAGAGCTTCCGGAATTCAGCAACCGACATCGACTTGCGGTCGACACCTGCTTTTTGTAAAGCCGTTTCGATCGGCAGACCATGCGTGTCCCAACCCGGTACGTACGGTGAACGGAATCCGTTCATCGACTTGTAACGGACGACGATATCTTTTAGGACTTTATTTAAGCCGTGCCCCATGTGGATGTCACCGTTTGCATAGGGAGGACCGTCATGTAGGATAAACGTCGGTTTCCCCGCATTTTTTTCTTGGACTGCTTCATAGAGATTCATCTCGTTCCAGCGTGCCTGCATGTCCGGCTCACGTTTTGGTAAGTTTCCTCGCATCAGAAATTCCGTTTTCATCATCAATAATGTATCTTTGTATTCCATCTGGCATTCCCTCACTTGTCTGTATTTTTAAGTACAAAAAAAAGCCAAGCTCATCCCCTGATAGGGACGAGTTTGACTTGAACTCGCGGTACCACCCTACTAGCAATCCTTACGAACGGATTACCACTTAAGAGCCCGATAACGAGGGCGAAACGACGGAACTTACTGCATTTGTTCAGTCCCGTACTCAAAGGGGATATTTTTTTCCATTCACTGGTCGGGCTCACACCGTTTCCCGATTCGCTGACAGTATCCTGATAAAAAACGTGTCCTTCTCACTGCTTTACTTTATATGACATCGTCGTCATTATACGCAACTGCCGGAATCTCGTCAAGCGCACCTCGCGTCGAACTATCAAACGCATCCCAATCGTGACTCGTCAATAATTCCATCTGAGCATCAATCAACACTTTGAACCGGTTTCGGTACAGCTCGATTTTTTTACGCATCTGTTCGACTTCAAAGTCCGTCCGTTGGGCGCGGCGTTGCGCTGCATCTTGTAACTGCTCCGCTTCCCGTTCCGCTTGTTTGACGATCAGGCTCGCTTCTTTCGTCGCGTTGGCCTTCACTTCTTCTGCCGCTTCTTGCGCGACGATGATCGATTTGTTTAATGTTTCTTCCATCGAACTGAAGTAATCGACACGAGACTGCATGTTTTGAATGACTTCTTGTTGTTGACGGTTTTCCCGAAGCAACAATTCAAAATCCTTGATGACTTGATCAAGAAATTCATTGACCTCATCTTCGTCATACCCGCGAAACTTCCGTGTGAATTCCTTATTGTGAATATCAAGTGGCGTCAATGGCATAATGAATCCTCCTCAGTTTGTTTGTTAACCTTTTAACAGACCGTATTGCAGTTTGATCCGATCCCGTTTCGTTGAACCGAGTACGGCAATCAACTTGACACGACCTGTTCCGCGAAGGGACAGTAAATCCCCTTCATCTAACAGAAAACTTGGATCTTCCACGATTTTATAATTGACTTTACTTTCACCTTGCTTAATCAAGCTTTGCGCTTTTTGTCTCGAAAAACCAAGAATCTCGCTGACTACGGTATCGAACCGCAGGGAACTGACAAAACCTAACTCTTCTTGCCATTCCTGCTCTTTGATTTTCAATTGTTCTTCCGAATCCACGACGGACAAACGGATTTTGGTCTTGCCCGCCCGATCGACATTCGCTTCGATATACGAGGCAACTTCTTTCGCGACAGCAAATTGCACCGTCTGGTCCTGAATCACCACATCGCCGAACTTTCCGCGTTTCAGCCCAACATTCAACAACGTGCCGGTCACCTGTCGATGCGACAGTTCAACGAATTTTGTAGGATAATGAATACGATAAATGGCAATATCAAAGTCGTCTGCATCGAGGTCATAATAATCAGGTGCAATCAATGCACGCTGTCGTTCTGCGCCTTCGAAACCGCCCTCAAAAAAGAGGGCGCATTTCGTACCGACGAGTTCCCGTGTGATTTGCTGTTCGCGTGGATCCAAAAAATCAGTTAGCTTAAACGTATAGGTCGCTTCAACATGGTCGATCCAGTTTAAGACAAGATCGACAAACTCCCGCTCATGTCCGCGATAATGATCATAAACACTCATTACAGGAAGATAGCCCGGATTCCTGCCTGTGCCAAATTAAGCACAAGAAAGGCAACGATTGGTGAAATGTCAAGCATACCTCCGATGGGCGGGATAATCCGTCGGAACGGTGCAAGAAACGGTTCGACTAACATCGCTAAGACCTGACCGAATCTGGATTCCCGTGCATTCGGGAACCAAGAAAGTAAAATGTAGACGATCATGACGTAGCTGTAATATTGAAGTAATGTGCCAAGTGTACGCCCGATTGCATACATGACTTGTGAATCCATGTTTACCACCCCTTATGGTTGATATCATCTTCGCCGAGCAGATTGGAAATACTTCCTGCTAGCTCGACGTTGTTCGGAACACAGAGGAGTGTATTTTGACTAATCGTCGTAATCGTCCCGTCCAGAGCAAACACGACACCGGATAGGAAATTGATCATCTGGCGTGACTGATCTTTAGACATCCGTTGCATGTTCACGATGACGGCACGATTTTGACGAAGGTGTTCGCCAATCTCTTGCGCTTCGTTGAACACACGTGGTTCACTCAAAATCACTTGTGATTTTGCCTTTTTAGTATGAATCGGTACGATGTTCGATTGTCTCACAGGGTCCTCCTTTTGAGTAACACTCGGGGTAGATTCCTCGTAATACTCGTCGTATTCTTGCTGTGAAGCACCTCTACCTTTATTTATTGTAGCATCATTTTCGTATTCGAGTTCATCTAAATCGTCTGTGTTTCCGAGAAATAGATTTTGCATTTTCGATTTGAATCCCATATCGATTCTCCTTTCGCTTATCTAGACAATTTATCGTTGGACTAAAACAGTACCCACTCGAACGTATGTCGCACCCTCTTCAATGGCAATCTCATAGTCGGAAGACATGCCCATTGATAACTCCGTACACGGTGCATGGGGAAGGTGACGTGCTGCAACTTCATCCCGCAAGTGACGAAGCGATCGGAACACGGAGCGAATCGTCTGCTCGTCTTCTGTCAAGGGTGCCATCGTCATCAAGCCGATGACCCGAATCATCGGATATTGACCGACCTCGTGTAAAAAGGAGTGGATATCGGTTGGATGGATTCCTTGTTTGGACTCTTCGCCGGATACGTTGACCTGTACAAAACAATCGACAGGCTGTTTCGCCCGCTTGTTGATTTCCTCGGCGAGGTGCAACCGGTCAAGAGAATGCAACACATCAATCCGATCGATGACCTGACGCACCTTTCGTGTTTGCAGTGTCCCGATGAAATGCCATTCGCATGCCGTGCGACCCAGTGCTGCCTGTTTGTCCGCCAATCCTTCCGGACGGTTTTCACCCAGTGCGGTCACTCCTGCCTTCAGCAACTCCGCCGCTACTTCGCTTGACACTGATTTCGTCACGCCAATCAATTGTACCTGCTTGTTTTGCTCAGTCTTTTCATATGCCTGTTTCATTTTTTGGTGTACGTGTTGTACATTTTCAGAGATTGACATCAAGAGGCTCCTTTACAATCAAACTAGCAAATCGTCCACCGTGATCGCCATGTCGGTAGGAGAAATAATCTTCCGCCTGGCAATTCGTACAGATGCCTGTATCGAGCACATCACCGACTCCACTTCGTTCTGCTAACATCGCATTCGTTTTTTGGAGGGACAACATCGCTTTGCCGTTTTCCTTCCGGACGTACGGCGATTCTTCTAGTCCGAGTTGATCGATGGCTTCAAGCACAGGACCATCCACTTCATAACAACATTCCCGAATCGACGGTCCGATTACCATCTGGACGGAAGAGCGCTCTGCTCCTGCTTGTTCCATCTTCGTCAATGTCTCTTCGACGATGTTCGCTACGGTTCCCCGCCATCCGGCGTGGACATTTGCGATGATGCCTGTTCGCGGATCACAGAAGATCAACGGCACACAATCAGCAAATAACATCATCAACAAGACATTGGAGTCGGTCGTCACCAATCCGTCTGTACCCTTAATGGCCGTATCATAATCGGATGCGCCACGCCCTGAATCGAGTGTCGTCACCTGTTCGACATGATTGCCATGAATTTGTTCCGCCCAAACGGAATTTTCAAGTGCTAATTCCAATTGTCGGACGATGACTTGACGGTTTTCGACGACACCGTTTGCATCATCCTTGACATGTAATCCAAGATTTCCATTTCCATGTGGCGCTGCAAACTTTGTGGTGAATGCTGCCCGAACGGTTCCCGTCGGGGTATCCCATTTTATCCATTGACCAAACATCTCATCCCATCCTTTTTTAAAAAAAGAGGTGTCGCTTACGCGACACCTCTTGATCTAGCAATCGTGTCTTTGGAATACCGGTTTAGCGATTATTCCGGCGAAGGAAAGAAGGAATATCCATCGTCTCTTCGACATCTGACCCTTTTGCTGGTTCTTGGTTCGAGCTACTAGGTGTCTCTTCGACTTGTGGTTTCGGCTCTTCAGCAACTGGTGATGGTGTCGCTTGCTTTTTCTTCAACAAGTTTTTCATCATTTCTTGTGCTGACGGAATTTCGAAATCGAGTGGTTCGTTTTCAAATTCTGTTGCGATGACCGTGACGATGATTTCATCTTCGAGGTTATCGTTAATGACCGAACCGAAGATCAAGTTCACTTCTTCATCCGCGGCACTTTGAACGATTTGAGCGGCTTCCGTCACTTCATACAGGCTCAAGTTCGCACTTCCGGTAATGTTCATCAAGACACCTTTTGCACCTTCGATCGATGTTTCGAGCAACGGACTAGAAATTGCTTTTTTCGCAGCTTCCGTCGCACGGTGTTCACCTGTTGCGACACCGACACCCATTAACGCTGAACCTTTTTCTGTCATGATCGTTTTTACATCGGCAAAGTCTAAGTTGATCAGACCAGGAACAGCAATCAGATCCGTGATCCCTTGAACACCTTGACGAAGAACGTTGTCTGCCTCTTTGAACGCTTCAAGCATCGGCGTATTACGGTCAACGATTTCAAGCAACTTATCGTTTGGAATGACGATGAGTGTATCTACTTTTTCTTTGAAGTTTTGGACACCAGATACAGCATGTTGCATCCGCTTACGTCCTTCAAACATAAATGGTTTCGTGACGACACCAACTGTCAATGCACCGATTTCTTTTGAAATCTCCGCGATGACAGGAGCAGCTCCTGTTCCTGTACCTCCGCCCATTCCAGCCGTGACGAAAACCATGTCCGCACCCGAAAGAATTTCCGTTAACTGCTCGCGACTCTCTTCAGCGGCTTTTTTTCCGATTTCCGGATTTGCTCCCGCTCCAAGACCGCGTGTCAATTTTGCGCCCAATTGAAGTTTGACGTCCGCTTGAGACATATTTAACGCTTGCGCATCCGTGTTGACAGCGATGAATTCTACGCCTTGGACACCATGTTCAATCATTCGGTTGACAGCGTTTGATCCACCGCCACCTACTCCGATGACTTTGATTTTAGCTACTTGGTCCATCATTTCATCAAAATGCAACATAAAAGGGGCCCCCTATTTTTTTATACTGATTATTTTTTATTAACCGAAAAATTTCTCAAAGAAACTACTGAATGACTTGCGTTCTTTTGGAGGCTGTTCTTGCGGCTTTCGATCTTCGCGTGCAGGTGCTTGAGGCTGACTCGCCAACAGCTCTTCTTGTTCACGCCCTTGTGCGATACTACCCTTTTCATCCGCACGGTCAAACCCGGACTTAGAAACTGTACTTCGTGACAGGACGTAACGTAACATCCCAGCAGCCACTGCATACTTTGGATGACGGATACCGAGGCTCGCCGGCTGATAGACGTTGACGTTCTGTTTGAAGATCCGCTTCCCGAGCTGATCGATTCCAGGAAGCGACGAACTTCCACCGCAGAGAATGATACCGCTGTTCATTTGCGAATAACCGGCTTGCGTCATCCGCTTCTGAATCATTTCAAAAATTTCTTCAAGGCGTGCTTCGAGTACGAAACCAATTTCCGTTTGCGGTTCGAAACGGTGTTCCCCGTTGATTGTGACGTACGAAACTTTTTCTTCCGGATCGCCTAGTGCTTCAAGCGCAACCCCGTACTCTTCTTTTGCAAGCTTTGCATCTTGGTATTTACAATTCATTTTATACGTCAAATCGCGTGTCAGGTGATCGCCACCATACGCTAATGTCGTGGAATACACTAAGTCATTTTTTTCGTAAATCGAAAGCGTCGTTGTTTCGTGTCCGATATCGACAATCCCGACACCAAGTTCCAATTCATCGATGGAAGCAGCAATTCTTGAGACGGCTAAGCTTTCTAGCACATATCCCGCAAGTTCCAAGCCCGCTCGTTCGATGGAACGTTTGATGCTATGTAGAATCGTCTTCGCACCAATGATCAGTTTCCCGGTCACTTCTAAGCGATAACCAATCATTCCGCGAGGATCCGTAATCTCCGTTTGCTGGTCGACCGTAAAGGTTTTCGGAAGAACATCTACGACACTCAGCTCATTCGGAATGCGCATGACCATGGCCGAATGAAGGACATCCTTTACGTCATCGTCCGTGATTTCATTGTCCTCACCCTTGATGGATGTCATGCCTTGGCAATCCTTCACTTGAATATGCTCACCAGAAATCGCTACGTATACTTCACCAATCGGTTCACCAAGTGTTCGTTCCACTTCTGTGACCGCTTGTTTAATGGCATTCACTGTTTGATCGATATCGACGATGACACCTCGCTTGACGCCAGCAGACGGAGCAGATCCTTCCGCTAACACATTCAGCGTTCCACCAAGAAGTTCACCAACGATGAGTTTCACTTCCGATGTCCCAATGTCTAGTGCGGCAATCGTACCTTTCGTTTCCATGGGAGTGACACCTCCACTTTCATAATACTAATCCAATTCGTTCCTGTTTATATTCACAGGAATCAAGAGAAGCTTCTTCTCGTTTAAGTCTACACTATAAAAAACCTCACGAAAAGAAGTTATTGCCTAACATACCCATCTAATAGATTACGATTTGATGACGATACGCCCGGTTTCTTCCTAATGAAAACAAACGTTTGTTAAACCGTTCTATCTCGCCCTGTGTTTTTCTATTTTTTTCCTGTATATGGTTTGAAATAGATTCCACCATCAATTGTAATCGTCCCTGTTTTTCCTTTTGGCAAGGCGGAAATCACTTTGACATATTCATTCAACGAATTAGAAAAAGCCGACGTACTCAATAAGACGGTATTCCCGTCTGTCATGAATAACTTCAATCCCCCTTTATCGGTCTGATCGTTGGCGACGATTTCCGAAATCCGACTCCGGACTTTCGGTTCAATCTTCACGAGTTCTTTCGTCAGACGTTGCAGGGATGGATCGGTGAATCCGGTTAGAATCGGTGCATCGAACAGCTCTTCCTTTGACTTACCAGGAAGGATCGTACCATCTGCCAATACAATCCGGGCACCGGGTTTATCTTTCGCGTACGCAATCTCTTTTTCTTCGACGACTTCTACTTCATAGTGGTGAAGAAATCGTTTTTTCATCGTCGCTTCCCGAATACCCGGTACATCTTCGATTCGTTCCAGTACGGCCTCTTCCGACACATTGAAAGCATGTGTCTCCTTGACCTTAATACGCGATGCTTGAATGATGTCTTCCTTCTTGACGTTAATCGTGCCGTCGACATCAAATGTCGCGACACGTGAATAACTGGATTGAAGGTAAAAGACGACACCAATCAATAGACCGATCAGGATGAGGACATAGATTAGACGGCGGTTTGCTTTCTTCCGACGCTGCTCACGGACATATGGAATTTTATCTTCTAAGCTACGGACAGTCGTATCCGTCTGCGGCTGTCTTTTCGGTCGTTGTTCCCTCACGTAAGCCTCTCCCTCCATACTCATTCATTTCAGTTCCTTATCGGTCTATTCCTGCTTTGATTTAATTTTTTTGTTGGATCAACCGCAACAGCTCGTCGACTAAGTCACTTGCTGCGTCCGGCATACCGAGTGCCAAAGAGGCTTTTGACATCGCTTCCTGCTCGGCAATCGCCGTCGTACAGGCTTCGAACAGACGGTCGCCCGTCAATTCCTTTTCGCGCACGAGCAGACTGGCTCCCGTTTCGACAAGTGACGAGGCATTCACTTCTTGATGATTTTCCGTCACGTAAGGGCTCGGAATCAAAATGCTCGGTAAACCAAGCGTCGTCAATTCCGCCAACGTACTTGCCCCTGATCTTGAGATGACCAGTTGACTGGCTTTTAAAATCAAAGGTAAATCATAGATGAACGGTCGCAGTTGAATGCGTTCCGGTAACGTTCCAAGTTGTGCCTTGATTGTTTCGTAATGGACCTGTCCCGTAACGAACAACAATGACCAGTCGGTGTTTTCCAGTCGTGGAATCATCTCGACGACCGCCTGATTGATCGCCGGCGCACCCCGGCTTCCACCATAGACGACGATCAAGGGACGTCCTTCTTCAAACCCGTATTTCCGCCGTTCTTCCACCGGATTGATTTCCAACAAAGCAACTTCGGAAGCACGCGGATTACCGATTAAAATCGTTTTTGCTTCGTTTTTCCCGAAGTGATGACCGGAGCCTTTAAAGGACAAAGCGACACGATCCACATAGCGGGCTAAAAATTTATTTGTAATTCCGGGTAAACTGTTTTGCTCATGAACTAATGTCTTGTACCCCATCTTCGCTGCCGTATACAGAACGGGACCACAGACGAAACCGCCTGTCCCGACTACGATGTCCGGTTCGAAATCGCGTAACAACTTCCGGACACGGACGACACTTTTCAAAAATCGGATGCCGGTCTTGACATTTTCAAATGAAAGCGACCGGCGGATTCCTGAAATTTCGATGGATTCAAACGGAATTCCCGCGCGTCGGACGATGTCTGCTTCCAATCCATTTTCCGTCCCGATATAGAGAACGTCACATGGCATGCGGCGTTCGATTTCCCGAATCATTGCCAAAGCCGGATAGATATGACCACCCGTGCCTCCTCCAGAAACTACAATTCTCATTTCGCCGCGCCTCCCTGTTCTTGGACGGAGCGAATGAAGTGTTCTCCGCGCTCTTCGTACGTTTTATATTGATCCCAGCTGGCAGAAGCCGGTGACAGTAAAATGATGTCGCCCGGTTCAGAAACGTCAAATGCGGCTTTCACCGCTTCTTCCATCGCTTGTGTAACTGTTGCTGCCACATGTTGTTGCTCTGCCAACTCAGCGAAACGTTGACCGGTCTCGCCTAAACCGATGACATGCTTGACATGGGTCATCGCATGACGGAGCGGACTTAAGTCTGCCCCACGTTCAAGACCCCCGCACAACCAAACGATCGGCGCCGTGAAGCCGGATAAAGCGGCTTCTGTCGCGACGTTATTCGTTGCTTTTGAGTCATTGTAGACTTTGCGCCCCTTGAACTCTCCGATGTATTCCGTCCGGTGGGCGACGCCACCAAATGTCCGTAACACATCCTGAATGTCTGTCATGGCGATGGCGAAGGGTTCGATCAACGTCAGGGCTGCCAAGACGTTTTCTAGATTGTGACCCCCGCCTAATGCCAACTCATTGACCGGCAGTACCGGCGTCTCACCGATGATGATCATCCCGTCTTCCACCCGGGCATACGCGGATTGTTTACGTGAGAACGTCAAGCGTTGCGCTGCCGTCTGTTCGCTCAACTGCATGACATGGCGATCATCTGCATTGACGACGAGACGTCCGGAGGCCTCCATATTCTCAAAAATCCGTGCTTTCGCTTCAGCATACGAAGCAACATCCCCGTGATAATCGAGATGTGCCGGCGAGAGATTCAAAAAGGCTGCACTGACTGGTTGAAAAGCATCAATCCCCATCAGTTGGAAGCTCGACAGCTCAATCACGATTACATCTCCTGCTTGTGCCTGTTGCGCAATTTCAACTGCCGGAAATCCGATGTTACCAGCCAGATGGACACGTGCTTGACCACGGCGCAACAGCTCGTGCACCAGTGTCGTCGTCGTCGTTTTTCCATTGGATCCGGTAATCGCCACCCAGCTCGCGCCGGTTGCCCGATAAGCTAATTCCACTTCCGTCCAAATCGGGATTCCTTGTGCCAAGGCTGCTTGCAACAACGGAATCTGATACGGGATCCCTGGATTTTTAACGATCAGCTCGACTCCTTCAAGTAAGGATAGAGGATGACTGCCAAAAATCGTCTCGACCTTTAATGTTTGTAATGTCTCGACATCTTCTACGCTGGGTGTTCCACCATCATTGACGGTGACGTCGGCCCCTGCTTGGACTAAGTAGTGAGTTGCTGCAATACCACTCTTGGCCGTTCCAAGAACCAGTACCTTTTTTTTATCCAGTTCAGAGATCTTCATCTTTAAATCGCTCACTTTCTTGACCACAAATTTCAGTTATACAAACAGGTAGGCGATGAACGCCATGATAAAGCTGATCGAAGCAAACGTTCCGACAATCCGCCACTCACTCCATCCGACCATTTCAAAATGGTGATGGATCGGACTCATCTTAAAGATCCGTTTTCCTGTCGTTTTAAAGGAGATGACCTGTAAAATGACGGACAGCGTCTCGACGACAAACACGATACCAATCAAGACGAGCAACAGTTCTAGTTTCAGTAAAATCGACAAGCCGGCTAGCGCCGCCCCTAATGCAAGTGATCCGGTATCCCCCATGAAGATTTTAGCCGGATAGACGTTAAAGACTAAGAAACCGATCAAGGCACCGACTGCTGAAAAAGCAAACAAGGCGACACCCGGCTCATCTGCAATCAACCAACCGTATAATCCAAAGAATAAGAAAGTTGGGATCGCTGTAAAGGAGACCAGCCCATCCAGTCCGTCCGTCAAGTTAACGGCATTCGAAAAACCGACCAGCCAAAACAAGGCGACGAACGGATACAGAAGACCAAAATCAAGCGACAACGACGTAAACGGAATCGAGAGATAAGTGGCTTCGCTTGTAAATCCACCACTCAACCAGACGAAGAGCAGTCCAACCACAATTTGACCGATTAGTTTTTGTTTGGAATTCAAACCGAGGTTCCGTTTTTTGACGACCTTGATGTAATCATCGATGAACCCGATTGCTCCATAGGCAAGCGTCAAAAAGAGTAACGACAAATGACTTGCTTCAAAGCCATTCGTAAACAACGTGACGATGAGACTTCCGATCATCGCCAGTAAAATCACGATACCGCCCATCGTCGGCGTTCCAGATTTCACTTGGTGCCAGTCCGGACCTTCTTCGCGGATTTCTTGACCAAATTTCAGACTGTGCAAAAACGGAATGGCTTTTGGCATCACGAGTACGACAACCAAAAACGCAACAATTAAACTGATGAATAACGTGATCATTGCAAACACCTACTTTTAAGGATTAAATTTTGTTTAGATATGTGAAGATTTGTTCGAGGGCAAGCCCACGTGACGCTTTCAACAAGACAACCGTTTGTTCTCCTAACAAAGGTTCCAGCAGACGAGCGGCCTCTTCGACCGTCTCCGCAAATTGGACTTGGACGGTTGGATCGACGATTCCGTCTGCAATATGGCGCCCCTTCTCCCCTACAAGGATAGCATGTGACACAGGAAGTGCAATCTTCTTCCCGACAGAGGCATGTAACGACTTTTCCTGTTGCCCCAGTTCATACATGTCTCCGAGGACGACGACCTTGTTCGTAAAGCCGTCCAACTCCACAATCGTCTCGATTGCGGCATTCATCGAAGTCGGACTGGCATTGTACGCATCATTGATGATCGCCGTTTGTCCATACATCAGACGTTCCATTCGCATCGGTGTCAATTGCACCGCATTTAATCCGTCTTGGATGACATCATTCGACAACCCAAGCGCTTTTGCTGTCGCAATGGCATAAGCGGCATTCCGGACTTGGTGTTTGCCAAGGACCGGAATCGTAAATTCTACTCCGTCGAATTTAAACGTTGTTCCGATGAACGTCGCTTCCGCTTGTTCGATGACAAAGGTGTTCGAGTGGCGATATCCGATTCGTTCAGCAGTCGCTTCCGCCAGTAACGGTTCATCTCCGTCGATGAACAGGTGACCATCCGGCTTCAGACCTGATTGAATTTCCAGCTTCGCCCGTGCGATTCCCGTCCGTCCGCCGACCTGTTCGGCATGTGATTCGCCGATATTGGTCACGAGCGCGATATCCGGTTCTGCCAGATTCGACAACAGTTCGATATCACCGAATCCGTTCATGCCCATTTCGAGCACAGCGACTTCCGTGTCGAGCGGCATCATCATGATTGTCAACGGCATCCCGATATCCGAATTAAAGTTTCCGGCTGTTTTATGTGTCCGGTACGTCCGCTTCAAGACACTTTCAATCATATCCTTCGTCGATGTCTTACCGTTTGACCCTGTAATGGCAACAACTTTCGGAGAAACGAGTTGTAAGTATTTCCGGGCAACGAGTTGAAGCGCTGCTAACGGTTCCTCGACCTCAAGGACGACGATGTCCGTTTTCGGAAGAGGGACTCCTTTTTTCCATAACGTCGCGATTGCCCCGTGTTGCACGGCTCCCTCGATGAACGAATGTCCGTCGACGCGTGCTCCCTGAATGGGAATATAGAGCCCATCCGTCAGTGTACTTCTTGAGTCTGTCGCAAAGTTTCGCAACGGTCGTGCATCCGATTGGTCGATTCCCAACCAATCTGCTAATTGTGCAATGGTCACCATATCTTTTCCTCCACTCATTTACAGCAAACGAGGACGAACAGAAGTCAACGAATGACTCCGGTCCGTCCTCGTTTCACTGCAGAAATCAGGAAACCGCCGTTCCTTACTCTTTTGGTTCAGCGAGTTCCACCGTCAGCTTTCCATTTTCCTTTACTAGTGTACCAGTTCGTGCCGATTGTTTGGTTACAAAACCTTTACCAATCACATCTAACTTCAAGTTGTACAGACTGACTAATTTTTTGACGTCACGCTGCGACCACCCGGTCAAATCTGGAATTTTGAACGTGTTCGCTGTTTTCAACAGGACACGTTCTCCGCTGACGAACTCTTGTCCCCGTGTCGGGATTTGCGACACGACCTCGGCACCGTCCCCAAGAATGACGGGAACCGCCCCTTGTTCTTTTGCTAATGACTCTGCCTGGTTCATGCTTTTTCCGATGTAACTCGGAATGATTTTTGCTTTGACGTCCACGGACTCTTTTTGTGTGGCCGGTTTGATGCTCCGATATTGCAACGCCGTATTCATGACGCTTTTGAAGACCGGACTCATGATGCTTGGACCGGAAACCGACGATTCGTTTTTAGAAGGTCGGTCGACGGCGATATACATAATCAATTCAGGATCATCCTTTGGAGCCATTCCGATGAAGGAGTGGATGAACTGTCCTTGAATGTATTTGCCGTTCTCCGAAATCTGTGCGGTTCCGGTTTTTCCGATGACACGGTAATCTTTTAATTTATACATCTGTCCTGTTCCGATTTTACTGTTGACGACGCCGTCGAGCGCTTCTCGTGTCGCTTTTGCCGCTTCAGCTGAAATCGGTTTGCCCACCACTTCCGTTTTGGCTTTGTAGGGAGCCTTATCGGTATGGTCGGCTTTTTGGATGATGTGTGGTTTCACCATCTCGCCGTCACCCGCGATCGCCGTCGCCCCTTGCAGGATTTGCATCGGCGTGACCGCCGTTGATTGTCCCCAAGACGTGATCAGCGTATTTAACGGTTTGGATAAATCCGACTGGCTGTTGACTTCGCCCGAAATATCTATACCCGTTTTTTGATCAAAATGAAACTTCTTGAAATAGTCTTTGTACCGTTCGATGCCCAACTTTTCCGCCGTTAAGATCGAGAACATGACGTTCGACGAATGGTAGACCCCTTCAATCATCGGAATCGTTCCCCACCCGACGTCATTGTAATCTTTAATGACGGTGCCTTTGTAGTTGTAGCTTCCGGATTTGTAAGGTTCCTTCGGACGGAAGACACCGGCATCGATCGCCGCTGCCAATGTAAAGATCTTCATCGTTGATCCCGGTTCGAAACGGGACGACACGGCAAAGTTCGTAAAGTCCGTCATGTCCCGTAAGTTAGGGTTAAACGACGGTCGATCGGCCATCGCCAGAATTTCACCTGTTTTTGCATCCATGACGATCCCGGTTGCATTTTTCGGTTTGTATTCGTTGTACATTTTTTGCATCTGTTTTTCGAGCGACTGTTGAATCCGGTGATCAATCGTCAAGTAGAGATTTGATCCGTCTTTCGGTTCATTCGAGATTTTGGATGTCCCTTGAACGAGCTCACCGCCGCTCCGGTCTTTCTCGAACACACGGGAGCCAAACGTTTCCCGTAATGCCTCATCGTACTGCTTCTCGATGCCCATCTGCCCTTTTAAGACGACACGTCCGTTATTTTCCGTAATCTTTTGGACGAATCCGAGCGTATCCGACAAGAAAATTCCGTTTGGATAATAGCGTTTCGGTTCCTCGATCAAACGAATACCCGGTAGTTTCAAGCGGTCAATCTGCTCTTTTTGATCGACGGTCAAATCATTTCCTTTTTTCCCGAACTCGATTTGCGACCGTTCCTTGTTTTCAATCAAGTAAGTTTCCAGTTCCTTGACGGACATGCCGAGAATCGGTGCCAGACCTGTCGCTGTTTTCTTGAAATCAACAACCGTCTCGTCCGGATCCTTTTCACCGCCTAAACGATAGACCGCAACGAGATGATAGGACGGGATGTTGATCGCAATCGGCGAACCTAACCGATCAAAAATTTCTCCCCGTTCCGCCGATAACGTCGACTGGGCTTCCCACCGTTTTTTTTCGGCATAGACGATCATATCTTCACCATGAAATTGTTTGGTCGTTGATAAATACAAAAAGCGGCTGATGAACACCAAAAAGAGAGCAGCAAATATCACTAAGATAATGCGTACTCTCCGTCGGGATTTAGATAGTGGATTCATTTAGGAATCACCTTAATGTTCCCTTTTCGCATATCAAGACCTTGTTCTTTCGCAATCTTGTAAATTCGTTCTGGAGAGCTTAAGTTTGTCACTTCAAGTTGAAGCCGTTCATTTTCTTTTTTCATCGTTTGCGTCACTTGATTTTCCTTTGCCAGATCCCGACTGATATTGTAGGCATCATTATGTGCCCCAATCGTCATGCTGCCAAAAAGAACGATTCCACCAATCATTGCACTGTAGAGGAATTTTTCGAATGGATACAAACGATATTTCGGGCGAACCGCGACGCGACGGGCGATATCTTCCGTTTTACGCGGTTCTTGCATCGGTTGCTGTCGAACGGGTTCCATTGTTTGAATCGGTTTACGAAGTGGTTCTGCCATGTGAATGCTCCTCTCAACTTTCTTTCATTTTTTCAACAATCCGTAACTTCGCGGAGCGTGACCGGCGATTGTCATCGAGTTCGTCGTCTCCTGCTGTAATCGGTTTTCGTGTAACTAAACGCAATTCCGGTTCAAACTCTTTCGGAATCATCGGTAATCCTGGTGGAAGTTCTGGGAGTGATGATTTTTCCTTGAACGCTTGTTTGCACATGCGATCTTCAAGCGAATGGAATGTAATGACACATAACCGACCACCGATGGCTAATAGATCAATCGCTTGATAGACAGCGCGGTCAAATACATTCAATTCATCATTCACGGCAATCCGAATCGCTTGGAACGTCCGTTTTGCAGGATGTCCGCCCTTTCGTCTTGCCGGAGCTGGAATGGCGTCCTTGATCAGTTCGACAAGTTCAAACGTCGTTTCGATCGGTCCGAGTTCACGTGCTTTTTCAATCTTGCGGGCAATCTGTTTGGAGAACTTTTCTTCCCCGTATGTAAACAAGATTCGGACAAGATCGTTGTACGGCCACTCATTGACGACTTCGTAGGCGGATAATGAAGAGGATTGATCCATCCGCATATCCAAACGCGCATCAAAGTTGTAGCTGAATCCACGTTCTCCTTCATCCAACTGAGGGGAAGACACGCCTAAATCAAACAAAATCCCATCCACTTTTTTCACACCACGTGCTTCTAATTCTTCTTGCAGATGTACGAAATTACTTTTTATTAATGTAAAGCGACCTTCATACGCCGCGAGACGTTCTGCTGCATGTGCCAGTGCGACATCATCTTGATCAAACGCATACAGATGTCCTGTCGTCAATTGTTTGACGATTTCTTCACTGTGTCCTGCTCCACCCAACGTGCAATCTACATACACGCCGTCAGGCTTGATGTTTAGTCCTTTAATGGACTCCCATTTTAATACTGTTTCATGCTCAAACATGTGCTGCCTCACCTTTCACTGTCCAACTGGACGTTACTCTTTTTCAATGTATCATATTCTTTCTTAAAAACGTTACGAAAATGAGACAGTTTCCTTGATTTTTTGAACTTTTGTGTATCTTTCGTTAAAAAAACAAAAAAACCTGCCTCATCAGCAGGTTTAGACCAATATTTTTAATTGTTCCGCTTCCGTTTGCTCATACTGGATACGGAGCGCTTGAAGCAAATCCAAACCGTAACGGTTCAGCCACGGCAAGACCGAATGAATCCGCTCTTGTGGTGCGTGATCCGGTGCTAGTTGATACTGAAGGGCACGATCGGAACGATTCGCCTGTTCGTGCAGACGCCGCTCTTGCTCAACGATGGTTTCGAAGGCCTGTTGCAGCTGTTTTGTTAACTTCGTCGTGATGACCGATGTTTTTAACCGCTTCTGTTCAACCTGCTTGATTTCCTCCACCAAGACCTCACTGAGCAAGGAAGAGGCATGCAGGTGTTGTTTGACTTCACCGGCGTCAAACGGAGTAAGTGGTATGCCGTCACGCAAGGCTTGATCGATTGTGAGCTGATGTCTGCGCAACCGCTTCTCGTCTCGAGCTTGTAACAAGATAGCGCCCATTCGCGGAATCAACAACGGCATCGTCCAATCGAAATGATGAAACAGCGGACGGAGTCGCGTCCAGTACGCAATCTCACCAGGACCGCCGATGTACGCAAGCGTCGGGAATAAATAGTCCTGCATCAACGGACGTGTGACGACACTGTTTGAAAAACGCTCCGGACTCGCATAAAGCAACGCCAACAGTTCAAGTTCGGTATAGGTCTTTCCTTGTTTCGTCACAAAATCCTGACCCGGATACAACAACTCACGTCCGATGTCTTCAACAAACAGATGCGCTGCTTCTTCGTTCAAGAAGGTATCCGGTAAATCCGACGTTTGCGCGATCCCTTTCGACAAGGCTTGCCGGATTTCCGGGTTATCTTGAATCAACCGTTCAAAAAACGGGATTTCGATTTGCCGGACGGCTTTCGCATCGGCATCAAAAAAGATGATGTCATGATTCACCAATTCACCTAAGAAGGCGGCAAAGAAACCACCGTACGTCGTGTTCGTTTCAATCAATCGATCCGTTAAAGCCAACAGCTCTTTTGTATAGGGTGTCTCACCTTCTGTACATAACGCCTGACGGACAACTTCCTTGACCGCATGTTGGTCAAACGGAATTCGACTGACTGAACGCTGGATGGAATCCGGCGGCGAAACGGTCAGCTTCCGTGTTCGAAAGTCATGTGTCGGAACGATGAGATGATTGATTTCATCAAAATCATGGTCTTCGGTTGCAAGCCAGAAAACGGGCAGGACCGGAATGTCGAGCAGTTCCTCCGTTTCGCGTGCAACCTTTAGACAGGTTAACAGCTTATAAACAGCATACAGTGGACCGCCGAGAATGCCGGTCTGTTGACCGGTAATCACGACCTGCGCCTCTCCGGTGCGCAGACGTTCGAGTTGTCCTCTCAGCCTCTCACTCAACTGAGGGTTTTGTCGATTCAGCTCGTCCACCAGCAAACTGAGATGCGGGTATTCCCGGTGCTTGAGGTGTTCGCTACGCGCGAACATCCCTTCTTCTCCAAGATGATCCACGTATTTCGAAAATTCCGGTTGTGATGCTCGATGCATCAATGAATCTTCTGCATACAGAGCATGAAATGGTTGTACCTTCAAACAAAATCCCTTCTTTCTGACAAGATCAATGAATGAACAGTTGACGGATTCCGATCCCAAACAGCATCAGCTGGACAGGCAGGGCAATCAAAATCGTGATGCGCCAACTATGTCGAATCATCTGTAAGTAATCAACATCCACTTGTTGGATTCGTTGCCATAAGGCATTGACTGCAAAGATGAGGAGAATGGCAATCAACAACCATCCTAAGTAGTTTTGACCGGTCAAGGCAATCAATGCGACATGAATCCCGTAGAGGACGACAAATGTGCCGACATCCAGTGCAAGTCGAAGTGCTTTTTGGTGTGTTCGAAACACCATGAAAAAAATCATATAGAAAACAACCAAACTAAAGATTGGGAAGATTATAAACAATGTCACATGGAATCCCCTCTTTTTTCCTGAGATGTAATCTGTTCAAAATAAAACGTCAATAAGGGCGTCGGTGTCACGGCTCGTTCCAGAACATATCCGACAATCGGATCAATCTCCGTCCTTCTCCCCTGTTCGATATCCTGCAGCATCGATGAACGGTTCAGTCCGGTACGCTGCATGACCTGTTCAATTTCCGCATACGATATGTCATGTTGCGGAAAAACATGGCGCAACTCTTCAAATAAAGCATGCGCTTTAGACGCGTACGGTTCCTCGAGTAATTGTCCGTTTGTGATCCGGTGGTAGGCCGTGAGTGGATTGATGACAGCGTTCATGAACAATTTCGTCAACATGACCGATTCGATATCCGGTACATGTTCAAAATGTAACGGACCATCCTCGAGCATCGGCAAAAATGCCTGTCCATAGCGAATGCGTCCAACTCCGGTATGCCGGACTTCATATTTCCCGGTTCTCATGGCACCGTGCTCCACGATGCCGAACAAAGCATGCGACACCTGTTCGACTTGCGTCACATGCCCCATCCCGTTTTGCAAAAATAGGACCGGTGTCGTCTCGGTCATTAAATATGGAATCACACTTTTTATATCATACGACTTTGTCGTCACGAATACCAAGTCTTGCGACTCGAATTGATCGAGTGGTCGAACCTCCACCGGTTGGCTGGCTGTTCCGTCCCTGATGATGCGGACATTCCGATCTTCCGTCTGCCGCGTATAAACGGTTACCTCATGCTGCTCTGATAAGTAGGAAGCGATTAATAACCCGATGGATCCCGCTCCGATGATTCCGATTGTACTCATACGCCCACGCTCCTTTTTTCATCAAAAAAAGCGACCTGTCAAACCGATTGCTCGATTCTTAGGTCGCTTTTATACCGATCATTCAGCTTACTTGCTGACGATTTCTTTACCTTTGTACGAGCCACATGCTTTACAAACGCGGTGTGAAAGTTTCATTTCACCACAGTTTGGGCACTCGACCATACCTGGTACACGGAGTTTGAAATGAGTACGGCGAAGACGTTTGCGTGTTTTCGACGTTCTGCGGAATGGTACTGCCATCGTTGTCCACCTCCTTGAAAAAATACACTCGCCTTTATGAAAAGATTAGGAATCCTGATCCTTTTTAAAGAACTGAGCGAGACCCGCAAGTCGCGGATCAATTTTTGGTTCAGCTTCTTCTGGCGCTTCTTCTGAAAGAACCGTCCAGCCTTCCCCTTGAACCAACTGATTTTCTTCATCATCCCCATGCACTTGCACTGGCACATGAAGTAAAATCAATTCTTGCACGAGTGGTTGAAGATCAACCGTATTCCCGTTCGGTAAATTGATGTCGTCCGAATCAACCGGAACAGCATCAACTTCGAGCAGGAATGACTCGATCGATTCAATCTCGAACGGGTACGCGACGTCATTCAGCGTCCGGGCATCCGGAAGCGTCATTTCGCCTGTAATCCGGAGATTGAATATTAATTGATTCGATGTAAACGATGCATTTGCACGAACGTGCACAGGTTGCACCGCCCGGATATCCGGATGGAGGGCGATGAGCTCAGGAAGCTCAATCGTCTCGTTAACCTGAAGTTGACCCAGATTGCGCAATTTATTCAATTGCATCAGGGACCATTTCATCCGAATCACCTCAATTGCAACAATATGAATTATAGAGAGGACATCTTGTTTTGTCAATGTTTTTTCTTTACACTGAAATCGCTAGAGAACGAACACTTTTGGACGTCTTCATCCATATTACCGCACTTAATTCGGTTTGCAAAGGAGAAAGTTTCATGAGAATGACAGCAATTATTTCTGAGTACAATCCGTTTCACAACGGACACCTTTACCAAGCGAAAATCGCCCGGCAGGAAACCGGTGCTGATTTGATCGTCGCCATCATGAGCGGAACGTTTATGCAACGCGGGGAACCCGCCTTCACGGACAAGTGGTCCCGGGCTCAAGCAGCAGTCGCAAGCGGCGAAATCGACCTTGTTCTGGAACTTCCTTTCTACTTTGCCGTCCAACGTGCTGACCGCTTTGCAAGCGGCGGAGTGACGATCGCCGAGACGATTGGGGCACAGACGTTGTCCTTCGGTAGCGAGTGCGGTGACATCGCTCCCTTCATCCAAGCGGCTACTGAACATCATGAAGCAACTCCACAGTACCAAGCCTTGGTCCAACAAGGATTGGCCAATGGATTGTCTTCCGCAACGGCGGCAAGTCAGGCTTTTGCGGCCATGACGACGACGCTTGATTTGACGACGCCAAACAATACGCTTGGTTATTATTACGCCCGGGCAGCGTCAAGCATCACGCTTCATACGACAAAACGAATCGGCAGCGGCTATCATGATCTGTCAGTCGGGGACATCATGAGTGCAACAGCGATTCGTGCTTATTACATGAAACACCAATCGTTGGTCGGTTTACCGGGCGCAACTGCTGACGTGCTCCAGGAAGCCGTCTTTGCCTCTTTTGATGTCTACTATCCTTTCCTCCGCCATCGTCTTCTGACAACCAGTCTCGTTGATTTAATGCAATTCAACGGTATTGATGCTTCACTCGCCCCGCGTCTGATCGAAGGCGCCCGGCAGGCCGCTACTTTCGAAGATTTTCTTGCTTACGTCAAAACACGGCGATATACCCGGACGAGCCTGCAACGTGCCCTGATCTACTTGCTGACGTCGACCACAACTCGTGAAATGGAAGATCTGGCGTTTGATCAAGTGGAGTATGTTCGTCCCCTTGCATTTAACGATCGGGGTCGTGCCGCTTTACGCGACATCAAAACACGTATTCCGGTCGTCTCGACGTTTTCGAAACATCCTTGGCTCATCAAAGAGAGCCAAGTCACAGCAGCGTACGCTGTGCCCTTGGCTCGTTACAGTGACTTGGAAGAACACCGCCGCTTTGCTTATTTTTCCGGTAAGGCTTCCAAATAATCAATCGCTTCTTCCACCGTTTTAATCGGGACGAGTTTCATCTTCGTCTCGATTTTTTTAATGGATGGTTTAGCCTCTTTATAGTTGGCGCCGGCTGGAACGAACATGATTTCCGCGTCGGCTTCATCCGCAGCCACGACTTTCTGCCACGCACCGCCGATTGGTCCGACTTTTCCACCTTCTTCAATCGTTCCGGTTCCGGCAATTTTATATCCTTTCGCCAAATCCCCGTCTGTCAATTGATCGTAAATTTCAAGCGTGAACATCATGCCGGCGGATGGACCCCCGACATCTTCGACATTAAAATCGATGTCCGGATTCGTTTGGACAGCCGACATCGGGAGTGGTTCATAAATCCCGAGTCCGACCCGTTCCGACTCTTTTGTCAACCGGTTGACCGCAACTGTCGTCTTTTGCTCCTTCTTGTTTCGCAGCAACGTCAAATCGACTTGTGTCCCGGCCTTTTTGGCACTGATGGTCTTCATGAAGTCATTTAACGACGTGATGGACTTCCCGTCCACCGAAACCAGTTGATCCCCGGCTTTTAATTTCCCTTCCGCCGGTCCTCCCGGAATGACACCTGATACGTAAATCCCTTTAAAATCGACGGCTACTTTTTCTCCGGCTAATTCATACCCTTCGATTGTCGCATTATGCTGGGCTTCTTCCATGTAGAGTTTCTGACGCTTCTCGTACTGGTTATCCGACTCGCCATCGTAGAGGTAGTCGCTGACACTTGAACGTTCAGCAAACGGCAGGAACAGGCTTTCGACGAGAAAATAAGGGGTCGCCCGACGCTGGGCAATCGTCAACATCATCAAATCACCCGGTTCTTTTGTTGCGCCCTCGACATCGATTAATTGTTCGGTCGACGTCGCATCTCCCGGATACGAAATAAAATAAGGTAGCGGGACAAAAAAAGCGATCATGGCAGCGAGGATCGCCGCTAAAGCCGGTTTCCATGCCTTCATTTCAATTCCCCTTTGCTGTATTTATGACGTAACGCCTCCTCGACGACGGGCGGAACAAGTCCTGCCACCGATGCCCCGTATTTCGCGGCTTCCTTGACAATCGATGAACTCAAAAAAGAATACTGGTTGTTCGTCATCATGAACAACGTCTCAATCTGATCGTTCATCTTTTTATTGATTGAAGCAACCTGCATTTCGTATTCAAAATCCGACACGGCCCGTAATCCACGTACGATGGCATTGGCTCCGACTTCAGCAGCATAATCCACGAGCAGCCCGTCAAAGGAATCAACCTTGATGTGCGGCAGGTGTTCTGTCACTTCAGAGATCAGCTCCATCCGTTCCTTGACCGAAAACAGCGGTTGCTTTGAGGAGTTGTTGAGGACGGCGACGATGATTTCGTCAAAAATCGGTGCGGCGCGTTCAATGATATCGAGATGCCCGTTCGTAATCGGATCAAAACTACCGGGACAGATGGCAATTCGTTTCATGCGTTTTCCTCCAGTTCTGTAAACTCATATAATGTGATGGAGATGACTGTCGAGTAGCGGAGCCGTTTGATGACACTCAAACGACCAATTTGGTCCGGCAGTTCCGTCTCCGAACCATGTTCGCAGATGATGACCCCGTTATCCGTCAGCATGTCATGTTGCTCTATGTAGGCGACTTGGTCCGCCAATTGTTCTTTGGCATACGGCGGATCAAGGAAAATCAACTTGAACGGCTCTTCTGACGCCAATTCCGCCAAAGCGACCGTAACATCTTTTTTCAAAACGCGGCTGCGGTCCGTCAGGCGTGTCGTCGCAAGATTCTCCTTAATGGTCTGAATCGCCTTGAACTGTTGATCGACGAAAACCGCTTCCTCACATCCCCGTGATAACGCTTCAATTCCGAGTCCGCCGCTTCCGGCAAATAAATCGAGTGCTTTTCCCCCGTTGAAATAAGGACCGATGACATTAAATAAGGATTCCTTGACCTTATCCGTCGTTGGTCTTGTTTGATCTCCTGGCACAGCTTTGATTCGCATGCCTTTTCGTTCCCCTGATATGACTCGCATCCTGTTCCTTCCTTTCAAAAAGGAGCGACGAGGATGTCCTCATCGCTCCACCAGTTAAACTTCTTCCTGCATCTTACCTTTTTTATTGGCGTATGTCTCGATGATGAACGGTCGCTCCGAACGCAACACGTTCTCGACGAACGGCAAGGCCGTAATCCGTTCAATTACTTGTTCGTGTTGATCAAGATCAACATATAAGAAAACGTACCGTTCACGTTTTGAAGTGAAATAGACATTCCCGAAACGGCGTAACTGACGCGACGCCTTCAACGCATTGACATAGACGATGAGTCCAATCCGATCCTTGATCACAACACCGTTCCTCCCTTTTTCAGCGATTAGCCGCTACAGCTGCAACTTCCACCTGTCGAACATCCGCCCGCACATCCTTGATCGAAAAATGGATTGCCTGTCGGGACTTTGATTTGGGGCGAGACTTGCCCAGCAAGGACGAGGCTCACTTGTCCAAGTAAGGTTTCGAGTTGCTTCTCTGCTTTTTTGAACACGGCGACCTCCTCTTGCAGATCAAGCGCGCGTTTGATTTCGTGCACCTTTTTCGTGATCGTTTGGTAGTCCGGATGATACCGGCCAAACCGTTGGACCAATTCATATTCTTCTTTGATCCGGTTAAAGTCACGAATCACGTCCTGCGCCTGCCTTGAGTTCGCACGCGCTTGTTTCGCTAATCTATATGCTTGACCTGTTTCGCTTTGCGAGAGAGAGTGTGCAAGGTCTTCCGCTGCGTTGATGAGGTCTATCGTTTTATCTGAATATATCACAACGAATCTCCTCCTTGACTTAACCATCATATCATAACATTTATCTCGCTCCTAGCACGCTGAATTGTGTATAATTTGTTCAGAAGGAAGGAATGAATTGTATGCAATTTTTATCATTTAACATGTTCCGCACGATCGGGATTAAAACCGAACATGCGAAGTCCGATTATCATTTTGATTCACTCGGCAAAATCGCTCAAGCTGACGTGATTTTGTTCCCGGAATATTGGCAGATCCATTCCATCATCTACGGGATGAAGAAACCAATCTTCCCTTCGGCGGCCACATTCCATCTTGGGCACGATAAGATTGAAATGACCCGTATCTTCCAGACCGTCATTCCCGAGAATATTCCGCGAACCGGCATCTATGGAAAAAACGAGTTTACGGTCACACGGGTGCTGGAGGAGTTTTCGTTCCCCTTCGTCGCGAAGACGGTCCGCAGTTCGATGGGACAAGGTGTCCACCTGATTAAGGATCAAGCCGATTGGGACAAGTATGTCGCGTCGCATGAGACGTTTTATATTCAAGAATACATCCCGAATGAGAAGGATCTCCGCGTTGTCGTCATCGGCGACAAGGTTCTTGCTGCTTACTGGCGTGTCGGAGGCGCCCAATTTTTGAACAATGTCGCCCAAGGCGGTGTCCTTGATTTCGAGAACATTCCACAGGAGGCACTTGATTTCGTTTTGGCATTGGCGAAACGACTCGACATCGACCACGCTGGATTTGACCTGATCTTCCGGGACGATCACATTTATGTCCTCGAATTTAATGTGTTTTTTGGCGGAGAAGGTTTAAATCATCTCGGAATTCATGCGCCCGATACGATTCTCGAATATGTCGAACGGAAATACGGAAGTTCATGAATTCTTCAAATTGACTTCACAACTTTTTCTTTATCCGTTCATTCATTATGGTATGATAGCTTGGAAAGACTAGTGTACACTAGCAAACTGGGGTATAGGGGGATTCACACATGAAGTTTGAAAAGTTCGGAATCGAAGGCAAGGAAATTAAGTTCGGGTTACTCGAAACGATCATGGATCATCATCGTTTTGTTCGGGAAGGACAATGGGATTATGAACGTGCCATGTATGACATGAAATACGAAAAACAATCTACGGGAGAAGTCTTTTATCTTCGCGTTCCGGTTTACGCGATTCAAGGTGAACTCGAAGACCGTCACGCTGTCGTTCGGATGCTGACGCCTCTTCTCGGAAAACATTATTACCCGCACGGTGTCGAGTACGATGAGGAGTTCCCTCCGGAAATCGTCAAAGACTGCGAACGTCGTTTGACGGCACTACTCGAAACACTCGAAAAATAAGTTATCTTGCCAAAGTCCGCCTCCCAGTGGACTTTGGTTTTTTTTATAGACATGAATGTAAAAAAGAGACGAGGGGGGACGGTTTTAGCATCCGTCCCCCTCGTCCCTTTTCATTTCGCAATCAACTGGAGATAATCCAAGACATCTTCGCCGAGCTGTAAGTTCACCTGTTCCCGTAAGTGATGGTATAACGCAGGAAGCTGTGCCGGTGCGACGCTGACCTTCATGCTGAATGAGATGGTATCTTGCGACAATCGTTTGATCCGGATGACGGATCCTCCAAAATCAACGACCGTACATAATAACAACTCTTCAATCGCTTGAACCGCTACCGTTACCTCACCTTGTACGTCATAGTGTTCAACCATCGTCTTCACTCCTTCGCAAGTTGTTTGACCGATGTCATAACTTCCTCTAAGTCGACCGGTTCATCCGGCGTCTTCGCCATCGATGAAATCGCCCGGACTTTGTTGTCTCGATCAAGAATGAACATTTGTGTTCCGTGCGTCACTAAGCCGCTTTCCGCTTTAGAGTAATAAAAATTCAACTGACGGGTCAGACGGTCAATGACGACGCCATCTCCTGTCAACACCTTCCACCCTTCCGCATTGGCTTCAAAGTTGGACGCATATTTTTTTAAGACTTTTGGTGTGTCGACTTTCGGGTCAACGGTCACGGCGACAAGTTCGACGTCCGAGCCGTACAACTCTTCCGCCCGTAACTGTTTCTCTAACTTCCGGTAGTCATTTAGTGTCAGGGGACAGATGTCCGGACAGTTGGAGTAGAAGAAGGTTAAGACCTTCACCTTTCCGTCTTCGGAATTAAACTGTTTCCCATCCACCGCATTCGTCAATTCAAATGGAGTCGGTTCTGCGATGACAGGTAATTTTTCTTTCATGAAAAAGTAATAGTAGCCACCGGCTGCCGCAATGAGAATCAAGACAGCTGCTGCAACCGTCAAATAACTGTTTTTCTTCAAGTCATGACCTCCTTAGTGGTTCCAGATTGCCCGAAACACGTTTGTCGTCTCTCCCGGCTCATACACCACATAGAGGAGGCAGTAGACGATGACTCCTGTAATCGCGGTCAAGAACCAGATGACAGAAGCTTTGGGACCGATTTTACGATGACGCGTGAAGTTTTTCTTGTACGCATAAAAGAGAGCCATCAATCCAAGCACGCCACCCGATGTCGCTAAAATGATGTGGAAGATTAAAAATCCTGTGTAATACGGTTTAATCGTGTCCGGTCCGCCAAAGGCGGTGTTCCCTAACAAGATTGTCCGTAACGCATACATGATGAAAAATAACAGTGCTAAAGCAGCAGCAATCGTCATGACGAATTGGTGTGCTTTCATGTTCCGACGCGTCTGAGCAATCAAGAACCATCCAATCGCTACGAAAATCGCGCTGATGACGATCAACGTGACACAAATCAACGGCAAATAACTCATGTTCCAACTTCCCCCAATTTAATCCGCTTTTGGCGAGAAGGACATACCTTCATCGACAGCAGTACTTTTAGAACGTCTCACCCATGTGAAGAACGTAAGTCCAAAGAACAATCCGTATACCAGCTCTTGACCAAGCTTCATCAATACGCCACCAAAACGTTGGTCTTCCAGCAGGTCTTTTGTTGTTCCGAACAAACGCTCCATATCAAGTCCACTTACATCATTGTTTGGCATACAATACGCAAGAACTTTTGCGAACGTCGCCGGATCTTGATAGGCTTCATATTGAAAACTTTGACTAAAGATCATGAAGGCACAGGCTGGTGTCAACAAGACGCCATTGGCGACGATATAGACCATCTTCTTCAAATCCGATAAACTGTCTTCCTCGTTCACCGGTGCGATGATCGGATACCACATCGTCATGCTGAGGAAAATCAATGCCCCGTGGAAAATCCGGTGCACCGTGTAATTCGTCAGGACATAATCAAAAATGAAAGGCATATGGTAAAACGTAAACAGTGAATTAAATACGACCAATGCAATCAATGGCAAGATAAAGAACCGTAATACTCGTCCAAGATAAGGGACTTCAAACAAGCGTTTGAATACCCATCCAGGAATCGCCAGCATCAACAGTGGCGGTGCCACCATATAGACGAATACCATCTGCAACATATGCGCTGAGAACGTAATATGCGCCATTACATCGAGCGGACTACCAAAACCAATGTAATATACTACCAAAGCAGCCAACATGGAAAATTTCTGACCAAGCGTTGTCTCCGCCTCATCCGGTCGACGAATTTTTTCCGTCACGACTGCATAAAAAATATAGATTCCAATCAACAGTAAAGCATAATACGGACTCCACAAAACCGTCCAGTCAAATTGTGATAAAGATCCCCTTAAGTTGCCTAACACATTTCTCACCCCGTTCCTTTTTCCTACAGATTAAGATTACCGTTCCCCTATTTCATTGTAAAGGTTTCTCATAAAACGATTCTAAAATAAAAGACCATCCTGCTAAACGTTAGCAGAATGGTCACAATTTATTACCAGATTAAAAGACGGAGTGTCGCGACAATCGTCAAGGCGACGAAGATCCCAAGTGCCATCATGACTTTAATCCATGTGTTCCCTTTATTGTTCATATGCATGAACATATAAAGTTGAAGATAGACTTGCACGATCGCCATGATGATCAAGAACCCACCGGCTGCCCAGTGAGGCATGAGTTCTGCCATGACCGCACCAAAGGCGATCAACGTCAGGAAGATCATCAAGGCAAAGCTTGTGAGTTGAAGTTGCATCTCGCGGCTGCGGTCTGCTTTCATCTCGAGCTCCATTTGATTACGTGTCAGTTGCGGTTCGTGTTTTTCCATCTTATTTCACCATCCCCATGAGGTAGACGACTGAGAAGATAAAGACCCAGACGACGTCAATGAAGTGCCAGTAAAGACTTGAAACATAATACTTTGGTGCGTTCACGACTGTGATACCGCGGTTCCAGTTACGGACGAGTAATGTCGTGATCCAGAGAAGACCAAACAAGACGTGTGCCCCGTGGAATCCGACAAGTGTGTAGAATGCTGATCCAAAGGCACTTGACGTAAACGTATGACCGATGTGGTAGTAATGATTAAACTCATAAATCTCACCCGCTAAGAACGCTAATCCAAGAACAAGTGTGATGATCAACCACATTTTCATCTTCTTCACATCATTACGTTTCATCGCCATCATCGCAAGGACACTTGTCAGTGAACTTGTGAGAAGGAGCATTGTCATGATGAAGACAAGACCCATTTCAAAAATATCGTAACTGCGTAATCCTTCTTTCGCACCCGAGTTATGCAACCCGATGTACGTCCCGAACAGAGAGGCAAACAATGTTGTCTCTCCACCAAGGAAGAACCAGAAGGCTACATATTTATTCTTACCCTCAAGTGTTGCTTTTTCAACATGATCCGGAATACCCGTGATCGGGTTATTTGGAACTGAATGATGTCCCATCTTACTTCGCCTCCTTTTCAGCTTCAAGGCGTAGATCTTCTTCGATGACGGATTTTGGAATGTAGTATCCTTCATCGTCAATCCATGAACGGAGGAACATCGCAACGAGTGTCGTAGCGAGACCGATCAACGCAACGACGAGACCGACTGTTCCGTAGTCCAGGCGAAGAATAAATCCGAGACCTGCGAGGAATAGACCGACTGACATGACGAACGGCAGAATCGTGTTATTTGGCATGTGGATATCGCCAACTTCTTCCGAAACGGAAACGGTTTTGTTTCCTGCCATTTTTTCGAGCCAGTATGTGTCAAGTCCTTTGACAAGTGGTGTTTGTGCAAAGTTATATTCTGGTGTTGGGACAGGAAGCGTCCACTCAAGTGTCCGTCCATCTCCCCAAACGTCACGTTTGACGTACTCTTTTGACATCAATGCCGCTGCAATCGAAACAACCAATACGATTGTCGAGACACCCATGAAGCCTGCCCCGATTGACGACAGCAAGTTCATTGTTTCCCAGCCTTGGTTTGGCAAGTACGTGAAGACACGACGTGGCATTCCTGTCAGACCGAGAATGTGTTGCGGGAAGAACGTCAAGTGGAAGCCGATGAAGAACAACCAGAATTGAATTTTACCCCAGAATTCGTTCAGCTGTTTCCCGAACATGAGCGGGAACCAGTAGTAAAGACCAGCGAAGAGACCAAAGACAACCCCACCGACGATAACGTAGTGGAAGTGGGCAACTACGAAATAACTGTCATGGTACTGATAATCGGCTGGTGCAACAGAAAGCATGACACCGGTCATACCACCAACGAGGAACGATGGAATGAAGGCAACCGAATACAACATCGCAACTGGGAACGTCAGTTTACCGCCCCACAGTGTAAAGAGCCAGTTGAATATCTTGACCCCGGTCGGAACGGCAATCGCCATTGTCGCAACCGCGAAGATTGCGTTCGCAACAGGACCGAGACCGACTGTGAACATGTGGTGAACCCAAACCATGAATCCTAAGAAACCGATCAACATTGTCGCAAAGACCATCGTCGTATAACCGAAGAGACGTTTACGGGCAAAAGTAGGAATGATTTCTGAGAAGATACCGAAGGCCGGTAAAATCAAGATATAAACTTCCGGGTGACCGAAAATCCAGAAAAGGTGTTCCCAGATGACGATGTTACCACCCGCTGCCGGATCAAAGAAATGAGCTCCGAACAACCGTTCAAACGTCAAGAGGAATAATCCGACCGTAAGTGGTGGGAAAGCGAAAACGATCAAGGCAGAAGCAACGAATGCTGTCCAAGTGAACAACGGCATCCGCATCAGTTTCATACCTGGAGCACGCATGTTTAAAATCGTAACGAGGAAGTTGATCCCCCCCATTAATGTACCGAAACCAGAAATCTGTAATCCAAGTGCGTAGAAGTCAACACCAAGTGATTCTGGAACCGTTGAAAGTGGTGCATACGCAGTCCATCCTGCGTTTGGTGCTGCGCCGAAGAACCATGATAGGTTCAAGAGCACTCCCCCGAAGAAGAACAACCAAAAACCAAGTGCGTTCAAAAACGGGAAGGCAACGTCGCGCGCCCCGATTTGTAATGGTACAGCTGCGTTCATGTACCCGATCAACATCGGCATCGCTGCCAGGAAGATCATCGTCGTACCGTGCATCGTGATCAACTGGTTAAATAACTCACCGCTGACGAAATCGTTCATCGGTTTAATCAGCTGAAAACGAATCATTAAGGCTTCTACGCCACCGACCAGAAGGAAAAACAATCCGGACATGATGTAGAGAACCCCGATTTTTTTATGGTCGACTGTCGTTAGCCAGTCCATGATGCCGCTTTTTTTCTTCGGCATACCCATAGTATGTGTCCCCACTATGATTCCCCCTTAAATATTATTGGAGCTTCTTGTCCAATAGATAGTCTGCCAACTCGCTTAACTCGTCATCGCTGATCTGATCCTCAGAGAAACCAGGCATTTTCGTTCCTTGTTTTTCTTTTTGTGGATCGCGAATCCATTTTTCGAGATTTTCTTTGTCATGATCAAGGTATCCTGCGATACGCTCACGATCACCAAAGTTTGTTAAGCTCGGCGCGACTTTCCCGCCGCCGTGACAACTGAGACAGTTTTGTGCATAGACTTGCTCGCCTGTTGTCCAGTTCTTTTCGTTTTTCGCATCAAGCTGTTTTGTTTCTGCTTCTTTTGCTGTTTTCATGTCTTTAAGCCATGCGTCGTACTCGTCCTGCTCAAGTGCGATGACTTTAAAGTCCATCAATGCGTGTGATGGTCCACATAACTCCGCACATTTACCGTAGTATGTACCGGCTTCTTGTGCTTGTAACCACATTTCATTCTCAAGACCTGGGTTTGTATCTGTTTTACCTGAAAGTGCAGGTACCCAGAATGAGTGAATGACGTCTTTTGATGTCAGGTTGACAGCAACTCGTTTGCCGACTGGGATGACAAGTTCTTGTCCTGTCGAAACGCCTTTATCCGGGTATTCAAATTCCCACCAGTAAAGGTTTGCCGTAACGTTGATGACTTCATTTTTCTTCGCTTCTTTTGCATCTGCTAATTCGACTGTCGTTTTGATCGTCGGTACAGCAAGGACGACTAACAAGAGGATTGGAATGACCGTCCAGATGATCTCGAGCGTATGATTCCCTTCAACTTGTTTTGGAACTGTGTTGTCTCCAGCTTTACGACGGAATTTCATAAGTACGTAAATATAGATGACTGCTACAATCGCAAGGACAAACAACATGACCCATAAGCTGAGCTTAATGATCTCAAGTTGCATTTGTGCGCCTTCCCCGCGAGGCTGTAGTGCGGACAATTCCGGGATTCCACAACCTGATAACAACAATGCCATCAAACCGATCGGAAGAAGCCGGAAGAGCATTTTTCCTGATTTTTTCACAACCATCCCCACTTTCTTTTCCCCAATTTTTTTCTTTCTTGCTGATGTTCGTGAATATGTCAAATCGTTTTAGAGAGAAACGAGTACGACCGTCACGATCCAAGCCGTGAAGTAGAAGAGCGAGAAGAAAAACATCTTCGAAGCCCACTTAATCTCAGCTTGTTCTTCCTTGATTTTGAGACCTTTCAATCCCATGTAGAGCCAGTATCCGCCAAGCACTGCCATGACAAGCATATAAATGATGCCGTAGTGCGCGAGAAGGAGTGATGATGGAACTAAAACTGCGATCCACCATACAATTTGTCGTTTCGTGATTGCAAAACCATTGACGACAGGTAACATTGGAATACCGGCAGCCCGGTACTCTTCCGTCCGTCTCATGGCGAGCGCAAGGAAGTGAGGCGGTTGCCATACGAACATGATGAGAAATAAAATCCATGCATCGATATGAAGTGTCGGAGTGACTGCCGCAAATCCAATGATCGGTGGCACTGCTCCAGATATACCACCTACGACCGTATTGATCGTATGCGTCCGCTTCAGCCACATCGTGTAGATGACGACGTAGACAAACGATCCAATCAATCCGAAAACTGCTGCGACATGGTTAACGATTAACAAAAGGATGGTACCGGTAGCCAGTATACCAAGCCCTAATGCCAATATCCGTTGCCCGTCCATCTTACCGGTCACACTCGGTCTCCCCATCGTCCGTTCCATCTTATAATCAATGTCACGGTCGATGTAGTTATTGAGGTAACAACTACCGGCAATGACCAGTCCACTTCCAAGAAGTGTCCACAATAACGTCAACTTCGTCTGCCACAAATAGAGTAGAACATCATCCGTTAAGTACGATGCTGCCACGACATAACCTGCGAAGACGGTGATGAGATTCGCACGGACGATTCCCATCTTTGCTAGGGTGACATAGTCCTTGAACGTCGGTTGATCCGATTGCTCGATCATGATGTCCAGGGTCTCCCCATTTACTTTCGCCATGTTGTTTCCTCCTTCTAACCGCCTGTGTTCTCTCTGTACGCATGGTACACGCATTTTCTTCACAGAAATAACACAGACACGCCACGAAACGTCCTTTTCTCTATAAAAGATACCACATATTCAAGGTCGTGACGTATGAAAATACTTTCGACATAATGAACAAAATGTGAAATCTATGTGATTTACCTCACAGTTCACCATATTTACCTAATATTAGAATAGCGTTCTTCTAAAAGATTGCAAGCGTTTCGATATTTTTTATGCGATACTATTGCTAGGTATTTCAAGTATCTTGTATTTTTCCAGAAAGGTGGTGTCTGCGTCTTGAATCGAAAACTTTCGATCTTTTCAGCATTCGTGACATTCACGATGATGATTGTTCTCCTCATGGGGGGGACTGTCACAAAAACCGATTCAGGTAACGGGTGCGGAACGGACTGGCCGCTCTGTCACGGTGAATTGATTCCAACCAACCCTAGTGTCGAAACGATGATTGAATATAGTCACCGTGCCGTGACAGGTGTCGTCGGATTATTGATCATCGCGCTTTGCCTATGGACACTCGTCGCATTCAAGGAGCGTCTAGATATAAAAATCTTCGCTTTCCTAGCCTTTATTTTCATGTTGATTCAATCCATCGTTGGTGCAGGAGCAGTCGTCTGGCAACAGTCCGATCTGGTCATGGCGTTGCATTTCGGAATCTCACTGATTTCCTTCGCTTCCCTTCTCATCTTAACGATATTGATCATGGAACGTCCCGGTCGAGAATTCAGGGAATCTGTCCCAGCATTCTTGCGTAAACTTCTGTACGGCTTATTGGTTTATACACTAATCGTCGTGTATACCGGCGCGTTTGTCCGCCACGTCGGTGCTACATATGCCTGTGTCGGCTGGCCGGTTTGCGAACAACCGACCATGACGTTTGAAGCCTGGGTGCAAATGATTCACCGGATACTCGCCGGACTCTTGTTTTTCTATACGTTGTTCGTTCACTTCATGGCAATCCGCCTGAAACATCGGACGACACGGACTGCTATGTGGTTTGCGACCTTCTTCATCTCTTGTCAGGTCGCGACCGGTGCCTGGATCGTCTTAGGTGGTCACGCCACTTACGTTCCGTTGTTGCACGCATTCTTGATCACGTGTTACTTCGGTGTCATTTCGTATCTCGCATATCATGCTTTCCGGACACGAAAAACAGATTCCCGATTGCATTGATCTTTTTTCAGAGTTCTAAAAAATCGCCGGCTGAATCGTCGGCCGGTATACGCAACAGGGGGCGGATTTTATAATCCGTCCCCTGTTGCCGTCTATTGATTTCTTTCATTCTTTAAAACGGGCAATCGCACGCTTCCGTGCCATGTCATGATCGACGATTGGCATGGGATAATCGTAATCTTTTCGTTGTTGTTCCGTCGGTTCATGAATCGACGTTTTCGGTAAATCCTTAATTTCCGGCAAATAGTTACGGATGAACGTTCCATCCTTATCAAACTTCTTCGACTGGGTCGTCGGATTAAAAACTCGGAAGTATGGAACGGCATCCGTTCCGACCGACGCCGCCCACTGCCAGCCTCCGATATTCGAGGCGGCCTCATAGTCGACCAGTTTTTGTTGAAAGTACCGTTCTCCTTTTTGCCAGTCGATCAGCAGGTCCTTGGTCAAAAAGGAGGCGACGATCATCCGGAGACGATTATGCATCCATCCAGTCGTATTCAGTTGCCGCATCGCGGCATCGACGATCGGATAACCGGTTTTGCCTTCCGACCAGGCTTTAAATCCTTTTTCATCCTCTTCCCACTTGATTTGCGTATACTGCTCATTGACCGGAAGACGCTTAGCTTCTGGATAATGTAACAGAATCGTATAGTAAAATTCGCGCCAAATCAGCTCCGTGATATAGGTTTGTTTCCCTTTCGAATCCTTCTCCTGGCTGACCGCCTCAAAAATCGTCCGAATCCCAATCTCTCCGGTCCGCAGATAACGTGACATTAAACTCGTGCCATCAACAGCCGGAAGATCCCGTTGCTCTTCATACGATGCCAGGCTAGTCTTCAGGAACTGCTTCAACCGCTTCTTCGCCTGTTCTTCACCGGGTTTAAAATCGATGTCCGATTCCGCCTGTTTAAAGTATTCCAGCATGAACGCATTATTTTGCCGACGCTTTTGATAACGTTCCTGCAGACGCTTGAGGTCGACCGGATACGGTTTTGGCAACTCTTTTTTGAGAAAGGCATTTTTGTATGGCGTGAAGACTTTATAATACGAGCCATCGTTTTTCTTAACGGCATGAGGGTGAAGCAAATGCCGATCGAGCAGTCGTTCTGTCTTCTTCTCACCGCGTTTTTTGATGATTGCGTCATCCCGTGTCTTGAACGGTTCCACGTATTCTGCATTAAACAGCAGAACGTCAGCCATCTCCGTCGCCTCTAAAAAGTCTGTTTCCGTCCCTTCAATAAACCGAATCGGCATACCGCTTGTCTTACATGTCTTCGCAAACTGTTCAAGCGCTTGGAAAAAATATTGTTGCCGGGCATCGTACTCCCCGATGTACTCCGGATTGATCCAAAACACGAACTCGACGTTTGCCTGCTCGTTCTCTTCGAGATAGTGCGTGGCTTGCGCCAACATATGATTGTCCTCGATTCGAAAATCACTCCGAATCCAACAAATGATGTTCATAGTCGTTCCTCCCTGAAAGTTGAAAATGAACGAAAAACAGGCAATCCGCCATGCGTTTCGCCTGTTTAACGTCATTATGATTTCTTACTTTTTTGCACTGCGTGTCAGATGAATTCAATCAATAAATCTTGACCTGCAATCGCTTCGCCTTCTTTTACATGGACGGCTCTGATTTCACCGTCTTCCGGCGCTTGAATCGTCGTTTCCATCTTCATCGCTTCCGTTACGAGTAACTGTTCGCCTTTACGGACGCGTGTTCCCGGCTCAACGAGGACTTTCAAGACGCTGCCCGGCATCGAAGCACCAATCTGTTTCGGATTCGAACGATCCGCTTTCGGACGGCTGGATGAACTTTCCTTGATGCTGATATCCTTCACTTCGACTTCACGTGGTACACCGTTCATCTCATAATAGATGACACGGACACCATGATCGTTTGGTTGACCGACTTGAATCAGCTTCAGGTATAAGGTTTTCCCGCGCTCGATCTCGACTTCGATCGTCTCACCTAAACGCATGCCGTGGAAGAATGTACTCGTATCGAGAACTGAGATATCACCGTATCGCTCGACATATGAACTGTAATCGAGGAAGACTTTTGGGTACAGGGCGTAAGCCAACGCATCGAACTCCGTCACCGGACGTTCCAGCTTTTCGAACAGTTCATGTTTGATGGCATCAAAGTTGAGCGGTTCCATCATCTTACCCGGACGTTCCGTCAACGGTTCGACGCCTTTTAAGATAGCCGCCTGAACTTGTTTCGGGAACCCGTCTGGTGGTGTGCCAAGTTCTCCCTTCATCAATTCGACGACCGAATCCGGGAAGTCCAGGTTACTTGCGCGTTCGAGTACATCGTCTTCCGTCAAGTGATGTTGAACCATGAACAGCGCCATGTCTCCGACGACTTTAGAAGACGGGGTAACTTTCACGATATCACCAAACAACATGTTGACTCGAGCATACATCGTCTTGACTTCCGACCAGCGATCCGCGAGTCCGACGGCTTTTGCCTGTTGTTGCAAGTTCGAATATTGTCCTCCCGGCATTTCATGATCATAGACCGTCGGGTTTGGCGCTAGCATATCGAGCTCAAATGCTTGATAGAGGTGTCTGACATCCTGCCAGTAATCGGAGACCTGCTCAAATTTCTGGGCCGATACGAGTGGTTGGCGTTTGTGACCACTTAAAGCATGAATCAGACTTCCACCGGCCGGCTGACTCGTCAATCCTGCCATGCTTGAAGCCGCCACATCGACGATATCGACACCGGCATCAACCGCACGGGCATACGTATAAATCCCGTTTCCGCTCGCATCATGCGTATGCAGATGGATCGGCAGATCGACTGCGTCTTTTAAGGCAGACACGAGGGCGTAAGCCGCTTCCGGTTTAAGCAATCCTGCCATATCCTTGATGGCAATGATATGTGCTCCGCTTGCCTCCAACTGTTTGGCCAGTTTCACGTAGTACGGCAAGTGATATTTCGGACGGTTCGCATCAAACAAGTCGCCTGTATAACATACGGCGGCTTCCGCGATTTTACCCGTTGGTAAGACCGCATCGATGGCAAGTTGAATCGATTCCGGATTGTTTAAACTGTCAAAGATTCGGAAAACATCGACGCCTGCTTGTGCTGATTCTTTGACGAATGCATGAATGACATTGTCCGGATAATTTTTATAGCCGACGCCATTTGCTCCCCGCAACAACATTTGAATCAAGACGTTAGGCATCTTCTCACGTAACTTCATCAAACGGACCCACGGATCTTCAGACAAGAACCGGTAGGCGACATCAAACGTTGCCCCGCCCCAAGCTTCGACCGAGAACAGTTCCGGCAGCAGTTTGGCTTCCGCTTCCGCAATCGCAACTAAGTCCTTCGTCCGCATCCGGGTCGCCAGTAAGGACTGGTGGGCATCACGGAATGTTGTATCCGTCAATTGAACGCGATCTTGTGCTTTTAGCCAGTTGATGACACCAAGCGGACCTTCTGCTTCCAGGATGGCTTTTGCTCCGTCTTGATAGTCTGCCGGCAACTCCTTCGGAATCCGTACATCCCGGGCAATCGGTTTGTCAATCTTCCCGATGCCTGGGAATCCGTTAACAGAAACTTCTCCGATGTACGTCAATAACTTCGTTCCACGGTCTTGACGTTTCGGGAAGATAAATAATTCCTTCGTATCGTCAATAAAGGACGTGTTGTAGTCCCCACTGATAAACGCATGGTGCTTCAAGACATTGCTCAAGAACGGAATGTTCGTTTTAATACCGCGGATTCGGAATTCACTTAAGTTCCGGCTCATCTTCGCAACGGCTTGATCGTATGTCAAACCGTGTGTCGAAATCTTAACGAGCAATGAATCATAATACGGTGAAATTTCTGCTCCAACATATGCGTTTCCACCGTCTAGACGGACGCCAAAACCACCCGGTGAACGGTACGCCTTGATTTTTCCTGTATCCGGCAAGAAGCCGTTTTCTGGATCTTCCGATGTAATCCGACTTTGGATGGCAAAACCAAGCATTTGAATGTCTTCTTGAGCAGGAATACCTACCAACTCACTATGTAGCGACTCACCTTCAGCTACCCGAATCTGTGTCTGGACGATATCAATTCCTGTAATCATCTCTGTAATCGTGTGCTCTACTTGAACACGTGGGTTGACTTCAATAAAATAGAACGATTCGTCTTGTGTCACCAAAAATTCGACCGTTCCCGCATTCTCATAGCCGACATGTTTCATCAATGTCACGGCAGCATCACAAATCTTCTGTCGTCCTGCATCAGACAACGTGACACAAGGTGCCACCTCGACAACTTTTTGATGACGACGTTGGACGGAACAATCCCGCTCAAACAGATGGACGATGTTTCCGTGCGCATCCCCGATGATTTGAACTTCGATGTGTTTAGGACGTTCAATCAATTTCTCTACATAAATTTCATCGGAACCAAACGCTTTTAAGGCCTCTGACTTGGCCCGTTCAATCATTTCCGGCAGTTCTTCTTCTGTCCGGACAACACGCATTCCTCGGCCGCCACCACCAAGAGAGGCTTTGACCATTAACGGATAACCGGCTTTTTCAGCAAAGGCATAGGCTTCATCAATCGATGTGATTGGACCATCCGTCCCCGGTATGACGGGGAGACCCGCTTCGATGGCTGTCGTCCGGGCACGGACCTTATCCCCGAAACTGTATAGATGTTCTTCTCGTGGTCCGATGAAGATGATTCCTTCTTCCCGACAACGTGTTGCGAGTTCAATATTTTCTGATAAAAAACCATATCCGGGATGGATCGCGTCACATCCTGCTTCTTTCGCCGTGGCGATGATCCCTTCGATGTCGAGGTAGGCTTCGATCGGCTTTTTTCCTTCGCCGATCCGATACGCCTCGTCTGCTTTATATCGGTGAAGCGATCCCATATCTTCTCGTGAATAAATTGCGACTGTCCGAATCCCAAGTTCGGTTGCCGCACGAAATACTCGAATCGCGATTTCTCCGCGGTTCGCGACAAGAATTTTTTTGATTTTAGTCAACTGATGCTCCCCCTTTAGGTAATGAACTCGTAGCACTCATGTTGCGTGCTTCCTGTACTTCCTTATGATACGCTATCCGGTGCTTGTTTTGCATCGAAATATTTGCCACGACACCAAGCATCGTACTCATGACCAACAGTGACGAGCCGCCATAACTGATGAACGGCAGGGTCACTCCGGTACCTGGAAACAGACCGGACATGGCGCTGATGTTGATACACGTCTGAATGAAAATAATCGATGAAATCCCAATCGCGACCATACTGGAATAAATCGATGCCGACTGATAGGCGATTCGTGCCCCTTGAAACATTAAGAAGAACAATAATCCAAGAACAACGAACACGCCTACAAAACCAAGTTCTTCCGAAATGATCGACATGATATAGTCGGTTTCCGGCTCCGGAAGATATCCGTACTTCTGAAAACTGTTCCCTAACCCGACACCAAATATACCGCCATGGGCAATCGAAATGACGGAGTTAATGAGTTGGTATCCTTTCCCTTCCGCGTCAAGGAACGGATTAAAGATTGCTTGAATCCGTTCCATCTGATTCGTTGAAAAATTACTCCACGCATACAGACCAATCATAGGTCCGAATACAAATGCCAACGCGATATAGCCTTTCGGTAAACCGACGGCAAACCAGATCATCACGGTGATCAGCAACAAGATGAACAATCCTCCGTCATCCGGTTGCATTCGAATGACGATCGCATACGGCGCCAATAAGACAAGCATCGGAATCAACAGCCAGTCCGCGATACTGAGTAAAAACTTTCTAAACCATGAAGACGGTGCGATTTGGCTGTGGATGAAATGGTGAACAATCCCGATGACACCGTTCATCTGGCCTTTATATTTTTGATCAAAATAATTGGCGAGCCCAATGACCAGGACAAACTTACACAGCTCGATCGGTTGGATTAAAAAAATCCCGAAATTCAACCAAGCACGCGCCCCGTTCAACGGTTCAGAAAACAACGTCGCCATCAACATCCCCCATGTAACCACATACAGCATCAGACGGAAAATCGGTCCCCGAAACACTTCATGATTGACGTGGGCCGCAAATAAAAACAGGACGATGGCCATCGCATCAAACATCAATTGTTTTTCAAAAAATGAAGTGTTGGCATAGTCGCCACCGTTCCACACGCTGGCACTATAGACCATCACCGTACTGATGGCCATCAGAACCAACATCGTAAAGAACAGGCGATAATCAAAAAACGCACGCTTTTCTTTAAACTTCGATTGCATTATGTACACGTCCTTTTTCTAGTTCTAAAAAAAAATACCCAAACGCCGCATTTCACGTTTGAGTAGAAAATCAGCACGTCTCCGCATCATGTAAATCAGATAATTGCTGTTCCAATGAGTCGAGTAGTTGTTTCCCTTCACTCGCATCAATCAGTTCGAGACGAACGGCAAAATCAATTTGACGCGACAATCCGAACATTTGTGTATCCAATACTTCCTCATAAAGAGGACATTGTGGCATCGTTAAATTCGCAAGCTGGACCTCGATCAACCGGCGGATTTTATGGGCATCCGCTTCTAGTAGCTCAAGAGCGCGCTGGCGATGAACTGTCCCGATTTCAGTTGACAATCCAATCCCTCCTCATCAAATGACGCGTTCCTGTTATAGATAAACTTTACCTTACTTTCGCCAACAATTCAACGTTTCGGTATAATGGATTTGCACGACTCATACATTTAGGGGGAATAATGATGATTTTTCCGATCACAGGCAAGGTACGTTATTCACTTACCATCGATCCAACCGTTTGGATCTTTGATGAGCGGAAGATTGAAGTCGATCAAATTGGGAAAGCGACCGACGATAACGCGCAAGAAGCGTATTATGCCAAGATGGGGGCTGCTTGGGATAAAGGGATCACCGAAGGCAGTCGGACCGATCACAATAAGCCGATGACCCGTGAAGAAAAAGATGCAGCCTTGCGGGGAACGTTTGCAATGCCGTTAGCTCCATTCATCCAAAATGCTGAAGTCTTGGACGAGGCAACGATGCTTCGGTTTGAAGGAACCGATACGGTTGAACTGGCGTTACATTGTTTGCCGGAACTGTATCTTCAGTTCTCAAAAGACGGGAAAGTTTTGACGGACGGTCCCGTTCACCTCTTATATCAGGATCAAATCGTGCGTTCCGTCGAACGCATCACGGTTTTTTGAACTACCTCCACCTACGCTTCACTTAGAGGTGAAGGATTCCTGAGTTATCCGACCTAACGGTCGAAAATTTATCAGGCTAACCCCGTCGTCCCGACGGTTGAAGAAGCTAAGATACGTTCGGCTTCTTGTTTGAGATTCAGTCCTGCGTTCACATCCCGGTCGTGATGGATGCCGCAACTCGGGCATGTCCATTCCCGTAAGCCAAGATGTTTCACGTCTTTGTGTTGATGGCCGCAACTGGAGCACAGTTGACTCGAAGCAAAGGTCTTGCCAACCTTCACGACGGTCTTCCCGTACCAGTCCGCCTTGTACTCCAGCATGCGGAAGAACTCCGACCAACTGACGTCCGAGATGGCTTTGCTCAACTTGCGATTCCTCTGCATGTTCTTCACCTGCAAGGTCTCAATCCCGATGACGTCGTGGTTTTGGACAATCTCGGTCGATACCTTGTGCAGGAAGTCAGTGCGCTTGTTGGCGATCTTCTCGTGGATACGGGCGACCTTCCGCTTTTGCTTCTGATAATTCTTAGACTCGGACAGCTTCACTTTCTTGTTCAAAGCGATGCGTTGACGACGGGAGAGCTTACGCTGTTCGCGCGCCAGTTTTTTCTCGAGTGTACGGAAGTAACGGTCGTTCTTATACATCGTGCCGTCCGACAGGATGGCAAAGTGCTTGAGTCCAACGTCGACGCCGACAGATGAACCAGTCTTCGGCGGCTCGTTGATTTCCTGCTCGACGAGTAAGGAGACGAAGTATTTGCCTGAAGCGTTGCGTCGGATCGTGGCGTTCAAGATACGGCCTGTGACCTGTTTCGAATGGGCGAAACGCACCCATTTCAGCTTCGGAAGTTTGAGCTGGTTGCATTCAATCGAGACTTCAGGAAGCTGGTTTTTACCTTGGATGTTGGTCTTGTACGACTGGACGGGATTGCGCTTGGACTTGAATCGAGGGCGTTCGTTCTGCTTCTTGAAGAAGCGGTCAAACGCATCAGCAAGATGCTTGACGCTGATCTGAACAGAGGTACTATCGACTTCCTTCAACCAGTCGAACTCCTGCTTTAACAAAGGAATTTCTTTGGAACAAGAACCGTAGGACAGTCCTTTTCCAGTGGTCTTATACGTTTCATCCCACTTCGCCAAGAAGTGGTTGAAGATGAAGCGTGAACACCCAATCGTCTTCGCGATCAGGATTTCCTGCTCTTTTGTGGGGTAGATTCTGAATTTGTAGGCCTTGTGCTTCAACACCATTTTTCACCTCCTTTAAGGAAAATATACCCGAAAGGCAGGCTGGCGATTCATCTCCCACTTTCACTTCGTTTAGAAGTGGGCGTATTCTCGCCTAATTTTGATAAAACAACAAACCGCTCTGGTTCTCCCTAAAAATAGGGAGAACCAGAGCGGTTTTTTTACAGTTAGATTTTTTATATTTAGAGAAGATCGGCTGCAAGACGTGCCAAGTTCGACCGTTCTCCTTTGACCAACTTAACGTGCCCGGTCATTTTTTCACCTTTTAAACGCTCGACGGCGTAAGACAGTCCGTTGGAATATTCATCGAGATACGGGTGGTCAATCTGTTGCGGATCGCCTACAAGAACAATTTTAGAATTTTCGCCGACCCGTGTTAAAATCGTCTTCACTTCGTGTTTCGTTAAATTCTGCGCTTCATCGATGATGATGAATTGTCCCGGCATGCTTCGCCCCCGGATATACGTCAACGCTTCCAGTTGGATCGACTTCATACCGGCCAGAATGTTCCCTAACTCGTCGCCGGAACTCGTATTAAACAGGTGTTCCAAGTTGTCATAAATCGGTTGCATCCACGGACGTAGTTTTTCTTCCATTTCTCCCGGCAAATACCCGATATCATTCCCCATCGGAACAACCGGTCGAGCGACGACAAGCTTTTTATAACGATGCTCATCTTCCACTTGTAATAAACCTGCTGCGAGCGCGAGCAACGTCTTCCCTGTCCCCGCCTTCCCGACAAGAGTCACGAGTGGTACATCGTCACGAAGCAGTAATTCGAACGCCATCCGTTGTTGAACGTTCCGAGGAATGACCCCCCAGACTTGATCGACATCGAGTGACAACGCTCGAATGATCGGCATTTCTTGATCGACGACAGCAATTGCCGAAGCTTTCGACATGTTGCTTTTTAAAATAACGAACTGATTGGGATGGACTTTTTCCGGCAACAGGTCTACCGACAATCGTTTCTCTTGATAAAACGCATCAATATACTCTTGATCCACGGTTAATTCCACAAAACCTGTATAGAGTCCCGTTAAATCCGCAATATGATCCGTCAGGTAATCTTCTGCCACTAAACCATATGCATCTGCCTTTACACGGACTAAGATATCTTTTGAAACCAAAATGACATCACGACCGCTTTGTTGTTCTTTTTGCTCCCGGTGAATCGACCAGGCCAGCTCCAAAATCTTATTATCGTTCGATTCATGGGTGAACGGTGACGCGTCGCTGATCGTATCGCCGATATCAACACGCAGAATCCCGCCGTTTCCTAAGGGAACCCCTGCATGCAAGTGTCCTGTTTCCCGCAGTTGGTCCAGAATTCGTGCCGTCTCCCGTGCGTTTCGCCCGACCTCATCCATGTTACGTTTTTTTCCGTCCAGTTCTTCTAGGACAATGGCTGGAATGACAACATCGTGTTCTTGAAATTGAAACAAGGATAACGGATCGTGTAGCATGACATTGGTATCGAGCACATATATTTTTTTCATTCCATCGTTCGCCCCTTTAGAGTCGAGTTTTGATGAATGTTAAGATTTTAAAATCGTATGAATCTGATGATCTAACCGTACCGCCGCCGCCTCATCGTATGTTTTGTGCACACGCGGTCGTTCGGATACGGCAGCCCCATAAAACAAAATATCGCGTACTTCTTTTAGTTCCCCTTCATACAACGCTACCTTTAAAGGTAAGGATTCCGTTGTTTCAAACGGCTTTACATCTGTACAAGTCAAACTGTACGTCGACTGATCCGCAAAGAAAATCAGTGTGAAGATTGGATGATCGGTTAATGTTTTCACAATCAGTGAGTCGGCTTCAATCGCAAAGCGAATCGTCGTCTCATCTTTCGCATGCACCCAACTGATGGCATGGGTGATCGGCCAACTTGTTGATTGATCATGCGTAATTAAAAAAACAAGTGGTAAATCCGTTAATGCTTCCATCTGTTTGTCACTCAGACGATGTTCCACTTTATTTGCCATGGTACCACCCCCTCTTCTGCTTATTGGATACATTCGATATCGGATCTGCGCATTCCTTTTTCGATTTGAACAATTCTTAAATATGATATACTAAGAAAAAAAGAGGAGGACCTCCCATGCGTGTAAAATGCACCATTTGTGATAAAAGAGAAACCATCGATGATTGGTCCTTCACAGCAAAACGGCTGCGGAATAAACCAGTCCGTGTCTACATATGTGACGAATGCCATGAACGGGTTACCCAGCGAACCTTGGCGCGTCAGGAAACGGGACAGTTCCATCTGTATCCGACGTGGGCGACAACTAAAAAAAGATGGTGACTACTTTGATTATCAAAGTAGTTTTTTTATGGTGTTAAACGGACGAGTACATCATCCTCGTCACCGGGATTCCCTCTACCGTCTGTATTGTTTGTAATATAATAAAGATCCTCGCCGTCGACCATCACGTCACGAATCCGACCTCGATCCGATACGACCTGTTCCACTTTTGACGTTGAGGTCTCGATTGATCGCAGACTTTGACCGACAAGTGTTCCAAAATACAATTTCCCGTCGAGTGCTGCGACACCGCTTGGCGCGACGGATTGCTCTCCGACTTCATACCAAGGTGTCACCAGTCCTTGCTGTTTTTCCGTTCCTTCGATCAACGGCCACCCGTAATTCTTCGATTCGATTCGATTGATTTCATCATGACCACTCTGTCCATGCTCCGTTGCATAAAGCGTTTGACCGACAAACACCAATCCTTGTGGATTACGGTGACCATAACTGTAGACGTATTCCCTTAAGTTCCCGTCAGCCGGACTCCCGTCTAACTTCATCCGTAAAATCTTGCCTGCTAAGGAAGACAACTTTTGGGCATTTTCCGGTACCGCTGCGTCACCTGCTGTCACATATAAAAAGTCGTCCGGTCCGATTTCGATGCGTCCGCCGTTATGAATGGACGCACCCGGAATCTCGTCGAGCAAGACACGTGTTTCTTTCCACGTATCTTCTTGTTCAACGATTTCAATGACACGGTTGTATAACGTTCCATTTTTTTCGTACGTGTGATAGACGTAAGCTGTCTGATTATCTGAGAAGTCGGGATCAAGTGCCATCCCCAGCAGACCACCCTCACCTTCAGCCACGACGTTCTCCGACAAATCAAGCTCCATCCGGACCTGTTCCTTGCTCGATCCTTTTAGAATCGTTCCTTCCCGCTCCGTGATATAAAACGTTTCCTCGTTTTTTTCAATATTCCACGGTGTCCGTAACTCTTTCAGTACAATATTACTTTCGACGGTTTTCGCTGTTTTCGGTACGGACGTCGATTGGTCTGTCGATGAATCACGTTCTTCAGATTGTGAACAGCCTGCTAAGACAATTGCAAGGCTGACTGGAATACTCCATGTATGCTTCCACATGCTTTATCACCCCTTACCGTTTTTTTCCCCAAACCGTCCTGATTACTCCTCAATTCGAACATACCGCCATTTTCCCATCGTTTTACACAAAAAAACCCGCCTTCTGATTAGAAGACGGGTCCAAGCGTATATCGACTTACGTAGCAGTCCGTTCCCGCTCACGTTTGACCATCCACATCCGGAACCGGTAGATTCCGAGAATGACGACCATCACGAGCAAGACTTCAGGAATCGGCCACGTCCAGAAGACGAGTGTTAACGCAGCTGAGAATACAGCCAACATCAGATAGACAATCAGTGATTTCCACCAGGCCAACTCTTTTGCAAAACCTAGTTTAAACACGATCAGCGTCAAGATGACGACGGTAATCATCAGCGCGTTAAAACCAGCACTTATATTATTCGGATCACTTCCTACGCCGACTAACTTGGCGACCGCAGGAATATCATATTTCGAGAAATCAGAAGCAACGGCAGGTTGTGCAGTCATTGCCAGTCCCCCTTACGTGTTAAGAGCTCAGTCTTTACCAAGACGACGACGTTTGTCTTGTTTTTCACGCTCGTTTTTGTTCAATACTTGTTTACGAAGACGAACTGATTCTGGTGTGATCTCACAGTACTCATCTTCATTCAAGAATGTCAACGATTCTTCGAGTGAGAAGACACGTGGACGTTTAAGAACGTTTGTCGTATCTTTCGCAGATGCACGCATGTTCGTCAATTGTTTCGCTTTAACGACGTTAACAGCGAGATCGACGTCACGGTTACATTCCCCAATGATCATTCCTTCGTAGACTTCAAGACCTGGCTCGATGAAGATCGTTCCGCGGTCTTCGAGTGCTGAGATAGCGTAAGCAGTTGCTTTACCAGCTTCGATTGAAACCATAACACCACTGCGACGTCCACCGATGTCTGCATTGATGAACGGACGGTATTCTTCGAATGTGTGGTTCATGATCCCGTATCCGCGTGTTGCAGATAAGAATTCATTCCGGTATCCGATCAATCCACGTGAAGGAACGATGAATTCCATTTTTGTTTGTCCGTTATCCATTGTTTGCATGTTCGTCAGTTCACCTTTACGGAGACCGATCGATTCCATGACGCCACCAGTGTATTCTTCCGGTGTATCAATGACAACGCGCTCAAACGGCTCAACTTTTACGCCGTCTTCAACCTTGATGATTACCTGCGGTTTAGATACTTGAATTTCGTATCCTTCACGACGCATGTTTTCGATCAAGATACCGAGGTGAAGCTCACCACGGCCAGACACGATCCAGCGGTCCGGCGAATCTGTGTTTTCGATGCGGAGTGAAACGTCTGTTTCAAGCTCTTTTTCAAGACGCTCTTCGATTTTACGCGAAGTGACGAGGTCACCTTCACGACCAGCGAATGGCGAGTTGTTGACGATGAACGTCATTTGAAGAGTCGGCTCATCGATACGAAGTAATGGGAGTGGATCGACGTGTGAAGTCGGGCAAACCGTTTCACCAACGTTGATGTCTTCCATTCCTGCGATTGCAATCAAATCTCCAGCTTTCGCTGCTTCGATTTCGACGCGTTTCAGACCGAAGTAACCGAACAATTTCGTTACACGGAAGTTTTTGATTGATCCATCAAGTTTAGAAAGCGACACGCTGTCTCCAACTTTGATTTCTCCACGGAAGACGCGTCCGACTCCGATACGACCAAGGTAGTTATCGTAGTCAAGCATCGTAACTTGGAATTGTAATGGATCCATGCTGTTATCAACAGGAGCCGGTGTGTGTTCAAGAATCAAGTCAAGAACGTTTGTAATTGTATCTTCTTGATTTTCAAGTTCAGGGTCAAATGAACTTGAGCCGTTGACTGCCGATGCATAAACGACTGGGAATTCGAGCTGATCTTCATCTGCTCCAAGGTCAATCAAGAGGTCGACGACTTCGTCAACAACTTCAAGCGGACGAACCATCGGCTTGTCAATTTTATTGACGACGACGATTGGCTGGAGACCTTGCTCAAGTGCTTTTTTCAATACGAAACGTGTTTGTGGCATACAGCCTTCACGTGCGTCAACAACGAGGATAACGCCGTCAACCATACGCATGATACGTTCAACCTCACCACCGAAATCGGCGTGACCTGGTGTATCAACGATGTTGATGCGTGTATTTTTGTAATCGATTGCTGTGTTTTTCGCAAGGATCGTGATTCCGCGCTCACGCTCGATATCATTTGAGTCCATTGCACGTTCTTCAACTAGTTCATTCGCACGGAATGTTCCAGATTGTTTTAAAAGCTCATCGACGAGTGTCGTTTTACCATGGTCAACGTGGGCGATGATCGCGACGTTGCGTAAATCATTTCTTACTACTGTTGTCATAGGTGTGTACCTCTTTCTGTTCATTTAAATAATCCATAAATACTTTCGGTCAACTTTAAGAGTATAGCACAGGTTGACTGGTAGTTGGCAATCACTTCGATTGAAGATGATGGCGAAAGCCTTTTCATTGTCCCCGATTCACGCTAAACTAGAGACGAGTTCATGTCTCGTGAGGGGGAAACTATAGATGCGAATTATTTTTCTATTATTAGCCATCTTAGCAGTTGGGTCGATGGCTTCGATCGGTATTTTTATCGCAGAGCAAAACGTCGTGATGATGTTTGTCTCCATCTTACTGATGATTGTCTCGATGGCTGTCGGCTTTGTGCTTAAAGCCCGGCTGCGCAAGCAAGCCTAAACGCCCATACAGGGCGTTTTATTTTTGCACATACGTCAGTACGTCTGAAACAAACCTTTGACTCCCGGCAAGAACACTCGTCTGTTCCAAAAAGCTCATGTCCGCTCCTTCAATCGTGCCGACACGCCCGCCCAACTCTTCAATCAACAGCTGCCCCGCCGCATAATCCCAAGGCATGTTGCGCATCGTGATGTAACCGTCTACGCGACCAGCGGCGACCCAAGCAAGTTCAAGGGATGCGGCTCCGACCGCACGTGTTCCGACCGCATCACGGACGAGTGGAGCGAGTAGGTTCGGATCAATCCGGCGATTCGCCGTCACCCACGTCGCATTCATGCAAATGATGGCTTCTTTGACCGGACGATCTTCGATTGGATCCAGACGAATCCCATTCTCATAAACCCCTTGTCCTTTGATGGCATGGAACATCTCATCTGCCATCACGTCATATACAAAACCATAACGTAATTCGCCATCAATCATGATAGCAATAGACACCGCGAACAATCGTTTCTGACGAATGAAATTCATCGTCCCATCAATCGGGTCGACAAACCAGATGGTGCCGTCCAATGTATCCGGTCGCTCAATTCGTCCCTCTTCTCCGTAAATCAGATGATCCGGATATTTCTCCAAGATGCCTTTGATCAACAAGTCTTCTACATGTTGATCAATTTCGGTGACGAGATCACTTTTGTTCGTTTTTTCTTCTATATGATACGCCTGATCCATTTTTTGACGGATATACTTTCCTGCCCGTTTCATCAGATCAATCGCATGCAACTCCAGCCCCTGCATCTGTCTCACCCCTTCAGTCTGTCGAACATCATACTACTCTATAATAGTAACAAAAAAAATCAACCAACGAAAAGATTCGCTGGTTGATTCTGGCATTATTTTATTTTGAGTTATTTTATTGTTAAGTGGGAACGCGTGCCTTACGCTTCGAGGCGCACCATCTCTTGACGGTATTTTTCAAGGCGTTCCTTACTCGCACCTACCGCTTCCGTATCACTTGCTACGATTGCATCATGCAATGTCGCAAGCTCATAATCGATTTCGAGGCGCAATACAGGAATGCGTTTTTCTGCATCTTTTCTTTTGTATGCTTCTATCACTTGTTTCACAGTAACCACACTCCTTCGCGGGATAAACAAATTTACTTAGTTATCAGACAATTGCGACTAATTAGTGGATTGAATCCATAATAGTACGAATCAACTTAGATGTAAAGTATCTATTTTTAAAAATTACAGTTACACGATATCGTCTTGTATGTAGTATATAACCAGTTTTTGTTTTTTCTAAACAAACAAGCGGCTTTCCCCCTTCTATATGAAAGAGTGAAAGCCGCTTACGCTAGGACATGCTCAGCATGTTAGACGATTTTGTGGATAGACCTGTGTTATTTCTTCAGTCGTAAAAGTGATTGTTCTTGTTTTCTTGCTTGTTGGACGGCGTGGTAACTAGAGCATCCGGTCTCTTCGAAATAAAATTGATCCAATTGTTTTTCTTCTGATTTTGAGTTGACGATTGCCTTAAACGCTTGGTAAGCACTTAAGAAGGCACTACGATCGACTCCTTTTTCATAGGCTTCTTCAACGACGTTAAAAAAATGGATGACGGTAACGATTTCGTCCGTAGACCAGTCCGGATTAATCGGATAATTGACTGCCATTGTGACACTTCCTTTCTTGACGCTTTCTATTTTACAACGAAATCGCGTATAAAACAGTTGCAACCTCATGAAAACTTGTTATAGTTAGCTTGTTTGATTGTTTTTTTATTCGGTTTTAAGGGGGGAAATCTGGTGCAAACAAAAAGCTTAACACAGCTCGATACACCTTTATTCGATGCGCTGCTGGCGCATGCGAAACGTCAACCAATTCAATTTCATATTCCCGGTCATAAAAATGGCCAAGGGATGGATCCTGCTTTTCGATCATTTATCGGTCAAAATGCGCTCGATATTGATTTAATCAATATCGCTCCGCTTGATGACCTTCATCATCCAAAAGGCATTATCAAAGATGCCCACCGACTTGCAGCGCAAGCCTTCCATGCTGACGAAACATTTTTCTCGGTTCAGGGAACTTCAACCGCCATCATGGCAATGATCATGAGTGTCGTCGGTCCGGACGATAAAATTCTTGTTCCGCGAAATGTCCATAAATCGGTGATGTCGGCTATCGTTCTTTCTGGAGCGCATCCGATTTTCATTCATCCGGAATTTGATGAAATGTTCGGGATCGCACACGGGATTACGCCAAGTGCCGTCGAACGTGCACTCAGCCTGCACCCGGATACAAAAGCCGTCCTCGTGATCAATCCGACGTATTTCGGCGTTGCTGGCGACCTGGAGAGCATCGTTACGCTGGCACATAGTAAAGGGATTCCTGTCCTTGTCGATGAAGCACACGGCGTCCATATCGCGTTTCACGATGATATGCCATTATCCGCAATGCAGGCAGGCGCTGACCTTGCTGCGACGAGCGTGCATAAACTTGGTGGATCTTTGACAGGGAGTTCTGTCTTAAACGTCCGTCGTGGTCTTGTGTCACCCGATAAGGTACAAGCCGTCCTCTCAATGCTGACGACGACTTCAACCTCTTATTTATTGCTTGCATCACTCGACTGTGCCCGTCGTCACCTTGCGATCAATGGTGAGGCGATGAACCGTCGCGCACTCGAACTTGCGACGCGGATGCGGATGGGGCTCGCTAAGCTTCCTTATCTCGCCGTCTTCGGAGAAGCCGATCTGCACTCGAGTGCAACCTTTGCCTTCGATCCGACAAAAGTCTTGATTTCTGTCAAAGGACTCGGAATTTCCGGTCATCTCGTCGAGGAATTTTTACGGGAGGAACACCGGATTGAAGTCGAGCTTTCTGACTTAAATAACATTTTGTTGATCATCACGTCCGGTGATTCAGAAGAGACGATTGACGCCTTGCTCACAGGAATGGCTGAACTGGTCGAACGACACCGGGATACGGGTTCAAAAACCGCTTCCCACTCGATCGTCTTACCCGATATCCCTGCGCTTGCGCTCAGCCCGCGGGACGCCTTCTATGAAGAGACGGAGACTATCCCGCTCGCAGATGCCGTCGGCCGTATTTCGGCAGAATTTATGATGGTCTATCCGCCTGGTATCCCGATTTTCATTCCAGGGGAAATGATTACGACCGACAACTTGGCGTACATTAAAGAAAACATCGAAGCTGGTCTTCCGGTTCAAGGTCTCGAAGATCATACACTCGAAACCATCAAAGTCATTCAACAATCCAATGCCATCCGGTAACTGGCTTTATTCCAAAAATCCTGCAGGTGCGTAAAGCACCTGCAGGATTTTTTAGTCCGCCTGTTCATAACGGGGGACATCAGGTAACAGGGTTCCCAAAAAGTCTCCGACCGCCCCTGTATCAATCGGATCCACGTCAAGTATCCGGTGCAAGACATCTGCATCGAGGACATCTTCATGATCCAACAAAGCCGCACGTCCGCTGCTGAGGCTGACGACCAACATCTTCCCGAAAAACTGACCTGTAAAGATCACGCCAAAATCATATCGGGCATAATCAGTTGTGACACCAATGAATCGGACCTTATCCATTTCTGAGACATGATACAATTCTTCGACCGGAGACAATTGAGGTTCCACTGCAGCTCACCCTCTCTTTTTTTATTCTTTTCCTATTTTTAAGCAGAGTTAAACGAACAAAAAAAGACCTTGAAACGGTCGGCTCCCCGTTTCAAGGTCTTAGTGACTTATTTAATGATGTGGATTGGGCTTCCGATTGCTACTTCAGCTGTTTCCATTGCGATTTCACCAAGTGAAGGGTGTGCATGGATTGTGAGTGCGATATCTTCAGCAGTCATTCCAGACTCGATTGCGAGTCCCATCTCTGCGATCATGTCAGATGCGCCTGTACCAGCGATTTGAGCACCGATCAAGAGACCGTCTGATTTACGTGTGATCATTTTCAAGAAGCCGTCTGGCTCGTTGAGTGCAAGAGCACGTCCGTTTGCAGCGTAAGGGAATTTAGAAGCGAGGTAATCAAGACCTTCTTCTTTTGCTTGCGCTTCTGTATAACCGACTGTTGCGAGTTCTGGGTCTGTGAAGACAACCGCAGGAATCGCACTGTAGTCGAGGTATGCCGGGTGTCCAGCAGCCGCTTCAGCAGCGATTTTCGCTTCGAATGAAGCTTTGTGTGCAAGTGGTGGTCCAGGAACGATGTCACCGATTGCGTAGATGTTTTCGTTCGACGTACGGCACTGATCGTCGATTTCAACAAGTCCGCGTTCGCTGACTTTGACTTCTGCCATTTCAAGACCGAGATCAGATGTGTTCGGGCGGCGACCAACTGTGACGAGGACATAGTCCGCTTCAACAGTTTGTGTTTCACCTTTGACTTCAAACGTGACTTTCACGCCTTCTTCTGTCTCTTCAACACTTTGTGCAAGTGCTTCGTTGTGAATCGTGATGTTTCCTTTTTGTTTGAGCTTTTTCTTGACGACTTGCGTCATTGCCGGCTCGAACCCAGAAAGGATATCTTTTGTTCCTTCTAAGATGACAACTTCAGTATCAAAGTTTGCATACGCTGTTCCAAGCTCCATTCCGATGTATCCTCCACCGATGACGATGAGTTTTTTCGGAAGTTCAGGAAGGTTCAAAGCGCCTGTTGAAGAAAGGACACGTTTTGACCATTTGAATGCTGGAAGTTCAATTGGAGTCGAACCTGTTGCGATGATACATTTTTTGAATTTGTAAGGTGTAGAAGAATCTTCGTTGATGATACGAACTGTATCTTCAGATTGGAAGTACGCTTCCCCAACAACTGTCTCGACGTTGTTACCTTTAAGAAGGCCACCAACACCGCCAGTCAATTTGTTGACGACAGACTGTTTCCAAGACTGAACTTTTGAGAAATCGACTGCAACGTTTTCAGACGTGATTCCCATTGAGTCAGAACCTTTTGCATGTTGGAAGTTATGTCCAGCTGTGATCAAGGCTTTTGACGGGATACATCCGACGTTCAAACAAACACCACCGACGTTTTCACGTTCGACGATTGTTACTTTAAGTCCGAGTTGCGCACCGCGGATTGCAGCGACGTAACCACCAGGGCCAGCCCCGATTACGAGTAAATCTGTTTCTTGTGCGAATTCACCTACTACCATTGTTTATCCCTCCATAATGAGAAGTTGTGGGTCGTTCAACAAGCGTTTAACCAAGTTAAGCGCGTTTTGTGCAGTTGCACCATCGATGAGACGGTGGTCAAAGCTGAATGAAAGAGCGAGTACTGGTGCTGCTACGATTTCACCGTTTTTAACGACTGCTTTTTCAGCAATGCGACCGATTCCGAGGATCGCAACTTCTGGGTGGTTGATGACCGGTGTGAACCATTGTCCGCCAGCAGAACCGATGTTTGTAATCGTGATCGATCCGCCTTTCATTTCCTCACCAGAAAGTTTACCTTCGCGTGCTTTACCAGCAAGATCGTTGATGTTGTCTGCTAATGCGAAGATTGATTTACGGTCTGCATCTTTGACGACAGGAACAACAAGACCGTTGTCTGTGTCTGCTGCGATACCGATGTTGAAGTAGTTTTTGTAAACGACTTCTTCGTTGACATCGTCGATTGATGCGTTGATGGCAGGGTATTTCTTAGCCGCTGCTGTCAATGCTTTCACAACGAATGGAAGGTATGTCAATTTCGTACCTTGTGCCGCTGCAACTTCTTTGAAGTTTTTGCGAAGAGCAACAAGATTCGTTACATCGACTTCGTCCATCAACGTTACGTGTGGAGCCGTGTGTTTCGAGTTGACCATTGCTTTCGAAATCGCTTTACGGATTCCTTTGATCTTCTCGCGTGTTTCAAGCTCAGGCTGAGCCGCAACGTAAGGTTTCACTTCAGATTTAGGTGCTGAAGCTTGTGCAGCTGGTGCTTTTTCTTCTGTTGCTGGTGTAGCTGAAGCAGAAGATTGTCCACCGTTTGCGAATGCATCGATGTCTTCTTTGACAACACGACCGTTGTCACCAGAACCTTGAACTTCGCGGATGTCTACGCCTTTTTCACGCGCATACTTACGTACTGAAGGCATCGCGATGACGCGTTCTGATTTATGGATTTGAACTTCTGTTGGCTTGTCTTCGACTTTGCTGTCTGTGTCTTGGACATCTTTTGCGTTATCTGCTGCTTTAGGTTGTTCTGGCGCTTCTTCTTCAGAAGGAGCTGAACCTTCACCTTCAACATCGAATGTGATCAATACGTCGCCAACGACGGCTACGACACCTTCGTCAACTGTTACTTCTTTAACTGTGCCATCAACTGGTGACGGGATTTCAACGACTGCTTTATCGTTTTGGACTTCAAGAAGAATGTCATCTTCTTTGACCGTGTCGCCTGCTTTAACGAACCACTTTACGATTTCACCTTCGTGAATACCCTCACCGATATCCGGTAATTTGAATTCAAATAAACCCATTTGAATTAGCCTCCTTTTATTTCACTCTTCAAAGTCGATTGTTATCTTTAAAACGGAAGCAAGGAGAGAATTGCCTCTCTCCTTTTTTCCGGTTCACGCTTAGAAATTGTAAACTGTTTTCACTTTTTCAACGATATCTTTGTGGTCAGGGAGCCAAGCATCTTCACCTTGTGCGAATGGGAAGATTGTATCAGGAGCCGCTACACGAAGAATCGGTGCTTCAAGATCGAGAATCGCGCGCTCTTGAATTTCAGTTGCGACCATTGCAGCCACACCTGCTTGTTTCTGAGCTTCTTGAACGACGACGACACGGTTCGTTTTCTTAACTGATGCAACGATTGTGTCGATGTCAATCGGGCTGATTGTCATCAAGTCGATGATTTCAACGCTGATGTTTTCTTTTTCGAGCTCTTCAGCTGCTTTTAATGATGCGTGAACCATTGCACCGTACGTTACGATCGTCACGTCAGTACCTTCACGTTTGATGTCTGCTTTTCCGAGTTCGATCGTGTAATCGCCCTCTGGCACTTCACCGCGGAATGAACGGTACAGTTTCATGTGCTCAAGGAACACAACTGGATCGTTATCGCGGATTGATGCAATCAAAAGACCTTTTGCATCATACGGAGTTGAAGGGATGACGACTTTAAGTCCTGGTGACTGAGCCATTAATCCTTCCAAGTTATCTGCATGAAGCTCAGGTGTTTTAACACCGCCACCGAATGGTGAACGGATTGTGACAGGTGCACTGTACGTGCCGCCTGAACGGTAACGTAAACGTGCGAGTTGTGCCGCTACAGAATCAAATACTTCGAATACGAATCCGAAGAATTGGATTTCCATGATTGGACGGAAACCAGTCAAGCTGAATCCGACTGCAAGGCCACCAATACCAGATTCGGCAAGTGGTGTATCGAAGACACGGTCTTCGCCTAATTCGTCTTGAAGACCTTCTGTCGCACGGAATACCCCACCGTTTTTACCGACGTCTTCACCGAACAAGAGAACTTGCTCGTCGCGTTTCATCTCGACGCGCATTGCGTCAGTGATCGCTTGGATCATCGTCATTTGTGCCATGGGTTATTTCGACTCCTTTGCTGTATACTCATCAAGCTGCTCTTGCAGGTTTTGTGGTAACTTTTCAGCCATCACGTTGATGAAGTCTGTTACTTTTTGTTTTGGTTCTTTATCTGCTTGAGCGAGTGCTTCTTTAACATCCGCTTTTGCTTGTTCAATCACTTCGTTTTCTTTGTCTTCGTTCCAAAGACCTTTTGTTTCCATGAATGCACGGAAACGAACGAGTGGATCTTGTGCTTGGTACTCATCGTCCATATCTTTTGTACGGTAACGTGTTGGGTCATCTCCAGCAAGTGTATGTGGTCCGTAACGATATGTGAGTGTTTCGATCAATGTCGGTACACCGTTCAGTGCTTCAACACGAGCTTGTTTTGTTGCTGCGTAGACGGCAAGAACATCCATTCCGTCAACTTGAATTCCGTTGATACCCGCTGCAACAGCTTTTTGCGCGATTGTTTTCGCCATCGATTGTTTTTCAACCGGTGTTGAAATCGCAAAACGGTTGTTTTGGACAACGAAGATCGCAGGTGCTTTGAATGCTCCGGCAAAGTTCATACCTTCGTAGAAGTCACCTTGTGATGATCCGCCATCACCTGTGTAAGTGATTGCGACTTGTTCTTTTCCACTTTTCTTAAGACCGAGTGCGACACCAGCAGCTTGCACGATTTGTGCACCGATGATGATCTGTGGCATTAAGACGTTTACACCTTCAGGAATCTTACCGCCTGTGATGTGTCCACGTGAGAACAAGAATGCTTTATAAAGCGGGAAACCGTGGAAGACCATTTGCGGGATATCACGGTAACCTGGAAGAATCCAGTCATCTTTATCTAAAGCGAATTGTGAACCGATCATTGACGCTTCTTGTCCTGCGACTGGCGCATAGAAACCAAGACGTCCTTGACGGTTGAGTGAGATTGCGCGTTGGTCCCAAATACGTGTGTAGACGAGACGACGCATTAATTCCGTAAGCTCTTCATCTGAGAGATCCGGCATAGCGTCTTTGTTGACGACTTCACCTTTCTCATCCAGAATGCGGAATGTTTCAAAGTTTTCTTCCACGTTTTTAAACATGTTTAAGTTCATCTTTTCACCTCATCCTTTCACTGTGCTCAGCGAAATATTCCTCTGACTGATTTGCTCACATACGAATAGTGTTCAAAAAATGAAGTCCCGTATGACCTTTTCTTGAACATATATCTGTGTACCTATCCAGTTGAGTAAACTGTATTAACATGACGAGACACGAATGCATGTCTTGTTCATTACGTTACAAGTATAAAACTGTAACACCTATAAAATCAAAGGAAATGTTTTATTTTTTTTAGCGAACTCTCTTGTGAAATGCATCACATTTTAAGAACGTTGCTACTTCTGTACTATTCAACTATCGGCACCTGTGTTAGTTATTAATATTCCTCCCTTGTTATGCTATAATTTTTTTAGATGAAAGGGGTGCTGTTCATGATTACCATGAATGAGATTGTCCGGGAAGACGTACCTTCGCTTCACGAACGATCTGTCGACGTTACCTTCCCACTGAGTGAGGAAGATAAAGAAACGATGCGTCTTATGATGGAATATTTGTCCAACAGTCAAGACGATGAACTAGCTGAAAAATATGATTTGCGCAGCGGGATTGGATTAGCCGCTCCTCAGATTGGCGTCAATAAACGGATGTTCGCCGTTCGTTTACAGGACGGGGATGATTTACTTGAGTTTGGAATCTACAATCCTAAAATCATCAGTCACTCCGTAGAACAAACGTATCTGGCCGGAGGCGAAGGCTGTTTATCCGTTGATCGTGAAGTCGAAGGGCACGTACCGCGCTATATGCGTATTACCCTGTCTGGGATCGATCATAACGGAAATCCTATAAAATTAAGATTAAAAGGATTAAAAGCCGTCGTCTGTCAGCATGAATACGATCACTTGGACGGTATCATGTTTTATGACCGAATCGATGGCAAGGAGCCGTTCAAGGATTACGGTTCACCGCTCTGAGAAACGCATAAAAAAAGACATTCCCACATTGTGGGAATGTCTTTTTTTGGCGTCACACTTCCATGATGATCGGCATGACCATTGGATGACGTTGTGTTTTTTCCGTCAAATAAGGTGTCAGCGTATCGTTGATCACTTGTTTGATGTCCGTCCATTTCGTATTGCGGTTCGCAAGAGATTGCTCAAGCGACCGTTTCAAGAGACGTTCGGCATCTTTGATCAAGTTGCCGGACTCACGCATATAGACGAATCCGCGTGAAATGATGTCCGGTCCGGAGACGAGACGATTCGTTTTGGAATCGAGTGTCACGACGACGACGACGAGCCCTTCTTCCGAAAGAATACGACGATCACGCAGGACGATGTTTCCAATATCTCCAATTCCTTTTCCATCTACATAAACAGCATTTGCTTGGATTTTCCCGGTAATCGCTGCTGCATTGGCATCAAGCGCCAACACTTCGCCATTATCCATGACAAAACAGTTTTCTTCCGGAACACCTGCATCCATCGCAAGCGACATATGTTTTTTGAGCATCCGGTATTCCCCGTGGATCGGCATAAAATACTTCGGTTTTAACAGGCGGAGCATCAACAACTGTTCCTGCTGGCTTCCGTGTCCTGACGTATGGATATCGTTTAACTTGCCGTACATGACATCAGCACCCGCTTTATACAGCTGGTTGATGGTTTTCCCGACCGAAACGACGTTTCCTGGGATTGGTGATGAAGAGAAGATGACCAAATCGTCCGGAATGATTGAGATTTGACGGTGCGTTCCGTTGGCGATTCGACTGAGCGCCGCCATCGGCTCACCTTGCGATCCTGTACACAGAATCGTCAATTCATTCGCTTTGTATCGTTTCATTTCATTTGGTTCGATGATTGTCCCTTTTGGCGCTTTGATAAAATCAAGCTCTTGACCAATCATCATGACTTTATCCATGCTGCGTCCGAAGACGACGATTTTCCGACCGGCTTCGACCGACGCATTGACGACTTGTTGCAGACGGTAGATATTCGAGGCAAAGGTCGCAAAGATGATCCGTCCCTCTGCTTTACGGAAGATGTTTGAAATCGTATCCCCGACGACTCGTTCACTCATCGTAAAGCCTTCGATCTCCGCATTCGTTGAATCGGACAAGAGGCAAAGTACACCCTCTTTTCCAAGTTCAGCCATCTTCGTCAGATCAGCTGGTTCTCCAACCGGCGTAAAGTCGAATTTAAAGTCACCGGTATGAACGATGTTGCCTTGTGGCGTTTTGACGACGACTCCAAATGAATTTGGAATCGAGTGGGTTGTACGGAAAAACGAGATGCTGGTCTTCCGGAATTTGATGATTGAATCTTCATCAATTTCGTGAAGTTCTGCATTCCGCAACAAACCGTGCTCTTCCAGCTTCACTTTAATGAGACCAAGCGCAATTTTCCCCGCGTAGATCGGTAAGTTCACCTGCTTCAACAAGAACGGCAGACCACCGATATGGTCTTCGTGACCGTGGGTGATGAAGACACCTTTTACTTTTTCTTTGTTTTTGATCAAGTACGTATAATCTGGAATGACATAATCAATCCCAAGTAATTCATCTTCCGGGAACATGACACCAGCATCGATGACGATGATCTCATCCTGAAATTGGACGACATACGTGTTTTTCCCGATTTCTCCTAAACCGCCGAGTGCGAATACGGCTGCTTGATGGTTTTTAACGAACTTCATGCGAACGTTTCAACCTTATAGTCTGGGCTTAATTTTTCATATTCCAAAAACTCTCCGCTGACTTCGCGGATGAATTCGACGTTAATGTCTTTGATGAGATGATCAATCGCTGTTCGCACTTCACGAATGTTCTCTCCTTCGACGTACATCACTTCTGTTCGTTCCCGTACCGGGGCTTCTGAACGAAGCGGTTGATAAAATACTTTAAAAATCATGTTTAGCAACTCCTTATCAGTCCATTGTTTTTTGTCCTTAGATTAGTATACACGATATCCTACTATTTTTTCATCCTATTCCTCATCCAAGCTCTGCGTAAATGGGAACGCTGTGCTATAATTCCACATGTATCCGGCTGAAAAGCCAATTAAAAAGAGAAGGTGAAACCATGGCAAATCAGAAAGTCGTCTTTTTCGATATCGATGGAACCTTACTTCACGATGGACATTTCGTTCCAGAGTCAACGAAACAAGCGATCAAACAACTACAAGCGAATGGTGTTTATGTCGCCATCGCAACAGGACGTGGACCGGCTATGTTGTCCGGTGTACGTGAACTGCTGAATATCGACACCATCATTGGTTACAACGGACAAATCGTCGTCCATCAAAATGAAATCATCTACAAACGCCCTCAGCCGATTGCTGACCTTGAACACTTAACGGCTCGAGCGCAGAAGAATGGACATACACTCGTCTACTTAGGCGAAAAGCAAGGCTTCTCGACGCAACCTGCCGATGAGTTAGTGAAAGCATCTCTTGGAGGGCTTGATATCCCACTCCCTTCATTTAAAGAACAGCCTTTTTTGACACACGACGTCTTCCAGACCCTTGTCTATTGTACAGCGGAAGAAGAAGCGGAATATGTCAAAAATTATCAAGCGTTTGATTTCATCCGCTGGCATCCAAATGCGATGGATGTCATCAACGTCGGTTCCTCTAAAGCAGACGGCATCAAACAATTCTTAAAACTAACGAACATACGACGTGAAGATACGTTTGCGTTTGGTGATGCCTTAAATGACTTGGAGATGTTACGTTATGTCGGAACGGGCATCGCGATGGGGAACGGTCTTGATGAAACGAAAGCAGCTGCCGACTTCGTCACTAAACATATTTTAGAAGATGGTATTGCTCACGGATTAAAAGAATTCCAACTGATTTAATCAATGTATGACAAACAGAGGGAAAATCACGTAAACCGTGATCTTCCCTCTGTTTTTAGTTCTTCACTTTATGAATGGCACGTTCGAGACGATCCAAGTCATCGTTTTCACCGATCACGACAAGGTAATCTCCTTTTTCAATCAGCTCATCGGCTTGCAGGGAAATCATGACGTTTTCTCCCCGCTTGATGGCTACGACATTCGCTCCGTACTTGCTGCGTAAATCAAGATCAATCAACGTTTGATTTGCCATCCGATCGCTGACCTTGATCTCGACGATGGAGAATTCCTGCGACAAGTCGAGATAGTCGAGAATATTTGAACTCATTAACCCGTTGGCAATCCGCACACCCATATCCCGCTCTGGATGGACGATGAAGTCTGCCCCGATTTTTCGTAACACCTTTTCATGGTAGTCATTCGTTGCTTTGACGGTGATGGACTGCACACCAAGTTCTTTTAAAATCAAGGTCGTTAAAATCGAAGCCTGGATGTTCTCTCCGATTGCTACGATGACATGATCAAAGTTTCGGATACCGAGGCTTTTTAGGACGTTTTCATCTGTCGTATCTGCGATAACGGAATGTGTCGCAATCCCCATATATTCGTTGACGCGTTCTTCATCTGAATCGATCGCCAAAACATCGTATCCATTTTTCGATAGCTCCCGGACAATCGAACCCCCGAACCGCCCTAATCCGATTACTGCAAATTCTCCATTCATTTTTTCAACTCTCCTTCACGTTTCTGCTTCAGTAGTAGTTTACCCGATTCATTTATAAAATACTATGAACGCTTTCACAACGTCGTTCCGACTTTTTTATAGCCGATCCAGACGGCAAAAAAAGATATACAATCCAGAAACGGATTGTATATCTCTTGTTCATTCATTTCCTGCTTATTTTGATTTTTTCCCACTGACATAATCATTGTCGAATAAGAATAAACGTAAGATCAAATAGAGGGCCGGAATCAATAACATCAGTCCGAAGATAAAGACGACGACAAGTGCGGTCGCCATTGTCTCATTTACGACGGCTTTATTGATATCGATATACGGATACAAGATATACGGCAGATGCGTATAGCCATAGCCGAACCAAGCGACGCCATATTGTGCCATGACGGCAATGAAGGCAATGCCGTAGTTCTTTTTCAAATAGACAAGTGTGACTGCAACACAGAAGAAGATGAAACTTGCTGCGAACCACCACCAGTTTCCGTTCAAAATGTTCTCATAATGCCAAGCTGCCTGATTTTTTAAACCAAAGAAGACTAACGCACAGACAACGATTGTCGGAATGCTCCAAAACAATGCCCATTTACGAATGAGCGGAGTCGCGTTCTCATCTTTCGCTTTATCCGCGTAGAATAATAAGAACATCGCACTGATGTACAAGACAGAAACGATGGCGAGCGCAACGACTGTCCAAGAATAAAAGTTCGTGAACAACTTTGTCCCAAGGAACTCCACCGTCTCATTTGTCTTGCGAATGAAACCACCTTGGCTGATCGTCAAGGTCGTTGACATTGCTGCCGGAATCAATAATCCTGTCGCACCGTATAAAAACGTATAGAACATGCTGTCGTTTGATCCATAGTTGGCAAACGCATAAAAGCTACCACGAATCGCAATCAGTACTAAGACGATTGAAGCCGGAACGAGCAACGCTGTTCCGTAATAATAGGCCGTATCCGGAAAGAATCCGACGAGTCCGACAAAGAAGAAGACGAAAAAGACATTCGTCACTTCCCAGACCGGAGAGAGATAACGTAAAATCAGACGGTTCGTCAGATGATCACGTTTTGTATATTTTGAATAGAACGCATAAAAACCGGCACCGAAGTCAATTGAGGCAACGATGAGATATCCATAAAGGAACGTCCAAAGTACGGTTATTCCAAGTGTTTGAATGTCCAACTCGTTCCCTCCTTATTTATTGTCGTCAGCAAACATCGCTTCACCACGTGAATGATGATCATCCGCAAGTTCTTTGCCAACAGGGTTATTTTTAAACATCCGTAACAAGACGACCGTACAGATCGTTCCAAGTAACAGATACAGTAAGCTGAATAAAATCAACATCGGTCCAACAGCCGTCGACGTCGTCGCCGCATCAGCCGTTCTCATAATACCATAAAGTGTCCATGGTTGGCGTCCGATTTCCGCATACATCCAACCGGCTTCAATCGAGACGATGGCAAGTGGTCCACCGATGAAAATACCGCGCAGTAACCACTTATTGTACGGATTTAATTTCTTGAGACGGAACGCAAGGACGAACAGCGCCGAGATAGCCGCCAGATACATTCCGATCGATACCATGATGTCGAAGAAGTAGTGGACAAACAGCGGTGCCTGATCCTCTTTGGCGAACTCGTTTAATCCGATGACTTCCGTATCAGGTGCTCCACCTGCAAGAATCGACAGTGCATACGGAATCTTGATGGCGCCTTTGATTTCGTAGCTGCCGTCTTCTTGTTCATCTAAAATACCACCAAAGATTAATTCTGCTTCACTTGTCGTTTCAAAATGCCACTCTGCAGCCGCTAATTTTTCCGGCTGGTACTTGGCTAAATATTTACCTGAGAAGTCTCCGACAAGTGCTGTCGAGAAGGCAAAAATCAAACCGGCCATGACTGTTAAGCGAAGGGCTTTTTTATGGTAAGCCGTTTCCGCTGCCGACAATGTTTTTTTCCGTAATAGGTGGAAGGCAGCAATTGCAGCCAAGATAAAGGCAACTGTCAAATATGCCGACACGATGACGTGTGTTGCTTTTGTCGGCGTCGCTGTATTGAACATCGCTTTTAACGGTTCGATTTGTGTTAACGTTCCGTTGACGATTTTAAAGCCTTCCGGTGAGTTCATGAACGAGTTGACTGTCGTAATGAAGAAGGCAGACAACGTCGCACCGATGACGACAGGAATCCCGATCAACCAGTGTAACCACGGGTTTTTAAATCGATCCCATGTGTACAGGTAAATTCCGAGGAAAATCGCCTCAAAGAAAAATGCGAATGTTTCCATGAACAACGGCAACGCAATCGTTTGACCGGCTACCTGCATTAAGGACGGCCATAAGAGTGATAATTGCAACCCGATTGCTGTACCGGTCACGACACCGACTGCTACTGTTACGATATAACCGCGCGTCCAGCGCCGAGCCAGAAGAATATAGTCTGAATCTTTTCGTTTAATTCCGATGTACTCTGCTGCGAGTACCATCAATGGAACCCCTACCCCAATCGTCGCAAAGATGATGTGGAATGCTAATGTGAGCCCTGTCAACAATCGACTGAGCATTACTGGATCATTGAACATGTGTATAGCCCCCTCTTTCTAAACGTACTTCTATATATTGTTTATATCCGTATCATAGAGAACATAATCATTTGTGTCTGTTCTTAATGTTTGATGTAACAAATTGTTCACATATACTCGTGATTTATTTCACAAAATGTTCGAAAACTGTTCCGTTCTATGAAATGAAAGCCCTTTATTCATTTTCATCAGGAATAAAGGGCTTCTTGTCACGTATTTTGTTTAGACATATTCTCTAAAATAATGATCGAGTAAGTTGATGATGAACGGAATCGCCTCTTCGTCTGGATTCAATGTCGGCTGATGTAGACCAGAGGTAGCATTGTTGACGCCTAACCAGAACATCATGCCCGGTATCTCTTTCAACATGAAGCCAAAATCTTCTCCCGTCATCGCTGCATCGCACTCAACATAATTGGCATTCATTTTGACGAATGATGAAAATTTGTTGACGACATTCGGGTCATTGACGACTTCATAATACCGGTTTCCAAACTGGAGATCGATTTTTACTCCGAACGAAGCTTCGATTCCGCGAACGATTTCCCGAACCCGCTGTTCCAATTTTTCCATATCGTTTCCGTTAAGTGCCCGCATCGTTCCGTCAAGTAACGCCCGACCCGCGATGACATTTTCCCGAATTCCCGCCTCGACCTTCCCGATCGTGATGACACTACAGTTCATCGGATTGATTGATCGGCTGACGATCGTTTGCAATTGCATGATCAAAGCCGCTTGTGCGACGACAGTATCAATCGTGAGGTGAGGAAATGCCGCATGACCGCTCTGACCATAAATCGTAATATGGACTTCTCGTGCACTCGCGAACAATACACCGGGACGACTCGCAATGGTCCCGACCGGATATTCAGGTGCGACATGTAGACCGTACATCTCACTCGGACGGTATTTCTCAAACAACGGGCTTTTAATCATCGGTTCCGCTCCACCCGGTCCTTCTTCTGCAGGTTGGAAGAGGAAGACGACGTCATCCATGACCGGAAGTTCGACAATCCGGCGTAACAACCCTAGCGCAATCGAAGTGTGGACATCGTGTCCACAGGCATGCATGAATCCAGGGTGTTCCGAGCAAAATGGTAATCCTGTCGCTTCTTCGATCGGTAATCCGTCGATATCCGCCCGATACCCGATCGTCCGATTTCCGGTCAACCCCTTGACCCGGACGAACACTCCGGTTTCGAACGTATCATAACTGACTCGATTTTCCGGATAAGACCGGATTTGATCCAAAATAAAGGCCTGCGTCTTGAACTCCTTGAAACCAGGTTCCGGTATTTTGTGAAGTTCCCGGCGCATCTCAATCGCGTATTCCATCTGACTGACTTCCTCCTTCTTCTTTGACGATGTCCCAAAATGCTTGGACTTGTTTCAACTCAAGCATGGATTCCGTTGATAAGATCCATGTATCCCGCTTTAAAATTTTCCCGGATGAGGTCTTGAGAGGAATTTGCATGACTTGACTGGCTTCATGAATCGTTGATTCCGGTAAAATCGCAAAACCGATGCCGTGCAGCGCCATTTGTTTGCACGTCTCGATTTGGTCAACGACCAATGTTCGCGCCGGCGGACTTGAAAAACGATCCTGCCACCATTCCAAAATTTCTTGGTAGTATGTCGAATCGCTTTTGAATTGGATGAAGGGACGTTCGGTTTTCCGAAGTTGTTCCAGCGACGTCAATTCACTGTCGACGAGATAGAGCGGATCAGAAAACAGCCGTTCCTTGACCCCTTTCCAGTCCGGATTTCCCCGAATGATTCCGATGTGAAAATGTTCCTCGAGCATATGCCGCATCATCTCACTCGACCAGCCTGTCACAAGTTGAACCCGGACGTGGGGATAACGTTCGACGAATCGTTTTAAAACACGAGGGAGCCAGTACTGACCCATGATGGACGCTACGGCAATCCGAAGTGTCCCGTAAACCGCCCCCTCTTCCGCTGTCAGCTCACTTTTCAGCTCCAATTCCTTCCGGTTCATCTCTTTGGCCAGACCGATGACTTTTTCGCCTTGAGGGGTAATGCTCAAACCACGCGAGGAACGAATGAACAATTTAGTCGCCCAGCGTCGCTCAATGGCCACAAGACGTTGACTGAGAGCCGGTTGGGATACGAAAAGTCGTTCGGCTGCTCTTCGCATATTTAATTCTTCCGATAACGTAATCAACATTTCCATTTCCGACACTTGCAATGTATGATCCGACTCCTCATGATATAAGATGGCATTAGTTTAACACGTTAGAGAGGAAGGTACATATGTCACGCTATCATTTTATGTTGATCGTCTCAACAGTCGCGACTCTCGGAAGTCTTTACTTCAGTGAAATTCGCGGATTTATTCCCTGTCCGTTGTGCTGGTGGCAACGCTTATTCATGTATACGACGGCCATTTACTTATTGATTTCTTTATTCCGCAACCGACCGGTTGATGCCTTTTTCATCCGCGTCTATACGGTGCTTGGTTTTGCTGTCGCCGCTTATCATGTCATCTTGGAACGTTTACCGGATGGAGAAGCACTTTGTACGAATGGATGTCTAATCCAGTGGGTCAATTATTTTGGGTTCTTGACGATTCCGATGATGAGCTTGATTGCTTTTACGATTTTGGTTGTCCTTGCCTTCTATCCGCAACAAAAAAACGCTCAATGAGCGTTTTTTTGTTGCCATGCTTCTGCAACGGTATACGCACTGGAAAACGATAACTCGGATAACTGCCCTTCTCCTTCACACCAATCCCCGACGAAAGCGACCTTTTCCTCACGCTCTTCAGGCATGAAGCAAGGTAAGGCAGCTTGTCCCATCTTCCACTTGATTTCTTGTACAATCGCCCGCTTCATCGTTCGCTCCGTCACCAACTGTTCACGCCATCCGGCGTAATGCTGATCGAGCAAACGATGGATGTGCTTCACTTTTTCACTCAAATAATCTGGATGACCGACACGGTCATGCACTAAATACGCGACGACTTGCAGAACTTGACCATTTTTTGGCGCAATACTTGGGTCGTAATGCGATAAATCCGTCACGAACAATTGATGCGTTCGATCATACACATATGAAAAAGGTGTCTTGATATAAGGATGCACCCCGACATCATAGACGAGAACTTCAACGGGTTCATATTGAGCATAAGGTTCGATGAACAGCTGAATCGGTGTCGGTAAGGCAAGTTTCCGCATCTCTCGGGGCGGAATGGCCAACACGATACGATCGACGGTCCATTCGGTCTTTTTCCGGTCACGTAACCGGTAACCGGTATCACTTTCTTCAATCGCTGTGATTTTTGTTTTACGGTGAATCGTCCCGTCATGTAGCATGACCACTCGTTCTAGTTCATTGATGAGAACCTGCCAACCACCGGCAATGTAGGAAACCGGCTTTCGGGTGCGAAACAGTTTTTTATAATAGTTGAAATAGACGTCTGAGGGAATGTTTTCAGGTTCCGCCGTAAAAAAGTTACTGGAAGCCAGATCAAGCATCAAGCGCGAGACGTCTGCTTCTACCTTCTCTTGTATCAACCACTGACCAATTGACAACGCTGGGTCTCCCTGTTCGAGATGTAGGACGGTTTTGACGACTTCCCATGTAAACCGGAGCTTATCGGTTCCACCGATGACTTCCGTTTTCAACAGACCGATTGCATTGGCCGGAGCAGCGGTCAAATGACCTGCAAATTCGTATTTGGCTTTCGCGGAAGAAAAATCCAGCCAGGTGATGTCTAATTTCAGCTGTCTAATGATTGTCCGCAATATCGATTGATCCCGTGCATAAACAGCGTGAGCTCCGTAATTGAATGTAAAGCCTTTGATCACTTGTGAAGTCGCTCTTCCACCCAACAGACCGGTATCATACAACTGAACTCGTTTTCCTTGCTGTGCGAGAAGAGCAGCCGCTGACAAACCTGCTAATCCGCCACCAATGATTCCAACCGTCTCCACACCATCACCTCCAGCTTTTCAAAAAGATGCTATCTTTTTTCTTTTCCCGATTATGGACGAAAAAAACGACAGCTCAGTCGGCTGTCGTTTTTACGCGATGACTTATTTCCACCAAACATCAAGTGGCGAGACCGGCATGTGGTGTTTATGACCAACCCGTTTGTATTGTGCTTCCAGTTTTGCGGCACTTTCGCTCGAAATCGACTTCCCTTCCAGATAGTCATCAATTTCATCGTAGGTCATACCAAGTGCTTGTTCATCCGGTAAACCCGGTTGGTTATCCTCCAAATCGGCCGTCGGTACTTTTTCGATCAGAGCGTTTGGCGCCTGAAGATGACGGAGTAACTGTTTTCCTTGACGTTTGTTGAGCCCAGTCAGCGGCGTAACATCACAAGCGCCGTCCCCGTGTTTTGTATAAAATCCGGTCACGAATTCTGCGGCATGATCCGTTCCGACAACTAAACAACCGAAGTGTGCCGCGAGATCATACTGCGCCTTCATCCGTTCCCGTGCCTTTGTATTTCCTTTACTGAAGTCAGACAGCTCTTGTCCCGTTGCTTGTTCAAATGACGCCATCGATGCGTCGACAGCCGGTTTGATGTCGACACGTAACGCATGGTCCGGACGAATGAAGGATAATGCGAGTTGCGCATCAGACTCATCTTGTTGTTGACCGTGTGGCAAACGGACAGCATAAAATTGATAGTCGCGATCCGTCTCACTTCTCAGCTCCTCGACCGCCAACTGGCACAAACGCCCCGCAAGCGAAGAGTCTTGTCCTCCCGAAATCCCGAGTACCAATCCTTTTGCTCCGGTGTGCAGCAGATACTCTTTTAAGAACTGAACACGTTGCTTGATTTCTTCTTCTGCTTGAATGACCGGCTTGACACCCGTCACCTGAATGATGTCTTGTTGCATGAAACATTCACTCTCCTTTTTCATTGTCGATTTTTTGGCGATCCGTCATGACGGATTCCGGCGTCCCTTCCACCTGTCGAATCGTCGACGCCTCGATTTGGTCTGCTCGACTGGACTGCGGCAACTCGATTCTGACTTCGTACCGCTTGCTCTCCAAAGCTTTAAACGTTTCCTTTTCAATCGCTTGTGTAAACACTTGTTCTTGCGAGAACGTATACAGCATTTTCCCCGTCTCGTCTTTGACAATCAACTCAAATCGTTGGGACGTCGGAAACGTCACTGTCACATCCTGCTTATTTGGATTCTTCAGCAAAACGATTGCTTCTACGATTCCCGATTCCGGTTGTTCCGCCGACACCGCAATTGTTATCGGCTGACTGGTTACTTCATCCTGTGCTGTTTGTTTATTCTGGCTGTTTTTTTCTTGTTGCGCACAACCTGCGAAAACGATTGTGAACAAAACGAGACAAGATAACCGGCTTATCCACTTCAAAACACCGCCCCCTCTCTTCTCTACTACAGATTTTAGCACAAAAAAGAGGAGGAATAAGGTCGTAACCTCATCCCTCCTCGTTGGTTCACATATTAGGCAACCGGAATTGCTGCTTTGTTTTTTGTCATTGAAAACAGTTGCTCGATCCCCGTTACGAACAACTCGTCACAAATCGCGTCCGTCGCCGTTGCAGGAGCCACAAGCGTGATTGTCCGGCTGTCCATTGTCTCGATTGTCACGAAGACGCCCGAAGCCGTCCGCTCTTTATACCCCACCGCTAAGTCTGTTTCAGCAAAAAGTATCATATCCCCGAATCTCCTTTAAAGTCAGATGTCAGTCAAACCAAAATAGCTGTTTGAAATCGAATCAGTTATTGTGTTTTCACTTTATCAAACGGGAAGAAAGGTCGGGAAATTGTCATTCGACAATTTGTATCAAAACTTTGTATCAAAAAATACAACCATATTTTTACACAAAGATTTAGTTGGCTCATACAGCTTAAAAACTTCGATATATCGCCATATTTCAAATCCATTTCAAATCCATTACAGAAAAATATTCATTTTTTTCCAATATATATTGTTCCATAGGTAAAATATACCTAGACAACTGGTGCGTTATTTTGTCGAATGGTTCTGTACACCCTCTTATTTTTAAGTTCTTATGAACTTTCTCCGGTCATTCGATTCATTTGTTGCCAAACCGTCCCTAGTGCTTCTTCCCCGCTCTCGATTCGAGCTAAGGCAAGTTCCGCCTGCAAGGCCACTTCATATTCCCGATCTTGAACCGCTTCTTTTAAGCGGGGGACCGATTGCTCTGTCCCGACATCAAATAAGAACCGGGCAGCCCGCCAACGAACAAGCTTATTTTTATCCGTCAATGCTTCAATCATCATCGGCTCTGCTTCTACCAACGCCCAGTCTGAAATCGTATCTCCGGCTGTTCGACGTACACTACTCGAAGGATCGTGCAAGGCATTCGTAATGTACTCCAATAACTCCAAACGATTTTCTTCGAACATACCGAGTTTGACGACAGCTTGTCTGCGAATCTGCATTTTTTCGTCTTGTAGCATTCTGGCATACGCCGGAATCCACTCGAGTTCAATTGGCAACTCATCAAGTGCTGCAAATCGTTGTTTCCAATCGTTTGATGTGAGTGCCTGTCCGTCAAATGTCACTTCTTCTCCTGAAGCAATCGTTTTTAAGCGATTGATTCGCTCAACGGGATAAGCGACCTCGATTTCTTGTGCGACTTCAGCAAGACTTTCATCCAAGTCGCCATAACGCGGCGCCTGTTCGACCCAGCGGCGATCACTGATGACATTCTTGACGAACGGTTGCACGAACAAGGCTGCTTCTCGAAAACGGTCCGATAACCCGTATCGCTTCTCTTCGAGACCTTTAACTCCTTTCAGTTGCATCGGAACCCCTAAAATGAATTGAACAAATAAATGGACAGGTTCAAAGGCCGCATCTGTTTCATGTTGTTCGACATCACTCAGGATTTCTCCGAAAGCCCGGCGGATTTCAATGACAAGCGTGCGCCAATCATACTTTGGAAAACGTTCGACTGCTAAAAAATCACTGACTTGATACACGGATTTGATTCCTGGAATATCGAGTAGTTTGGCGACATGATCAGGTGCACCAAACGCATGCTCAAAGGTCTGGCCTTTTTCAGAAAACGTCTCATCGACGATGACTTTCATATTATTCGGACTTGGTGTTGGTTCAATAGCTATAATTTTCATCTGTATCCCTCCCTCTTCATCATTCAGAAATTTACTTGGAATTGCAATGCAAAAGCTCAAAAAATGAGGACTGAACCAAAAAGGGATCACTCTTCCTTTCACGCGTTTTCCTGTCGGAGTCACGTGAAACGAGTCATCCCTTTTTAAACGAATTTGACTAAATAAAACCGTTATTTCGCAAACGCTTCTTCCACAAAATCAGCGAACGCATCAGGTGTCTCGAGCATTCCCATATGGCTGCTGTCCGTCGACCGGAATAGAATCCGTTCATTTTGTGGCGCAAACGCACTCTCTTCTGTAATCAAGGGATCAAGCGTCCCGTGGAGAATCAGACCACGGACAGACGTGTTGCTTAATGTTTTCGTCAGATCTCTTCGATCACGCATCGCAGATAATGCTCGAATCGCCCCTTCAACCGTCATCATGTATCCCAATTCTTTTGCCTCTGAGATCAGCATCGGGTCCGCTCCGTCGGCAAAAAGTCCGGGTACAAGTCCGTCAACGAATTCCCGGACACCGATCTCTTTCACACGGCTGATGTTTTGATTGCGCTTTTGTTTTCCTTCATCTGTATCCGCCTTAGCTGTTGAATAGACCAGTCCGAATCCAGAAATTTTTTCGGGATACATCTCAACGATGGCAGAAACGATATAGCCACCAAAAGAGTGACCGATGACAATCGGTTGGTCGATCCCTCTTCGTTCGAGATCTTCCATCACCCATGTCGCGAATCCTTCCATTGTATCCGGACCCACTGCTTCTCCTTCATGTCCGGGCAGTGCTAACACCAGAACATCAAACGATAAACGAAGACGGGCTTCCACCCGGTTAAAATAATCTGTCCCTCCGGCAAATCCATGCAATAAGACTAGTGACTGTTTCGACATTCAATGGTCATCCTTTCCATTCCGATGCAAGCATCCGGTAAATTGTTAAATCCATGAAACGTCCGTGACTATACGCATAATCCTCGAGCAATCCCTCTGCTTGAAAACCAAGCTTTTGGACAAGCGCGTTCGAGGCGATATTTTCGGGTGCCACCAGAGCACTGATGCGATGAAGGGCAAAATCTTCAAAACCGTGTGTCAAGACAGCTCGTGCCGCTTCCGATGCTACACCTTGCTGCCAATATTCTTGACTGACTTCAAAGCCGATTTCAGCTCGATGATATTGGGTTAACCAATTATGAAAACCAATCGTTCCAACGAGTTGATTGGTTTGCTGATCGGCGATCGCCCATCGAATGGCTTTTCCTTGAGTGAACTGTTCCTTGAAATAACTGATGACATTTTTGGCTTCATAAACTGTGACCAACGGATCTGATCCGTAATAGTACATGACCTCATCATCTGATAAAATCTTGAACAGATCACGTGCATCCCTATTTTCTAGTTCACGTAAGATAAAGCGTTCCGTCTTTAGTTCTGGGAATGGTTTGCGTAACCCCCACATCACCTATCACCTCTTTTCTTTATTATGCCCGTTTTCAGCGGGAAATATCCTTTTCGCGTCATAGAAGTTTTGCTACTATTGAAATAATAGGATTGATTGTTCAGGAAGGAAGGCTTGTTTATGTCTAATTCATTACTTTATCTATACGAAGATGCGGAGAATCACCGATTGACGATGTCCGGTGTGACCTTTGCCGATTTCATTGTTGCGACTGATTCAAAACGCCCTTTACTCATTTCAGGTGCCGCCTTCAAGTCTGCCAAACAGTCCTTGCGAACATCTTTTCATTACGTGGAAGGACACGAAGTCGAACAGTTCGTTCAGTCTGGTGAAGTCGAACGTTTTCCGTTAAGCGCAATCGACATCCGGTCCTCCCATTCACTTGATACATTGACAGACGCTGAAATCGCAGAACTTTTGTTCATCATGCATATGAAACGCGGTATGCCGAGTCCGTTTACGTCGTCTGTCGAAAATGAGATGGTTTACTTTAGTGAAAACCCCGGTGTACAAGCCACTGTCTATTTAAAAGACTGGTCACGAATCGAACAGCTGTTGACCTTTTTGATTCAACGGAAAATGCGTCGCGAGTTGCGTCTTCCTTCTTCTCCGTTAACGGCTGAAATCATTATCAACTTACGTCATCTGCTCAGTGAAGGAATTTTGATGGATTTTGCGAATGCCAAACAATCCGTTTTTACAAGAAACATCAGCATTCCGGTCTACGCCGCCGGACGGTACGAAGATATGACCGTCTTGAAGGAAGACCTTGATTCTAAAAAGGAATCCATCGTCAAACGTGGTGAGTTGGTTCATCGTAAGAAAAATTGGAGTTTGGAGTTACAATGATCTTCAGCATCTTCGTCCGCCACGGACAAGATGCTTTTTTCATATGTCCGTTCCTCTTCGTTTCCTGGCTCTTTTCAAGTAATGTCTTATATGACAATACTGTTACCAAATCGTTTGAATTTTCACATAAATTAGTACTGGCATCTTCAGCAGACTTCGTTATAATGAGATTAACCTTTTGGAAGTTAGAAGTTGTACCTGTTTTTCTTACGATTTTCGAGAATGCATCAACTGAAGGAGGAAATTAGCATGGATCAGTTAAAAGTGAACGGAATCGGTTCATTCACGAAGTTTGCAACGAACGGAAACATTCTGAAATTAAAGGATGCGACGACGGGCGAGCTGAAAGTCTCCCTGAATGAAGCGAGCTCAATGACTATTTCACCAATTGATGAAGAAACAGGATTATTCATTATCCACGGTCAGCAACAAGAACCACTCGTGGAACTGACCCTCCCTCGTCAATCGTGCGAAGTCGTTCACGCTTGGCTACTCCATAAACTGAGACGACAAAAGAAAGGTCGTTTCATGGCATCTAGCTAAACTCCTACTCTTTTTAGTTTACCATGGGTAATTCAATCATTTCATCCCTCTACCTGTAAGGTCAAAACGTTGACCTCACAGGTTTTTTTGGTATCAAGGAACAGCTGAAAAAAGACAGGTTGAGGATTTATTTTGTCCATGTTAACCTTAAAAAATGAATGTTTGCTTAAGGATTTGCTTTTTTACAAGAAGGATGGACAACGAGACGAACGAATATTCTAAAAATTCTTTCATCACTTGTGGTCTAATGGTATAGTGGACAAGATTATTGAAAAACAGGAGGTAACTTATATGTTGAACCGGAAAGACATCTTTGCTTTAGGATTCATGATTTTTGCTTTATTTTTTGGTGCAGGTAACCTAATTTTCCCTCCTGAACTCGGTGCCTTAGCCGGAACACAATTTTTGCCTGCTATGCTCGGCTTTATCGTGACCGGCGTTGGATTGCCGTTAGCCGGATTGATTGCCGTCGCCTGGGTAGGTGGCGGGATTAGCACGCTTGCCAACCCGCTTCCGAAATTCGTCAGCGCCCTTTTGACTTTTGCGCTCTATGTCGCGATTGGTCCGTTTTTCGGGATTCCCCGAACGTCCGTCGTCACGTATGAGCTCGGTGTGGTTCCTTTCCTGAGTGGACCATCCCAAACTAGCCTGGTGATCTCTTCAACCATTTTCTTTTTAGTAACTTTATACTTGGTGCTTCGCCCTGGTAAATTACTTGATATCATCGGTCGGTTCATTACTCCACTGCTGCTCGTAGCACTCGCGACACTCAGTATCAGCAGTATCATCAATCCCCTTTCGCCGGTTCAACGTCCGGCACCCGGGTACGACACGTTTACCGATGCATTTATCCAAGGTTTTCTTCAAGGGTATCTGACACTCGATGCACTGGGCGCCCTTGTATTTGGTGTTATTATTTTGCACACACTGCACGCACGTGGTCTAAAACACCGAACGGCTCAACTTCAGACTGTGACACGGGCTGGTTTGATCGCTGCCGTTTCACTGACACTTGTCTATACAGGGCTTGGTTTCATCGGACGAAACAGTTTTGGTGCCGTCGGAGCTGTCGATGGTCCGTCGTTATTGCAACAATACGCGGATGACACGTTCGGAACGTTTGGTTTGATGATTTTAGGCGTCGCCATTTTACTCGCCTGTCTGACGACATCCGTTGGTCTCGTCACCGCTTTCTCCGAATACTTGATGACGTTTTCTAAACGGCTTTCCTTACCGGTTACGGGCATCTTCACGACAGTTCTCGGTTTCGCCATTTCGATTGTCGGTTTAAAAACGTTGCTCTCCATCGCGGTTCCCGTACTGATGTTTTTATACCCGATCGTCATCGTGTTAATTGGATTGACCTTCATTCGTTCCTTCTTAAAAAAACCAACACTCGTCTACCGGACGACACTGTTCGTGACGGCGTTCTTTTCTTTGTGGAGTGCCCTGCATTCCTTAAAAGTCTTACCGGGTGCACTGACTGCGGTCTACAAGATTTTCCCGCTGGTCGAACAAAATTTAGCATGGTTGTTGCCCGTTTTGATCACATTTATCGTCAGTTCATCGATTGGACACGTTTCAAAAGATTCTATTCCTGAAAAGCGTATTGGCTAGTGATGCCGCTTTCATGCCTATGGTATGATTAAAAAAATGAATTTCTACTGGAGGCGTCGCTTTAATGGATAAGATCGCTTGGATTACCGATAGTATGGCATTTTTCCCACCTGGGGAAGCAGAAAAAATCGGTGTCCATGTAGTACCAACTGTCATCATCATCAATGGAGAATCCTATCGTGAATACGTTGATCTATCGGTCGAGGAACTCGATGCGAAGATGCGTCACGATTCTTCCGTTATCCCGACCACCTCGCAGCCTTCTTTCGGTGAGTTAGTGGAACTGTACGAACGTCTCAAGACTGAAGGATATGACTACGGCTACGCCGTCCACATCACGAGTGGCTTAAGCGGAACGTACGCGAGCTCTGTAGCCGCTGCGGATGCCGTTGGTTTCAAACTCTATGCCATTGATTCCTATACAGGTGGTGCCAACCAACAGGAAATGTTACGGGTGTCGATGCAACTCGCACAGGCAGGAAAACGACCGGAGGAAGTCGTGACCGTCTTGGAGCAGTTTAAACATCAATCACACTTTTACCTCATCATCGGTAATATGGAAACGATGCGTCGAAGTGGTCGCGTGTCGAGCAGTCAATTTTTACTTGCCAACATGTTGAACATTAAACCCATCGTTAAGTTTGATGAAGTCGGAAAACTGGTTCCGTTCAAAAAAGTGCGTTCGATCAAAAAAGCCTTTAATGAAATGACTTCAGAGATTGCTTCACAGATCGCCAAGTCCGGCCTTTATCGACAAACGCTTTATATTGGTCATACGCTTGCTCGACCTGCCGCTGAACAATTACGGGATGCCCTTCAAGCTAAATTGCCACAGATTTCAATTGAGATCACACAGTTTGGACCCTCGATTTTGACGCATGCCGGTTCAGAAACGGTTGGTGTCTTTTGGTTCGATGAGATCCACGTCCCAACTTAATCAGAAAGCCCCTTGCCGATGTTTGGCAAGGGGCTTTTTTCAGTTTGAGACATTTTGTTTTAACAGTTGATCCAGAAGTTCCGCTTCGTCGGCGACCCGCTCAATCATCTGATAAGGTCGTTTCGTTCGACCGGACCAGATTTCAGCCGGATAAACCGTCCATTCCAGCTGTTCGATCTCTTCCAGATAGCTGAGTGTTGCTTCGAGGTCTGCCGTCTTATGATATTGACGCAACCAGTTCTCATATCGTTTGTCGGGTTTTCCGTCTTTTAGTAAGACACTGCCGCTTTCAAGAATTGCCCATTTCGGTTTAGCATCAATCTGGAACAACTCCAGTTGTCGAAACGTTTCAAGCGTCCGCTTCGTAAAGGGAATCACTTGATTGTGTTCGACGAGTCGTTTTAAGCGTAAGTGTGTCCGCATGGTCATAAAACGTTTATGACCATCCATACGTTCGACTAATAATGTCGGGACAGATAAGGTATTCATCACCTGCTCATCAAAAACCAAGCTGTGATCGATATCAAGTAGTAACATGCGTCCGCTCCTTTTTACGTCGAGACGAGATAAAAGCATAAGACAATCCTAGTATGAAAGCAGCAAAACAGAATCCACCGACGACATCCGAGAAATAATGGACGTTCAGGATGATGCGGGATGACCCCATTGCAAGAATCAACAGACTAAGGACTGTTCCTAATACGATTTTCCCGGTACGATTCAAAAACCGCCAGCTCAAAATTAAAAATCCGCCGTACACAGCAAAGGCCATCGATGAATGACCGCTTGGAAAACTATAGCCCACTCCCCCGACCAGTTCATTCAGTGAAGGCCGGTCTCGGACGAAGATGGCTTTTGCGACTTGGTTCAATACAGCTACTGCCGCAAATGACAATAGGTACCACAGGCTTCCGATCCGGTCACGCCAGAGATAGTAACTGATCAACGTCAAGATTAACGTGACGGTTACGGCTCCAACCCCGGATCCTAGCTGAGTGAACCAACTGACATAATCTGCTGGAACTTGTTTTGCCATTTGATTTGATAGTTGGGCGTCAAATAAAAAATAACCCGTCAAGCGAATCGAAATGGCGATACTAATGAAGAGAATGAACGCGATCCCAGAAAGAAGTAACGCACGCTGGTTTAATTTCATTTAATACGTTCCCTTCCGCTGTTCGAGTTCCTCTGCTGAATAATCTTCTTTATCACGCAAGCGGTGGGCCAACCGCCCGGACGCATTGGCTGCAATGGCCGCAACGATATCATCCATAAATGTATTGACGCGTCCATCGTCCACTTTCGTGTCCAGTTCTTTGATGATGCCGATTTTGGCTTTATCTAAATATCCGAACGTCGTGACGGCAATCGAACCGTACGTATTAACGGCACCAATCGCAATCGTCTCGTCCACGCCAAATAATCCTTCATCGCTGCGGATGATTGACAGAAGCGGTTCTGATAACAACCCTTTTTCTGCTAAGATATCCAGTTCCGCCCCCACAAGGATCGCATGTTGTAATTCACGTTTTTCGAGCACACGTTCGACAGAACTCGTACACGTTTCAAGTGTTAATTCGATTGTATACGGCGCTTGCATCTGATACACGATTTCCGCTATCGCATGAATCGTGACGCCCCGTTCGTGTAACTTATCAATTGCTGCTTGCTTAACCTCTTTTGAATGTGCTTTTTCTTTCATGACAAAATCCACCTCTCTGACAAAGTTCTTCACAAGTATACACGGATTCCCCCTCTCCCCTCAAACTTCTTTGACATCACGCCGATAATCCGTCATGATTATGCTGTAAAGCGTTATCATTTCAGGGGAAAGTAGGGGATTTTCGATGAACATCGGGGTAGTTTTGTTTCCATCGAAACGGATTCAGGATTTTGCGAATTCATACCGCAAACGGTATGATTCCAAGTACGCGTTGATCACACCACACATTACGATGCGCGAACGCATCAGTGTAGACGATTCAGAGCTCGATACGATCGTGGCTGCACTAAACAAGGTGGCGGCGCAAACAAAACCTGTTTCACTTCATATTCAAGGTGCACGGTCGTTTCACCCAACGAATAACGTCTTGTTCTTAAAGGTTATGCCGACGGATGAACTCGAACAACTTCACCGGGATTTACATGCCGGTGACCTCACGCATACACCGAAGTATGATTTTTTGCCGCACATCACAATCGGACAGGATTTATCCGATGTCGAGCTGTTTGACGTGCTCGAACGCTTAAAAATGGAAGATATCCGCTTCCAAGAAGACGTCACGAAAATGGCACTTCTTTATGAACTCGAAAATGGTTCTTGGAGTGTGTACGAGACGTTCCGATTTACAGGTCAATAACATCAAACTTCCCGGTCGAACGTGCGACCGGGAAGTTTTAATTCAGGCAATACACCATAGGCATTTGCTTGTTCTTCTAACTCCTCATGATGCGGTTCCACATATTTAATTGGATTGATGCGAGCGACCGGTTCTGTTTTCCGCTCCAAATCGACTCTGACTTGACGATTTACATATTGTACAACCGTAAAATCCACTTGATACATATGCCATCCCTCTCCCTCATCTTCAGCTTGTTATTGTCTTATTCCCAAAATGGCTTCGAGAAAAACAAAAAACCAAGGTTTCCCTTGGCTTTCACTGCATGTCTTGAGTTTTTCGAGACGGCAAATCTTATTATAGGATATGGAATCCGCTGTCGACGTGTAGAATTTCTCCCGTGACACCGCTCGACATTTGCGACAACAGGAACAATCCGCTGTGTCCAATCTGTTCCGTCGTGACATTCCGGTGAAGTGGTGCACGCTCTTCGATACTTTCAAGAATCGAATTAAAGTCACCGACACCTTTCGCTGAAACCGTCCGAATCGGTCCCGCTGAAATGGCATTGACACGTACGCCCTGCTTCCCGTATTCTGCTGCTAAGTAACGGACACTGGCATCAAGAGCCGCTTTTGCGACGCCCATGACATTGTAGTTCGGTACCATTTTTTCTCCACCGAGATACGTCAACGTGATGACAGAAGCATCTTCTGTAAAGAAGTCTTTTGCCGCTTTGACGACAGCCGTTAAGCTAAACGCTGAAATATCGAGTGCTTGCGCAAATTGTTCGCGCGTGACGTCTGAAAATTCACCGCGTAAAGCTTCTTTGTCCGCAAAGGCAATCGAGTGTGCAATCCCGGAGATTTTTCCATGATCGGCATGGATTGTTTGGAACACTTGGTTGATTTCTTCGTCACTCGTCACATCACACGTGTAATACGTTGCAGGACGTGAAAGTTCCTGACCCAATTTCTCGAGTGGTGCTTTAAAGCGTTCTCCTACGTACGTAAACGCCAAGCTAGCACCCGCTGCGTCTAAAGCACGTGCAATTCCCCACGCGATTGAACGTTGATTGATGACACCCATCACGACGTACGTCTTCCCTTCGAGCGAAGGATAAATATTCATTATGAGTTCCCCCTTGAATTAGTACCTGGTAATAACACCTATATCTAGGTTACAAAAACGTAACGCTTCTGTCAACCATCGCTCTTGATATTGCGATTTTGATAAATTACGGTAATATAGAAAGAGACAGAAAGTAGGGATGGAATGAACCGTTTTAAATCATTTACACAACGTTATGATAACACATTGCTTTTTTTGCTCGGCTGTCTGATGGTCGTCAGTATTTTGGCGATTTATACTGCACAACCGTTTTTGCAAGGGGCAATTAGTGAAATCAATTTCACCGCGAAACAAATTCAATGGTATGTGATCGGCTTCGTTGCACTATCCGTTGTCATCCTGATCGATTATGAACAACTGAAACGTTTTCACTGGTACTTGTACGGCGCCGGAATCCTTTCTTTGATTGGTCTTGTCGTTTTACGGAATACACCGCTAGTCGCAAATATCAAAGGAGCGTACGGATGGTATCAGTTCCCGGTTATCGGAACCGTCCAGCCTGCCGAGTTCATGAAATTTTTCTTGATTGTCACATTAGCGGCCGTCATCTCGGAGCATAATGCCCGTTATGTCCAACATGAACGGGATTTGTTATTGTTAGCCAAAATGGTTGCGATTACGTTACTTCCTTTAGGGTTGATCATCATTCAGCCTGACTTGGGAATCGGCTTAATCCTCTGTGTCATCTTAGCCTGTGCGATGTTGCTGTCCGGATTAAACTGGAAATGGTTGCTCAGTATGTTCGGTTTATTTGCCGTTGCAATTGTCGGCTTCTTTTACTTGTTTTATTTCCAAAACGATTTGCTGGCGACCTTCTTCCCGGGACATGCGATGAACCGGATCATGGCGTGGCTGCAACCGTTCGAATATGCAGATGATCTTTCTTATCAGCTGGTCCAGTCCATTAATGCAATCGGCTCTGGTCAGATGTTTGGTGTCGGTTACGGGAAACTCCAAGTCTCCGTACCGGAGCTCCACACCGACTTCATCTTTACGGCAATTTCTGCCCATTACGGATTCATTGGGGCTGCCGTCGTCTTGATAGTTTTGTTCTTATTCATCTATCGGTTGATTCAAATCGCTTTGGAAACAGCCGATCCGTTCGGAACTTACATCGTAACCGGTTATGTCGCGATGTTTACGTTCCAGATTTTCCAAAACATCGGTATGACGATGGGGGTCTTACCGATCACCGGTCTTCCTCTACCTTTCATCAGTTATGGTGGTTCGACGATGATTGTTAACCTGGTTGGTCTTGGTTTGATCATGGCGATTGCTTCACAGTCACGAATTTCGATGTTTGATGAAGATTAAAGCAAAAGAGTGGATTCCGAAATTGGAATCCACTCTTTTTGGTTTAAACAGATAAATCGTCCGGCAATGGTGCAATGAATGTCATCAGCTCACCTGTAGCGGGGTGTGGAAATGTAGCGGACGCACTATGTAACGCTTGTCGTGGAATAAGAGGCGTTCCCCGGTACATCGTGTCGCCGACCAAGGGATGACCCAAGGCTGCCAGATGGACACGAATTTGGTGCGTTCGACCGGTCTCTAATTTAATCGTCAATCGTGAAAGTGCCTTAGAAAACGCAGTGATGGGTTCACTCGTCAAGATATGCGTAATGGCCTGTTGTCCGTCCTCCCGCACCATTCGTTCCATAAAGGAATGATCAGTTTGACCAATCGGAAGATTGATCGTTTGGGGAGAAAGATGTCCCTCAATCAACGCGACATAGCGCCGATCGAGCAGACCATTTTGTTGCATCTTACTCAGTTGGTGGTGCGCAAGCGCATGCTTAGCAAAGACGACCAGACCACTTGTGTCGCGATCCAACCGATTGACGATATGAATCGCATAAGGAATATTGTGTTGTTGATAATAGCCGAGCACAAAATTCGACAAGGAACGTTCCGGATGAAGGCGCGAGGGAATCGATGCCATCCCGGGTGGTTTGTTGACGATCAATAACCAGTCGTCTTCGAACAGGACATCCAGCTCGCCACTTGTCGCGTGCATATCTTCGGCAGGATGTTCTTCCGGGAAGTGGACATGAATCTGATCTCCGGGATGGACGGTTTCCGTGACATTGACATGTTGACCATTCCGTAAGATCTCACCATGATGCTTGATCGACACAAGCATCTTGCGGGAGATATGTAGGCATGTGGTGCAAAAATAACTGACACTCCATCCCTCTTGTTCCCTAGTTACTTCTTTTTTTAATTGAAATGCCATGCTATTTACCTCGTTTAACTTCTTTCTTCTGCTAAAAATGATTCTCTTACTCTCTGCCAAAACGGGAAGGAACGGAATCGGGCGAATTTCACCTTTTTGTCCGATACACGACAACGAATCGATTTGACGTTTTGATGCACGATCGAAGCGTAATGATCGTACGTCAATTGAAAATCAATCGGATTAACGGGTCGGATTTCGACGTCATGATGTTTTGGAAGCAACATCGGGGAGCCAATTGTCCGGTACACCCGGTTATTGATTGATGCCATCTCTGTGATTTGAATCGCTTCTAACGCCGGATGCACGATCGCTCCACCCAGTGCCTTATTGTAGGCTGTCGAACCGGATGGCGTGGAGATGCATAACCCATCCCCCCGAAACGTCTCAAAGTACTCCCCACGAATCGAAAGGTCACACACTAACGTCTGGTTGAAGCTTTTGATTGTACATTCGTTAAGTGCTAACAACTGATTCGTCGAACCATCCGCATAGTCAATCGATAATTCAAGCAACGGATACTCGACCGTCGCGACATTGTTGTCCGCAATGTGCTGGATCAACTCACCCATCTCTTCCGGTCTCCAATCGGCATAAAAACCGAGATGCCCCGTATGAATCCCGACAAGCGTAATGTTCTCCACTTGATCCAAATAGGAATGGAAAGCCTGTAACATCGTCCCGTCCCCACCGATTGAAATCACGATTTCCGGAGTAACGGTGTCTCGATGACTTCCCCGTTCCATCAACGCTTGTTCCAATTGTTCCTTAAGCATGTGAGACCGTTCATCCCCGCGCGCTGTAACCGCAAAACGCATCGTCATCCCCCTACTCTTTCGATCGATTTTTAGTTTCAGTCGCTTGTCGTTCGTGTAACACGACTTGCGCATCTTGTATCTCTACTTTCAGCTGACTCATTTCCGCATCGAGCAGAAAAGCGGCTTCAGCCGCACGCCGTAATCGTTCTCGTGTCTCTTCCGGAATATTGCCCTGGTATTTATAGTTTAGAGAATGTTCAATCGTCGCCCAAAAATTCATCGCCAGTGTCCGAATTTGAATCTCGACAAGCGTCGGAACCTCTCCTTCAATCGTTTGAACCGGATAGGCGATGATGATGTGATACGAACGGTATCCACTCTCTTTCTTTTGCGTGATGTAGTTGCGTTCTTCAACAATCTTGAAATCTCCCCGTGACCGCAACAACTCTAAGACATGGATGATGTCGTCCACGAATTGACACATGATTCGAAGACCTGCAATATCTTGCATATCTTGATCAAGCAAGTCGATCTCAATCGATTTCCGTTCTGCCTTCTGTAAAATACTTTTTACAGGTTTGACACGCCCTGTGACAAATTCAATCGGTGAATGTTCCCCACGTTGTTGAAATTGTTTTCGAATGGCTTTTAGCTTTACCTTCAATTCATCCACTGCGATTTGGTACGGTGCGAGAAATAAATCCCAATTTTCTTTTGTCATCGTTGTTGTCACCACTTTTAGTCTAAATTATTGGTTCGATTCGTTCCTTTACACCATTCATGGTATCATATTTTCAAGCATTCAACTAGAAAGGTGTCGTTAGTAATGAGACAAGAAATGGAAATTGAATTTAAAAACCTGTTAGAAGAGTCGGAGTACAACCAACTGATGGAACACTACAACAAAAAAAGCTCATCTGTTTGGCAAGCGAACGACTATTTTGACACGCCTACCTTTGAACTTCGAAATCACGGTGCCGCTCTAAGAATCCGTGAAAAAAAATCAGGTCTCGTCTTGACCTTAAAAGAACCTAAAGACGATGGCTTACTTGAAACACACGTTTCTTTATCTGAAGCCGAGGCGGAAGATTTGTTCCAGTACGGACTGATCCATTCGAACGAAATGAAATCACAATTGGAAAAATTTAACTTATCTTCTTCACTTGAACACTTAGGACGTCTCGAAACAGAACGGTTTGAACAGCAGCTGGAGGCAGGATTGCTTGTTTTGGATAAAAGTCGTTATCTCGGTGTGACCGATTATGAGTTAGAGTTTGAGGTAACCGATTATGCAACCGGTAAGCAAGCATTTGAAGATTTGCTCCAATCAAACGGTATTCCACAACGTCAAACGAAAAATAAAATCGTCCGTTTCATGGACCTTAAAGCGCTTTCACGCTAATCGTGTAGAAATGTACAAGCAAAACCTTTGCTCTTTCTTTTTTTTCGTTGCTAAAATAGGGTAACGATATTAACAGAAAAGGGGTGAACGGATGGAACACGAACAATGTAACGGATCGTATTGTTCATTGGACGAACCATCAATTCAACAACCGACGAAACCTCTGGAAATTTATCATTTTCTAGACGTCACACAAACGGATGGTTTACGGTTGATTCCCGTTCTCAAGAAATTAGAATTAGAATACGGTCATTTATTCCGCATACGGACGATTGCAACGATTCCTTGTGCCCCATCCCGGTCGGCATGTGATATGTCGCCTCTGCTGATCTTAAAAGCGATTGAACTACAAGGAAAACCGCTTGGCATGCGCTTCATGCGCCGTTTACGGATGTTGCATAATGTTGAAGGCGAGCGTGCCTATTCACGCACCTCTTTAATGCATTTAGCGGAAGCCTTAACAGAATTTGGTCTGGATTTAGCAGAGTTCCATCGAGATATTGAGTCGGACACGATTCAATTGATGCTTGAAAAAGAGACGGAACTCGTTACAGACTGGGATGTCAGAATTCTACCAACGCTTGCTTTTGTTGGAGATGAGGAAGCAATCAAAGCCGAAGGTCATTATGAATATTTGATCTATGTATCCATTCTAAACGAATTATTGGAACAGCCTTTCGAGAAACAGGCAAAGCCTCCTCTCGAACAGTTCTTGAGACGGTATGACACGGCAACAACTTCTGAAATCGCCTTTATCTATGATGCGACAGAAGCGCAGGTCGAACATGAATTAAAAAAACTAATGCTTCAACAAAAATGTGTTTCCCTTTCTTACTGTGACGGTAAAGTCTGGCGTCACTTGAAAGATTCAGCACATGCTTAATAAAAAAAGCCGTTTCCACTTTCGTGGAACGGCTTTTTTGTCATCTTCATGACCATTGGATGGGGGAAAAGAGAAAAACAGGGGAATGTGATCCTCTTCACATGATTAGTATAAATCAACTTTTCTCAAAATTCCATCCCTATGTTCAAAAATTCACAATTTCGTCATTCTCCAAGCAATGCCTCGAATTCATCCAATACACGTTCGAATTGGCGCAGAGCCGCTTCAACAGGAGCTTTTGTCGTCATATCGACTCCAGCTGCTTTTAATACTTCAATCGGATAGTCACTCGATCCGGCCTTCAGGAAATTGTTGATGTAACGGTCGACAGCGGGCTGTCCTTCTTCTAAAATTTGTGAAGTCAGTGCTGCCGCCGCAGAAATACCTGTCGCATACTGATACACATAATAGTTGTAATAGAAGTGTGGAATCCGTGCCCACTCTAATCCGATTTCTTCATCGAGAACAATCCCGTCCCCGAAATACGTCTCATTGAGTGCATAATACGTTTTTGTTAAAAACTCAGGTGTCAACGCTTGACCGAGTCGTGCTGCTTCATGAATTTGATGTTCAAATTCAGCAAACATCGTTTGTCGGAACAACGTTCCACGGAATGTCTCCAACTGATTGTTCAACAGATACAGTTTTTCATTTTTATCCGTCACTCGTTTTAACAGATAATCATTTAATAGTGCCTCGTTTGTCGTTGATGCGACTTCCGCAACAAAAATCGAGTAGTCACCGTACGCATATGGCTGATTTTGACGTGTATAGTAACTGTGAACGGAGTGCCCAAACTCGTGTGCCAACGTGAACAGGTTATTGACGTTGTCTTGCCAGTTCATCAAGATGAACGGTTGCGTATCGTATGCTCCTGAAGAATAGGCACCACTCCGCTTGCCACGTGTTTCCCGGACATCTACCCAACGTTTTGCTAAACCGTCTTCTAAGATATGTTTGTATTCCGCACCGAGTGGAGCAAGGCCATCGATCATCAATTGTTTGGCTTCCTCGTACGTGACTTTCATTTCCACTTCACTCACAAGTGGTGTATACATATCGTAGACATGTAGCTCTTCGACACCTAAGATCCGTTTCCGTAACGCCACATAACGATGTAACAATGGTAAATGTTCATGGACTGCTTCAATCAAGCCGTCATAGACTTGTTCCGGAATCGTATTTCCATGTAAGGCCGATTCGCGCGCCGTTTTGAATTTACGGACTTCTGCATAAAAGTTATCTTTTTTGATCGATCCTGCTAAGGTAGAAGCTAATGTGTTTGTATACTGGCTGTATGTCCCGTACATGGCTTTAAAGGCAGCTTCACGAACAGAGCGGTCCTTTGACTCCATGAACGTGATAAAGCGTCCGTGTGTCAACTCCGTCTCTTCCCCATTTTCCCCTTTAATCTTCGGGAATTTCATGTCCGCATTATTCAGCATGCCAAACGTCGTTCCGGATTGACCCAGAACTTCACCGGATTTCGCTAAAATCGCCTCTTCTGCTTCTGATAAGACGTGTTCACGCTCACGGTTCAACTCATCGAAGGCATGACGATATAATGCAAGATCCGGATTTTTCTCTAAATAAGAAGCAATTGTTTCTTCCGGTACTTCCAACAACTCCGGCGTCATGAATGCTAACGTGGCACCAATTTGGGACGCCAGTGTCCGGGCACGGTCATTCATCGCCTGATAGAAACTGTCTGCCGTATTCTCATCGTAACGCATATGGGCGTATGTATAGAGTTTATGCAGACGTCTTGAAACCTCATCACGTAACTGTAATCCTTCAAATAGAATCGCATCCGTCTGCGCCAGACGCCCTTTGTACTCGACAAGTAACGGAAGCATCGCTTTGACCGATTCAAATTCCTCTTCCCATGCCTCGTTCGTTTCGTAAATGGACTCTAAATTCCATGTTTCTTCAACATTCACATCATTCCGGGTTAATACTTCTGCCATTTGAATCACTCCTTTACTTCATTTATACCTGTTTCCCTTTCGACAAACAAACGAAGCGCTCCTGCTAATTTTTGATCTTCCTGTAAGCGTCCTGCTAAATCGAGAGAGTCCTGCTTAAAAAGTTCCGGGAGTGTTCTTTTAATAAAATCAATCATCACCTGCCATTCACGAATCAGTTCATGTAAACAAGACCACTCGTAAGCAATATGACATTCAGTCAGGCAGGAAGTAAGAAATGTCGTTAAACGCTGTTCTGAATAGTCGTCCTTCAACCGGAGAAAAGCAGCGAGTTGCAGTTCAAAGGGGTGGATCGGAATGGAAATCAAGGTCGACAACGGAAGATAACACCAACTGGGGACTGTAGAGACGTGAAGACGGGACTGATAAAGGGGGTGTCGCAAGTAATGCGAAGGCAAAGAAGAAAAAAATGGGCGAAGCCGATAATTTTTAACCAGCGTCGCCCATTGGCGCTCGGGAAACTTTCGGGGAATCGGGCAAGGTGATAAAAAGCCGTCCACTGTCAGCGGAACACGTTGACAAAACGCAACGCGCCGAGCAAACGGAAGCGGATACGTATAACGGACGATCTTCCCCTTTTCAACGACATCGACGTAACCGTCTTCGGAAAAGGCTTGTTTCATCCAGGCATCCATTTGAAAAATCGGTCCTTCCGTGTCACGAAATCCAATCCAACGCACCTCATAACCGGATTGCTGATCCAGTAAGGCCCTTCGTTTCCATTCGTCCGCGCTCATTTTTGAGCGTTGAATCTCAATTCCAATCGCTCCCGGCTGAAGCAAAAGATCAAATCTTCTTTTTCCTCGAACCGCTTCCAGTTCGACCTCGAAATGAAGTTTTCGGAAATAAGCAGCCAGATACGTTTTCCAAAATACATGATCGGTTGATTCGCCCGTGCACGAGGTCAGGTGAACGAAATGCAACCGTCGTTTCCCCTGCCTGACCCGGAGTCGTGTCCGACAATACGGGCAATACAATATTTTTTGAGCCAATGAGTGTGCGGTCTCTAGCTGACTGTTGATCCGATTTCCGTGTTCATCAATCGCTTCAAACATCTTACCCCTCCTTTTACGCAGTGGCATGACAGGTTAAAGCAACGGTGAGAATAAACGGGAAATCGATTCGACCAGCCGTTGCCTGAAACTTCTCCGAATAAAAACACTTCGTTCGACTTGTGAAGAATTCGAAAAATCTTCATAAAAATCACGGGTCAATTCATGAACGGAATTTGTACCGTATAAAAAGGCGTTGACTTCAAAATTTAAGTGAAAACTTCTTAAATCCATGTTGGCTGTTCCAATCGTCGCAATCGCGTCATCCACTACAATGACTTTGGAATGCATGAATCCTTTGTTGTATTCATAAATTTTTACACCTGCTAACAACAGGTCATCAAAATAGGAACGACTCGCATAAAAAACGATTTTATGATCCGGAAAACTTGGCAAGAGGATTCGGACATCGATTCCGGACATCGCAGCCGTTTTTAATGCCGTCATCAAGTCTTCATCTGGAATCAGATAAGGAGAGGCGATATAGACAGAGTGCCTTGCTTCCGTAATTAAACCAAAGTACAGGGACTTCATCGTTTCATACGGCTCATCCGGACCACTGGCGATGATCTGTACGCCCCCTGTTGCGTTCTCCATGACTTCAAGCGGTTTCATATAGTACGGGGTAAACAACCGCTCTCCGGTCATGTAATACCAATCCTGAAGAAAAATCAATTGGAGTTCGGAAACGGCTTCGCCGCGGACAATCAGATGAGTATCCCGCCAAAATCCAAACGTCTTATCTTTTCCCAAGTATTCATCGCCGACGTTGATGCCTCCCGTAAAGGCGACCGTGCCATCGATGACAACGATTTTCCGGTGATTGCGATAGTTGGATTTACTGGAGATGAACGGCAGGACGACAGGGAAAAACGCGTGCACTTCGATGCCTGCCGCCTCCATCTTTTTAAAATACGCTTTATCAGTCGAGAAGCAACCGACTGCATCATACAAAAAACGGACTTCTACACCGGCTTGCGCCCGTTCAATCAAAGCAGCCTGCAACTCTAACGCCAGTTCATCATCCCGCACGATATAATACTGCAGGTGAATATGATGCTCCGCCTGACGGATTTCTGTTAATAACAAAGGAAATTTTTCTTGTCCATTCGTCAACACCTTCGTATGGCTATTATACGAAATCGGCAGGCGACTGATCGAATCAATAAGTTTAACAACCTTTGCGTAATGTCCATGTTTGAACACTTGATTGTGTACACCATGATCAAACTGGGTACGATATTTAATGTAAGACTCTTCATCGAGCATCGCTTTCAGACGAAACATTCTTTTTCGTCTATAATTTTGACCAAAGGTAAAATACACAAACACACCGACGACTGGGAGTGCCATCATGACAAGAGCCCAGACAAGCGTTCGTTCCGGATTACGGTTCTCCAGTAAGATGATGACAAAAACACTCAGTACGACCAGAATGATGACCAGGGATAACCATCCTACCATGTACACACTCCAGTAATACGAAAGGAAACCGATCAGGCTGACCGTCAGCAGTAACGTCATAAGTAATTGGACACGCCGCAACATGAGATCCCCTCCTTTGATTTGATATGGAACACACTTTATGTAGAAGGGAAGAGTAAGTATGAAAACTTATCTAGTAACTGGTGCAACAAGCGGAATCGGAGAAGCAACAGCCTTACAATTGGCACGCGAGGGACATACGGTCCTCGCACTTGGACGAAATGAAACGAGCGGGAAGGAACTGGAGACGAACGGAAATGGACGCATCAGCTTTTTCCCGGTCGATCTGTCCGTGCCTGAAGAGATCGAACGATTCTTTGAAGACACAAAAGAACAGTTTCCGACGCTTGACGGCATTTTTAACAATGCTGGTACATTCGGAAAACCAGTGGCCCCGGAACGCGTAACCGATCAGCAAAAAAAAGTGTTCCAAGTCAATTATCATGCACCGGAACAAATCATTCAACTCGCCGTTAAGCGTTTCACAAAAGGTGCCTCCATCGTCAATAACAGCGCGATCGTCGGTCACGTGAAGTTCCCGGCCATGCTGTTGCCGTATGCGTCTTCCAAAAGTGCCCTTCTCACCCTTACGAAAACATACGCCGCTCGGTTTCACGGGAAATACCGCTTTAACGCCATCTGTCCCGGTCCGGTCGATACGAAGCTGAGCCACTCTTTATATGGCGGGAAGGATAAATTCGACTTGGCGATGAAACACCATTTGCGCGGTCAAGCCGCCCAACCATCCGAAATCGCGGAGGTCGTCTGTTTCTTATTATCCGACAAAGCGAGTTACATCAATGGACAGACGTTAATCGTCGACGGTGGTTATACGCTGACCTGATGAATCTCTACATCAGAAAGGACTGCTTCCTGACGTATAGGAGCAGTCCTTTTTGATGGCATGTTATGCGTTTGCTGATTTACTTTGGAAAATGACTGCGGACAAAGGTAAAGACATCTTCCGCAATAATTGTTTTCCCGTACTCAGCTACCGGATGAATCGTTTGTTCACTGAAGTTCAAGTATTCCGCAATCAGACTCATGACATTTTCCTGTTCTTCCACTTCCGTTGCATCCTTGAAATGAAGATGAAGCAGGTATAATCCATCTTTCTGATACAGAGAGGTATTGAGTTCTTCGAAGACAGGTGCTTCTGCATATTGGCTAAGGGCAATGATATGCTCGAAATCCGTTGTTTCAAATAAGACGTCTTGACTGAGTTCTGTTTCTTTCTCTTCCGCATCAGACATTGCGGAACGGAGTAGGGAATCCAGTTCCTCTTCATCTACTTGTTCACCATCGACTGATGTTTTAGCGATCGTGACAGTGACTTCTAGACCTTTTTCAAATGCCTGTACTTGTATCCATAGTGGACCTTCGAAGGAGATGGACTCTTTTTCATTCGCTTCATCCATCATCTGCCAGAATAACTGTTCTCCACGCTCACGGTTGTACCAAATCTCATCACGGGCAAAGCCGCGGCGTTCGATATCCGTGTACGTAATGAAGAACTTGACGGTGTTGTCATTGACGCGTTCGATTTTCAATATGTCCACTCCTTTCCTCTCGCTCTTATCTAGTATACGAACGAGCACTTCACATAGATTCAAAAGAATCATCAAACATATAGGGTATATTCCTTTGTTATCTTTATTTTAACCTTTTTAGGCGGTAACAAAAAGCACACTGCTCAGAAAGCAGCGTGCTCGGTGTATATTATTCGTTGACAAGGCGCTGAGCTTCCAATAGTTGGAAGGTACGGACTTTACGTGGTAAAAATCGGCGGATTTCATCTTCATTGTATCCAACTTGAAGACGTTTTTCGTCGATTAAAATCGGACGACGTAACAATCCTGGATATTCTTGAATTAAATCATACAAGTGTTGTAACGATAAATTTTCTACCGATACATCTAATTTTGAAAAGACTTTTGAACGGGTCGAGATAATTTCATCCGTTCCGTCTTCTGTCATCCGGAGTATCTGTTTGATCTCATCAAGCGATAATGGTTCCGAGAAAATATTACGTTCCACGAATGGGATTTCATGTTCTTCAAGCCATGCGCGCGCTTTACGACAAGAAGTACAGCTTGGTGAAGTATAGAGTGTTACCATTGAAAAACATCCTCCCCCTGATTTCACATCATTTCTCCTGCGAACATCCGTTGCGCAGCAGCTGATGATTCTATTACTTGATAGTTTACATTGATTTTTAATAAAATAAAACCCAATATGTTTTGAGATGAAAGAACTTTTCGTAAAAAAACTTGCCAGAGCCACCAGGTGGCTTCAGCAAGCTGGTGTGTGATCAAAGGGTTGAGAAATCGTCTCTTTTGCTTTCGGGAGTTTAATCTCTTTTAATTTTTTTTCGAAAATATCCCGCAAAAGGCGTTTTTTCAACTTTTTCTTTTTATCACGTTCTTTCATATCCGACACCTCACTCGGTCCGAAAAAAGAACAGTTAACCAACGAAAGCTAAATTATCATCTTCTACATTACTTAGTATACCACGTTTACCTAATTTCTATTCCTACTTCAGGCAATTAATTATGTGAGATTGTCGATTCCCCTTCAGTAAATAGTTGCAATTGTCTTCAACATCACGTAAAGTGTATAGAAATACCTACTCGTGAAAGGAGTCATTTCATTATGTCAGTCACTCTTGTTACCATCATCGAACATCCAATCGCTCAAAAATATTTGGAACGATCGGGTTTAAATCATGCGATTTCCGTCGCCGAACGCGCTTTGACGCTCGCCACACAACGTGGTCTGGATGCGGATACAGCAACAAAGGCGGCCCTTCTTCATGATATCGGACATTATGAATGGTACACCGACGGAACATGGAACTACGATCTCTACCGTCAAAATGACATTCATGCCATCAAAGGCGCCGAGCGAGCGCACAAATTGTTAATCCGCCTTGGCGAAGAACCGGAACGAGCGAAGGAGATTGCCCTTGCCGTCTTGTTGCATACGGATTCTTACCTTCCGCCGGGCTCGATCAATCGGACACCGCTGCAACAGCTTGTCCATGAAGCCGATACGTTGGAGGAACAACCGGGTGGTCTTCATCATTATGAAAAAATTCCTTTTGAAGAAGCCGTCCAACGACTGCACGCAATCGATTCTGTTGTTCACCGCTTCAACAACTTGCCGCGCATCGCTTCTGAAAACTAAAAAAAGGCATTCCCGAATATTCAGGAATGCCTTTTTTGTTTGGCTTATACGAGTTGTGCTTGATATGCTTCGAGTTCTGCATCCGTCATCGAGACGTAATGACCAGGCTCGATTTCGCGCAACGGCGGGATGCTTGAGTCTTCACTCGACTTCCCGACCGCTCCACCTGTCGGACGGTCATAAATGATCCGCTTACGCGTCCGTTCATGCTCCGGGTCCGGAAGTGGAATCGCAGATAACAACGATTTCGTGTAGGCGTGAACAGGATTCTCATACAGACGATCCGCATCACACAATTCAACGAGGTGACCTTGATACATGACACCGATCCGGTCTGAGATGTATTTAACCATCGACAAGTCGTGGGCGATGAAAAGATACGTCAGACTGCGGTCACGTTGCAATTGTTTCATCAAGTTGACAACCTGTGCTTGGATCGATACATCAAGAGCAGAGATCGGCTCATCGGCAATGATGAAGTCCGGCTCAACCGCTAGTGCACGGGCAATCCCGATCCGTTGACGTTGTCCGCCTGAGAATTCGTGCGGGTAACGGCTGGCGTGTTCTTTTGTCAGACCAACAGTTTCCAGAAGATCATATACCCGGTTGTTCCGCTCGTCTTTCGAGTTAGCAAGACCGTGGATATCGATTCCTTCCGCAATGATGTCCCCGACCGTCATCCGTGGGTTCAGCGATGCATATGGATCTTGGAAAATCATTTGCATCGAACGGTTGAATTTTAATTTTTCTTTACGTGATTTTTTAGCGTGAACATTTTCACCTTTGAAAAGTACTTCTCCGTCTGTCGCATCGTATAAGCCGATGATTGAACGTCCAGTCGTCGATTTACCACAACCAGACTCACCAACAAGACCAAGTACTTCTCCTTCATAGATATCAAACGACAGTCCGTCGACAGCTTTCACGACGCGACCACGACCGATGTTAAAGTGTTGTTTTAAGTTTTTTACTTCAAGTAGTTTATTACGATTCTCCATTACTTAAGACCGCCTTTCAGAAGCGCTTTCGCGAATGTGCTATCAGGGCGATACTTCAGCGCAAGATCGCGGATGGCTACTGGTGGTTCTACATAAGGTGCTTGTGGATGCAACAACCACGTTGCCGCTTCGTGTGTATCCGTAATCGGGAAGAACGGAGGTTCTTTCTCGAAATCAATCTTCATCGCGTACTGGTTACGTGGTGCGAAGGCATCACCGACCGGTGGATGAAGCAAGTTTGGTGGCGTTCCCGGAATCGCCGGTAAATCTTGCGAACGATCATCAGACGGACGCGGCATCGAACCGAGTAATCCCCAAGTGTATGGGTGACGCGGCTCATAGAAAATTTCATCAACCGTTCCTTTTTCAATCAACTTCCCGGCATACATAACCGCTACACGGTCAGCCATGTTCGCTACGACACCAAGATCGTGCGTGATGAAGATAATGGCTGTACCCGTTTTTTGCTGAATATCTTTTAACAGTTCCAGAATCTGCGCTTGAATCGTTACGTCAAGTGCTGTTGTCGGCTCATCGGCAATCAAGACTTTTGGATTACAAGCCAGTGCGATTGCGATAACGATCCGTTGACGCATACCACCTGACAATTGGTGCGGGTATTGTTTCAGACGCGCTTCCGGGTTTGGAATCCCGACAAGTGTCAATAACTCAAGTGTACGTTTTTTAGCTGCGTCCCCTGTTAATCCTTGGTGACGTTTCAATCCTTCAGCAATCTGTTTAAAGATTGTCATCGTCGGGTTGAGGGATGTCATCGGATCTTGGAAGATCATCGCGATGTCACGTCCACGGACTTTTTGCATCTCTTTGTCCGACAGTTTGACTAGATCGCGCCCTTCAAACATGATCTCACCTTTTGTGATCTCACCTGGAGGATTTGGAATCAAACGCATGATGGCTTTTGAGGTAACCGATTTACCAGAACCGGATTCACCTACGATGGCGAGTGTTTCGCCTTTTTTCAAATCAAACGATACGCCACGGACGGCTTGTACCGTCCCGGCATACGTATGGAAAGCGACAGTCAAGTCGCGTACTGATAAAATAGTTTCCATTGTGGATGAACTCCTCTCTTATTTCCGTTAGCGACGTAGACGTGGATCAAACGCATCGCGTAGTCCGTCTGCCAGCATGTTAAAGCTGATCATTAGGAGTACGATGACCGTAGACGGCACGACGAGCAAGTAAGGGAATGTTTTTAATTCTTTATACCCTTCATTGATCAGTGTACCAAGTGACGGTTGTGGTGGTGCGAGACCAAGTCCAATGAAGCTTAGGAAGGCTTCGAAGAAAATCGCACTAGGAATCGTAAACATAAGCGAGATGATGATTGTCCCAAGTGTATTTGGAATCAAGTGTTTGAAGATTAAACGTGCGCTAGAAGCCCCAAGTGTACGCGCTGCGAGAACGAACTCTTGGTTCTTAAGTTTCAGGATTTGTCCCCGAACAAGTCGACTCATCCCGATCCAGCCGGTGATGGTCATCGCGAGGATAATGGTTATAATCCCCGGTTCCAGAATCAAGATAAAGAGAATGATCAAGATCAAGTTTGGAATACCTGTCAGAATTTCTGCAATCCGTTGCATGATGTTGTCGACACGTCCACCGTAATAAGCTGAAACCCCACCGTATGTGACACCGACGATAACGTCAATGATTGCTGCCATCAACCCGATGAAGAGTGAAACGCGTGTTCCTTCCCAGACACGTGACCATAAGTCACGACCCAGGTGATCGGTACCAAACCAGAAGTTTTCTTCTACTTGCTTTGTTTCATAAAAATCGATCGGCTTTTCACCAAGCGTTGCCATTCCATCAAAACCAGCCCATTCGAGGCCTGATACTTTTGGTGGAAGTTTAGCTTGTGTAATCGTTTGGGTATAAGCATCATTACCAGATAAACTTGGTCCGATAAGCGACAAAAGTGCGATGATTAAAATGACCGCTAGCGACAAGATTGCCGCTTTGTTTTTCCGAAGGCGTGTCCAAGCATCTTGCCAGAAGTTTAAACTTTTTCCGGCAATCCGCTCTCCCGCTTGTTCATTAAATTCAACAGGTTGGAACAACGACGAGTCGAACTGCTCTGTTTTTGCTTTTGCGTTTGAATTTTGCTCTGCCATTATTTGTTACCCCCCAAACGAATCCGTGGATCAACGACTCCGTAAAGTAAGTCGACGATCAAAATCATCAAGATGAACACTGCTGAGAAGAAGAGTGTTGTTCCCATGATAACTGTATAGTCATTTTGTGTGATCGACGAAACGAACAATTCGCCAAGACCTGGTACAGAGAAAATTCTTTCGATAACAAGCGTTCCTGTGATCAACGCTGCTGTCATCGGTCCAAGAATCGTGATTGCCGGGATCAAAGCGTTACGCACCATGTGTTTCCACGTGATTGCTTGACCGTCTAGGCCTTTTGCCTTAGCAAGTGTCACATAATCCTGACCTGTAACCTCAAGCATCTCAGTTCGAACGAATCGGGCTATCGATGCCGTTACACCAAGCGATAAGGAAATCGTCGGTAAAATCGTATGCGCTGGACTTTCCCAGAAAGCAACTGGCAACACGCCCCATTTCACCCCAACATAGTATTGAAGAAGTGACGCAAATACGAATGATGGCACGGAAATTCCGAGTACTGAAATGAACATTGCGCTGTAATCGATTGCTGTGTTGTGACGAAGTGCCGCAACAACACCTAACACGAGTCCTAAAAATACTCCCAGAATCAGAGCCTGAACACCTAATTGAGCCGAAGGTCCGATTCGCTCCATGATTAAGTCTGTGACTGGACGACTATCATATTTAAATGATACTCCGAGATCACCTTGGAACAAGTTGACCATATAAGCCGCATAACGTTGTGGAAGCGGATCATTCAAGTTGTACTTATCCCGAAGGATATCCAACTGTGCAGGAGAAAGTTTCTCCTGGTTTTGGAACGGTGAACCTGGTAACAGGTCCATTAGGAAGAAAGTGAACGAAGCGATGAGTAAAAACGTCAGTACGCCGTAAACAAGGCGTTGAGCTAAATAACGGCCCATAGATGGCACCCCCTATAAAGATTTTCTGTTTTTTTCGAAACATCAATAAAATCAGTATGACCCAAAATTGTCGGAACATTCAAGAATTTTGTCATAAAAATTTAAATTCTTTTTATTTTGGACTGATTGACGCCCCCCTGGCCGCTGTTTTTTCACAGTTAACCAATATTTCAGAATTTTTCGTTTGATTCCATTATACTTTGCTAACAAAGTAATTAGAACATCTTTTTTACAAAAAGTTCACATTTTACTGAAAATGAGTTACCGTTCAGAAAAAGACGTATAAAACAGGAGCGTTCCTTGAATAAGTTTCAAGGACGCTCCGTTTTTCAATTACTTCACATCAACGTATTTGTACTGGAAGTCAGCACCGAATACTTGGCGGTTAAAGTCTTTGACTGATGGACGGCTCAAGTAAGCAGCACCTGCTTGATAGATCGGTGCGATGGCTTGATCTTTTTCAATCAATTGTGATTCAGCTTGTTTAAAGAGATCAAGACGTTTTGCTACGTCTGATTCTTCGTTTGCAGCATTCAACAATTTATCATACGCAGACGATTTGTATTTGACGTCGTTTTGACTGTTTGTTGATTCAAAGATCGACAAGTTTGACATTGGATCTTGATAATCCGGACCCCAAAGCGCGTAAGACATTTGATAATCGCCTTTCGCTTCTAAATCAAGCTTGTTTTTGAACGGTTGTTGTTTGATCGATACAGTGACGTTTGGAAGGTTTTTCTCAATTTGTCCTTTCATGTATTCACTGATTTTTTTCGCATCTTCGCTATCAAATGATAAGAGTTCAATCGTTGTTTTCTTATCGCCGTTTGCTTTTTTCCAAAGATCAGCCGCTTCTTTTGCATCACGGTCAAACCAGTTGATGTCGCTTGTGTAGTCTTTACCAGCATCATCTTTGATAAAATCTTTTGGAATGAAGCTTGTTGTCGGAATCGATCCGTTCGCAAGTAACGTATCCGTGATTCCTTTTGGATCGATGGCACGCGCAATTGCTTTACGTGCATCCGCATTCTTCATAGCCGCATCTTCATTGTTAAATTTCAAGTAGGCGATTGAAGAACGAAGAGCAGTTTTGAACTCAGGTTTTGACTCGTAAGTCGCAACTTGCTCTGAAGTGAGTCCTGCATAATCAATTTCGTCTGTATCATAGAGATTGGCAACCGTTGATGTATCTTTAACGACACGGATTGAGACTTCATCCAGTTTTACGGCATCTTTATCCCAGTAGTTTTCGTTTTTCGTCAGAACACGTTTTGAATCCGTTTTCCAAGATGTCCAAACGAAAGGACCATTGTAAAGCAGCTTATCCGGTTGAAGTGAGAAATCCTTTTTGTTTTTGTTGTAGAAATCTTCACTGATCGGTGTGTATGTTCCAAACGATGTGAGTGAAAGGAAGTACGGCGCTGGACGCTCGAGTTTTACTTCGAGTGTCTTATCGTCAATCGCTTTGACACCTAAGTCATCAACAGGTTTTTTACCTTGCGAAACGTCTGACCCGTTTTTGAGTGTGTCAAAGATATATGCATACCCTGACGCTGTTTTTGGATCAACGGCACGTTTCCAAGCAAATTCAAAATCTTGTGCCTTAACCGGTGTACCGTCTGACCATTTTGAGTCACGGAGTGTAAACGTGTATGTGAGATTGTCACTTGAGATATCTGTTTTTTCTGCAAGTGCTGGAATCGCTTTACCGTCTTTGTCTAATCGGTAGAGTCCTTCCATCGTGTTGCCGATCATGTTGAATGCGACTGCATCCGTTGCTTGTGCCGGATCAACTGTCGTAATATCCGACGTATCCGTCAAACGTAATACTTTTTTGCCTTCAGAAGAACCTGCATCTTTATCTCCGTCACCTGTTGTTGAACAACCTGCAAGTACAACACTTCCTGCAAGCATAACTGATAACGCGAGACCGACTGTTTTTTTATTCATCGGTGAGTCATCTCCTTTTCCATTTTCAAAACCGCCATATGTGAGCGATTTTTAGACATCTCGTCGAAACTAAAATTACGTTCCCCAAAACGCATTGACCTAGTTTCAAAAACTTAAACGAAGTGATAAATTGATTTTATGTGAGAATAACAATAACGTCAAGTGAATAGTCACACTATTTGCTATTTTATAGACTGTGAATCTTTCAGAGTCGTAACAAATAGTGCCTTTGCGTATAATAAAAGTATCATCTTGGTTCAGGAGGTTTTATCATGTCAAATAAAGTAGTACGTCCTTTACTGATCGCCTTAATCTTAACAGTGGTATATACGACTTGGGCAGTCGTCACGGATGCTACGCATTCGTTTCTCTATCACTTGTCAGGAGGCTTATTCATTGCCGGTTTTCTGCTGCTTGCAATTGGTTTTTTCTCTAACATGTCAGCCAATGGTTTTTTCAAAGGCATCACAGTCGGTTTCAAAAAACAACGGGAAGCAAAATTACGGGAAGTGGATGGAGATTACTATGAAGATGAGGACGAGGAAAACGAAATTCTGGAAGCGAAGCAAAAACGTGCCTCAAACCGGACGCTTCCCTATCTCTCGAGCGGCTTCCTTTGTATCGTTGTCTCGTTACTGATCTCTTTCATCTGACCGAATTTAGATGACGTCTTGAATCCACCTATGGTAAAGTAGGAATAACGATATACGAGAACACAGTGAAGAAGAGTAGTACGTCTGCTAACCACTTACAGAGAGTCCATGGCTGGTGGAAATGGACAGTTGGTGCAGATCGAATGGACTTCGGAGTGGCTGATTCGAACTTAGATAGAATCAGACGGGTCTGCCCGTTACAGCAATTGAGCGGCTAGTTTTCTAGCAACTTGGGTGGCAACGCGATGACTCGTCCCTTGAATAATTCAAGGGACGAGTCATCTTTTTTTATTTTATTTTTTGGAGGGGTTCACATGAAAACAATTTTCTCAGGCATTAAGCCGACCGGGACGGTGACACTCGGAAATTACATTGGAGCCATGAAACATTTTGTTAACTTACAAGACGAACATGATGCGTATTACTGCATCGTCGATCTGCACTCCATCACGGTTGAAATCGACCGGGTCGAATTAATGAACAACACACGGGCCCTTGCCGCTCTATACATCGCAAGTGGACTCGATCCGGAGAAAGCAACGATTTTTGTCCAATCCGAAGTGAAAGCACATGCGCAACTGGGGTGGATGCTAACTTGTCTCTCAGGTATGGGCGAACTGGAACGGATGACACAATACAAGGACAAGTCACAAGGAAAAGACCGGATTGGCGCTGGATTATTCGTTTATCCGACATTGATGGCCGCGGATATTCTTTTATATGACGCAGAACTTGTTCCGGTCGGTGACGACCAAAAACAACATATCGAATTGACGCGGGATTTGGCGCAACGTTTTAACAGCCGTTATTACGAGACGTTCAAAATGCCGGAACCCGTTATCGCAGAGACCGGTGCGCGGATCATGAGCTTAACGACTCCTGAGAAAAAGATGTCAAAAACTGATACGAATCCAAAAGGATATATCTCGATGCTCGATGCACCGGATGTCATCCGCAAAAAAATCAAATCAGCCGTAACCGACTCGGAAGGTGTCGTACGATTTGATCGCGAAAACAAACCGGGTGTGTCTAACTTACTCGAAATCTACTCTTTACTGGCGGATCTTTCGATTAAAGAATTAGAAGCGAAGTATGCCGGTCAAAATTATGGTGTCTTCAAAGCAGATGTCGCTGAAGTCATCATCGCTGAGCTGGAGCCGATCCAAAAACGCTACCATGACTTGATTGATTCTGAAGAACTTGATCTGATTTTAGATCAAGGTCGTGATAAAGCGGATTTGGTCGCTTCACGAAAACTGGCGAAAGTGGAAAAAGCGATGGGTCTTCAACGTAAACGCGCCAAAGTAAAAAAATAAATTTATCTGTTTTTCGACGATTCGCCCCTTTCTTCTTGCTTTTCAAGAAGAGAGGGGTTTTGAATTATACAATAAAAAAGCGTTCCCGGTTATGGGAACGCTTTTGATACTTATTTACCTTCGATTGAAGTCCATTTGTACGAGAAGTCTGCGCCGAAGTTATGTTCGACAACTCCTTTAACGTATGGTTTGACGATGAATGCACGTCCACGCTGATACACAGGTGAAATCGCTGCAGAATCAAGAAGGATTTTCTCTGCTTCTTGAAGCTCTGACCAACGTTTTGTAGCATCCGTTTGTGTCTTCGCATCGTTGATGAGTTTATCGTACTCTTTATCCGACCACTTACCACGGTTGTATGGTCCGTCAGTCAAGAAGAGATCGAGGAACGTCATTGGATCTTGGTAGTCAGGACCCCAGCCGGCGAATGAGAACTCAAAGTCGCCTTTGTTTTCGAGATCCAGTTTGTTTTTGAACGGTTGTTGCTTGATTGTGACTTTCATGCCTGGAAGGTTCTTCTCAAGCTCACCTTTCAAGAACTCACCGATTTTCTTCGCATCATCACTGTCATAGTTCAGAAGCTCAAGTTCAACCGAGTCTTGCCCGATTTCTTTTAAGCCCTCTTCCCAAAGTTTTTTCGCTTCGTCTGCATTGTACTCGTTGAATGTCGGGTACTTTTCACGGAAGTCTTTTCCGTCTTCATCCTTCGCGAAATCTTTTGGTACTAGGAAGTTCGCTGGAATCGAACCGTTCGCCAAGATGACGTCTGTGATTCCTTTTTTGTTGTAACCCATGTCGATCGCACGACGGATTTTTTCATTGTTCAATGCTTTGACTTTCGTGTTCAAGTAAAGGTAGAAGATTGTTGACTCCCCTTTAGTTTTGAACTCTTCGTTATCTTGGAACTGGGCAACGAACTCGGAAGAGAGACCGGTACGATCGATATCTCCTTTTTCGTAAAGGTTAACGCCTGTAGCCGTTTCTTTAACGACTTTTACGTTGATTGTGTTCAGCTTCACGCTGTCTTTATCCCAGTAGTTATCGTTCTTGACCATTTTCCAGCCTTGTTCACGTGTCCACTCTGATAACTTGAATGGTCCGTTGTAAAGTGCTTTATCAGCAGCTGATCCGAAGTCCTTACCGATTTTCTTCGATAGTTCTTCCGACTTCGGCATGAATGGTCCGAATCCAGTTAATCCGAGGAAGTAGTCAGCAGGTGCTTTTAATTTAACTTCGAATGTCTTGTCGTCGACAGCTTTGACGCCGACCGCATCACGCTCGCCTTTTTTCGTGTTATATTCTTCAGCGCCTTCGATGTTATAGAAGACATATGCATACTGAGAAGCGTTGTCCGGGTTCAGAACTTCTTTCCAAGCATATTCGAAGTCTTTTGCCGTGATTGCTGTACCGTCTGACCATTTCGCATCACGTAATTTGAACGTGTACGTCAACTTGTCGTCCGAAACTGTGTGACTTTCAGCAATACCCGGAGTCGGTTGTTGCTTGTCATCTAAACGGTAAAGACCTTCCATCGTGTTGTTCAAGACGTTGAATGAAACCGCGTCTGTTGAAGTAGTCGGATTAAGCGTTGGAATATCAGCGCTCTCAATCAGGTTTAGCGTTTGCTCACTTGATTTTTTGTCCGAACTGTTATCGCCCGATGATGTGTCATTTGAATCAGTCGTCGAACAAGCTGCGAGGAATGCGCTTGATACGAGCGCTACAGACGTAGCGAGTGCAAAACTTTTCTTTTTCATGATACGATGACCCCCCTAAAATTTCCAAAGCTAGTAATCTAAGGTTTTTGAGCGAAAAAAAAAACGTTATTTCTATTCGTCCAAAACCCTTCGTTACAAATAGTTTACAATGTTCTGATAATTTTGCAAACCTTTTATCCGATTTTTCTAAATATTTTTTCAAAAAGACAACTGATTTTAATTTATTTCTTGTTTTTTTCTATTTTATTTTAAGATTTCAATATTTTTTTTGAAATAAAAAAGCGATTCAAACGGTCAAATGAACCGCTGAATCGCTTTTTATAGGTATTACGCCTGATAACGTTTAAAGACCAGTGAGGCGTTATGACCACCAAATCCGAGTGAATTGCTGAGAGCATATTCGAGTTCCCATGCCCGGCTGCCTTCACGAACGTAATCGAGATCGCACCCTTCGCTCGGCTGCTCCAGATGAATCGTCGGATGAACCGTTTGCTCTTGAAGCGACTTGATGGCTGCGATTGCTTCGACGCCACCGGCAGCTCCCAACAAGTGACCAATCATCGATTTTGTCGAGTTAATCGCTAATTTTTGAGCATGTTCCCCGAACACGGTATGAATGGCTTTTGTTTCAAGAACATCATTCATCGGTGTACTCGTTCCATGGGCATTGATGTATTGGACCGCAACCGGATCGATTCCGGCATCTTGAATCGCCATCGCCATTGCGCGCGCTCCTCCGTCACCATCTGGATCCGGTGCCGTGATATGGTAGGCATCTGCCGTCAGACCATATCCGCTGACTTCAGCATAAATCGTTGCACCACGAGCAATCGCATGTTCATATTCTTCCAGAACCAAGATTCCCGCACCTTCTCCCATGACGAATCCGTCACGTCCTTCGTCGAAGGGACGGCTTGCCGTATTTGGATCATGGTTCGTTGACATCGCTTTGTTCGCACAAAAACCAGCAAACGCCAAGTTTGTGATTGGGGCCTCTGCACCACCGGCAATCATCACGTCCGCGTCACCACGTTCGATGACACGTAATGCTTCACCAATCGCGTTTGTCCCGGAAGCACATGCCGTGACGGAACAGTTGTTAGGACCTTTTGCTCCTGTGTAGATTGAGACTTGACCGCTCGCCATATTCGGAATCATCATCGGAATGAAGAACGGGCTGACGCGGCGGTGACCACGCTCAAAATAGATTTTTGCCTGTTTTTCGATTGTCTCGACTCCACCGATTCCTGATCCGATCCAGACGCCTATGCGGTTGGCATTGGCTTTGACATCAAGTCCTGCATCCTTGACTGCTTCCATGCTGGCAACGAGTGAATAATGGACGAAACGATCCATCTTCCGTGCTTCTTTCGCTTCGATGAATTCCGTCACATCGAAGTTCTGTAATTCGCCCGTCACTTTGGTCGGATATTCATCAATATCAAGCCGTTCCATTGGACGAATTCCGTTTTCGCCTGCTTTTAACGCATTCCAAAACGTCTCGACGTCATTTCCGATTGGTGTCAATGCGCCCATACCTGTCACTACTACACGTTTTCTCATCATCTTATGTGTTCTCCCCTTTAGTCCAAGTAATATAAGCCGCTCCCCATGTCAATCCAGCACCAAATCCAGCCAGTACGAGAGTCGTCCCCGGTTGAAGACGTCCTTGACTCCGGGCTTCTTCGAGTGCGAGTGGAATTGACGCTGCTGATGTATTGGCATGTTCGTCAATCGTCACGATCACTTTTTCTTCTGCAATCCCTAACCGTTCACGTGCTGCCTCGATGATGCGTAAGTTCGCTTGGTGCGGAATCAGCAAATCAAGTTCTGCTAGTGTCCCGTCTGCTTTTAAAATCACTTTTTCAACGATATCCGGCAGCTTTCGGACCGCAAATTTAAAGACTTCCCGTCCGTTCATTTCAATCGGACCATCCAGTTCTTTAAATAATAAATGTGCCCCCCGACCATCTGTTCCGAGTTCAAAAGCATTCAGCCCTTGTTGTTCGGTTGGTCCAAGTACGACGGCTCCGGCCCCGTCACCAAACAGGATCGCTGTCGACCGGTCTGACCAGTCGACGATACTTGACATCTTTTCTGCTCCGATAACGAGGGCATACTTTGATGCAGTCGCCGGCATCATGCTGGCGGCAGTTTGAAGAGCAAAGATGAAACCGCTGCAGGCGGCACTGATATCAAATGCTGTTGCCCCCAACGCTCCAAGCCGTTCCTGAACGGTACAGGCAGTGGATGGAAAAGCACGTCCTGTCGCTGTTCCGACGACAATCAAACCGATGTCGTCCGCCGTCAGATTGGCATCTGCCAATGCTTTTTGAGCGGCTTCCGTTGCTAAGTCCGTTACATCGATTGTATCATCCGCAATCCGTCTTGCTGCGATGCCTGTCCGTGTTCGAATCCATTCATCATTCGTATCGAGTGTCGTTGCTAAATCATCATTTGTGATTCGACGTTCGGGTAACGATGTCCCCAGTCCTATAATTCCGATATTCATATGGACGCTCCTTTAAAATTAGTATCTGGTACTAATATAAAGCGTTAAGTGGTTTTTGTCAAAGAAAAAAGAAGGCCCTGTTTCCAGGAGACCTTCTTGTGGGTCATTCTGATTCTTCTGAATCCGCCAATGTCCGGACAACTTCCATGACCATCTTCGCAGAATTGATGGAAGCAATCTCCAAAAATTCATCAAATGATAAAGAAGCTTCTTCGTCAGCGCTGTCCGAAATCGAACGTGTCACGACGAAAGGAACGTTAAATTGGTGACAGACTTGAGCAATCGGTGCCGCTTCCATCTCGACTGCTGCAACATCCGGGAAGTTCGTTTTGATGATGTTCGAACGTTCCGTATCATGGATGAAGGAATCTCCTGTCACAATCAGACCATGAACGACACGAATCGCGTCCATCCGTTCGATGACTGCTTCCGCTGTCGCAACCAGTTTCGAATCCGCCGTGTAGGCAGCAGGCATTCCCGGCACTTGCCCGTACTCATAACCAAAAGCCGTCACATCGACGTCATGATGACGGACTTCCGTTGAGACGACGACATCCCCGACTTTCAGACCGGCTTTAAAGCCGCCGGCCGATCCCGTGTTGATGACCGCACTCGGCTTAAAATGATCGAGTAACAGTGTTGTCCCGATCGCTGCATTGACTTTTCCGATGCCGGATTTCAGGATGACAACAGGCACGCTGTTGAGTAATCCTTCATAAAAATGATAGTTGGCAATCACCGTATCTTTTCGTTCCGATAATTCATTGCGAAGTAAGTTGACTTCTTCTTCCATGGCTCCAATAATCGCGATTGGCACACAAATTCCCCCGTTCAAACAGAAAACCGGATTGCTCCGGCTGCTGTCATTCATTATTTAATCGATGTAATTTTCACGGCAAAATCGCCACCCGGCGCTTGCACTGAAACTTGTTCTCCAACGCTGTGACCAAACAGGCTCTTCGCGATTGGTGATTCATTCGAAATCTTGCCTGTAAACGGATCGGCTTCCGCACTACCGACAATCGTATACGTCTCTTCTTCATCATCTTCAAGAATCAAGAAAGTGACAGTCGTTCCGATTCCAACGACAGAAATGTCTTTTTCATCTTCTGAGATGATGGCGACGTTCCGTAACATTTCTTCCAATTGAGCAATCCGGCCTTCGACCATCGCTTGCTCTTCTTTCGCTGAATCATATTCCGCGTTTTCCGACAAGTCACCAAATGAACGGGCAATCTTAATGTTTTCAACAACTTCTTTTCGGCGGACTGACTTCAGTTCGTTTAATTCGTTTTCAACATTCGCTTTACCTTCAAGCGTCATATAATACTGTTTTTCTGCCATTTTTGTCACGCTCCTTTTTATTCCACTAGTATAGTATATTCACATCTTTTTTGGAATCAATATCCTCTTTCATCAAGTGCCGACCGGTAATCAAGAATCGCACGAATCTTCGTGACGAGTAAATCGATGGCAACGTGATTTTCTCCACCTTCCGGCACGATGATGTCGGCATACCGTTTCGTTGGTTCACAAAACTGCAAATGCATCGGGCGGACCACTTTCGTATACTGCTCGACGACGGAATCAATCGAACGTCCACGTTCGTTGATATCACGTTGCATGCGGCGAAGGATCCGGACATCGGCATCCGTATCGACGAAGACTTTAATATCCATCAATTCCCGTAAACGTTCATCTTCAAGCGCTAAAATTCCTTCGACGATGATGACGTCACGTGGATCGAGTTTAATCGTTTCTTCCGCTCGTGTATGTGCGACATAATCATAGACCGGTTTTTCGACCGCCTGATTTTCGCGTAACGTTTTGATATGTTCGATCAGCAGATCATTATCAAAGGCAAACGGGTGATCATAGTTCGTTTGGTAACGTTCTTCCATCGACAGCTCGCGCTGGTCCTTATAGTAAGCGTCCTGTTCAATCATGACGATGGATTCACTAGGAAATGCCTCGACAAGTGAACGTGCGACCGTCGTTTTACCTGATCCTGTTCCTCCAGCAACGCCAATTACAACCGGTTTTTGCATTGAATTCGTACCTCCATCATTCATTCCGACTTGATTTTCCGACTGACGGATACACCGTCACCGAGTGGGAAAATCGTCGTATCATATTGATCTTGCTCCATCATCCACGCTGTGAACTCTTTGACGAGACGGACAAGCCGCCGTCTTCTCCGGTCAAAGGTCTTCGGATCCGTCTCGAGGACGTCACCATGCAAAAACAGGTTATCCGTGTATAAAACGCCGCCTATTGGCACCAATCGCCCATAACCGTTAAAGAATTTTTTATACTGTCCTTTGGCCGCGTCAATGAATACGGCATCAAACTCCTGGTCAAGTGTTTCGGCTAATTCTACTGCATCGGCAAAAACGATGTCAATCCGATCCGCGACATCCGACCGTTCAATGAACATTTTGGCTTCTGCGTACCGTTTGGCATTTCGTTCAACGGTCGTGATCCGGGCGTCCGGTAAGGCACGCGCCATCCGAATCGCACTGTATCCGATGGCGGTCCCAAGCTCGAGAATCCGTTTCGGCTGTTGAAGTGTCAATAACGACAACAAGACTTCTGAACCGGTCAATTCGATGATCGGGATATGGTGTTCTTTGGCGTATGCTTCCATCTCTTGCAACAACGAATCCCGTTGTTTAATCATTCCTTCAACATACGTTGTAAAATCATTCATTCGGAACTACTTCCTCTCCGCATAAACAGGTTGACCAGAAACGAAGATCCCGTTTCCGACCAACCCGGTGTTCATTACTCTTTACTTGCTTCGTATTCGACCCATTCCGGTTTATACTTGACGACGTTACGCTGATGTTCTTCGTACGTTTCTTCGTATAGAATTTGACCGCGTGGGTTTTTATCGCTTGGTGGTCGTGCAAAGAAGTAGACATATTTCGTCTTGTTCGGGTTGAGGACAGAGAGAATCGAATCTTCGCTGACTGTCGAAATCGGACCAATCGGAATACCTTCGTACTTATACGTATTGTATTTCGAGTTGTTCTCTAAATCTTTTAATGTCGTCAGTGCTGTATTTTCTCCTGTTCCATACCAAACCGTTGGATCCGATTGGAGTTTCATCCCATCGTTGAGACGATTCGTAAAGACGCCGGCGATTTCTCGACGATCGTCCGGTGTTGCGGCTTCCCGCTCGACCATCGAACCGAGACTCAGGACTTCATGGAAGGTCATGCCCGATTTTTTGATAGCATCGGCATTCGTATCATAAATCTTTTCCATCTCATCTAACATCGTTTCTGCAATTTGATTGATGCTTTTCCCTTTGTCGAATTCATACGTCGCCGGGAAGAAGTATCCTTCGAGTGAATAAAGGACACCTTGTTTCGTCACTTCATCCGTCAACATCGGATATTTCTCAATCAAACTGTCGATGTACGCTTCATCGGTCAACGATTTCCGGATCGATTCGGCCTTGAATCCTGTCGCTTTGGCGATGATTGCAATTTGACGATCCATCGTAATCCCTTCCGGAATCGTCACTTTGACGTCTGCTGCTTTCATGATCGTTCCGGTTTTTAACTCGTTGATGATCTCATCTGGCGTCATCGCTTGCGTCAAGGTGTACGTGCCGGCTTGGAATGACGATTCATTCTTATAGCGAACGTAATACCGGAAAATCGTTTCATTGGCGATTAAATCTTTGTCTTTGAGAATACTTGAGATCGTACTTGTTCCAGCCCCGAGCGGAATTTCGACTTTGACGGACTTCGTCGCCTCTTCATCGACCGGCTCAAGTGAACTCTTTAAAAAGATGTAAATGGCTGCTCCTGCTACTAAGAAAATCGTGAACAATACTGAAAGGATGATCAGCGTAATCCGGCGTGATGTCCGGCGGCGCTTTTTTTCAATTTCAGCATTTTTCTTCCATTCATTCTCCATCGGTTCCTCCTTCTTCTCTTAAAACAAGGTGACATCGAAAGAGCATTGCTCTCACGACATCACCTTATACACGAGTCGGTTTAGTCAAGCTCGTCTTCTAATGTATTAAAGACTTCTTCGATTTCATCCCATGTTTCCGTATCGTCTTCTGCAATCGGAACAAGATTGAAATCGTCGTCTCCGTCGCCATATTCTTCTAATTCGTAGACGAAGATATCGACTTCTTCTGCTTCTTCGTATTCCGTGCCGATTGGCTCAAGGAAAATGTATGTTTTGCTTGAACGTGGGCTTTCGTAACGTAAACGCTCCGCAAATTTAAATTCGTTACCTTCTCCGTCGGGAATTACGTAATGTGTTGGTTCATTCTGTTGCATCATTCATCCGCTCCTTTAATGCAGCCTCGAGTTCATCCCAAGTCTGCTCATCGTTTTCATCAATCAGGCTCAACTCGAAATCGTCTTCGCCTTCCCCAAATTCATCGATTTCACAGATGATCAGATCATCTGCTCCCTCTTCGGGGTGTCCTATCATTTCAAGAAATAGATAGGTTTTACCAGTCCGTTCACTGACATAACGGTACCACTCTTCAAAAAGATGTTCGCCACCGTCTTCATCAGGAAAGAGATACTGCCGTTTTTCTTCCGACATCTCATTTCCTCCTTATCGATTTGCCCGATCCAAATAAGATTGCAGGATCATGACTGCCGCCATCTTATCGATGACGAGTTTACGTTTTTTCCGACTGACGTCTGCATCAATCAACATTCGTTCTGCCTGCATCGTCGTCAGCCGTTCGTCGACAAGGACGGTCGAAAGACCGGTGTGCGTCTCGATTTCACGCGCAAACGCTTCACTGGCTTCCGCCCGCGGTCCTATCGAACCGTTCATGTTTTTCGGATGTCCGATGACGATGATTTCGACACCGTATTCCTTGATGATTGTATCGAGCCGCTTAAAGGCGACAGGATATTCCGGCTCCGTCCATTTGATGGTCTCGATTCCTTGTGCTGTCCAGCCCATCAAATCACTCACCGCAACACCTATCGTCCTTGAGCCGACATCGAGTCCGATCGCACGCTTCATTTTTTGTCTCCACTCTCCGATAAATAAGATTTCACGAGTTCTTCAAGTAGTTCGTCACGCTCAATCTTTCGGATCATATTACGTGCATCGTTATGACGAGGAATGTAAGCAGGATCCCCGGAAAGAAGATATCCGACGATCTGGTTGATCGGATGATAGCCTTTTTCTTCTAAAGCATGGTAGACCGTCAGCAACACTTCGCGTGTCGCCGCCTGACTATCGTCTTCTGGAAAATTAAATTTCATCGTTTGATCCATCTGACTCACGTTAGTCACCTCTTTCATTTACACTACTTCTCTATTATGCCAGTGATTGCACGTAATGTGAAGTAAACGCAAGTGCTTCGTTCAATTTCGTAGCATCTTTTCCGCCGGCCTGTGCCATATCCGGACGACCGCCGCCACCGCCGCCGCAGCGTGTTGCCACTTCCTTGATCAGTTTACCGGCATGGTACCCTTGCTCAATCAGATCCTTCGAGACACTTGCGACGAGGTTGACTTTGTCGCCTTGTGCACTACCGAGAACGATGATTGCTGAACCGAGGCTTCCCTTCAATTCGTCCATCATGCCGCGCAGTGCATCCATATCTGAAACGTCCACGCGTTTTGAGAGGAATTGCACACCGTTGATTTGTTCCACGTCGTCTTTGAGTGAGGCCGCTTCGATGTTTGACAACTTCGCTTGCAACGACTCGTTTGCCCGTTCCGTCTCGCGGAGTTGGACTTGAAGCGCTTCGATGCGTCCCGGTACTTCAGTCGTTTTTGTTTTCAGGATGCGTGCCGCCTGCTCGAGCGTCTGCAGATGACCGTTCATGACGTGGTACGCACCTGCACCTGTCACTGCCTCGATCCGGCGTGTACCAGCCCCGATGCCTGACTCTGAGATAATCTTGAAGAGTCCGATTTCTGCCGTGTTTTGAACATGGATTCCGCCGCACAATTCGATTGAATAGGTGCCTGCTGAGACGACACGAACCGTTTCACCGTATTTTTCACCGAACAACGCCATCGCACCTTTTGCTTTCGCATCGGCAATGTTCATCTCTTCGATTTCAACAGCAAGCGAAGCCCAGATGGCTTGGTTGACATCTTGCTCAATTTGAACCAATTCTTCTGCCGTCACTGCTCCGAAATGCGAGAAGTCAAAACGGAGACGGTCTGCCGAGACAAGTGAACCGGCCTGGTTGACGTGTGTGCCAAGCGTGTCCTTAAGTGCCTTATGCAATAAGTGTGTCGCCGTATGGTTTTTCGTAATGGCTTTTCGTGATGTTTCTTCGACTGCTGCCTGAACGGTTGCGTCTGTCAAGACGATTCCGGTCCGGACGATCACCGTATGCAGGTTCTGACCGTTTGGTGCCTTTTGAACATCTTTGACGTCAAGTACGAAGTCCGTGCCGACGATAGTTCCCGTATCGGCTACTTCTCCGCCGCTTTCCGCATAAAACGGTGTGACGTCGAGGATGACTTGTGCCTCTTCTCCCGCCGCGACTTCCGTTACTCGTTCTCCATCATGCAACAAAGCAACGATTTTTGCATCCGTCTTAAGGTCCGTATACCCGATGAATCGGCTTGGGACTGTCAACGTTGCCAATACTTCCGACTGTTGTTGCATCGAACCGCCGTCTTCACGGGCAGCACGGGCACGTTTACGTTGCTCGTCCATCGCCCGTTTGAATCCTTCTTCGTCAACAGACATCTGATGATCTTCTGCATATTCGACTGTCAATTCGAGTGGGAAACCGTATGTGTCATACAGACGGAACGCATCTTCTCCACTGATGATCTGTTCCCCGTTGTTTTTCGCTGTTTGCGCGACGGTATTCAAGATCGCCAAGCCGTCATGTAACGTTTCGTGGAACCGTTCCTCTTCATTTTTAATGACGCGTTTGATGAAATCAGCCTTTTCCGGGACTTGTGGATAGAAGTCCACCATGACGTTTCCGACTGTATCAACGAGTTCGTACATGAACGGACGTTCGATACCGAGCATCTTCGCATAGCGAACAGCGCGGCGAAGCAAACGACGTAAGACATAACCGCGTCCTTCGTTTGACGGCAAGGCACCATCACCGATTGCAAAGGCAACCGTCCGAATGTGGTCGGCAATGACTTTGAAGGCGACATCAAGTTTTGAATCTTCACGATACGTTTTGCCGCTGAGTTCCTCCGTTTTATGGATGATCGGCATGAACAAATCCGTGTCGAAGTTCGTCGGCACATCTTGCATGACACTTGCCATCCGCTCGAGACCCATTCCTGTATCGATGTTTTTCCGTGGCAATTCAGTATAATTCCCGTTTCCGTCATGGTTGTATTGACTGAAAACGATATTCCAAATTTCGAGATACCGCTCGTTTTCACCGCCCGGGTACAGTTCGGAATCGTTTGGATCGTCACCGAATGCCGGTCCACGGTCAAAGAAGATTTCCGTATTCGGACCAGATGGACCTTCACCGATTTCCCAGAAGTTGTCTTCTAGTGGAATGATGCGTTCAGCCGGAACACCCAGTTCGAGCCAAATCTGACGTGCCGCATCATCTTCCGGGTGAATCGTTACCGACAGACGTTCCGGGTCGAGTCCGTACCACGCGTCACTCGTTAACAGTTCCCAGCCCCATTTGATTGCGTCTTCGCGGAAGTAATCCCCAACAGAGAAGTTTCCGAGCATTTCAAAAAATGTATGGTGCCGTGCTGTTTTTCCGACGTTTTCGATATCGTTCGTCCGGATTGATTTTTGCGCATTGACGATTCGTGGGTTTTCTGGAATGACACGTCCATCAAAGTATTTTTTTAAGGTTGCAACACCTGAATTGATCCACAGTAATGTTGGATCTTCAATCGGCACAAGCGACGCACTCGGTTCGATTGCATGCCCTTTGGATTGGAAAAAGTCGAGATACATCTGACGGATTTCTGCCCCCGTCAACGGTTTTAATGGTTTCATCGAAAATACCCCCATGGATTAATTTGTCCGGAACGCAAAAAAAACGATACATTCATCCCTGAAAAGGGACGAAAGCATCGCTTTCGTGGTACCACCCTCGTTCGCAAAGACCAGACTGCATCTTTACCTCGAAAAATCCGTTAACGGAGATTACCCGCAAGTGTTTGCACCCGACTCCGGAAGGAGCTTCAATCGACTCTTCATGGAGATGGTTCCAGCACATCCATCTCTCTCTGGTACATGAAGCATTCGACTTACTTAACTTCCATCAACGTTTTGCGTCCATTCATCTATCGTGATTATTACCTATCTCACGCATCGCGTCAAGTCTTTGTCATACCGCCGAGTCGTTCGATGAGTCGGGTCCGCCGGCGTGGTTCTTCTTCTTGAGAGGCTTTATAAAAAGCACGTGGATCGCCGAATAACAGTAAGCTCGCTTTCGCCCGCGTCACCGCCGTATAGATGAGATTACGGGAATGCTTGAAGGCGCCGGTGAAAAAGACCGGCATTAAGACAATCGGGAACTCTGACCCTTGGGCTTTATGAATCGTAATCGCATAGGCGTGTGTGAACTGATCCCAGTCACTCCGATTGTACTCGACTTCCGTCTGATCGAAACGGGCGATGATTTTATCCACCTTATCGACGTTTTCCTTTGCAAAGAAGATGTTGACGATTTCGCCAATGTCTCCGTTGTAGACATTTTCTTCGGCATTATTGACCAACTGAAGAATCTTGTCCCCGCTCCGGTAAATCCGCGTCCCCTGTTTGACTTCTCGTTTTTTAGGCGCTTCCGGATTGTAGACCTGTTGCAACACGATGTTCAGTTCGTCGATGCCGACTTGTCCGCGGTAGGTCGGGGCTAAAATCTGGACATCGAATTTCGAATACCCTTTTGCCAGTGCCTTCTCCGCGAAAGCGGCAATGCCACGCAGAGATTCCTGCGGTGCCAGTGAATAGAACCGGCGATCGGACAACGGAGCAAGTAAATCAGCCGAAGTGACACGGTTTTTCAAGTCATGTGCCAACCGGAGAATCGAGGAATCTTCCGCTTGACGGTGGACGACGTTGAGTCGGACGACGGGAATCCCGTCCGTATCCATCAAGTCAGCGAGCACTTGTCCCGGACCAACCGACGGCAACTGGTCACGGTCCCCGACAAACAGAATCTTCATCCCATTCGGTACGGCCCGTAATAAACTCGACAACAGATAAATATCGATCATCGACGATTCATCGATGATCAACACCTTTCCTGCAATCGGTTGATCTTCGTTTAATTGGAAGTTCGTTCCGTCATATTTCAGGAGCCGGTGAATCGTCATGGCTGGGACATCCGTCGCTTCAGACAGGCGTTTGGCCGCTCGTCCGGTCGGGGCGACGAGCACATACGGATAGACATCACCCGACTTGACCTGACTTTTTTCGAGCGGCCAGTCGTGAATTTCCTGAAGGGCATGCAAAATTCCTTTGATGACCGTCGTCTTCCCGGTCCCGGGACCACCTGTCAATACCATCAACGGAGCCTTGACTGCGAGCTCAATTGCTTCCCGTTGTTGGACCGCATATTCCATCCCGAACCGTTCTTCGAGCTGACCGATTGCCGATAAGATCGTCGCAACGTCGACTTCCTGCTCCGCACCATTCGCCATCACGCGGGCCAACTCTTTTGCTGCCCGGACTTCGGCGTAAAAAATCGTCGGTAAGTACAAACAGCCTTCTTCGAGTTTAACCTTGTCTTCCGTCAACAACAGCTCAATCGCTTGTTCGAGCCGCTCGCCCGGGTCTTCTCCGAGCAGGCGTGGCGCCCGTTGCAACAGCGATTCGACCGTCGCAAAGGCATGTCCTTCGCCCGCCTCTTGTTCCAAAATATGCATGATTGACGCTGCTACCCGCTCCGGATGCAGTCCGACAAGCCCCAGATGTGAGGCAATCTGATCTGCCGTCTTAAACCCGATCCCACTGACTTCATACATCAAGGAATAAGGATTCTCACGGATGCGTGCCATCGCATCCCCTTCGTAAGCAGCATAAATCTTCGCCGCCAGTTTTGGTGTGACATCAAACGGCGCTAAAAAGAGCATCAGTTGATCGACGCCGTATAACGTCGCCAGACGACTGAAGATGACATCCGCTTGTTTTTGCTTCAAACCCGGAACACGGTCAAGCGCCTTGCTGTCTTTTAAAATAACGTCGATGGCATCTTCGCCTAACGCATCGACGATGTTTTTCGCTGTTTTCGGCCCAATGCCGGTAAACGAACCGTTTGTCAAAAAACGGACTGCTGCGTGTTTCGTCATCGGCACCGACCGCCGGATCAATTCGGCCTTTAATTGTTTGCCGAACCGCGGATGGTCAATCAATCGTCCGAACGCTTGATAGGTTCCGCCAAGCTCAATTCCGACGCCGGTTCCCGTAATGACGAGTTCCGTCTCTTTTAATTCAAAGTTTTTTTCTTTGATGGCAATCAAAACAATCGAATGGGCTTCTTCTTCGGAGGAAAAAAGCACACGTTTGACGCGACCAACTACTTGATGAGGGTGCTCCATCACTCCACCTGCTTTCTTTCTGGACTCCGTTACTCTGCTATTATCATAGCATTCGTTTAACGGATTTTAAATGAGGGAAACATTCCTTGAGTTAATATGCGAATGGAGGAACGAATCATGGGACGTCTACCGATTGCCGGATTATGTGAATTAGTATTAGAAGTCGAGGATATGGACCGCGCTGTTGCGTTTTGGAACGGGACGCTCGGCATCCCGATCGTCGAGCAATGGGCGCCAGAAGATGCCGAACCGAGTCAAGAACAAAAAAAGCAAGACGGTGTCTGGGCGACCTGGCTGTACATCGGGGGAAACACACGCCTCGGTCTTTGGCTAAAACGTGACTTCACGATGGAGGAACGGACCGTCAAACGCCTTCCCGTCACGGAGTGGGACAGCCTGTATGACGAAGGCGGCATGCATGTCCACTGCGCCTTTTATATCGAAAAAGAACAGTTCGACGAGGCACTGGAACTGCTTCGTACCGCATCGATTGCCGTCAAGATTCGGGAATGGGACGAACAAGAGACTTCTAACGATAAAGAGTATTCTGCCTACTTTAAGGACACGGAACAAAACGTCATCGAATTGTACACGAAAAACATGGACGAAGCCTATGAAGACTTTTCCGGTCCCCCGTTACGGATTGTCCGTGAAGTCGGACATTAAAAAAAGCTCTGCTGGATCCGATTGCGCAAGGCAGTCGGCAGCAAAGCTTTTTTTGTGTTACTTCAATAATGCATCCATCTTCGCTTTGGCATCACGCGCAAGCGTATGGTTTGGCTGATAGGCAAGAACTGTTTCCAGTTCTGTGTAACAGGCTTCTTGCTGACCTAAAAAGGCAAGCGCGATGGCGTAGTTATAACGTGCATCGGTATGCGTTTCTTCCAGCAACAAGACTTGTTCGAAGATTTCAGCCGCTTCTTCGATTTGTTCGTTTTGGGCAAGTGCCAATCCATATTGGAAGGCAATTTCAACATCGACGCCGTTCAGTTCCGTCGCCTGTTTCAAACGAGGAATTCCACGGACGGGGTCACCCAACTTTTGATACGTCAGCCCGAGCATGAAATGCAGGTCCGCATCGTCCAAACCGTGCAACAAGGCCAGTCGTAACGACTCTTCCGCTTCAACGAGTTGATCCGCAGCAAAGTACAAAGCCCCTTTCGCGTAATGGGCACTCGCGAACGCCGGGTCAATCGTCAATGCTTTTTCATAAAAGCGGAGTGCCCGATCGGCATCATCCATCGACTGAAGTAATGTACCGAGATTGACATAGGCTGTCGGATCATTTGGTTGTTGTTCGATGGCATCGTTAAACGCTTGGGCGGCCAATTCATAATTGCCGGCCTCGAGATGTCTGAATCCTACTTCATTATAGTTCATATGATTTGCTCCTTTATGCGAGATACGCCAAGCGTTCTCCGGCTTTATACGCTTCATCGATCGTTGCCCCACCTAGGCACACGTCCTCGTCATAAAAGACGACGGCTTGTCCCGGTGTGATGGCCCGTTGCCGTTCGTCGAACGCGACGTCCAGACGTCCGTTTTCGAGTACACGGACCGTGACCGGTGTATCAGTCTGACGATAACGGAATTTCGCTGTACAACGGAATTCTGTTCCAGCCGGCATCGTTGCCGTCCAGCTGATATCAGATGCATATAACCCTTCTGAATAAAGCAATTCATTATGGAAGCCTTGTTCGACGAACAGGATGTTATCGGCCAGGTTTTTACCGACGACGAACCACGGCTCACCGTCTCCACCGATGCCAAGACCATGACGTTGTCCCATTGTGTAATACATCAGACCATCGTGACGTCCCATCGTTTTTCCGTCGAGTGTCCGCATTTCGCCCGGTTGTGCCGGGAGATACTGACTGAGGAATTGCTTGAAGTTCCGTTCACCGATGAAGCAAATCCCGGTTGAGTCTTTTTTCTTCGCCGTTGCAAGGTTCGCTTCTTCGGCAATTTTCCGGACTTCTGATTTCTCCATATGTCCAATCGGGAACATCGCTTTTGCGATTTGATCTTGTGACAATTGATTCAAGAAGTACGTTTGATCCTTGTTCGCATCGACACCACGCAACAATTTATGTTCGCCGTCTTCATATACAGCACGGGCATAATGACCGGTCGCGACAAAATCGGCACCCAGACGCATTGCGTGATCAAGGAATGCCTTGAACTTGATTTCTTTGTTACACATGACGTCCGGGTTTGGTGTCCGGCCGAGTTTATATTCATCTAAGAAATACGTAAAGACTTTATCCCAGTACTCTTTTTCGAAATTGACCGCATAATACGGAATGCCGATTTGGTTGGCAACGGCGATGACATCTTCATAATCTTCCGTCGCCGTACAAAAACCATTTTCGTCTGTATCGTCCCAGTTTTTCATGAAGATCCCGATGACGTTATATCCTTGTTGTTTTAATAAATAAGCCGTGACGGAAGAATCGACACCGCCGGACATCCCGACGACGACCGTTGTTTCGCTCGGCGCTTTTGCACGTGTATTCATATTTTTCACCTCTTAGTTGTTCTGAAACGATTTTACGATATCTATCAGTCCTTGTGCGAGCAGTTCGACTTGTGCCGCATCGTTCCCGCGACCGAAGCTGATCCGGACCGATTGTTTTGTCCGCGGATTTTCACCGTACATCGCCGACAAGACATGTGACGGTTCGATTGATCCTGCCGTACAGGCACTGCCGCTCGAGACGGCAATTCCCCGCATATCCAGCATGATCAAAAACGGTTCGATTTCGACACGGGGAAAATACAGGTTGATGACTTGGGCCAAACCTTCCGCCCCATTTACTTCAAAGTCAATCGTTGACGCTTCGAGCCGCTCGAGTAACAGCGTCCGCAGCTGATGGTAATGGGTTGTTTGTTGCAGACGTTCCGCTGCCGTCAAACGGACGGCTTCCGCAAAACCGACGATGCCGGCAACGTTTTCTGTTCCGGCACGGCGTTTTCGTTCCTGTTCGCCTCCGAAGGATTGCGGCGATAACTTTAGACCGGAGCGGACATAGAGCAGACCGACACCCTTTGGTCCATTGATTTTGTGACCTGAAGCGGATAACAGATCAATGCCCATTTCTTCCACATCAATCGCCATCTTGGCAAAAACCTGGACAGCATCCGTGTGAAACAAAATCTGTTGTTCCTGTAAAAAACGACCGCATGCCGCAATCGGCTGAATCGTTCCGACTTCGTTGTTGCCGAACATGATCGATACTAAAATCGTATCCGGTCGAACGGCAGCGCGCAAAGCCTCTTCCGTTACGACACCGGACGCCGGTACATCAAGATACGTCACGTCAAACCCCCGTTTTTCGAGTTCTTCGAACGCATGCAGGACCGCATGGTGTTCAAAACGGGTCGTGATGACATGACGGCCACGTGATTGGTATTGCATCGCCGCACCGATGATGGCGTAATTATCAGCCTCTGTCCCGCCGCTCGTAAAGATGATTTCCGTCGGTTTGGCGTTTAATTCCGTTGCCATCATCCGCCGTGACGTGTCAATCGCTGCCCGCCCGGACCGGCCGAAAGCATGTACGCTTGACGGATTACCGAACTGTTCGAGCATGTATGGTGTCATCTTCTCGAGGACTTCCGGACGCATCGGTGTTGTTGCTGCATGATCAAAATACATCATAGTTGGTTTCACCTCTCATATATAAAACATATAACCTGTATCATCTTCTTCTGCCAAATCTTTTAATGTCGTCGAATCGAGCACATCGTCGACTGCACGTTGAATTTTATCCCATAACTTCCGTTTCGTCACTTCGTCACAGTTGTCCCCTTCGACGACGACGAGTGGTCCTTCGAGCAAACGAATGATGTCCCCTGCCGTGATTTCCTCGGCAGGACGACCCAGTTTATATCCGCCGTATGCTCCGCGGACACTTTTGACCAGACCCCCGTTACGAAGCGGTGCAATCAACTGCTCCAGGTAATGTTCGGACAAATCGTACAGCTGGGCAATTTTTTTTAAAGACATCGGCTTCAACTCGCCTCCCTTGGCGAGTGCAATCATGATTGTCAGACCATAACGGCCTTTTGTCGAGATTTTCATCATGCGAAAAAACATCCTTTCTAGTATAGTAGTAGCTAAAAGTCGAAAGAAGGAACGCTACCTATGGCTAACTTATTTGAATCCCATTCTCCAGCCGGTCCGCTTGCCAACCGGATGCGTCCTCAATCACTGGACGAAATCGTCGGACAACGCCACTTGATCGGTGAGTCCACCTTATTACGTCGGGCCATTCTCGCCGACCGGCTCGGAACCGTCATTTTCTACGGACCACCGGGGACCGGGAAGACGACGCTCGCCCGTGTCATTTCCAGTTATACGAAATCGGCATTTGAACAACTGAATGCCGTCACGGCAAAACTCGATCAATTACGGGAAGTCCTGAAAGCCGCTGAATCCCGGCTCCAGTTTGACCAACAAAAAACAATCTTATTTTTAGATGAGATTCATCGTTTTAATAAAATGCAGCAAGACGCGTTACTTCCTGCGCTCGAGGCCGGAACGATTACGCTGATCGGCGCAACGACAGAAAATCCAAGTTTTGAAGTCAATGCTGCCCTGTTGTCTCGAGCGACTGTCTTTAGGTTCGAGACACCAACGACGGACGATTTACGGGTCGTCCTGCGCCGAACCTTGGAGGATACAGAACGTGGTCTCGGAAAGTATCCGATTACGATCACGGATGACGCTGTGGACCATTACGTCAAGTTATCCGATGGTGATTACCGGGCTCTGCTGAACGCACTGGAACTCGCGGTTTTAACGACACCGGAAATTGACGGGGAAATCACGATTGACCTCGCCGTAGCAGAAGAATCAATCCAACAAAAAGCCTTGAAATACGATAAGGACGGCGACCGGCATTACGACGTCATCTCGGCCTTCATCAAGTCGATTCGCGGTTCGGATCCGGACGCTGCACTCTACTGGCTCGCCGTCATGATTGAAGCCGGTGAAAGTCCGCGCTTCATCGTCCGGCGGTTATACGTTCATGCGGCAGAAGACATCGGATTGTCCGATCCTCAAGCCTTGTTGCTCGTTGATGCCTGTGCCCGGGCTTGTGAATACATCGGATTTCCGGAGGCACGGATTCCACTCGCTGAAACGGTGTTATATCTGGCGACCGCTCCCAAATCAAACGCGGTCATCACAGCGATTGACAAAGCACTTGAACTCGTCCGCCGTTCAGACGGCGGTCCGGTTCCCCCCCATTTACGGGATGCGCACCATGCCGGAGCGGCGGCACTTGGCAACGGTGTCGAATACCAGTATCCGCACCAATTTCCCCATGCTTACGTTAAACAGAATTACTGGCCGGAAAATCTGGCGCGTACGAAACCGGTCTTTTATACACCCAGTCCACGTGGTTTCGAAAAACAACTGCAAGCCCGTCTCGATTTCTGGAAAAAACAACCGTAAACGATTAGAAAAAGCGACCTCAGCAGGTCGCTTTTTTTCTTAACGGACACGTTCGATGATGACGCCTGCTTCCCGAACGATTTCGTTGATGACATGACTGGCTGCAATCAAACCGCCAACCGACGGAACAAAGGCATTCGAACTTGGCGGCATCTTCGCTTTTCGAATGACGGCTTCGTCATTCCCAACCACTTGCCGGACTTCCTCAATGATCTTGACCGGTGGTTCGTCCGAGAAGACGACCGGGACTCCTTTATGAATCCCTTCCTTACGCAATCGCGTCCGGATAACTTTCGCCAGCGGATCGTAACTCGTATCTTTAATATCAACGATCTTGATTCGCGTCGGATCCATCTTGTTCGCCATCCCCATGCTCGAGATGATCGGAATCTGACGTCGTTTACATTCTTTGATCAAATGAATCTTAAACGAGACCGTATCCGAAGCATCGATGACATAGTCCGGATTTTCCGCAAAAAAGGCTTCATATGTCTCTTCGTTGTAAAACATCTTCAAACGAACAATCTCGAGGTCGGGATTGATTTGCATCAACCGATCCGCCATTGCATCGACCTTCGGTTGTCCGACTGTCGGAAGCAATGCATGGATTTGACGGTTGACATTCGTGATGTCGATATCGTCTTTATCAACGAGGATCAACCGGCCGACACCACTGCGGGCAAGTGCTTCGGCAGAAAAAGAACCGACTCCGCCAATCCCTAAAATTGCGACAGACTTGGAAGCCAATGCATCAAGTCCGGTCTTTCCGATTGCTAATTCATTACGTGAAAATTGATTTAACATCTCATAACCTCACAATACTCATACTGTTTTACTCGGAATTATATCATAAAAAAAAACGTCATGCGACGTATAGTTCAAACCTTTAAAAAAATAAACGATGGGACCCGAAGTGCCGTGTCGATACCTTATTTTTGAACCTGCTGTGCAGGTGGGTGTCTTATCCGATTCCTATTCGTACGTCCTCCTGCTGTGTTACGAGGCATGTACTACTAGTTGGAACGTCAAACTCCCTATCAAAAAAGAGTGGCTCAAAGATAAAAGGCGGCTCTCGTACATCTCAGGAACCCCATCTGTTGCATTTAATATAGCATTCCCCCTATCGAAATGCAACTGGTTCTGCCTTTGAAAATTTGGTCATTTTTCAGTCGTTTCGCTTGACATCCAACGGCGGATGAAGGCCCCTGTCGGATCATACTTTTGTTGCTGAAATTCCGGATTGAACTGCGGCGTTCGTGTCGCATTTCCGACTCCGGCGATGTACGCCCAATTCCCGTAATTGGAGGCGACGTCAAAATCAATCAACTGACTTTCAAAATACCGGGCACCTATGCGCCAGTCTTGTTTTAAGTCATGAATCAAATAACTGGCGGTAATCTGCCGCCCTCGATTCGACATCCAACCGGTCTCCTTGATTTCCCGCATGAACGCATCCACAAATGGTTCACCCGTCTGTCCGGCAATCCAAGAATCCACGGCTGCTTGATCCGTTTTCCATGTTAGATGACCGTCTCGCAGACCGTTTGATCGAAAAAGCCGGTGACCGGTCTCTCGCATCGTCAAATGGAAAAAATCACGCCAAAGCAGTTCGAAGTATAACCAGTAGGTCGATTCGTTGGCACCGTGCTTCCGTTCGGCACGTTGCAGTTCTGCCATGACACGCCTTGGTGAAAGGGAACCGTTCGCAAGCCAAGCGGATAACTTTGAAGAATCATCGCGGTCGAATCCGTTTCGTGTCTCTTTATAGGTAAAGACGGGTCCTTCCAAATAAGCAGTCAGGCGATTACGTCCTGCCGTTTCCCCTCCCGCAAACGGGAATGCCGTACGGGAATCCAGCTTTTCCTTATCCGGCGGTTCAGCATAACGAATCTCTCCCGGTGCATTGATCGGTTCTTCAAATCGGCCGGACTGTTCCACTCTTTTTCGGAAGGCCGTAAAGACGCGTTTCAGTTCGTCACTCCCGATGTCTTCCCGCCGGTGCAGCGTCTGCGTTTCATACATATGGGCTGTATACTGTTGCAAAACCTGCTGTTCGAGACGCGCTTCATAAAAACCGGTCATCCGGTGAAAGTAGAGGACATCCTCCGGTGCCGTGAAGTGCGAAAGTTGTTCCATCGTCTCGCCTTGCAAAATCGTCAGTTCAATTCCGAGTTGTCCTAAATGATTTCGTAAGGCGTGTAATGTCTCTTGTTCAAAGATCACTTGTTGGCGGCCACGCTGTTCCGTCTCTTGTTGAATAAAAACTGCCCGAACCTTGTCTTGCTCGGCACAGGCCTGTGTTAACGCTTCATGATCGTCGACCCGTAAATCATTTCGATACCAAACGACTCCTGCCATGTCACTCACTCCTTTGTTATCCTTACCCGTACTATCTCAATCTTCTTCCTCTCCGCAAACGATTGATGTGCTGAAAAGGTTTTGATTTTTTGTTTTCGTGGAATATAATTAGTACAACTTACTAAGGAGTGAATCATTTCATGGCTGCTAAAAAAGGGAAACTCAAGACACTCATTACGCTCGCTACGACGGTCGGACCGATCGTCTACAAATTTTATAAAAAACAACAAGCTAAAAAATCAATCAATACACCAAAACGATGAACTAACAGATGAGGGGGCGGATATTAAATCCGCCCCCTCATTTCGTTCCAATATGATGGTTCATTTTTTACTTACGCCGGTGCTGCCGGATTCGTAAAAACGCCACGGATATGCCGTCGCTTCCCCGGCATTCGGAATCCCGATTCGAGTCGTCTGAACGATAGTCTCGGCTTTCCCCGCTTCAATCCGAAAGCGTTCATCCCTGTATAAATCCACACCCGAATCTTCTGTCGTCAAACCAAACGCTTGGCACAGCTTAGCCGGACCGTTGACTAAGTTTTTTTGTTCGGCTTTGGTTAACGTTGCGTATGATTTTGCAAATCGACGTTCGGCGACGAGATCATGTCCGCTGATAATCTCCGCCCCGCGCAGTAATACGGCATAGCCTTGATCAATCTCTCCACAGACGATGTTCAGGCAATGGTGCATCCCATACGTGAAATATACATAGAGGTGTCCCGCCGGTCCAAACATCGGTGCGGTCCGTTTCGTCGGTCGCCCACTGTAGGAATGAGCCGCTTGATCGTGCGGTCCAAGATACGCTTCGACTTCGACAATCCGCATCGAAACCGCGTTGACCGTCAAGACACTCCCGAGCAAATCCGGTGCGACGTCGACCGGGGACCGTTCAAAAAAAGACCGTTCCATCTTCATTCCTCCTCTAAAAAAAAACAGATTTCCTTCTCTTATGGAAGGAAATCTGTTGCTGTTACGACTGTTTGACTGCCGTCCGAATCGATAGCTCATTTAATTGTGCATCTGAAACCGGACTTGGTGCCGCTGTTAATAAATCACTTGCCGACGCCGTTTTCGGGAAAGCAATCGTATCCCGCAAGTTCGTGCGTCCAGCGAGTAACATGATCAGACGGTCAAGACCTAACGCGATGCCCGCATGCGGCGGCGTTCCATATTCGAACGCTTCCATCAAGAAGCCGAATTGTTCATTTGCTTCCTCTTCCGTGAATCCAAGTAATTTAAACATCCGCTCTTGGATATCCCGTTCGTAAATCCGCTGTGATCCCCCGCCAAGCTCATACCCGTTCAAGACAAGGTCATACGCAACGGCAAGTACACTGCCCGGGTCTGTCTCGAGTTTGTCGAGATCTTCCCGGCGTGGCATCGTGAACGGATGGTGGTTCGCATAAAAACGACCGTCTGCTTCTTCGAACGTCACGAGTGGGAAGTCCGTTACCCAAAGGAAGTTGAAGACCGTTTCGTCAATCAAGCCGAGTTCTTTACCGAGTTTTTGGCGCAGAGCACCGAGGCTGTCAGCAACGATAGATGCTTTTGCTGCTACGAAAACAAGTAAGTCACCGGCTTCCGCTGCCGTCGCTTCAACGAGTCGTGCCGTCGCTGCTTCATCAAAGAACTTCGCGATTGGACCGTTCAGTCCGTCTGCCGTTACTTTGACCCAAGCGAGACCTTTCGCGCCATAGATCGCTGTGAACTCTTGTAATTTGTCGATGTCTTTACGTGAGAATTGGTCGGCTGCGCCTTTGACGTTCAACGCTTTGACTTCGCCGCCGGATTCAAGTGCCATGTCGAAGACTTTAAAGCCGGCACCTGTGACCGCTTCCGCCACATCAATCAACTCAAGACCAAACCGTGTATCCGGCTTATCCGAACCGAACCGGCTCATCGCTTCCGCATACGGCATCCGCGGGAACGGTGTCGTGATGTCTTTTCCGAGTGTTTCTTTCATGACACGTGTCATCATCGATTCCATCATCGCGTACAAGTCTTCGACATCCATGAAACTTGTTTCGATGTCGACTTGTGTGAATTCCGGTTGACGGTCTGCACGCAAATCTTCGTCACGGAAACAACGGGCGATTTGGAAATACCGCTCAAAACCAGAAACCATCAGTAACTGTTTAAACAACTGCGGCGATTGCGGCAAGGCATAAAACTCACCCGGGTGGACACGACTTGGCACCAAGTAGTCCCGTGCGCCTTCCGGTGTCGATTTCGTTAAGATCGGTGTCTCGACTTCGAGGAAATCTTGTTCGTCGAGGAAGTTCCGCATGATGTTTGATGCTTTTGAACGCAGACGGAATGTTTCCTGTAGCGATGGACGACGGAGATCCAGATAACGGTATTTCAGACGGAGATCTTCTGACGTCTGTTCCGCTTCTTCGCTGATCGGAAACGGCGTCATTTTTGAAGCGTTCAAAATGATGACTTCATCCGCGACGACTTCGACTTGTCCTGTCGGAATGTTCGGGTTCGGATTTTCACGTTTGATGACCGTTCCTTTGATGTCGAGCACGTATTCCGAGCGAATCGTTTCTGCCAGACGGTGTGCCTGCTCGTTTTCCGGTTGGAAGACGACTTGGACAATTCCAGTCCGGTCACGTAAGTCGAGGAAAATCAATCCACCGAGGTCACGGCGTTTTTGAACCCACCCTTTTAGTTGAACGGCTTGGCCGATCGTTTCTTCTGTTACGGTTCCGTTCATGTGTGTACGTCCGATCATTGTACTTCCTCCTTTAATTTCGCGACAATCGTGTCGGCGACAGCTGACAGCGGGACATCAATCTGTTCGCCTGTCGACATGTTTTTTAACGCGGCCGCACCACGTTCGACTTCTTCGTCTCCGAGGATGACGGTAAAGCGGGCCTGCATCCGGTCGGCTGCTTTGAATTGTCCTTTGAACTTCCGTCCGAGATAATCCCGATCCGCAGCAAGTCCTTCCAAACGCATCAATTGAAGCAAGCGGGTTGCTGTTTTTTCGACTTCTTCATTGCCTTGCGCGACGATGAAGACATCGATTGAATCATCGACTTCCGGTAAAACCGCTTCGTTTTCAAGCGCCATCAACAGACGTTCAATGCCGATGCCAAAACCGATTCCCGGTGTTGCGGGACCACCAATCTGTTCGACGAGTCCGTTATAACGTCCTCCGCCGCAGAGCGTCGTGATGGCACCAAACCCTTCTGCCTCCGACATGATCTCAAATGATGTGTGGTTATAGTAATCGAGACCGCGGACGAGTGTCGGGTCAATCACATACTCGATGCCAAGTGCATCTAAATGGAGCAGGACCTGATCGAAATACGCTTTCGAAGCCGGATTCAGGAAATCGAGAATCGACGGTGCCGTCGCCATGCTCGGATGATTGCGGTCAACCTTACAATCGAGAACACGGAGCGGGTTGGCTTCGAGACGGTTTTGACAGTCTTGGCACAACTCGTGAGCAACCGGCTTGAAGTGATTGACCAACGCTTCGCGGTGCGCGGCGCGGCTTTCACTGTCTCCGAGTGAGTTGATGACAAGCTTCAATTTTTTTAAGCCGAATGATTGGTAGATGCTCATCGCTAAACTGATGACTTCTGCATCGATTGCCGGCTCTTCACTGCCAAGCGCTTCGACGCCGTATTGGTGCAACTGACGGAAACGACCGGCTTGCGGACGTTCATAACGGAACATCGGTCCGATATAAAACAGTTTGACCGGCTGATTCGGTGAACCGTATAGTTTGTTTGTCACGAATGACCGAACGACGGCAGCTGTTCCTTCCGGACGGAGCGTAAACTGTTCCTTGCCGCGTTTTTCGAGCATGAACATCTCTTTTTGAACGATGTCTGTCGTCTCACCGACACCTCGTTTGAATAGTTCTGTCTCTTCAAAGATTGGTGTCCGGATTTCCTTGTAGTTGTATCGTTTACTGATCTCCCGCAATTGGTTTTCAATATACTGCCAACGTTCGACTGTACCCGGAAGCACATCAAACGTTCCGCGTGGTAATTTCATCCTAATTCCTCCTTTTGAATACAAAAAAAGTCCTCGTCCGCAAAGGGACGAGAACTTGAAGATCCCGTGGTACCACCCTGGTTGCTGAAAAATCTCAGCCACTCGGTGCAGTTAACGCCTGCTTACGATTTTCCCTACTCTATACATTTCAGGAAAATACCTCAGAAGGGTCTTTCATCTAGTTCGCCTGATCACCCTTCCAGCCAAGGGGCGACTCTCTAAGCAGCCGAGATCTAAATTACTCTTCTTCGTCATCGGTTCTATAATCGTTCTGTTATCCCTTATATTGCCTCGTTCGAAAGATCCTGTCAAGACTTTGGTTACTTTTCTAAAATCAAGGTCACCGGTCCATCATTGACGAGCGCAACATCCATCATTGCGCCGAACTGTCCGGTTTCGACCGTGATCCCTTGTGTGCGCAGACGCGTGTTAAAGGCTTCATACAATTCATTCGCAAGATCCGGTTTCGCCGCTTCCGTAAAGGCGGGACGGCGTCCTTTTTTAACATCTCCGTACAGGGTGAACTGAGAAACGGACAAAATCTGACCGTCCACATCTTGGAGCGACCGGTTCATCCGCTCTTCCTCATCTTCGAACACCCGTAGTCCGGCAATCTTATCCGCTAACCAATTGACTTGCTCCAGCGTATCTTCATGCGTGACCCCGACGAGTAAAAGAAATCCTTGATCGATTTGACCGGTAATCGCTCCTTCGACCGTCACGCTTGCTTCTTTGACCCGTTGTAATACGACTCGCATTCTTATCCGCTCCTTATGTCATCATGACGCGATGCACGGCATACACGTCTGATATCTGTTTAATCCGGTCAACCACTTTCTGCAGGTGATTGACGTTATCGATCGCAATCGTCATCGAAATTTTCGCCTGTTTGCTGTCGTCCCCTTTACCGCTGACAGCCACGATATTCGTATTCATCGCGGACACGGATTGCAGGACATCGTTTAACAAACCGGCCCGGTCAAAACCGGAAATCTCGATTTCGACGTTATAGCTTTTAACCGTCTTGCCTTCGTGCTCCCACTCGACTTCAAGCAATCGTTCTGGGTTTTGTTCATGAATGACGTTTAAACAATCTGACCGGTGAATCGAGACACCGCGTCCGCGGGTGATGTAGCCGACGATGTCGTCTCCCGGTACCGGATTGCAACACCGGCTCATCCGGACCAACATGTTGTCGATCCCTTTGACACGGACACCTTCCGGATTTTGTTTTTTCGGTCGGTCAAACGTCTTCATTTCACTGATGGCTTCGTTTAGTTCAAGGTTTTTTGACTCTTTGTCTTTGCGCAATTTTTCCGTCAATTTATGCGCGACTTGGGCAGCGGTCAGGCCGTGATATCCGACGGCAGCATACATATCTTCTTCTTGACCGAAGTTGAACTTCCGTGTCACGTCTTCGAGTGTCTTTTCGTTGATGACATCCTTTGGTTCAAAGCCGAGTTTTTTTACTTCCGCCTCAATCAGTTCCCGACCTTTCGAGACGTTTTCTTCCCGTTGTTGTCGTTTGAACCACTGGCGGATTTTATTTTTCGCCTGACTCGATACACAAATCTTGAGCCAATCCTTACTTGGTCCATAACTGTGTTTTGACGTGACGATTTCAATGATGTCACCGGTCTTCAGTTTGTAATCGATCGGCACCATGCGTCCGTTCACTTTCGCTCCGATCGTCCGGTGTCCGATTTCTGTATGGATCCGGTAGGCATAATCAATCGGCACCGATCCTTTCGGCAATTCGATGACGTCACCCTTTGGTGTAAAGACGTACAGCATATCGCTGAAGAAGTCGACTTTGACCGACTCCATGAATTCTTCCGCATCGGCAGTATCTTTTTGTAACTCCAGAATTTCACGGAAGTGGGCGATTTTATCTTCGAAACCGGACTTCGCTTCCTGCTCTTTTCCTTCTTTGTAAGCCCAGTGTGCGGCAATTCCGTACTCGGCGATGAAATGCATATCGCGTGTCCGAATTTGCACTTCAAGCGGTTCACCTTTCGGCCCGATGACCGTTGTATGCAACGACTGGTACATGTTCGGTTTAGGCATCGCGATATAGTCCTTGAAGCGTCCCGGCATCGGTTTGTATTGCGTATGAATGATTCCGAGAACCGCGTAACAATCCTTGATGGAGTCGACGATGATGCGCACGGCCATCAAATCATAGATTTCGCTGAATTCTTTTTTCGAATTCTGCATCTTGTTGTAGATCGAGTAGATATGTTTAGGACGACCATCCACCTCGGCCGCAATCTCGACTTCTTCAAGCACTTCGTTGACTTCATCGATGACAGACGTGACGAGCGCTTCGCGTTCCGTCCGCTTTTGTTTCATCATCGAGACAATCCGGTAGTACTGTTGCGGATTGATGTAACGCAGACTGATGTCTTCGAGTTCCCATTTGATCGTCGAAATCCCGAGTCGATGCGCGAGCGGTGCAAAGATTTCCAGCGTTTCTTCTGCTTTTTGGACTTGTTTTTCTTTGACCATATGTTGAAGCGTCCGCATATTGTGTAGGCGGTCGGCTAACTTGATCAAAATCACGCGGATGTCTTCCGCCATCGCAATAAACATCTTCCGGTGATTTTCTGCCAACTCTTCTCGTTTGGACTTGTATTTGATTTTTCCGAGTTTCGTCACGCCATCGACCAGCATCGCGACATCTGCTCCGAATCGTTCCGTGAGTTCTTCCAGCGTAATGTCGGTGTCTTCGACGACATCATGAAGAAGAGCGGCAACAATCGTCGTCGCGTCGAGTCCGATATCTACCAGTATCCCAGCCACTTGAACCGGGTGAATGATATAAGGTTCACCCGATCGACGAAATTGTCCTTCATGCTCGTCTTTTGCGAATTGATAGGCACGTTCGATATCTTTTACTTCTGCCTCCGTCATGTACTCCGCACATCGAGCGAGAAGGTCTTCTACATTTACGATTTGTTTATTTGTCATCCCTTATCCTCACCCAGTCCCCGGGATTGATTACGCTGAATCCCTAATTATATATACCTTCTATTATCGTGAAATTTTGATAATATGTCAAAATAAAAAGAAATACCCCCCCGACTACAACCGAGAGGATATCTACTATGGATTAATCTGCGTAACGAATCAAGGACAAGATATCGTATCCTTCTAACTTTTCACGACCGCCTAAACCGTCCAGCTCAATCAAGAACCCGATTCCGGCAACCGTTCCACCGAGTTGTTCAATCATCTTGATTGTCGCTTCGATCGTTCCACCCGTTGCGAGTAAATCATCGAGAATGACGACGCGTTGTCCAGGTTGGATTGCATCGTGGTGCATCGTCAAGACATCTTTTCCGTACTCAAGACCATACTCGACACGGACTGTCTCACGTGGTAATTTGCCTTCTTTGCGGACAGGAACGAACCCGATTTCCATCGCGTAAGCCGCCGGACAACCGACGACGAATCCACGTGCTTCCGGACCTGCGATGACGTCTGCGCCCTGCTTACGGGCGTAGTCGATCAACGCATCGACGGACTGCTTGTACGCAGGACCGTTTTGCATCAGGGATGTAATATCTTTAAAACTGATTCCTTCTTTCGGCCAGTTTTCAACCTCTTTTATATGCTGTTTGAACTCCATGTCATTTCCTCCTGCTTCGCCGCTTCTACCAAAGTATCAAAACGCTCTTTCAACTGAGCGAGTGACGAATAAATGTATTGTTGCTCGAGACGTTGACGTTCCTCATGACGTTTGTACGTCGCAGCTTCCGTCAAATCCCGTTTTTCAGCATTCGGGTTCACACCCGGCAGCCCGTCCTCCATTGTAACAAGAAAATCAAGTTCCGAAAACACTGAATGCATAAAGTTAATCGAACGTTTTGACCATTTTCGGGTTTTCGACAAACGAACCAGCCCGATCCGCAGTTCTTCCCGCGGACATTTCGCAAAATAATTGAAGTAATGTTTGAAGTCTTCCCGCGAAGGAATCGTCTCGAAATAATAGCCTTCATCTTTAAAAGCACAGTAGATCCGCTCCGCTTCTTTCAGGTAGGGCAGGAAGGCCGATTCTTCTTCCGGTAAGTCCAAGAAGACGATATTTGCTCTGATCGGTCCGTTCAAATGACGTTCCGCATACTTGGCTTGTGTTTCTTGCGTAAAGGCCACGAATGTCGTCTCTTCTGACGGTAAGGCAAACACGTCCGTCAATGGTTTTTTTCCGCCGCGATAATCAAACAATTGAACGTCAGCAACCGCTAAATCCTGAATCATCAGCTGTGGTTTTCGGAAACCGTTCCACTCATTGATGTTTAAACTTCCCATCAAGGAAACGTCTGCCAGCGACGAAATCTCATCCACCGCATCACCAAAACCGAATCCGATTCCGTCCAGTTCCGTTTTCCCGTCCGTCACAAGAACTTTTAAGTGCGTCAGGTCCCGTCCGATGCGTTTCAAGTCACGAATGCTGGCGCCTTCGACGACGACGCGTGGTGACGGATTCCCCATTCCAAATGGCGCAAGTCGTCCCATCTCCTCGATCAAGCCAATCGAAATATCGGAGACATTCAGGCGTAAATCGATTTCAACCGTTCCGATGAACGCTTCGTCCGGTAAGTCGGCTGCTTGGGCATTCAATCGTTCCCGTAACAAAGCGACATCGTCCGATAAAAGTGTCATTCCGGCTGCAGCCGGGTGTCCTCCGAAATGCGGGAGAATATCCGAACAGACGGTCAATTCCGCAAATAGATCAAAGGCGGCAATCGATCGACCGGACCCTTTCGCCGTACCTTTTTCCGCATCATGACATAACAGGATGACCGGCCGATGGTACTTCTCGACGAGTCGTGAAGCGACGATACCGACGACACCCGGATTCCAGTGGGCTGCATCGACGACCAACACCCGATCGGCCAAGTAATGCTGTTCCACTAATTCGATTGCTTCTTCTGCAATTTTCTTCACGATATCCTGCCGTTGTTTATTTTGTTGATCCAGTTGTTCCGCCAACAGACTGGCTTCTTCGAGTGTGTCCGCGAGCAACATCTCGAGCGCCGGCATCGCCGAATCGAGGCGACCCGCTGCATTGATCCTTGGACCAAATGCAAAACCAACCGACTCCTCCGTCAACTCGTCTTCGACGAGGCTGCAGACTTTCCGTAATGCTAAGATACCGGGACGTTCACTGGCGTTTAAGGCTTCGATACCTTTTGCGGCAAGCAACCGGTTTTCCCCGACCAACGGAACCAGATCGGCAATCGTTCCGAGGACAGCCAGATCCAGCAGTTCCTCCGGCACCCGCGCGAGCAAGGCATGGGCAACCTTGAAGGCGACACCGGCACCGGCCAGTTTCGAATACGGATAGTTCGCATCGACACCGGGATGAATCATCGCAAAGGCATCCGGTAAGACGTCTTTTGCTTCATGGTGATCGGTGATGATCAAATCGACTCCGAGTTCTTTTAAGACAGTTGCTTCATCGATACCGGAGATGCCGCAGTCGACCGTAATGATCAAACTGAATCCCTCCTCTGCGGCCCAGCGGAAAGCCGCTTCGTTTGGTCCGTAGCCTTCCGTAAACCGATTCGGGATATAACATTCCGCCATCGCTCCGATTTCGACCAACGCATGCCAGAGAATGGCAGCGGAACTGACACCATCGACGTCGTAATCGCCGTAAATTAAAATCATTTCTCCTGCATCCGCTGCTTGTTGAATCCGGTCCACGACCTTTTTCATATCCTGAAACAGGAACGGATCATGAAAATCCAGCTGGTCCGTCGCTAAAAAGGCACTCGCTTGCTCTGCTGTATCGAACCCGCGTTGGACAAGCAAATGCGCCACATGCTTCGAGACCGCTACGTGTTCTGCTATCTCGTCTATTTTGAGCGGATCGACTTCTTTATCGATCCATGTTTTCTTTGAATGATACATCTAACCCCTCCAATCAACTTCATCATTATAAAACAAAACCCGCGTTAGCGATAGCTAACGCGGATCTGATTACGAGGCTTGTTTCGATGATTTAAGGGTACGCCCTTTCATCACGAGCCACAATTGAGCGGCGATGAAGATTGACGAATACATTCCCATGATCAAACCGACGAGCAAGGCAAGACTGAATCCTCGGATCGCTTCACTGCCGAAAATATACAGGGCAGCGGCCGTCATGATGACGGTCACGACGGTATTGATCGAGCGAATAATCGTTTGTTGAATCGACTCATTGACGATATGCGACAGTTCACTGAACGTGACTTGACGCCCGCCTTTTTCCGCCAGTCCAAGATTTTCCCGGACCCGGTCAAAAGTAACAATCGTATCGTTAACCGAATACCCGATGATCGTCAGGACTGCGGCGATGAAGTACAAGTTGACTTCAATTTGGAACAGCGAGAAGAACGCAATGATCATCAAGGCATCATGGAGCAAGGCCAGTACCGTCGCAATTCCATAAAGCGGTTGGAAACGGAATGAGACGTAGATGACGATCCCGAGCGAAGCCAACAAGACGGCATAAATCGCGTTGCGGGCAATTTCCTGACCGACTTGTGCCGATACCGTCGAGATACTTGGCTCTTTGCCGTATTCGGCTTCAATGACCTGTTTCATTTCGGAAATCTGATCTTGGCTGAATTCACCAACAAATGTCACGTTCGCGAGTTTTCCACCTTGCGCAAACTGCACCCCATTGATTTCCTCCGCATCGATGCCGGCGTCTTCAATGACGGACCGGACGTCCGCTTCTTTGATCGTGTTCTCAGAAGCAATCTCGACCCGTGTACCTTCCGTAAAGTCGATCCCGAGGTTTAACCCGCGGAAGGCAAGCAACAGAACCGAAATCAACACTAAGGCGATCGTAATCGTAAAGTAGATTTTCCGGTGTTTTATATAATCAAATTTCGTTGGATTAAAGTTCACGAATTTCACTCTCCTTTACGCCAAACCAGGTTTTCTTCTTATCAAACCATCGGCTGCTGACGAGAAGTTGCATCAAGTAACGGGAGATGAAAACATTCGTGACGAACGTAACGGCGATTGAGACCATCAACATGATCGCAAAGCCTTTGACGGTACTCGTCCCGAAGTAATACAACACGCCTGCCGAAATTAACGTCGTTAAGTTCGCGTCAAGAATCGTTCCGAATGAACGACGATTTCCGGCTTTAAACGCCGACAAGACCGATTTCCCACTGCGAAGTTCATCTTTAATCCGTTCTGCCGTGATGATATTGGCATCTACCGCCATCCCGACACCCAGTACGAGAGCCGCGATTCCCGGTAAGGTCAGAACCGCATTGATTCCGTTAAAGAAGATCATGACGAGATAAATATAGAACAGTAACGTGATGATCGACACGAAACCCGATACCCGGTAAAACAACAGCATGAAGACGAAGACGGCTGCGACACCGATCATCGAGGCGAACAACGTCTGATCGAGTGCGTCTTGACCAAAAGCGGCCGAGACGGACGTCGAGTAGATTTCATCAAGCTTAACCGGAAGTGCCCCGGCATTTAGGATCGACGACAGTTGTTTGCCGTATTCTGCCGTGATATCGCCACCTGAGATGATCGCTTTATCCGAGTTGATCGGCTGTTGGACCGATGCATCGGAGACGATTTTCGAATTTTCTTTTTGAATCTCTTTTTCGTACGTATCGCCTTTTTCATAATCCAGCCAGATGACAAGACGATTTGCTGGTGGTTGCATTTGCGACACTTGTTGTGTCACTTCATAGAACTTTTCTTTTGATTTCATCGTCAGTTCGACGAGCGGCGCGTTTGTTTGCGGATCATATCCGACTTTCGCCCCTTTGGCCTTCAAATCCGATCCATCAAGTAACACTTTGTCGTTGATGTCGCGGAACGACAATTCAGCCGTCGAAGATAAAATCTGACGTGCTTCACTCTGGTTTTTAACGCCGGCTAATTGAACACGAATCCGGTTGTCTCCTTCGATCCGGATATCCGGTTCCGAAACACCCAACACGTTGACCCGGTTTTCGATTGCCGTCAGCGTCGCGCTCATCGCATTGGCATCGATGACGTCGCCTTCTTTCAGCGGTTGTACTTCATACAAGACCTCAAAGCCGCCCTTTAAATCCAAACCTAGCTTCGTATCTTTCAGGAGCCAAGTCGATGTCGTACCGATCAGTATGAGCAGTGCGGCAACGATGATAAAGAACGTGGCCAGTTTTCCCTTCTTAATCATGCTACATTGTCCTTTCTCTCAATCCCAGTATATTTTCAGACAACTTTCTTATCCTATCCTAGCTTACATAAGAACTGGTAATTATAGCAATCGTTTTTCTCGTATAAAAACAGAAAAGACGCTCCCGAATTCGGAAAGCGTCTGTTTCTAGCCTTATTCGACGATTTCGTCGTCCATGACAGTCGTTGATTTTTTCGTAACTTCTGCGACCGCACTACGGTTAAACGTCAATTGCGCGTTACCCGATTTCAATGTGACCGTTGTCTCATCAACTTTTTGTACGACCCCATGAAGGCCACCGATCGTCACGATCGAGTCACCGCGTGATAACTGGGTTTGCATCTCACGCACTTGCTTCTGGCGTTTGTTCTGTGGACGAATCAACAAGAAATAAAACACCACGAAGATCAAGATCATCGGGAGGAATGTCAATAATTGTTGCATCTGAGTCAGCTCCTTTTCATTCAAATCACGTTCATTATACCGTAAAAAGAATAGAATTGTCAGACCATTTATCAGAAATTCTTCGCGTTCGGCAAATTATAACCGTATTCTTCAAAGAATTCGTCTTTAAAATCAAGCAGACGATCTTCACGAATCGCTTGACGAACGCCTTCCATCAACTTGACGAGGAAGTGAAGATTGTGTGTCGAACAGAGGTGCAGACCAAATGTTTCTTGCGCCCGGATCAAGTGGTGAATGTAAGCACGTGAGTAATTCTTACACGCATAGCAATCACATTTTTCGTCGAGCGGACGGAAATCACGGGCATACTTGGCATTTCGGACGACGAGGCGTCCGCTTGATGTCATCAAGGTTCCGTTTCGTGCAATCCGTGTCGGTAAGACACAGTCGAACATATCAATCCCGCGAATCGCACCTTCAATCAAGGCGTCCGGTGAACCGACTCCCATCAAGTAACGCGGTTTGTCTTCCGGCATGAGTGGTGTCGTAAAATCAAGTGCGCGGTACATGACGTCTTTCGGTTCTCCAACCGACAATCCACCAACGGCATAGCCCGGGAAATCAAGCGACGCGAGGTCACGTGCACTCTGACGGCGTAAGTCTTCATACTCGCCACCTTGGATGATGCCGAACAACGCTTGATCTTGCGGACGTTCGTGTGCAGCAAGGCAACGTTCCGCCCAACGGCTTGTCCGTTCGACAGATGCTTTCATGTATTCATGAGAAGCCGGGAACGGCGGACATTCGTCAAACGCCATCATGATGTCCGAACCGAGGGCGTTCTGAATCTCCATTGCTTTTTCCGGTGACAGGAACAACTTATCGCCGTTCAAGTGATTGCGGAAATGGACGCCTTCTTCCGTGATGTTACGTAAATCGGCGAGCGAAAAGACTTGGAAACCACCGGAATCGGTTAAAATCGCCCCGTCCCAGTTCATGAATTTGTGCAATCCGCCGGCTTCTTTAATGACATCGTGGCCAGGACGGACCCAGAGATGGTACGTGTTCGAAAGGATGATGTTGGCATTCATATCCTTGATTTGTTCCGGCGCCATCGTCTTGACCGTTGCTTGTGTTCCGACCGGCATGAAGACGGGTGTTTCGAAACTACCGTGCGGCGTATGGACGATTCCTAACCGCGCACCGGATTGTTTACAGGTTTTGATGTGTTCGTAAGTTACTGCATGTTTTGTCATCGGTTTAATTCCTCTCTCGTTAAGAACATTGCGTCTCCGAAACTAAAGAATCGGTATCCTTGCGCAACGGCTTCTTCATAGGCATGTAAGATGTGTTCGCGTGTCGACAACGCGGATACGAGCATGATCAATGTCGACTTGGGTAAGTGGAAGTTCGTGATCAATCCGTCAATTCCTTTGATCTCTTGACCGGGATAGATGAAAATATCCGTCCAACCGGAGGCTTCGACGAAATCACCATGATCCCGAATGACGGTCTCGAGTGTCCGCGTCGATGTCGTTCCGACAGCGATGATCCGGCCGCCGTTCTTACGGGTGTCCCGTAAAATTTGTGCCGACGATTCCGGCAACTCATAGTATTCACTGTGCATCTTGTGGCTGTCGACATCATCGACCGAAACCGGTCGGAACGTGCCGAGTCCGACGTGCAGGGTTAATGGCGCGAGCTTGACCCCTTTGTCCATCAACGCTTGCAACAATTCCGGCGTAAAGTGAAGTCCTGCTGTCGGGGCTGCCGCACTCCCCCGTTCCCGGGCATAGACCGTCTGATAACGGTCCTGGTCTTCCAATTGTTCATGGATGTACGGTGGCAACGGCATCGTTCCCAACTGATCGAGTACTTCGTAAAAGATCCCTGTATAGGAAAACTTCAAGATCCGTCCGCCGTCCTCGAGGGCTTCCATACATTCTGCCCGCAGTAAACCGTCGCCAAATGACAGCACGGTTCCCGGTTTAACCCGTTTCGCAGGTTTCGCGAGGGTCTCCCAAACATCATCACTCGTCTGTTTGAGCAACAACAGTTCAATTTTACCACCCGTCTCTTCCTTGACGCCGAACAAACGGGCCGGTAAGACTTTTGTATCGTTGATGACAAGCGTATCCCCTGCGTTGAAGTGTGACACGATGTCATGGAACTTCTCGTGACGAAGAGCACCCGTCTCCCGGTTGATGACCATCAATTTCGAACTGGTCCGGTCGAGCAGCGGGACTTGAGCAATCTGTTCTTCTGGTAAATGAAAATCAAATAAATTTACATCCATCTTTAATTTCCTTCTTTCAATCCTAAATGTTGCCGTGCAAACGGCGTCAAGACACGTCCGCGTGGTGTCCGTTGTAAAAATCCCTGTTGAAGCAAATACGGTTCGTAGACGTCTTCGATCGTCTGCGCATCCTCACCGATTGTCGCAGCAATCGTCTCAAGACCGACCGGACCACCCGCAAACCGTTCGGCAAGCGAACGTAACAACCGGTGATCAACGTCATCGAGTCCGAGCGCGTCGACATGCAGACGATCCAGCGCACTCGTTGCCAGTGTCGCGTCAATTGCGGTTTGATGGGCGACCTGAGCAAAGTCACGGACCCGCCGTAAGAGACGGTTCGCGACACGGGGTGTCCCACGTGAGCGGAGCGCAATCGCTTCTGCTGCCATCCGGTCCGCTTCAAAGCCAAACAAGCGGGACGTCCGCGTGACGATGGCTGACAATTCCGGCATCGTATAATACTCGAGTTTCAGCGTCACACCAAATCGGTCACGGAGCGGTGCCGATAACATACCGGCCCGCGTCGTTGCGCCGACGAGCGTAAACGGTGGTAAATCAATCCGGACGCTTCGTGCCAGTTCACCTTGACCGATGACGATGTCGAGACAGTAGTCTTCCATCGCCGGATATAAAATTTCTTCAATCGAGCGGCTCAGACGGTGAATCTCATCGATGAACAAGACATCTCCCGGTTCAAGCGAGGAGAGAATGGCTGCCAAATCTCCCGGCCGCTCAATCGCCGGTCCGGCTGTCGTCTTGATCCCGACCCCCATCTCATTGGCGATGATGGTCGCAAGCGTCGTCTTCCCAAGTCCCGGCGGACCATATAACAACACGTGATCCAGCGTTTCCTGACGGATTTTTGCCGCTTGGATGAAGACACTCAAATTGCCCTTCGCCTTTTCTTGACCGATGTACTGATCCAGCGTCTGTGGACGTAAACTCCACTCTTCTTGATCTTCTGCGTGGGCAGATTCTGACAAAATACGCTCTTCCATATCCTCACCTCACATTCAATAACAGCTGTAACGCCCGTTTCACATATTGGTCGGTCGACAGTACTTCGCCTTGGAGCGCTTTTTTGACTTTTTCGACTTCCCGATCGCTGTAACCAAGTGCCGTCAAGGCTTCGCATGCTTCGTTCAACTCGGCGTTTCCTTGCGCAAACAAACCTTCGCTCGGGATATAATCCGGTGCCAGTTCAGCCAATTTGCCTTTTAAATCAAGGGTCATCTGTTTTGCTGTCTTTTTACCGACACCCGGGAACTTAATCAAATAACTTTCCTTTTCCTGTTCAATCGCTTCAACGAGTGCGTCCACGTCTCCGGATGCCACGATGGCAAGTGACCCTTTTGGACCAATGCCGGTCACACCGAGTAATTTCGTGAACAGTGCCCGCTCGCGTCGGGAACGGAATCCGAACAATACTTCCTGATCTTCTCTGACATAATGATACGTATATACGATAACCTGTTCGTCTCCGGTCCGATAAAAAAACGGGTTCGGTGCTACGATTTTGTAGCCAATCCCCCCGACCTCGATCGTCACGAATTCCGCACAGACATAAGCGACTTCGCCGCGTACGAATTCTATCACTTTAGAACGCTCCCATCCATTAACAAACTCTCGTGTTATTGTAGCATATAACGAGGAAGCTCTTCAAAACGTAATTCCGTAAACGTAGCAATCGCGCAATCTAAATAGTCATATGAAAAAGCGAGGATGGTAGATTTTAAATCTACCATCCTCGCCTGTCTAAAACGACTTTTATATGACTTGATTTTAAGAACGTTCGAGCATCCGCTCAAGCGCTAGGACCGCATACCGGGTTGTCTCCGAATCCACTGTGATGATGTTGACCGGCTCTCCTGCTTCGATCTGAACAAGTGACCACGCAAGGTGCGGTAAATCAATCCGGTTCATCGTCAGGCACGGACACATGAAGGGATTCAACGAGACGATATCGAGCTCCGGGTGATCTTTTGCCAAGCGTTGTACCAGATTCATTTCTGTTCCGATCGCCCATTTCGTTCCCGGTTCTGCCTGTTCAATCTGCTGAATGATGTACGCTGTCGAACCGTTCAAATCAGAAGCCGCGACGACTTCAAACGAACATTCCGGATGGACGAGAATCGTCCGATCGGGTTCTGACTTCCGGAATTGCTCGATTTGACCGACGGTGAACTTTTCATGGACCGAACAATGACCCTTCCAAAGGATGACCCGAATCTCGTCATCTGCGCCGTCAAACAACAGCTCATCCGCAATCGGATCCCAGACCGCCATCTGTTCAAGCGGAACGCCCAGTTCATGCGCCGTGTTCCGGCCCAGATGTTGATCCGGCAGGAAAAACAAAATCTCTCGTTCCGCAAGCGCCCATTCGACCATCCGGACGGCATTGGACGAAGTGACGGTCGCGCCACCGTGGCGACCTACAAACGCTTTGATTTCCGCCGTTGAATTGACATACGTCAACGGGAGAATGGAACGTTTGAGACGCTCCGATAAAATCTCATAGGCACGTTCCGTCTGAAAACCATTTGCCATGTCGGCCATCGAACATCCGGCCCGCATATCCGGCAAGACGACCGTGTGGTCACTCGCGGTCAGCATATCTGCCGTCTCCGCCATGAAATGAACGCCGCAAAACACGGTATACTCCGCCGCTGTCATCTTTTTCGCGATCTGCGCGAGCTGAAGCGAATCTCCTGTCGCATCGGCAAACTGGACGACTTCATCTTTTTGATAATGATGGGCCGGTAAAAATAATCGACTGCCCATGCGGGATTTCACACCTTCAATCACAGCAATCAGCTCTGCATCTGATTTCGCCAAATACGTTTTCGGAATGCCGTTATCGGTAAACAAATCAAGCTTCATCTTTTTTTCCTCCTACGATTTTCATACTGATATCCAGTGCGGGCGCTGAATGCGTCAACGCACCAAGCGAGATGTAATCGGCACCGGTCTGACAATAAGCGGGTAACGTGTCGAGGGTAATCCCACCCGACAATTCGACGGTGATGTGAGCCGGTATGCGTTGCCGTAACACCTTGACCTCTTCCGGCGAACGGTTGTCGAGCATGATGATATCCACGTTTGCCGCCACTGCTTCTTCGACTTCATCCGCTGTCTCGACCTCGACCTCGATTGGTGTCGTATGACCAATCTGTCGTTTCGCCCGTTCCACGGCTGCCGTAATCGATCCGGCGACCGTGATGTGATTGTCCTTAATCATGACTGCGTCATCGAGGCGCCCTCGGTGGTTAAATCCTCCACCGATCCGGACGGCATGTTTCTCAAGCATCCGCAATCCGGGTGTCGTCTTCCGGGTGTCTGAGATTCGAACGTGTCCCGCCGCTTGTCGGACCGCCTGATGTGTCAGCGTCGCAATTCCTGATGTGCGTTGAATCAGATTCAAGGCGACCCGTTCGCCCGTCAAGATTGATCGCAAATGTCCGGACCACCGGGCAAGGACTTGTCCCTGTTCAATCGCTTGTCCATCCTTGACTAAAAGCTCCTGCCTCACTCCGAGCAACGCTGCAAGTTCGGTTAAAACGAGCTCGCCGCAAAAGACGCCGGCTTCTTTAGCGATGAATCGTCCGACCCCCTGCTCGTTTCCGGTTAGACACACTTCACTGGTCACATCTTGATGACCGATGTCTTCCGTTAAAAATCCTTCAAGTTGTTGTCGCAGTAACCATTTGTTCATGTACTTGTTCTCCTTTTACGCGTCGGATCGCCCCTTCTAACAACAACCGGGCCGTCCTCGTTTTTAACTGATTGATTTCTGCTTGCCGTCCTGTCCACTGACCGTCTGACGACAGCTCGATTGTTCGCAGGGCATCCTCGAGCAATTTTTCATGCAGATTCACCTGCAGAACCTCAGTCAGCAAGGATTCGACAGCACGGGTTTCGTCGTCCTGTACACGTCTGTTCGGCAATGGTTGTCGCTCCGATAGCTGAAGCTGCTGAGCCAGTTGTTTTCCAACCACAAAACACTCGAGAAGCGAGTTCGAAGCGAGACGGTTTTTCCCGTGCAAACCGGTTGAAGCCGTCTCCCCGACCGCATACAAGCCGGGCACCGTCGTCCGTCCCGTTTGATCCGTCTTGATTCCACCCATCAAGAAATGAACACCTGTCGTCACTTCGACGAGATCAGGCGATATGTTCAATGATTCACATTTTTCAACAAACGTCGGGAATCGTTGATCGATCGCCTGAACCATGGTCGTATTCAAATACACCGGCTCGTTTTTTCTCGTTGCAGTAATGACGGCAGCCACCTCGTCCCGTGCCGCTAAGTCACCTTGCGGATGGTCAGCCATCAATCGTCGACCGTCTGCTGTCATCAAATAAGCCCCGGCTCCCCGTAAGGCTTCTGTGATCAACCCTTGGCTTTTACCGTTATGGACGAGGACCGTTGGATGGTGCTGAATGTATCCTAAGTCGGCCAGTTCGGCTCCCGCTTGGCTGGCAAGTGCTAAACCGTCTCCGGTCAGACTCGGATCGTTCGTCGACGTCAGAAACAAGCCGCCGATCCCTCCCGTCGCCAGAACTACAGCTCGCGCGGAAATCCGCATCGGATTTTCGCCTTGGTATCCAACAGCTCCGACAACCTGTTGACCGTTCATCAACAGCTCCGTCACCACTGTCTCCTCCAAAATCGGGTGCTGCAGTTGTTGCAACAAATGTGTCATCATCCGTTCACCCGTTTGATCGCCGCCGCTGTGGAAAATCCGCGGCAGGCTGTGGGCGCCTTCCCGTCCGAGTGCATAGTGTCCGGATGCGTCCCGATCAAAGGTCACGCCAAACGATTCCAGTTCGGTGATGACATGCCGGCCGGCTTCTGTAATGAACGTGATCATCTCCTCGTCGGTGTGTCCTTTTGCCGCTTGGATCGTATCCGCTTGGTGGGAGAGAGGAGTCTGTTCCAGATAGGCGGACGCAATGCCGCCTTGTGCCCGCATCGAGTTCGTCTCGGTCTTCTTTCCTTTTGAGACGAGCAGGACGTTCATGGACGCCGGGACATGTAAGGCAACCGAAACTGCCGCCAGTCCTGTGCCGATAATTAATAAGTCCACTTCAACTTCTTTATGTAAAGACATTTGTTTTACACCTCTGTATTATTTGTTTACTATTGACTTGACAATAAGTTTGGCATATTTTTAGCTGAGTGACAAGATGAAAGGATACGATAACTGATGATTTATTTGGATCATGCTGCAACGACCCCCATCCATCCGGATGCGTTAGAGCAATACAAAAGAACGGCAGAATCCGCCTATGGCAACAGTTCTTCACTTCATGACGCGGGGGACGATGCTCTCCGATTATTAAATCAAGCCCGTGCTCAACTGCTCGATTGGCTCCAATTGACCGAAGGAAATATCTTATTTACCGGCAGTGGTTCAGAAGCAAACTATATCGCGCTCAGCCATTTGCTTCGTCAAAGTAAGAAGACAACTGTCTTGACACTTGCTTCGGAACACGATTCCGTCCTGCTCCCCTTGAAACGATTGGCCCGTCAAACGGTGACGATCAATTTGTTACCGACAGGAGAATTTGACTGGAACGCCTTTCGTGAGGCCTGTACGGACGACATCGGTGTCGTCTCCGTCCAACACGTCAATTCCGACACCGGTTTTGTGTTTCCGGTCGCCGAGATCGCTGCATTTTGTCGGCAAAACAATATTTTGGTTCATTGTGACGGAGTTCAGGGATTTTTAAAGCAACCCGTCTGTTTAAAAGATGTCGACGCCTATACGATCAGCAGTCATAAAGTCTACGGTCCAAAAGGTCTTGGCGCCGTCTACTTGCGGCGCCCGTTATTCAGTCCGTATTACGAATCCCATCATGAGTTCGGGATTCGTCCCGGCACGGTCGACGTCCCCGGGATCGCCGCATTCTTGATGGCGTGTCAGCGTTACCGCGATGAAAATCAGAAGATCCAGGCATCGAGTAAAAGATTTCGTGGTATGCTAAAAAAAAGACTTCCATCTACTCGGTATCAAATCATTGAATCGCCTCAGCAACTCGACTCGATTTGCGCCATCCGGACAAAACAACGGGATGGTCAATTCGTCCTTCTTGCCCTGAACCGTGCCGGCATTGCCGTCTCGGCAGGAAGCGCTTGTCGGGCAGGTGAAAATGGTCCAAATGCGACGTTACGTGCGATCGGGTACGAAGATTCGGCCGCGCATGGACTCATTCGTCTGAGCTTTGGCCGCACTACCACTACCGAAGAAGTCAATCAGTGTATCGCTGTACTTTGTTCACTGGAGGAATCAGATTAAGAGAAAGGCAGGAGTCGTCATGGAAAGAAGACAGTCCGGAGAAGAACGCCGGCAAGGATTACTGCGGATGATCCAAGAAAATGATCGTCCGGTTACCGGTACACAACTTGCGAAGCAAGCAGGGGTGAGTCGTCAGGTCATCGTCCAAGACTTATCGTTGTTAAAAGCAAAAGGATATCCGGTCGTCGCGACCGCCAGAGGATACTTATTAAATGATCCGGCGCTCGACGGAACCCGTCGGATTCGAAAAGTCGTCTGCCGTCACGGTTACGATCAATTAAAAGCCGAATGTGATGCCATCGTTGATGAAGGGGTCATTTTGCGAGATGTCATCGTCGAACATCCGGTGTACGGGTTTTTGACAGGTGAATTGATGTTGAGAAGCCGGCGGGATGTCCGCGCCTTGATTGAGCGGCTCGAAGAAACACAGGCTACCCCCTTGTCCAGCCTGACAGATGGTGTCCATATCCATACACTCGAAGCCGACAATGAAGAAGCTTTGGACGCAGCGATTGAAGCCCTTGACCGGTTAGGTATCCTCGTTTCAGAACTGGATGTCTGATCTTAGTTCATGTATTCCGTGCAAATGCGCATATCAAAAAAGGTCCATCCCGTTTTTTACGGAATGGACCTTTTTTATGGTTTCAATTAGACGGACTCATCGATCGGCTCAACAGGTGGTTCATCCAAAAATGTTGCCAAGACCGTTCGAACACGACGATTCTCGACGTGTAAGACAGTCAAGGTGACTTGTCGATAAACCATCTGCGTTCCCTCTTCCGGAATATGACCGACATCTTCCATAATCCATCCGCCAAGTGATTGCGCTTCTGTTTCCGGCATCGTCAGACCAAATTGATGACAAAAGTCTTCAATATCATATTCAGCGAGACACTCGTAACGATTCGTTCCGACTTGTTTCGTGTACTCCAGGGATTCATCGTGTTCATCCCAAATTTCACCAACCAGCTCTTCGAGGATGTCCTCGAGCGTGATGAGTCCGGCCGTCCCGCCAAACTCGTCCAGTACAACCGCCATATGGGACTGCTTTACCTTTAACTCGGGCAAAAGATCCATGATATGCGTTTGTGGAACGACAAATGAGACAGGCCGAATCAGCTCTCGAATCTCCACCCGTCCGTGTTTTACGAATTCACGTAAAAAATCACGTTCGGATAAGACACCGATGATGTGATCGATGGAATCTTTATAGACCGGCAAGCGTGAAAAGCCACCCTTTTGGACTTCTTGTAAGATGTCATCAAAACTCGCATCAATATCGATCGCCTGAATGTCCGTTCGGGGTGTCAACGCTTCCTCGACCGTGACATTCTTGAAATCGACAGCACGATGAACGATTTCGGCACTGGCTTGATTCATGATCCCTTCTTCTTCACTGATATCAACGAGCGCACGGAGTTCTTGTTCCGTGACGAGTGGTCCTTTCGGATCGGCACCAATCAGCACTAATGCTGCTTGTCGCAACTTCAGGAATACAAAAATGAAGGGTTTGAAGACGACCAAACAGAGATGAAGCGGACTGCTGATCCAAAATACATACGTTTCCGCATGTTCTCGCGCATACGATTTGGGAATTAACTCCCCAAACAACAATATGAACAAAAACGTCAGGAAAATGATGCTGATTTGCATCAATAAATCCGTCGACAAGGACATCGCCAACCACCCGCCGATCATCGCTACACCTAGATTCGACAGTGTATTTCCAATCAGGATGGCGGTGAGCGTCTCCTCATAACGTTGTAACAGACGGAGTGCTTGTGTCGCACGTGCGTTGCCCTCTTCCGACTGATGTAAGATCCGTAACCGATTCGCACTAGATAAGGCTGTTTCAGAAGACGAAAAGAATGCTGAAATAACTAGTAAGACGAAGAACCAGATGAACTGAATCGCGGGAAGTGGGTCCACGATGCTCTCACACTCCATTTCTCAAATAATCTTGTTTGACCGTTTCGATTAGAACGACGACTCGATGAATTCGAATTCGAAGTCACGGATTCGAACGACGTCGCCGTCAATCGCACCCATTTTACGAAGCTCTTCGTCGACACCCATTTGACGCAACGTCCGCGCAAAACGTTTGATCGACTCTTCACGCATGAAGTTTGTCATCGTAAACAGTTTCTCAATCCGTGGTCCTTTGATGACGAAGCAATCATCTTCATCTTTCGAGATCGTAAATCCAGCTTCCGGTGCTTCATATCCGTAGACGACACGTGGTGTCGCTGTTTTCTCTTCGAGCTCTTCCAGACCGAATTCAGGCGTCGCATCCACAAGATCTGCAATCCGGAATAAGAGGTCCCGTAACCCTTGACGCGTCGCAGCTGAAATCGCGAATACTTCCAAGTCAGGGAATGCTTCCTTGAAGGCTTCCAGATTGGCTTCTGCATCCGGCATATCCATTTTGTTTGCGACGACGACTTGTGGTCGTTCTGTCAAACGCAGGTTATAGTCGGCAAGCTCTTTATTGATGATGTTGTAATCGTCAATCGGATCGCGGCCTTCCATCCCGCTCATATCGATGACGTGGACGATGACTTTTGTCCGTTCGACGTGACGTAAGAATTGGTGACCAAGACCAACCCCTTCGCTTGCGCCTTCAATCAGACCCGGTAGATCGGCCATGACGAAGCTCCGGCTGTCTTCTGTTTCGACCACTCCGATGTTTGGTGTGATTGTCGTGAAGTGATACGCTCCGATTTTCGGGCGCGCCGCTGAGACGATCGAAAGCATCGTTGATTTCCCGACACTCGGGAATCCGACGAGTCCGACATCCGCCAGCATTTTCAATTCGAGTTTCAAATACTTCTCTTCACCTGGTTCCCCGTTTTCCGCATGTTCCGGAGCCGGGTTGGCTGGTGTCGCGAAACGTGAGTTCCCACGTCCTCCGCGTCCGCCTTTTGCGACGATCGCTTGTTGTCCGTGGTGGACGAGATCGGCGATGACTGCATCCGTATCGTCATCATACACGACCGTACCTGGTGGAACCTTGACGACGAGATGCTCGGCTTTACGACCGTGCATTCCTTTCGACATCCCGTTTTCACCTTGGACGGCTTTGAAGTGACGTTTGTAACGGAAATCCATCAAGGTCCGGAGTCCTTCATCCACTTCGAGAACGACGTGAGCACCGTGCCCGCCATCTCCTCCGGCAGGACCACCGTCTGGAACATATTTTTCACGACGGAACGCAACTTGTCCGCGTCCTCCATCTCCTGCTTTTACATAAATATTTACCTGATCGACAAACATGTCAGATCCCTCCTATTACTGTTCTTCCTCTACAGGAAGACTTTCGATTTCGATCACACACTCATGTTCCGTCTGTGACTCGATCTCCATCGGCGTCACTAGATCTTTAAGGCGCGACATATCTAGTAGATCCCGATAGATCTCGATGGTCACGCCCTCATGAAAGGTTACGGATACTTCTCCATTTCCCACTTCTATCATGTCAAGCGCAGCTTCAATGACGGTCGCAAGACGCGAATCATCGATCTGCTTTGGTTTCTCAATCACATCATATTCGACAGTTAAACCTGTCCAATCCGCTCGTTGCAGTGTGAGCGCTGTTTTCGGCAATTCAATCAAGGAGAGTCGTCCTTCTCGTGACGCTTGCTCCCGGTAGACTGAACAGATCGATTCAACAGCCGCCTCGTCACCCATCGCGCTGTATGAACGAACGAGTTGCAATCGATTCAACCATTCGTGACGAAGTGACTTCAAAAGATCCAGTACCTGCTCATCCTTCATCAGTCGTTCCCTCCTAAAAAAAACAGACCCTAACCCCTGAAAGTGGCTAGAGTCTGCTTCATCGATCACTTATGCTGGGTAAACGCTGACTTGTTTTTTGTCGCGTCCGAGACGTTCGAAACGAACGACACCAGTTGCAGTTGCGAAAAGTGTATCATCGCCACCACGTCCGACGTTCATACCTGGGTGAATCTTCGTACCGCGTTGGCGGTAGAGGATTGAACCAGCAGAAACAGTTTGACCGTCTGCACGTTTCGCCCCAAGGCGTTTCGATTGCGAGTCACGACCGTTCTTTGTCGAACCTACCCCTTTTTTCGATGCGAAGAACTGAAGATTAAGTTTCAACATGTGGAATCCACCTCCTATATTTGTTCAAGTTGGATATACTCACCGTAACTTTCAGCGATGGTTCCGAGTTGGACCAATGTCGCTTCCAGTAACAATTGGGTGCGTTCGCTGACTTCCGGTGCTAAATCAGCATACGGTTCTACATAAAAGTAGCCACCTTCTTGTTGTTCTGCCATTTCAAGGAGCAGGACCTGCCCGAGGAGTGATTCGATGGCATTGTATGCCCCGAAGATCACACTTGATGTGCCGGCACAGACTAAATCCAAACCAGGCTCAGCAAATTCGGCATGTCCTGTCACTTCGATGGAGCGGATTAACTCCGCTTCATCTCGTCGAATCTTGACACGTATCATGGCTTACGCTTCGATTTTCTCGATGCGGACCTTCGTGTAAGGTTGACGGTGACCTTGCTTACGACGGTAGTTCTTTTTAGCTTTCATTTTGAAGACAGTGATCTTTTTCGCGCGAGCGTGTTTGATGACCGTTGCTACGACCTTCGCACCTTCTACGAGTGGAGCGCCGACTTTAACATCGTCACCACCAAGGATCAAGACTTCACCGAATTCTACTGTGCTGTCGACGTCTGCGTTTAATTTCTCAACGTAGATTTCTTGGCCAGCTTCGACTTTAACTTGTTTACCACCAGTTTTAATAATTGCGTACATTACGTGCACCTCCTCTTAGGAACTCAGACTCGCCATCACGGGCAGCGTATGCTTTATGACCCGGTCTGTGCGGTTGTAGTCATTTGGGTGCTTCCAAACGAACTAACGTTATTCAGAATACCAAACGATGTTGACTGTTGTCAATAACGTTCTGTCAGGATTCTGATTGTCTTTTGACGAAATCGTCACAGTCGGCTTTTGTGCCTGTAAACAAAATACCTGTTTCCCCTTCCACAAGCACAAGTTCGACCGGACTTTCTTGAAGGAAAAGTGGACTGAGCGAATCGAGTGGTGCCCGTACGACGGCGGCTTCTGCATAGGTCGCAATTTCGAGCAGCTTCGGTTCGAGTTGCCGGTGAATCGCAATCCGGGACGGTTTTCCTTGCTCGAGCGATCGTTCGAGTAAGGACTTCCCATGGCGTTGCCGTGTCAGTTCACATAATCCCATCTTCGTAAATCCATGGATTTCAATCTGTTTCGACTCATGCGCCGCCCGTTCTTTTAACAGTTGCGTCACACGGGTCTGTCCTTTACTCGACCCCCGCAGGAAATCGACGGCAATCATGCCGCTGATGTTCCGCAGACGCAGTTGACGCATGATTTCCACCGCTGCTGCTTCGTTGATCTGATCAAACGTCCGTTTTTGTTCTTTAACAGAAATCGTCTTGCCGCTGTTGATGTCGATGACCGTCATCGTCTCCACTTCTTCAATCAGCAGGTAAGCGCCGCCCTCTAACCACACGACTTTATCCAACGCCTTGTCAATCGCCCGGTCGACTTGCTCCATCGCCGGGAGACGTCCTTTCATGACCGGCCGTTCGACACGCAAGCCCATCTGTTCGAGCCGTTCCTTATCGATCCGGCTCGTCACGAGCGCTTCTTCGACATGTGCCAGCCGTTTTGCTTCCTGCACGATCAACGACTCATCCTGCTCAAGCGTCATCTGCTCGACCATCTTCCCGTGACGCGCACGCAACTGTTTCAGTTCGGCTTCAAGGACCGTCCCTTCCGCTTGTGCCGATTCCGTCCGGTAGAGAAGGCCTTCCGTCTCATCCAGTGTCACTCGTTTCGCCAACTGCTGCTGGACGACTACATCCAGCTTCCGGCTGAAACGGACACGCCGCCCGTATGGGAAGTAGACAAGAAAACGTCCGCCATAGGTGATGTTTTGTGTCACCTTATGCTGTTTTGGTGCCGCTCCTTCTTTGACGACTTGGACGAGTAGTGTCTGTCCGACCTGAACCGCCTGTCCGATCGTCGGCACGTCCGGATAACGCCGCAAGGCTTCCAGCGTCTCATTGATCGGTAAATAAAGCGGGGTGCCGTCAGTCGCCACTAAGAACGCCGCACCGAGCGTCGGATGTAACCGATCGACTTTTGCGTGAAGCAACGTCCCGACGCGGATCTCATCGCGCATCCGTTCATGGTATTCGACGACACGCCCGCCTTCCACTAAGGCGACCCGTTCCAAGGACGGGGTTTGTTCACTAATCCATTTCATCTCGATTCCTCCATGAAAAATAGACTAGAAGCATAAAAGCCCTTCTAGTCTATTTTCCCCTTCTTATTTCATGCCAAGCATTTTTTTCAGTTTAACGAAAAATCCTTTTTGAGGCTGCTCCATGATATCAAGCAGCGGTACCGATTCTCCAAGAATCCGGCGGGTGATGTTCCGGTAACCGAGACCTGCCCGATTATCCGGGTTCATCGTCACCGGTACACCGCGGTGCGATGCGGCGATGACTTCTTCGTCATCAACGATCAATCCGAGGAGGTCAATCGATAAAATACGCATGATTTCATCAATGTCGAGCATGTCGCCGGACGCCATCATGTGTGAGCGAACCCGGTTGACCACCAGTTTCGGAACGATTTTCCGCTCTGATCGTTCGAGCATCCCGATGATCCGGTCTGCATCCTGAACCGCTGCTTTTTCCGGCGTCGTGACGATGACGGCTTCATCCGCTCCCGCGATCGCATTCATGAATCCTTGCTCGATGCCGGCCGGGCAATCAATCAGGACAAAATCATACTCCAACTTCAGTGTATCAATGATCGCCTTTACCTGTTCCGGTGTGACGGATGACTTATCCTTGGACTGGGCAGCAGGTAACAGGTACATCTCTTCAAAACGTTTATCACGAACGAGGGCTTGATGCAATTTACATTGTCCTGTCACGACGTCAACGATGTTATAGATACTGCGGTTATCCAGTCCGAGTACGATATCCAGATTCCGAAGACCGATATCTGTATCGACAAGGCAAACCGAATGTCCCATCAGCGCAAGCGCTGTACCGATGTTCGCCGTCGTCGTCGTTTTACCGACGCCACCTTTACCAGATGTGACGACGATGGCACGACCCACATGCGTCGCCGCATCTCTATGTACCTGTTCTTTCACTTGTTCCATATCTGTCACCCTCTTTCACTATCAATCGCAAACTGATCCATCCGCGCGAGCGGAACGGTCTGAAGACGGGAAAATTCAACCCCGGTGTCTCCTACAAAAGCACAACCCATTTCTAGCGCTTTTACCGGCGCATCATCCGGATCTTCATAAACGAAGTCGGAAATGGAAATCCATTTGGGTTGTAAGATACTTGCGGCAATCACCGCTTGCTGATTTCCGCCTTTCCCTGCGTGAACGGTTCCCCGTAACGCGCCGAGACAATAAATACTGCCGGTCGCATGTACGACGGCACCCGGATTGATGTCACCGATGACGACGATTGATCCTTCGACATCGACGACATGACCGCTGCGGGCGGTTCCGCCAAAGTAATGAAACGTTCGTTCGCCGTAGAGCGCCTTCGCTTCATCTTTGGTCAGACAATCACTGTCATAACCGTTAAACGAAAATGAATCATGACGCGCAACAATGGATTCGACGGCCGTCACAACGCCTTCGTCGACATACCGTCGACCGAAGAAGAAGGTAATCGGCACGGCGCGTCCGTTCTCGACGGATTTGTCGGCAAGCGTCAATTCTAAATCGTCAAGAAATTCATCCACACTGCACCTTTCATTTACATAGACGGCGAGGCCACCACGATGACCTTTCATCGTTACATAACGCTTACGCTCAATCATGACTCATCCTCTTTTCTCATCAAATGTGGATTGCACCAGACGCGTCATCGGATAATACAACACGATGATTCCAATCAACTGGGCAATGAGACTCCTTGGAATGATTTGTGTCGCCAGCTCCTTGAAGGGAACCTCGACACCGACGACCGAAGCCGTAAAGAAATAGATATCCAGTTCAAACAAAATAGCGCTGAACGTAAAGGTGACGATAATCGTTAATACGTTCTCCTTTACATATTTTAGCACGAAGCTACTAAAAAGCGGAATGGCTGATAGTGCAAATAAATAAATTCCGATGATATCCGAGTAGACGAAATCATACAACAGACCAAATAACAGACCAAAACCAAGTGCCTGTTCGATTCTGCCGTATCGTCCCAAGAACATCAGCGCAATCAGCGTCACGTGCACGGCATACGGAGAACCGTCTCCGAGCGGACCCGCAAACAGCGTCCCTTCCAAGATAAAAAGAAGGAACACGGCGAAAAACAACTTGATGTTATTCACTAGTGTCCCCTCCCTTGTCGGTCTCAGCGAAAGGTTCCTTCGCTTCGCGTTGAATCACGAAAACGTGACCAAACTGTTCGAAGTCTGCTGCCGGTTTGACGTATGCAATTTTCGAAGCACCGTATTGATCCGATTTCACCTGTTCGATCTTCCCAACGACGATTCCGCTTGGATATTTACCGCCAAGTCCAGAAGTCGTCACCGTCTGACCTTTTTTTAATTTGGCATCGTTTGGAATCTTCGTGAACTTCAACAGATTCGTTTCTTCATCAAATCCTTCGATCGTTCCGAATACCCCTTTGCCTTTTGTATCATCCGCAACAGCGGAGACGTTGTTCGTCCGGCTTGTATCAGACAGTAGTTGCACGAGCGACGTGTAGGCACTCGTCTGAATGACGCGACCGATCAGTCCGTCTGCTGTCACGACTGCCATATCGGCTTTGACACCTTGTTCTTTTCCGATGTTGACCGTGACGAATCGTTGCCATTCGGATGACGTCCGACCGATCATTTCTGCCGGAAGTAATGTATAGTCACGAATCGAACCTTTTAAGTTCAACATGTCTTTTAATTCTTCATTTTCACGTTCCAAGTCACGGACCTTGACGGAATTTCCCGCATAGTCCCCCAGTCGTGATTTTAAATACTCATTTTCCTTATACACATCGCGCACTTCTTTAACCGAAGTGACCGTATCATCAATCCAGCCAATCGGTGTCGCAAACAGACGTTGCCCGACCCCCACCGTATCGCGGACAAAACTTTGATACCAGTGGGTTTGGTTACGTCCCTGAAGCGAAATCCCGATTAAAATCACCAAAAGGAGAAAACTAAGGAGTGTGATGAGCAGTTTTCGATTATTTAAAAATCGCTTCATCGCTCATCCCGTCCTTATCTTTTTTGTGAGATGCCTGATTTCGAACGCAATACATTCATCATCTCCAGTGATTTACCTGTACCGATTGCGACACAATCGAGCGCGTTTTCCGCAACGAGTGTCAAGATGCGTGTCTCGTCTTCAATGACTGAATCCAAGTTTTTCAGGAGGGCACCGCCACCTGTCAAGACGATTCCGCGATCCATGACATCCGCTGACAATTCCGGCGGTGTCTGTTCCAGCGTATGTTTGACGCCTGCTAAAATCGCATCCACCGTATCGGATAACGCGTCGCAAATTTCTGCACTTGTCACTTCAATCTGCTTCGGAAGTCCTGTGACAAGGTCACGTCCACGAATTTCCATCGTTTCGTTTTCTGACTCTTCATCGATACGGGCATAACCGATCGTCATTTTCAACGTCTCTGCCGTCCGCTCTCCGATCATCAGGTTGTATTTTGATTTGATGTAACGAATGATCGACTCGTCCATTTCATCTCCACCGACACGAATCGATTGGCTCGTCACGATCCCACCAAGTGAAATGACAGCGACTTCTGTTGTACCGCCACCGATGTCGACGACCATGGATCCGGTTGGTTCTGAAACCGGGAGACCGGCTCCGATTGCTGCTGCGAACGGTTCTTCGATCGTATACGCTTCACGCGCTCCAGCAAGTTTCGCTGCATCTTCAACCGCCCGTTTTTCGACCGATGTGATACCGCTTGGTACACAGATCATGACGTTCGTTTTTGATGAGAACAATCCTTTTTTCTTTGTTGCTTGGTCCATGAAGTATTTGATCATCGTAGCCGTTGTTTCATAATCGGCGATAACCCCATCTTTCATCGGGCGTCGTGCCGTCACGTTCCCCGGTGTCCGTCCAATCATGTTCTTCGCAGCATTACCAACTGCTTCAATCTTTCCTGTATCCGTACGGAATGCGACAACGGAAGGTTCGCGCACGACGATTCCTTGCCCCTTCACATAAACGAGCGTGTTTGCCGTACCTAAGTCAATGCCGATTTCACGGCTAAATGATCCAAACATTATTCAAAAAACCCCTCTCTGAGAATACACTTCACTAATTATAACGGAAAAGCCTTCCTTGGAAAGCGTTAAAACGTTACAGCTTGTTTACAGTTCATTTATTGATTCATAAGAAAAAACGCCTGAGGTCGGGAAACAGACTTCCCCCTCAGACGTTATTCTTACATAAATCCCCGCTGTTTCATACTAATAAATTGTCCATGCCCGATGACGAGGTGATCGATGCAGCTGATTCCGATCAATCTTCCGGCCTCGACCATCCGCTCCGACACCTCGATATCTTCCCGGCTTGGTGTCGGGTCACCCGATGGATGATTATGGACGGCAATGAAGCTTGCCGCCGAACAGCGGATGGCTTCGCGGAAAATATCGCGGGGATGGACGATCGACGTATTGAGACCGCCGATAAACAGCGTTTTTTTGGAAATGACTTCGTTTTTCGTGTTCAAATACAGACAGATGAAATGTTCCTGTTGATACAGGCGCATCTCCTCCATCAATAATTCTGCCGCATCATCCGGTGAACGAACGACCGGGCGAACCCACTTCGGTTCGGTGACGAGCCGGCGTCCGAGCTCAAGCCCGGCCATGATTTGCAACGCTTTGGCTTTTCCGACACCGGGTGCTTTCTCAAGCCCGCCGACACCCGCCGCCTCGAGTTCGATCAAGGACGGGTAGATGTCGAGCAGTTCTTCCGCGATTTCGAGCGGTCCCCGGTTCCGGGTGCCGCTTCGAACGAGACACGCCAACAATTCGACCGTCGTCGCCTGTGCCAACCCTTTGAGTTGAACCATATCCTTTGGCCATTCAATCACTACATCCGACCTTTCTGACGAGGAATTACGCAAACATCGGTTTGATTCCCAGCGTATCGAGACGACGGCTGATTGGATTAATCGGTAAGCCGACGACATTATAATAATCGCCGTCAATCGCCTCAACGAACAGTCCGCCGATGCCTTGGATGCCGTATCCACCGGCCTTGTCATACGGTTCATCGGTCGCGACGTACGACAGCATCCAACTTTCCGGAATCGTACAAAAACGGACTTTTGTCGTCACGGTGAACGTCTCTTCCCGCTCGTCCGTTAAAATCGTCACCCCGGTCACGACTTCATGTGTCCGCCCGGACAACAACCGTAGCATCTCAAGGGCAGCTGTCCGGTCCGCCGGTTTTTCAAGGATCCGGTGATCCAGTGATACAACCGTATCCGCAGCCAAGATCACTTCACCGGGTTGTGCCACAGCGCGTGCCTTTTTTTGTGACAAATACATCACGTAATCCTCGGAAGACATCGGATAAGGGGCTTCTTCCAGTACATCGGCCGGCCGCACCGTATGCGGTACACCGATCTGTCGTAATAGTTCAGTCCGTCTCGGAGACGCGGAAGCCAGAATCAAGTGGTGTTGCGTTAACATCAGTATCACGCTCTTTTCGTATTTTTTCGACCTGCCTTGTTGCAATCAACTTCCAGTATAACGAAAAACAAGTGCTTCTCCGAGAAGGAGAAACACTTGCCTCGTCTTTAGTTACCTGTGACATCGACAAAGGGATCGGATTTTGGTGTCGTCTCCTGTAACGGCGTCTTCTTATCCGGAATCAATTGCGTCAAATCCGGACGGTAGTAACTTTCGATTTCGACCGTAAACGACATCATCTCGTCCTCTAAGACGATCGTCTGACTACCTGCACCTGGTTCATCCGGACCTGTCAGCTGAATCTGCCGTAAAATCGTGATCCGGTCCGTTCGTTCGATTTGCTTCAGGAACGCCATCAATTCAAGATACGACGGCGCCTCCACGGTCAAAGAAGCCGGCAAAGCGGTTGCAGTCGTCGCCGCGACCGGCGTCTCTGCCGTCTCGGCAGCTTCCGTTTCCGATTCCGTCGCCATCGCCCCGTCAACGACTGGCGTCGACTGGACGGGTGATGCTGGTGTTTCAGCCCCTGCCGCACCAAATGTAATGGCTTGTACTTTCACACCGGCAATCTGGCTCGCTGCATTGATGGCATCGAGGACATCATCATTCGCCGGCAAGACCGGGACTTGTTTCTGGAGGAAACTCGACTCCGCGACATCGACTTTCTGCTCGTTCGCCTTCGCGGCTTCGAGTGCCATCTGTTCCCGTTCGAGCGTCGCTTCCGTTCGATTCAGTTCTTGATACGTCGTATATGTCGTATAACCAAAGTAGGATAGACCACCGACGACAAGTAAAATCGTCACGGCCAGAAGTATGAAACCACTATACCGTTTCAATTTTCTTCCACCTCCTCTACTTCAGTCGAGACGACTTCGCCCGGTTCCGGGTCCGTCGTTTCCGGAACGACCTCATCTGAGTTCGACTCCGGCTCGACTGCCGGATCCGTCGTACCGTCTTCTTTTGGAGCATCCGGATCGGCTTGATTCGTTTCGCCCTTGATGACCTCCGCCGGGACGACCGTCAACGTAAATTGACCGATGTAACGGGGTTCTTCCGTCTCCGTGTCATCCGATGGTGTGATCGTCGTCGTCGGAATTTCTTCGCCGGTCGTCGGATCGACTGTCGTCGACGTGACGACCTCCGCCTCTTCGTTCATCGTTTTAGTCGTCACACTCGTCAACGTGATACCCGTAAAGGCCGTATCCGTCAACAATTGACGGTAAAATCCGTTTAGTTCGTCCAGTGTCTCGAACTGGGCATTCATCGTCACCGTATGATCTGCCGCGTAGGCGAACTGCAGGATGTATCCCCGCTCCGGCAAGTACCGGGTAATCCGTTCGAGTGCCGGGACAGCCGGACGTGGAGTCGCTTCAAGGTCATCGACCGTCTGTTTCAATTGCGCGACTTCTTGCTTCGCGGACTGCGCCGATTCGGACTGGAGCGTCCGGACGATTTGAATTTGATTGTTCGCTGTTTCCATCCGGTCCGCAAATTGATCGGTCTGCCAGTAGAGATACCCACCGATCATTCCGCCAAACAGCAGCAAGACCAATGAAGCGACCAGCGGAAACTTCGGCGCGACGTCACTGTCCGGCAACAGATTGATCCGGTCTTTATGGACCGTCGCGAGACCGACAAGCGGCAGATAAGCTTTTGGAACCGGTTGACCAGTCAGCTCAAGCGTATCCGGGACTTGCTCGAGCCTTAGATCAAAGTTTGCTTCAAACCGGCGGACCAGTTCCTCTTGAAACGGGAAGTCTCCCGTCAACATGACCCGGCTGATTTCCCGCCCGTCCCGTGCTAACGAAAAACGATAAAAATCAAGTACACGTGAAAATTCGAGCAACATTTCTTCTAAAATCATTTCGACGTTCGCATCGTCCGATCGATACCGATAATGCAAGCGGTCGTCGATGACATCCACGTCCCAGGCATTCGAGACAAACGTATCGACGGAACGAATCAAACGCGGAACTTTGTCCTCGATGATGATCAATTGATGATTCGTCGCATTAACGTTCCAGATCAGCAGATTGCTGTCCGCTTCGACCTCATAAAGCGAGTCGAGACCAAAAAATGTCGCGAGCGGTTGCGGCTCAGCCGCGACCAGCCGGAGATGTTTTTGTTTGAACAACTCCATATATTGTTTTAACGCTTCGTTTGGAGCGGCATACAACATGATTTCCCGTTTACCGTCTTCTTCCAGTAACGTGTAATCGAAATATGGTTCTTCAAACGGCAGGACGATACTGTGTCCAAGTTCCATGAACAAGTACCCGCGAATCTGATTCGTCTCGATCGTCTCGGGAATTTCGAGTTTCCGGGCGAGGACAAGCGAACCGTCGAGTGCCAAGACCGCTTGGGAACCGCGGGGTACCTTCAACTTGGCGAGCAAGCTGTCAAAAATCAAATCAAGCGAAGCTTCCGGCTGTAACCATCCGCCCTGGAGAGTCCCCGGTGGAAGCGAGACGACGGCACGGCGTTTGATGACACCTTTTTTGACGACCGCTCCGAAAATCCCGACATCCGTAAAATTAAAGTATATATATGTACCTCTGCGCCTAGCTTGCGGCATATGTAGATTCTTCCTTTCCTAGAGGAACAGATCGAGATAAAGCTTTATCCAATCGTCCGCAAAGTAATATGTCAGTAGTGTCCCGATGGCGATCGACGGCACAAACGGTATCGGTTGTTTCCGCTGGACCCGTTTTAATCCAAGCAACGTCAGTCCGATGATCGAGCCGACAAAAGCAGAGACGAACAACGCAATCACGACATCTAACGGTCCTAAAAAAATACCGAGCAATCCAAATAGTTTTACGTCACCAGCCCCCATCCCTTGGCGTGACGCAAGAAAGATCACGAACAATAGAAAGAAGCCGACAAATCCGCCAATAATTGGATTATACCAGTTCTCAAGGGGAGAAAGGTAGCGAACAATCAGACTAATCGGTAAAAAGAATAATAAGATTTTATTCGGAATCAACATATAGGCAAGATCGGACATGACGAGGATGCTAAGCAGACTCGTCAACAGAATCGACAGAACAAACTGCATCGACCAGCCGAACTGATAAAAGGCGTAGGCATACAGGATTCCACCGAGTAATTCGAGCGCCGGATACTTGATCGATATCGGCAGCTGACACGTCCGGCATTTGCCGCGCAAAACGAGATAGCCGATCACCGGCGTCAACTCGAGCGGACCCAGAACATGCCCGCAGTTCGGACAATGTGACCGTGGACGGACAACCGATTCCCCGACCGGCACCCGTAAACCGACGACATTCGTAAATGAGGTCACGAGCATCCCGATCAGGAAAAAATAAACCGTAAAGATGACAGCCATCGTGCATTTCCTCCTTAAAAAAGTTCAGAAAAAAACCCCCGAGATGGGGGTGGGGATTATTCTACTGTAACTCCAGCTCGTTTTAACTTTCCTGGATCAGCCCCAGTAAAGTACGTATTTCCTTTTTTAGCACTTAAAAGAGTAACTTCATAAGTAAACTTACCTTGTTTTTCAGTTACAACTACATATGAAGAAGCATATGGTGCATCTGAATTCAACGAATCTTTCATTTCATCAATATACTTATCAAGTGTATCTTCATTAGCTTTTGCATCTTCAGAGTCTTTAGATGGAATTGCACTACCACCATCTGTAATACCAAGCTTAATCTGTTGACCCGGTTGCATTGGGTTTGCAGACGTATAGAGTTTTGCTGCAGCTACCAATTGTTTCGCATCGGATACAACCGCATCCTTACGTGAGTTCTCGATCAATCCGCCGATGGCGACGACAGCGATTGCTGCAATGATACCTAAGATAACGACAACTACGAGTAACTCGATCAATGTCAAACCACGCTCATCGCGCATTTGTTTTGCATCTAACCAGATTTCTTTCATACGTTCTAACATGTTTACTATTCCTCCCTAGTACTTTTTAACTGCGACTGGCGTATAGGTCATACTGTCCAGATGAATACTATTATAGTAGCACCATATTTTTTGTAGAAAATGACTTTTTTGTACAAAAGGTAAATGTTTTGACAGTTGTCAACTGGCTTGGATGTCGGAGTAGATTTTAAACATCGGTACAACAACCGCGATGACGATGACACCGACGATGACGGCCAAAACGACGATCAATAACGGCTCAATGATGGACTTCAAACGATCCGTCGTCGTTTCGACTTCCGTTTCGTAAAAGTCGGCAACTTCCGTCAGCATCGAGTCGAGCCGTCCCGACTCCTCCCCGATTGCAATCATCTGCGTCACGAGAGGTGGAAAATATTTGTTTTTTGATAACGGTTCGTGCATCGGAATCCCTCGTGACATCGCTTCGTTCGCACCGGCGATCCCTTTGCGGATGACTCGGTTCGTGACAATTCGTTCCGTGATGTCGAGTGACGCAAGAATCGGGACGGAGGCATTCAGTAAAACGGCCAGTCCCCGTGTCATCAAGGCAATTTGTGATTTTTGAATCAACGGACCAAACACCGGAATCATTAATATCAGGCGGTCAAAGATCACCCGTTGCCGTTCATTCTTTAAGTTGAAGTACAACAGACCGAGCAACCCAAAGGCAATCAGTAGCAAGACCCACCAGTAGGCGACAAAAAAGTCGGATACCGCAACGACGATTTTGGTGATCAACGGCAACTCGCTGCCGAGTTGATCAAAAATCGAGGCAAACGTCGGGACGACGTTCAGCATCAAGAAAACGACGACGCCGATTGCAACAACTGAGACGACCGCCGGGTAGATCAAGGCGGAGATGACCTTCCGTTTGATTTCATACTGCTTCTGCAGCTGGGTGACGATGTTATCCAGTGCTTCCTCCAAGTTTCCGCTCGCTTCCCCGGCCATCGCCATACTGACAAAAAACGTATCAAAAACGCGGGGATGTTTCTCGATCGCCTGTGAAAACTGAATCCCGCTCCGTAAATCATCCTCGACTTCGACGAGCGCCCGTTCCAGTGGTTTCGATTCCGTCTGTTTCCGCAAGATTTCGGTTGCCTTGACGATCGAAACGCCCGATCGGACAAGTGTCGCGAATTGTCGGGCATACATGACGAGATGCTCAATTTTCGGTTTAGCGGTCAAAAACGTAATTTCGGTATTTAACCCTTTTGATTCTTGTTTCTCGAGTGACGTCACGGCAATTTGATCGGTCCGTAATCGTTCGGCCGCCTCCCGTTTGGTTAAAGCGGTAATCTTTCCTTTTTTTCGTTTACCGGCCATCGTTCGACCTTCATATATGAAGACTGCCATTGGTTCACCCCGATATGTAAGGTGTCGCGGCTGATGCTGGGATCAGGCCCCGACTTACTAAGTCTTGTAGTGCCATTTGCATCGTCTGCATCCCGTATTGTTTACCGGTCTGCAGGACCGATTGTATCTGATATTCTTTGCCGGTCCGGATCAGGTTTGAGACAGCCGGTGTCTCGACCATGATTTCGAGGGCGGCAACACGTCCTGTCCCGTCCGTCCGCGGCATCAGCCGTTGCGAGACAACGCCGGCCAAAACGTTCGCCAGTTGCGCCCGGATTTGATCCTGTTGTTCCGACGGGAAGACGTCAATGATCCGACTGACGGTCGACGCCGCCGTCGAGGTATGGACGGTCGCAAACACTAAATGACCGGTCTCAGCCGCCGTGACGGCAGTCGAAATCGTCTCCAGATCCCGCATCTCACCGAGTAAGATGACGTCCGGATCCTGCCGGAGCGCCGAGCGTAAACCGGTCGCAAACCGCGGGGCATCAATTCCGATTTCCCGTTGGTCGATCAAACTTTTTTGGTGGCTGTGCAAATACTCGATTGGATCTTCAAGCGTGATGATTCGTTTGTACATCGTCTGGTTGATCTCGTTGATCATTGCAGCCAAGGTCGTTGATTTCCCGGAACCGGTCGGACCGGTCACGAGAATCAATCCGTGGGGCTTTGTCAGGAAACGTTTTAAGACCGGTGGTAACGACAGTTGTTCGAGTGTCGGCACCTCCGTCGGAATGGTCCGAAACGCCATCGACAGCGCTCCGCGCTGATAAAAACAGTTGACGCGGTAGCGGGCGACTCCCGGCACACCAAACGAAAAATCGATGTCGCGGTCTTGTTTGAGTTGGAGATACATTTCCTCGGTAATCAACGAACGGACGAATCCGTCGATGATGATTGGCTTCATTTTTTCCGTTCCAAACGGCATCAATGTGCCGTTGACACGAAAGACGGGCGGTGATCCCGCCGTCAAATGGACGTCAGATGCGCCCTTTTCTTTTGATGACCGTAGGATGTCTTCGATTTGTGCGCGTTCCATCGTACTCATTCGGAAATCACCGTCCGTAGAATTTCTTCTGTCGTCGTGATGCCTTGGGCAACTTTCGACAAACCATCCGCCAACAATAACCGTTGTCCTTGCGATCTTACATACATCGTGATTTCACTCTCCGTTGATTGATTCATGATCATCCGTCGTAAAACCTCATCGACCATGACGACTTCTTGAATCGCTAACCGTCCGCGGTATCCGGTCATGTTACAAGACGAACAACCACGGCCACGCATGACGGTTGTTGCTTCAATCCCTTCTTGTGCGAACAATTCTTCCTCGCGTTTCGATAACGGTTGGACTTCGCCACAATCGCGGCAGACCCGGCGGACAAGACGTTGGGCAATCAGTCCCGTCACCGAGGCGGCGACCAGGAACGGTTCCACTCCCATATCAATCAACCGGGTGATCGAGCTGACCGCAGAGTTCGTGTGCAACGTCGAGAGGACCAAGTGACCGGTCAAGGATGCTCGGATCGAAATCTCGGCTGTCTCGATGTCACGAATCTCCCCGACCATGACGACGTTTGGATCCTGCCGCAAAATCGAGCGCAAACCACTGGCGAACGTTAACCCGATTTTCGAGTTGACCTGGACTTGGTTGATACCGTCGACCTGATACTCGACCGGATCTTCGACCGTGATGATGTTCCGCGTTTCATCGTTTAATCCATTTAACGCCGCATAAAGCGTCGACGATTTTCCGGAGCCGGTCGGTCCCGTGATCAAGATGATGCCATTTGGACGTTTGAGCATTTCACGGAACTGTTTTTCATTCCGCTCACTGAATCCGATTTTTGAAATCGAGATATTCGAATTCGAACTGTCGAGAATCCGGATAACCACTTTCTCACCGTAGACGGTCGGCAGCGTCGAGACCCGGAAGTCATAGGCGACGCCATTATAAAGAAACTTGATCCGTCCGTCCTGCGGCAAGCGGGTCTCGGTGATATCGAGTTCACTCATCACTTTGATCCGGGTCGTCAGGATGTTTTGAATCTGTTTCGGATAATTGTTTTCCGTTCGAAGTTCTCCGTCGATCCGAATTCGAATCGATAACGACGTTTCTTGCGGATCCATATGAATATCCGATGCTCGTTGGGAGATACCGTTCTCGAGAATCTGATTGACGAGGCGGATGATCGGTGCATCTTCGCGGGTCACCGTATCACGCGACGTATCGGAAATCGTCATCTCATCCGACTCAAGCAATTCCCGTAACGATGAATCGATGTCGTAATACTTGAGGATCGTCCGTCGAATCTCGTCACGTGTCGCAAGACCAACTTCAATCATCAAACCGGTTTGGAGCCGGAGATCGTCAATCGCAATCAAATCCATCGGATCGGCCATCGCGATGAATAGACGGTTTCCTTCACGGTAGACCGGAACAAGCGTATGCCGTTGGGCCAGATCTTTTGAAATCAATTTCGTGACCGCCACGTCAACCGGATAGTTGTACAGTTGGATGACCGGAATCTTTAATTGATGATGCAAGGCTTCAATCAATTGTTGTTCTGTCAAATGACCGAGTCGCAGCAGGGTATCCCCTAGTTTTTCCGTCGTCCGTTTGACGGATAACGCTTCCTCGATCTGTGCTTCCGTCACGACACTTTCTTCTAACAACATTTCACCCAATCGTTTCCGTTTCATTGCCATTTACATCGTCATCCTTCCGCGTGCCATGTTTCTTCTTCGTCAAGTGGTGTCACCTGTTGCTTTTTTTCATCCATCACACTCGTAATGGCCGCGATGACTAAAATCGTGATCACGTATCCCGCAATGACAAACGGGTTTGTGATCCAATCCATTTTGACGATCATGTAGAGTGAAGTGACTAATACCAATGCGGTTATTGAGAGCATCACTTTGGCCGCCATTGTCGTCACAAAAGGAATTTGAATGGAAAACATCAATCCGCAAATGATGGTTGCAAGACCAATGATGATACCGAGTTCAATCGCTAAGTCCGTCCAGTTCATGTTCATCCTCTTTTCTTATAGCAGTATCAGCCGACTGCGCCGTCCGTCGGCTCACCATCGACGGGTGATGCCGGATCCCCTGTCGTCGGCGCATCCGGTGTATCCGGTGCTGTCGGTTGATCCGGTGTAACGGGTTGTTCCGGCGTTGTCGTACCGTCGGTTGATCCATCGGTTGATCCGTCCGTCGCATTATCTGTATCGTCCGTCGGATTTTCAGTCGTACCGTCGTTCGTTGAGTCATCTGTCGTGTCGTCCGTTGATTCTTCTGCCGGCGGGATCACGACTGGCGGCGCTTCTTCCTGGCTGCTTTTCGTCACGATGGCTGGTGTCGCAGTATAAAAATCAAGCGCAAGCAATCGTTTGATTTCTCCTTCGTTCGACTTCGTGACGCGATACAATTCGATTGATTTCCCTTCCACACCCGATTGGGTATCACTGCTCGTTCCGGCAGATAATGTCGGAGAGTAGCGGGTAATCGTCCGGTATGGAATCGTTTTTTCAGCTTCCAGTACGGCTGTGACCGTTTCTTTGAACGGAGTTCCGCGTAATTCCAGCGTGACATCACTTCCGTTTTTCGTCGCGATGACCTGATAATTGACCGCCTGTGTATTCCGGACGGCAAAATCTGTTTTCTCATCAATCTTGACGTCATACCCGAGCGTCACATCGTCCGGTAACTGGGGATGTGGCATCCGTTCGACAATTTCAAAAGGAGTCTTCGCAAATAATTCATACAGTTTGCTGCCGATGAAGGATGCCGCAACCGGATCCATCCCGTATGTCTTCACATTCATCAATTGACCAGCCTTGATGTCGACTTGTGCCATCGCATCGATCATCTGTTCTTCAGCTGCCGAACGGGTCATGAACGTGACACTCGAAACGACTTCGCCTGTCGGGTCCACAGCTGCGACTGTTTCTGCCGGATCAAAATTACTTTCTTCTAATTTTTCACTGGTCTTGACTAACCACGTTTTAAAGGTCTGGATTTGTTTTTCCGTGTATGTAACCGGCTGTGTCGCTAAATATTCTTCCGTCGCCGCTTCATCAATGGTGACTTGTAACGCACCACCTTTTTTCAACGATGCGGCTTTAATCGACTCATCGATCTGAAACGTCACGAGTTCTGTCGGAATCGGAAGCGTCTCTTCTCCCGTCCCGACCGTCAACGGTGTTTTTTTAGACCAAGCGGTAACGGCTTCTTGGACTTTCGGTTTGGCTTCTTTACGTGTCAAACCACTGACAGGAACAGAACCAATACGCGCCGTGTCAGAGAAGTTTTCCGAGACTGTTGCTTTGCCGGTAAAGGAAATCAAGGCAAACGAAGGAACATAGATTAAGGCGATTAAGGCGACTAGCAGTAACGTATGTACAGCAAAACGTTTTAAATTTATCATCATCTGTTTCCTTTCCGTATGAAATAACCATTTCAGGTGTCTAGTATTTCCATTATAATGAATATTATGATGAAACATAAGTCCTACCTGACAAATACTTTCTTCATGTGAGAATACATACCGTTTTTCATTTTTTAGTTCAGACATCCTATTGATTCAGACACGAGGTGAGTCCATGCAAGACGAGCAACATGGTTTTTCGTTAATTGAAGTGTTAGTCAGTATTACGATCTTATCTATCATATCGGTCTCTCTTATCAGCATTTTTTCTCAGTCATTGGCAGCCTCACGCGACAGTACGGAGTTGACGTTTGCGAATTATCTGGCAAAAAACGCAACCTCTTATATCAAGCGAGAAGCTTTAGAAGCGACAAGTGATGAATCCTTCGCCTTCAGTTCTCTATCTACACAGGCAGACAAAGCTACTTATCTGAATGGAAAATATGTCATTCCAGAGCCCACGTCTCCTTCTTGTGACCTATCGGCTATTTGCTCATCAATCTTTACTAATCCTGAAATCAATAATATTGCCTTTGAAGTCAAATACAGTGTGACACCTCGGAAACTCGAAGGAGTCGTTAATCCGAATCTCCTCGACCTACATGTATTCGTCTACATAGAAGGAACAACTGAACCGATTACATCATTGAAAGGATCGATTACGAATGCGACGCTCAATCAAAGTTTTCCGACAACAAAATGACGGCTTCTCGCTCGTCGAACTACTCGTCGCCATCGTCATTGCCTCGATTTTCAGTGCTGTCATCCTGACTGTGTTTATCTCTGGTACGAAAAGCTTTCGGGCAACGGGAATCATCAGTGAACTGCGTAGTGAAGCTGATAGTCGAGTTGGTATCATCTTAAATGAAATCAGTGGATTTGATGCGATCCGGATCGATGAAGCAAAGCAGTTATCATTCTACAAAAAAACACTTCCTACTTTGAATCCTGATACGGGATTACTTGAACGTGAATCAGGTTTTCAGCCGTTTAATGCTACAGAAGAGGCTACTTCTTCAAATACGAATGTCACGCCGATTCGTTATACATTTGCAGAACAGCGCGAAGATGGAACAGAACTGATATATGAATCCGCTCCGCAATCCATCGACGACCAAAGTGAATTATTTCAGACATTCACGCTATCAAGTCCAGAGTATCAAACAATCAAATCAGGTAATAACAGCAGTCGCTACATCATCCACGGTATTTTAACGATCACGACTAAGATTCAATCAACGGATCAAGAAGAAGTCCAGACCTTCAAAAGTACGATTGGATTTTAACCTAGAAAGGAATAAGGTATGCGTAAATCTGAGCAAGGCTATACATTACTTTTTGTTCTTGTCACCTTAACTGTCCTGTCCGTTCTCGCTGTTGCGACAATTGGTATCAGTTTACAGTCGACTCGTCTGACGGAAATTCGTGAAACCGATATCGATGTCGAGACGACGACACAAAATGATCTCGATTTAGCAGTCGCTGCTTTGCAAAAAATAGTCTCCAAGACAACAGGAGCCTCTCCAACGACTTCATCTCAGGAAATTTTCGAGAATCTTAACAGTACCGTCATCTTACCGCTAAAAGCGATTGTGCCGAATGTAACGGTCACACCCAACGAAACGGCCTCCAATGCCCGTGTGACAGCACTCGACTTAACAGCAGTCGTCACGAAACAAAAAGGTGATCAACCATCCATCAAAAAAAGTTATCGCCAACGTGTTTATCTGTCCGCAATTCCTAGTTTTTTATACTACACGTTGGGTTCAGATGATGGAGTTATCTTAAATGGCGCTCCTTTGATTAAAGGCAATATCTTCTCTCGTGATGCGCTCCAAGCGACCGCGACACCTAGCTTTACATACAATGGTGATGGTGGAACCTACACGAATACAAGAGCGCTTCCTTACATCACGGGTCAAGTACGTGTCTTTCAAGAAAAAAATCAACCGTTATTGAAATGTGATGATTATCCGATATGTGATAAGACTATTTTTGATCCGCAGGGTGATACAGAACTCGTAGCAACAAAAGAAGCACTTGTTCCATTTGATTTCGACTATGCATTCAACAGTTTCTTAGGGATAGATACTAATACATCGGTAACTGATACTAGTCGTATTTTAGAAGAATTATCTAAAAAAGGACTTTCTCCTAAGCCAGTTATTACTCCATTTTTAGATGAATTATCAAATGATACACAGATCCTTTCTGCACCAGCAGGAGAAATCGCCTTAACAGAAGACATCATTCAAGAGACGCGTAATCCCTTAATTATTAATGGGAACTTGAAAATCTTCTCACTAGACCCTTCGACTCCAATCAAAATCAAGCGTCCAATAGTTGTTTTAGGAAAATTGACTATTACAGGAAACGTTCAATTTGCTACAACTATTTTCACGACCAAAAATAGCCTTTTGGATAACGCTAATATTCAAAATGATGGTAATAATTCATCAAAGCAAAATACATTAATTCTGCTCAGTAAAGGAGATATCCTAATTAATCGAGTCAACAAATTCTCAAGTCCACAAACAAATGAACCTGATTTAAATGCGTTTCTATATAGTGATTCCGAAGGAAAAAATACAATTTATTCTGTAGGATCAACAATGAATGTTCGAGGTGGTATCTTCACGAAGGGGGAACTCGAAGTCAATGCTTATCGCGGGAAATTAGATTTAGAAGAAAAGGATTTTCCTGCAAACGTAACCGAACTCGAAAAACTGATGCTCATTAATAAATCATCTGATTTTGAAGATTCTCGTTTGCGTATGGAATATGATGCGACGTTATTGAAAAATCCAACAGCGCTACTTCCACTTAACCGAGCAGTCCAATTGTATGTCGAAACACCAAAGCGTGTTCAACCATGAGAAACATCAAAAAAGAGTCATTCGCCTGCGACGAATGACTCTTTTTTGACTAGAATTTTGTTGCTCGGTATTGCTTAGCGAGCTTTTTCACCTTTTTACTGTCTACCGTTGCAGCGTTCTGCTGCAACATCACATACAAATCTTGTCGATTTTGTTTGACCGTCTCATAGATAGGCTGCTCTTCTCCACGATTCGGATCCGCTCCTGCTTGTAATAACAGTTCGATTGCCGCTTCATTTTGATCTAGTGTCGCATAAAAGAGAGGTGTATGACCGAGGTCATCGATTCGATTGAGTTCCTTTTTAGATGCTTTTTTTATTAATAGAGCATAAGCATCAATCGATCGGTTCACACTCGTCGCGACATGAAGGACCGACTGACCTTGTGAATTTAATTGACTGATTTTCGCGCCTTTCGTTAACCATTCAGAGACCATGCTCAGTGGTGCAAATTGCGCTGCATAAAACCAGTTTGGCTTATTTTGAACAGTCTGTTCATCAAGAAGGAGTTTTGCTTTGTCAAAAGCGAGTGTTTCTTGGAAGCGACGGATGTAACGATTTTTCTCCTTTGTCGATAAAGAGGTATCTTTTAGCGCATCAGCGAGTCGTTCTGGTTTTTCTGAACGTAATCCTTTCTCGAGTGCTGCTTGTTGATTCGATTTTGTGACATACACCGCCCCCCCGATTCCAATGATGATTAAAATCAAGAGGACAGCAACGATTTGTTTTCGTTTCATAGTTCGCGTCTCCACATCTTAATAAACATCTCCATCATATTCAGATGGATTCGATTCTGAACTGATATTCACCTTAAATGTAGTTGTTAGTGGTGTACTTTGATTGTCTTTCATGACTTCGAGAACAGTTTTATTCTCCTTTAATGCGGTTACTTTGATACGCGCGGCTCCCGGACGTAATGGTTGCAGCGCCTGTCCTGTTGGGTCAACCTTGACATATTCCTTACCTTGGAGCACTTCCAAGCGATAGAATTGTTCCGTCGCCGTCACTGGTAACCAACGAAGCGATGGTAGTTTATTATCATCCTTCATTGTCATCATCAAGTCAGCAGCTGTCAGGCTAGTTGGATTTTCACGTACTCGAATGAGAGTTTTTGCAATCGTACTAGGAAAATCGGTTAACTTGAGAATAGCTTCGACCGGTCCACTCGGAGTACCGCTTTTACCAGTAATCGTATATCCAGTCGATGTCTGATTCAATTGAATCGCATTACTCACAGTAGAAACTGTAAATGGCAACGGATAGTTTGGATTGAATATTGCTGTCACATCTTTATTCGATCCGACCCACAGTTCAAGATTGTTTGGCGAAACGGATAGTTCCGGCAACTTGACTTGGATCGTGTACTCTGGCGACTGAGCAAGATAAGTAGAGCTTCCGGCTGTCGCAGGTACGACCGCTTTGACTTTGACTGTTCCTGGTGTCTTTCCTGTCAACTCTAATTTACCATTAGATATTTCGTTTGCTAGCGTATTTGCAGCAGGGTCAATAATCCAACGAACGGGTAACTCTTGACCTGAATACATTAAAGCTATACCTTCAAATGACTGAGTTTCTCCGACAAACAACTCAGTAAACGTTTTAGTCACAGATAACTCTTTAAACTCGTCTTCAATAATCAATTCAGATGTTGTAGTTAATGTTTTACCGTTTGCAACTGGAAGTACTAATTCAATTCTTGTCTTTCCAACTTTCTTTGGTCGAACTACTCCTTCGTTGTCTATTGTAGCAATACTCTCATCTTCAATTGACCAATTCATAACTCCATATTTACTTCCAACCGGGTTTATTTCCGGTAGTATTCTATAAGAAGGTGTAGTAATTTTCATTTGGACCGGAGGAATCGAAACACGTGTTGCGAATCCAGGTGTTAACGCATATCCAAGCGGATTGAATGACTGTGAATTATTTGCGATCGTAGTGACTTTTTCTTTTTTTCCATTAGCAATTTCTTTGTAGATATTCTTAGCTGAGGTTAGTGAATTGTCTTTTTGTTCTAATATATAAGCACCGCTAGCTTCTTTTGCTCTCACTGTAATCGAAAAAGTAATCTTATCTTTTACAGGCTTCCACATGCCTTTGTGCAAATCTTGTATTTCTTCTACGTACTCAATCGGATCTAGACTACCACTCACATTTTGACCAGAGATATTTTTGTTATTCAATCCACTAGTCGATACGATTTCTAAATTAACCGGGAATTTTTCACGGAAAAGTATATCTTCCATGAATACAGTGTATTTGTCTGTTTTTTTACCATTATTCCCAATCGCTTCATGTTGTTGTAACAGAATTGGATTAATCGTGTATTTGATTTCTGCTGTTTCTCCTCTTGGAATCATTGATGGATTGATGGAACGTGTCAGCGAAAATGGTTCCGATGCTGATGGACTGACGACTTTAACTGTTCGTGTTTCCACTGTCTTCGCTCCACGTTGATCCTCTGCTTCAATCCGAATACTGACATTAGATTTTCCAAGTAATTTTTGATTGAAGGTTTGACTGACTAGAGAGTTATTTTGTATTTTGTTATTTTCGTACACTTGTTCTCCATCAATGAAAATACGCGTCTTCAGTTCACGATCACGTAAATCATAATCATTAATTTGATAAGAAACTGTCAACTGTTCATTTTCCAAGTAAGAAGTTTGATCAAGAGGTAATATATTTTTTAATAACGGTTTATGGTTAGCTCCGATGAAGGCACGATACATCGTATTCGTAAACAAGTTCCGCTCTCCTGGATCGGGGAAAGAAGAAGTGTGTCCTGCACCTGAATAAGTGATATTCCCTTTAGTGTACATATAGTAGTGGTTTCGAGCGTCCCCTACTGTTCTACCAGAATCCGTGCTTGTTTCTGTTTCCTTAATGTTATACCACGGTATTAAATCCGGTTGTTCTAAGTCTAGAGCAAAATACTGATTATGTGTTTGCGCAATCGAAATCTCATTCTCTAAAGCAAAAGGATACGATGTCATCTGCCCTTCATTTTGACGAATTGCTTTTGTGGATCTTTTAGGTGCCCCAAATCCCATGTTCGTATAATAAGTTTGACCTGATGCTGTGGCGTAGTCTGCTTCCCAGCGAGTTGGTGCATTTTTTACATTCGATCTAAAAATGGTGTCGTGTGTCAACATCAATCCCTGTCCCGTATTCGTAAATGACTTAACTTTGTTAAATGCTAGGTCTGTAAGATTAGCAGTACCATAAGAATCTTGGAAACCGAAGATCAACATATCATATGAAGAGTTTAAATCTTTTGAAATCACTTCACTCGAAAATTTAGTTGAATCCATAACCTCTAAATTAAACTTATAAAGATCACTTTTATTTAAGTTTTCTCCTGTTAAGTCATTTAGAAGGGAACCTTTTCCTGTCGTTTTTAAAACTTGAAGTACTTTTGCTTCAGCTAACTGATCTTTCATCAAAAAACTACCCGTTTTATAATCCGTCTTACCGTCCTTGGTAATTCGGAGCATCCATTGACGTGGTCCGGTATAACTTGGAACATCAAATGTATAGGTAAGCTTTCCGCTAGAAACAGCCGGTAGCTCATCTTCTTTTTCTGATTCATCAAACTGATCATTACTATCAAAATCGATATAAAGTGCTATAGTCGCATCAGTTACAGGTTGATCAAGAACATAACTAAACTCAATCGGTCGATTCGGTACAGCAATCGAACTGACTGTCGACAATGTATTTCCATCTTGTTTTACCGTCACACTCGAAATCCGAGGACGCATATTGTTTTTTTGCTTCAATGAGTTAATGACATCATTGATATTTTCGTAAGAAATGGTTGATTGCGTTGAGACATAGTTTTTCAAAACCTTCGAGAAGTTACTTTTATCATGCTTGAAGACATCTTTATGCAAATACACTGGTAGTCCTTTTCGGACGTATGAATTGAGAATCTCATTACTTTTTAGTTGCGTAATATCATTTTCGATTTTACTTGTGTTGTGAGATTTTTTGTCGAATACAGACAATTCTGTTGAATATTTATCTTTGTCTATATTATTTATAGATGGATCAAAAACGATTGCATCAAATGCTCCATCAAGTGGGAAACGAGACGCATTCAGCTCTTTGACCGTCATCATCTTGACATCGTATTGACTAGTATTCAAGTCTTTTAACATTGATAGGGACTTGACGGAAATGCTTGGATCAATCCGATTCGTCGCCGACCATTCATCACGAATCTCTAAAATCTTGAACTTCTCCCCGGTCGCCGCTTTTGTATGTGGTTGCTGTATATACGTAAAACTAGTAAAGATCAATAGACTGACTACAAACAGACGTACCCAACGCTTCATCTCAATCGTCTCCTCGTCATAAGATCGTAAAATCTAGGACTATATTACCCCACCTTTAGTATACAAGGACTTTTACTTTTTCCCCTTTTTTGTAAAAGACTGCCCCTTCAGTAATGTGCGGACCGTACTGATGAAGTAGAGGGATCCTGTGACGATGAGCGTCTGGTTGGTTGTATCCATCTGATCAAAAAACTGGTCGAGTTCCATCACATTTGCCCCGTCCAGCTTTAGCTCTGCCAATGTTCGTGCCCGCGGAAAATCAAACGTCGTCTCGTAGATCTCTGGTGTCACTTCCCGCAACTGATCAAGCATCGCCTCGCGGTCCTTGTCCCGTAAGATCGAACAGAGGACGATGACCGGTTTTGACTCTTCCTTCAGCCGTTCGACGAGTGCCGCAACTCCTTCCGGATTATGGGCACCGTCCAGAATGATCCGCGGCTTGCGGGAGATGATCTCGAACCGACCCGGATGCGTCGCATTCCGCAGTCCACGCCGGATCGCAGTCTTCGACCAACCGAGTTGTTTGGCACAGACGACGGCGTTCGCCGCGTTATGTACTTGATGCACCCCTTCAAGACCGAGTCGCGTCTCGGGAATTCCTTCGTAGGTTGCCCACGTGCCTGTTGCACTGAGCCGGTAATCGCGAATCACTTCCTGGCTCCAGGTTAAGGTCGCTTGTCGATCGCCACAATAGGCCATCAACGGAACCGTTAATTCTTCCTGCAATTTACCGGCAATGACCGTCGTCTTTTGTTTAATGATGCCAAACTTCTGTAAGGCGATTTCTTGGAGCGTATCTCCGAGAATCGCTTGATGGTCGTGACCAATCGACGTGATGATGGCTGCGAGCGGGTGTTTCAGTACGTTCGTCGAGTCATACAATCCCCCAAGGCCGACTTCATAGATGACCAAGTCAGGACGAATTTGCTGAAAATGATAGAACGCCAGTGCCGTCAATGCTTCGAATTCCGTCACAGACCCGACCGTTGACTCGATGTTCCTGATCGCTTCCTGGACAGCAACGGCTGCCGCGACCAGATCCGCTTCACTGATCGGGACACCGTTCAACATGATCCGCTCTTCAAACTGGATGATATACGGTGACGTAAAGGTACCAATCCTCAATCCTTGCGCCACTCCCATCTCACGCAAAAAAGCGACCGTCGATCCTTTGCCGTTCGTCCCCGCGACATGAATCGCCGGAATCGTATCCGGATCAATCTGTAGTTCTGTTAGCAAGGCCTCCATTCGGCTCAAGCCCGGTTTGATGCCAAATGCCAGTAACGCGGATAACCACTGCAACACATCTTCTCGTGTTCTCACCCTTCATTCGCTCCTTTAAAAAAAGTGACTCAAGAAAACTTGAGCCACTGTTAAGATTATTTTGCGAGTTCGCTGATTCGGACTTCAACTGCCGCCCGCTTCTCTTTATAGTCTTGTGCTTTTGCCTGCTCTTCTTCAATGACATGTGCCGGTGCTTTCCCGACGAATCCCGGGTTGTTGAGTTTTTTCTCGACCCGTTCGACTTCTTTTGTATACTTGACGAGTTCTTTGTTCAGACGGGCGATTTCTTCTTCGATGTTGATCAAGTCAGCAAGTGGAATGAACAATTCTGCTCCCGTTACAATCGCACTCATCGCTTTTTCCGGTGCTGTCATATTGCGTTCGACGAGCAGCTCCGACGCATTCGTGAACTTTTTCAAGTACGACAGATTGGTTTCCAAATCATGCTGGACTTGATCGTCACTCGTTGCAATCATCAACTGAATTTGCTTCGACATCGGTGCGTTGACCTCTGCCCGGATGTTCCGAACTGAACGGATGACGTTCTGAACGGCTTCAAATGCCGGAACAGCTTTTGGGAAGTCCAGTGAATCGTTCCGTGTCGGCCAAGCGGCACGTGTGACGGTTTCCCCTTCATGCGGTAGATGCTGCCAGATTTCTTCCGTGATGAACGGCATGAACGGATGCATCAGACGCATGATTTGATCCAGCGTATACGCAAGAATCGAACGTGTCGTCAATTTCGCTGCTTCGTCCTCACCGTTTAACGGCAACTTCGCCATCTCGATGTACCAGTTACAGAAATCTTCCCAGATGAAGTGATAGAGGACACGACCGGCTTCACCAAATTCATATTTGTCCGACAGACGCGTCACATCATCAATCGTCGTGTTCAGACGTGTCAAAATCCATTGATCGGCAAGTGATTTCTCACCTGACAGGTCAATTTGCTCGTGTGTCAGCCCATCCATGTTCATCAATGCAAAACGGCTCGCATTCCACAGTTTGTTCGAGAAGTTCCATGTCGCTTCGATTTTCTCCCAGTAGAAACGTAAATCGTTTCCTGGTGTTGAACCGGTCGTTAAGAACCAACGGAGCGAATCCGCACCGTATTTCTCGATGACATCCATCGGATCAATTCCGTTACCGAGTGACTTCGACATTTTCCGTCCTTCCGAGTCGCGGATCAAACCGTGAATCAGTACATCGTTGAATGGACGTTCGCCTGTGAACTCATACGACTGGAAGATCATCCGTGAGACCCAGAAGGCGATGATATCGTAACCTGTTACGAGTGTTGACGTCGGGAAGTACTTCTGATAATCAGCTGCACCTTCGTTTGGCCAGCCCATCGTCGAGAACGGCCAGAGCGCTGAAGAGAACCATGTGTCAAGCACATCATTGTCCTGCTCCCAGTTTTCGATGTCCGACGGTGCTTCTTTACCGACGTAGACTTCGCCCGTTTCTTTATGGTACCAAGCCGGAATCCGGTGACCCCACCAAAGCTGACGGCTGACACACCAGTCACGGATGTTTTCCATCCAGCGGACATACGTGTTTTCAAAACGTTGTGGAATGAAGTTGATTTTGTCTTCCCCTTGTTGCTCATGCAGTGCTTTTTCAGCTAGCGGCTCCATTTTGACGAACCACTGAAGCGACAAGTACGGTTCGACGATGGCGTCCGACCGCTCCGAGTGACCGACGGAATGCAGATGCGGTTCGACCTTGATTAACACACCTGACGCTTTGAGATCTTCGACGATCTGCTTTCGGCATTCGAATCGGTCCATGCCTTCATATTTGCCGGCATTTTCATTCATCGTTCCGTCTTCATTCATGACGAGGACACGTGGTAGATCGTGGCGGTTTCCGACTTCGAAGTCATTTGGATCATGGGCTGGTGTGATTTTCACAACCCCTGTGCCGAATTCCATATCCACGTATTCATCGGCGACGATTGGGATTTCCCGTCCGACGATTGGTAACGTGATCGTTTTTCCAACCAGGTGTGCATAACGCTCATCCTTTGGATTGACGGCAATCGCCGTATCGCCAAGCATCGTTTCCGGACGTGTCGTCGCCAGTTCGACGTGACCCGTTCCGTCCGTCAACGGATAACTGAAGTGATAGAAGGCACCTTCGATGTCTTTATAGATGACTTCGATGTCCGAGATCGCTGTTTTTGTCGCCGGATCCCAGTTGACGATGTATTCGCCACGGTAGATCAAGCCTTTTTCGTACAGTTTAACGAACACTTCCTGAACCGCTTCCGACAAACCTTCATCGAGTGTAAACCGTTCCCGTGAATAATCGAGTCCAAGTCCGAGTTTCGACCATTGTTCGCGGATCGTTGACGCATATTCTTCTTTCCATGCCCACGATTGTTCGAGGAACTTTTCACGGCCCATCTCAAGGCGTGACTTCCCTTCTGCCCGGAGTTTCTGTTCGACCTTCGCTTGTGTCGCGATACCCGCGTGGTCCATTCCCGGCAGATACAGCACGTCAAAGCCTTGCATCCGTTTCATTCGCGTCAACATATCTTGGAGAGTCGTATCCCAGGCGTGACCGAGGTGTAATTTCCCGGTAACGTTTGGCGGAGGGATGACAATCGTATACGGTGCTTTTTCCGGATCTTGATCGGCTTTGAAGTATTCCCCTTTCATCCAAAAGTCGTACCATTTTTCTTCTGTCGCTTGCGGATCATATTTCGTTGGCATTGATAATTCCTGCATCTAAATCGCTCCTTTAATCCATAATAAAAACGGCTTCTCTCGTCCTCATCTAAGGACGAAAGAAGCCGTTGCTCTTCCGCGGTACCACCTTAGTTCACTCTTTACAGAGTGCCCTCTAGCCCGCTTAACGTGCGGCAATCCGGATCTCGCTTGCTTGTCGCTTACGAAACCAGCTCGTGGGGTGACCTTCATCAGGACGTCCTGTCACATCTCTCAGCCCGTGGATGTGTTCTCTCATACAGTGCGTTCCTTGACTACTCTTCCCGTCATCGCTGTTTCCAAATTATTCTTTCCTTATTTTATCCGAGACGTCCGTGACTCGTCAAGAACTGCTTAACGATTAAATTCAAGCTTCAATTCTTTGAACGTCAGCTCGACCGCTGCAATCGTCTGCTCGATATCTTCGTCCGTATGGACCGTGGATAAGAAGAGACCTTCAAATTGTGACGGTGGTAAGAAGATCCCACGTGCCGCCATCTTTTGATAATACGAACGGAACATCTCAAGATTCGATGTTTTCGCTTGTTCGAAGTTCGTGACCGGCTGATCGGTAAAGAAGACGCCGAACATCGCACCCGCCCGGTTTGTCGTTAACGGAATGTTGTATTTCGCCGCTGCTGCGAGATATCCTTCTGCAAGTCGTGCGGCTTTCCGGTCAAACTCTTCGTAATGCTCCGGCTTCAGTTGCGTCAGTGTCGCAAGACCGGCTGTCATCGCAAGGGGGTTACCGGATAATGTACCGGCCTGGTAAATCGGTCCTTGCGGTGCGATTTGTTCCATGATGTCGCGACGGCCACCGTAAGCACCGACCGGCATACCGCCACCGATGACTTTCCCGAGACACGTGATGTCCGGTGTGACGCCAAAGTATCCTTGGGCACAGTTAAAGCCGACCCGGAAGCCTGTCATGACTTCGTCAAAAATCAACAGGGATCCGTATTGTTCCGTGATATCGCGCAATCCTTCGAGGAAGCCCGGTTGCGGTGGGACAAAGCCCATGTTTCCGGCTGCCGGCTCCACGATGACACCCGCGATATCGTCGCCGTGTTTTTCAAAGGCAATCCGGACTGCGTCCATATCATTGTACGGAACAGTTAACGTCATGCTGGCGATTTGTGCTGGAACACCGGGTGAATCCGGCAATCCAAGCGTCGCAACGCCTGAACCGGCCTTGATCAACAAGGAATCGCCGTGTCCATGGTAACAGCCTTCGAACTTCAGGATTTTCGTTTTCCCTGTATATCCGCGTGCGAGGCGAAGCGCCGCCATCGTCGCTTCTGTACCCGAGTTGACCATTCGGACGACTTCGACCGATGGAACACGGCTGATGACGACTTCGGCCATCGCTGATTCGATTTCCGTTGGTGTACCGTAACTCCAGCCTCGTGTCGCTTGTTCTTGAATCGCTGCCGTCACGATCGGATCGGCATGACCAAGAATCATCGGTCCCCACGACAAGACATAGTCGATATATTCTTTGCCATCGATATCGTATAGGCGTGAACCTTTTGCCCGTTCAGCAAAAATCGGTGACATCCCGACTGATTTATAGGCACGCACCGGGCTGTTGACACCACCCGGCATCAACGGTAACGCCCGTTCAAAAGCGGCTTTTGATTTTGAGTTCTGATTAATCAAGCTCATTTTGTCCCCTCCAAGTAACGACAGATGTCTTTTGCAAAATACGTAATGATTAGATCAGCGCCTGCTCGTTTGAAACCAAGCATCGTTTCCATGACAATCCGTTCCTCGTCAATCCAGCCGTTTAACGCAGCGGCTTTGACCATCGCATATTCACCCGATACGTTGTAGGCGACGATTGGTAACTCGACGCGTTCGCGGACATCACGAATGATATCCATGAAGGCAAGTGCCGGTTTGACGATCATGAAGTCTGCTCCTTGATCGACATCGGCTGTCGCCTCCCGGAATGCTTCGCGGCGGTTTGCGGGATCCATCTGATAGCCTTTACGGTCCCCTTCGCCCGGCGCCGAATTGGCTGCGTCACGGAACGGTCCGTAATAAGCAGAGGCATACTTCACGCCGTAACTCATGACAGGAATGTGGCTGAAGCCATTTTCGTCCAGACCTTGACGAATCGCTGCCACGAATCCGTCCATCATTGAAGAAGGAGCGATGACATCTGCACCGGCACGCGCTTGCGAGACGGCAGTTTGAACGTGCAACGGCAAGGAGGCATCGTTGTCGACCGTACCGTCTGCTACGATGCCACAGTGTCCGGTTGACGTATACTCACACAAACATGTGTCGGCGATGACTGTCAGCTGAGGTGCCACTTTTTTGACGAGTCGTGTCGCTTCCTGCACGATTCCGTGATCATGGAAAGCGCCTGTCCCTTGCTCATCCTTTAAGTGATCATGCGGGACACCAAACAAGATGACGGACTCGATACCGAGTTCAACCACTTCTTTGATTTCCGCTTCCAGATGATCAAGCGAAAGGTTAAACACACCGGGCATCGAACTGACTTCCCGTTTGATGTCTTCCCCTTCTGCAATAAACAGCGGATAAATCAAATCTGATTTGTGCAGATGATTTTCGCGCACAAGTGAGCGCAGGGATGGTGTATGCCGTAATCGGCGGTGACGTGCGAATTCTAATGTATTCATGACAATTCCTCCTCTAAAATACAGTCAATCAGTCCATCGAGTGTAAACGTCTTGGCGACGAGTAATGGCGTCAATCCGGATGTGCGAGCGGCTTGCTCCGTAATCGGACCGATGGCTACATAAGTGCCTGTGGTCTGATGCCGGGATGATGCCAGAACTTCGACAGCTGAAGGACTTTGCAATCCAATATACGAAGCATATTGCAATACGTCAGAAGAAATCGTCCGTAAGTTCGTCTCATACGTGACGACTTCCACTACTTCTGCCGCAACAGCATGCCTTAATCGTTCAAGTGGTTCTTGCCGTGAGCGGTTTCCCCGGGCAAAACAAATCCGTTGTCCGGGTTCGATGAATGGTTGTAACTCGTCGACGAGCGCGTCCCCGGTAAAAGCGGACGGGATAAAATCCGGCGTTCGCCCCAGTTTTTCCAATACCACTGCCGTCTTTGTCCCGACGACTGCGATTTTAGTCTGCTGTAGTCGGTCGAGCTGTGATTTCAGTTGCGTGACGCCGGTCGGGCTTGTCACGATCAACCAATCCAGTGCTTCCGGTAACTCAAACGCGACCGGAACCGTCTCAATGACCGGATGATACATGACTTCGACTTGTCCGGTTCGTAACCGATTCAATTGTGCGGAAGTTGGTCGTCGACTTCCCGTCAAGACCAGTTTCTTAAAGGTCATCCGGTAAAGACGCTAAAATTTCGCGGCCACCCGCATCGAGTAAACGTGTTGCGACCTGTTGACCCAACTGCATTGGATCAAGCGACGTTTCCCGTTCGAGCAAAATTTGCTGACCGTCTACTGAACCAAGGAATCCGACGAGCGTCGTCGATAAATCCTCATTGATCGTCGCAAAACCGCCGACCGGAACATGACAGCTTCCTTCGATGGCTGACAAGAAAGAACGTTCGGCAAATGCCACTTTCTCTGTCATCTGATCGTGGATGAGATTCAATAAATCGCGGATTTCTTGATCCTGCTCCCGGCATTCGATTGCAAGGATGCCTTGTCCGACAGCCGGAATCATGTCGTCAGTCGAAATGTATTCCGAGACGATGTCTTCTGACCATCCCATGCGTTGTAGACCCGCGGCAGCTAATAAAATCCCGTCAAACGGTCCCGTCTTCAGTTTTTCAAGACGTGTGTCAATGTTTCCCCGGATCGATTCGATTTTTAAATCCGGACGTAATTTCAATAATTGAGAACCGCGGCGCAGACTGCTTGTTCCGACGATTGCGCCTTCCGGAAGTGAGGCCAGACCTCCGCCCGTCGTTGTAATCAAAGCATCACGAGCGTCGACACGTGCAGGTGTTGCCCCAATGATGAGTCCTGTCGGCAACTCAGATGGGAGATCTTTCATACTATGCACGGCAAAATCAATTTCTTCATCAATCATCTGCTGTTCGATTTCTTTGACAAATAATCCTTTTCCACCGACTTTAGACAATGTCACGTCAAGGATGCGGTCACCCTTCGTGATGATGTTCTTGATTTCGAACTCGTATGGTGCACCCGCTTGTTTGAGTTGATCGATGACCCACTTTGTTTGTGTCATCGCGAGTTTCGAACTTCGTGAACCTACTATGATTTTTCGCATGCTGAAATCCCCCTGTACAATAATAAAGGGGCGGCACAAGTCCGCCCCATGCTTTTCTATTGTAACACAATTCGACCTCTGTTCACCGGTTCACAGCTTTCCGTTCGACCGGTGTTTCGTCTTGTAAAACGACCTCTTCCGCTGTCCCGTCAAACAATTCTTCATCCAGTGCAAACGTATCCATGAACTGAGCAATCCGTTGCTCGGCATCCGGTTTTGCAGCCGCGTCTTTGATATACGACAACGGTTCCCGGAGTAACTGGTTGATGATCGACTTCATGTGCTTCCCGATGACCGTTTTTTCACGGTTCGTCATGTTCGGTAACTTCCGCTCCAGACTTTGCATCGTCTCTTGTTGAATTTTAAGCGATTGGTCACGCAGTTCCGTAATGATCGGAACGACACCTAATGTCGTCATCCAACCTTCAAACTCAGCGATTGCCGCTTCAATCCGACGTTCGATTTTTGCTGCTTCTTTCATCCGTTCTGCCATATTTTGTTGCACGATTGACGTCAAATCATCAACGTCATACAAATGGACACCCGGCAGGTCGCCTGCCGTCGGTTCGATATCACGTGGGACCGCGATATCAATCAACAAAAACGGACGGTCGCTCCGGAACAATTGTGCTGCTGCAATGTCTTCACGTTTGATGATTGCCCGCTTTGCTCCGGTTGAAGAAATAACGATGTCAGCCCGAAGCAGACCGCATTGCATTTCATTGATCGAATGTGCGGATCCTTCGAAACGATTCGCCACTTCTTCGGCTTTGGCAAGTGTCCGGTTAAAGACCGTGATGTCACGGGCACCCGCTTCGTATAAGTTCAATGTCGTCAGTTCACCTGTTTCACCCGCACCGATGACGACGATTGATTTATCTTCAAGCGATCCAAGCAATTGTTCGGCAAGCGTTACTGCCGCTGCACTGACCGAAACTGCATTTTCACCAATTCCCGTTTCAGCATGCGCCCGTTTCGCAAGCGTAACAGCTTCTTTGAACAACTTGTTGAAGACCGTTCCCGTTGTTTCGAGCTTTTGTGCCGTAAAGAAACTTGTTTTCACCTGACCGAGAATCTGTGTTTCTCCGACAATCATCGAATCCAGTCCACTTGTGACCCGGAAGAGATGTTTCATCGCGTCAAAACCCTCATGGATAAACAAATAAGGCTCTAATTCCTCCATTGTTAAACCAAACCAGTTCGCGAGAAAACGTTTTGTATAATAACGACCTGTATGCGGTTGATCCGTGACGACATATAATTCCGTCCGATTGCACGTCGAGACGATGACACTTTCAAAAATGCTCTTTTCGTCACGTAGCGCAACGACCGCCCCTTTCATCTCATGTTCCCCAAATGAGACTTGTTCGCGGATTGATACAGGCGCCGTCTTATTATTTAAACCGACAACTACGATATGCATGCGCTCTACCCCTTACGTCCAAAGATTTCATTCTCATCTATCTTTCGTTCTCTACTCTACATTATAACCATTATAAAAAAGATTCCAATCAATTTATAAACTAAAATGAGTCGAAGTTGTGAAACTTATCTTCTTACCATATCCCTCTCCGGACCAAATCACAAACCCTCTGCTTTTATGTTCAGCAGAGGGTCGGATTTTTTATTTGGTTGAATCGGTGATGATTGGGGATTCTTCCGTTTGTAAATCAAACTTTTGTTGCCGTAATTGATAGATCCGGGCGATATTCTGGACTACAACTTTTGTGACGGCATACGTCGGGACAGCGAGAATGACACCGATGATCCCGCCGATTTTTCCGGCGACGAGCAAGACGATGATGATCGTCAGCGGGTGTACCTTCAATGTTTTCCCCTGGACGTACGGAGAAATCAAATTCGATTCAATCTGCTGGGCGACGACAATCGTAATGATCGCATACAGCGCCTTGATCGGATCATCGATGAACCCGACGATGACCGCAGGGACAGCTCCGATATACGGTCCGAGATAAGGAATGATGTTCGTGACCGTACAGAACAACGCCAGTAGTAACGCATACTGGATGTCCGCGATGAAGAAACCGATCAGTGACATCAAGCCGACACACAACGATACGATGACTTGACCGTTGACGTAATGTTTGACCGTCACGTGCATATCGTGAAGAATCTTCCGTGTTTCCGTCTCATAGCTTTTCGGCAACAGCTTGACGACGGAGTTCGGAAACTTGTAACCGTCAAGCAACATGTAGACCAAAATAAATGGAACAAGCACGATGATCAGGACGGTCGAAGAAATGACACTGAAAATCGTTCCGACAGAAGTCGAGACCGACTTGAACAAGGTCCCGATGTATGACGTCGCCTCGTTCGTCCACTTATCAAACAGGTCCGTGTTTTCATGCACCCAGTTCGAAATGAACCGGTTGTTCATCAGTTGATCACGCAGATTCAACGTCTGATCCCGCAGTTCGACGACCAGGTTCGGAATGCTCGTCACGAAATCCGTAACCTGTTCGACCAGAATCGGTCCGAGTGACGCCACGGCAATCGTGATGACACCGAGGAAGCCGAGTAAGACGATCAGCACAGCCAGTCCGCGTTTTTTGACACGTTTTTGCAGCATATCGACGATACCGAGCGTAAAGTAATAAAAGATCCCGGCGATGATCAACGGCGGGAAAATCAAAGCGAGCATGACTTTGATCGGTTGGAACAGGAAGGAAATTTTTGTCCCGACCCAAATCACCAAAAAGATTGTCAAAATCCAGAGTAATGCTTTAAACCATTTGTTACGAAGTAAATCCACGAACAGTCCTCCTACCAGTTTCTTCTTTTCATCTGTTTATCCGGTTTTTTCTTCCGTTTTCTCCGTGACGACTTCATCGAGTCGCTGTCGTTCCATTTTACCCCACTGACCGCGTCCCGTCATGAACTGAATTAAGCCGCCCAGTTTAAAGAAGACGAGAATCGGCCGGTACCAAAACGATTCCGTCAACGACCAGAGGTAAAGACGAATCAGTTCTTTGACATTCTTGAAGCGGTGCATCGTCCACTCTTCCAGCAGGACGGCACCTGCCGATAACAACGAGCCGTACAGTAACGCTACTGTGAGCAGGACGATCCCGAACTCAAAGTTCAACGTCCCGACAAGCAGATTCAACGGAATGATGAAGTATCCGATCAGTTCGACAATCGGACCAAGCAACTCAATTAAAAAGAAATACAGCATCGAGACACTTCCGACGAATCCATAACGGGGATTGCCAATCATCCGCTTATGCGTCCAGAGCGTCTCTGCCAGTCCGCGATGCCACCGTGTCCGCTGTGACCGTAACACTTCCATCGTCTCCGGTGCCTGAGTCCAACAGACCGGTGACGGAACGTACTCAATCCGTTTGTTCACGTCATTTTCTTTCATGTAACGGTGCAGCCGGACGACAAGCTCCATGTCTTCCCCGACCAGACCTTCTTTGTACCCACCTGCTTTAACGACAATCGCTTTTTGGAATAATCCAAACGCGCCGGATACAATCAGCAGGAGATTAAATCGGCTTAACCCCAGTCGGCCAAACAAAAAGGCGCGGAAATATTCAATCATCTGCATCAAGACAATCCGCTGTTTCGGCGTCCGGATTTCGACGATTTCACCGCCTTCGATCGTACAACCGTTGACGAGGAAAATCGATCCGCACGTCGCAATGACTTCTTCGTCGGATTCGACGATCGGTTTCATGACCTTTAACAACGCATCCCGCTCTAAAATTGAATCGGCATCGAGTGAACAAAAGTACGGATAGCTCGAATAATCAATTCCGGCGTTTAACGCATCTGCCTTCCCGCCGTTCTCTTTATCGATGACGATCAACCGGGCATCGATCCGCGACCGATAGACGGCTTTGACCGGTTGTGATCCGATCAAAATGCGCGGGAAACGTAATTCTTTTTCCAACTCGTACACTTTAAACAATTCATCCATCGTCCCGTCACTCGAGCCATCATTGATGACGATGACTTCATGTTCCGGATAATCGAGTGCAAGCAAGGCTTGAATACTCGTGACAATCGTATACTCTTCGTTGTAAGCGGGAACCAACACACTGACAGGTCGCGTGTAAAGAGACCGCATCAACGGCAGATATGAACTTTCCTTGCGACGGAACCGTTGTTTTCGGACCATCTGTGCTGAGATGAGATACAAAGACGAATAGAAGATGATGACGAGGATCATATAAATCAATACGGTCCAGGATAATACTTCAATGATTTTCTGGATCGTTTCAGATGACAACATGTTGTTTCATCTCCTTTGCTAGACGTTCCGTCGCTTTTTGTTTGGCATACCGATCGGGATGATCTTTTGCGACCAGTGCCAATTGTTCCAGCCCGCCACAGGCGAGGAGTGCGTCAAAGGCCGCGGTCCGCACCCACCAGGAGCGACTTCCGACGAACGGTAAAATATAGACGACCGACTCTTTTGGGGCGACATTTTCGAGGAAGCGGAGCGCCAACATCTGTTCGACCCAACTCGTGTCGTCTTCCAAATATGGTGTATACAATTTCCAGTCTTCCTCGAGTCCGATTCGGGTCAACGCACGCAGGGCACGTTTCCGGACTTCCGGATGGGCATCCGCCGTTTTCGAACGGACGAGTTCGAGGTATTGTGTCTCTTCCCGGTCATAGATCAATTGGAGAACACCCATTTGGAAGGACTCTGTCAATTGTTCAAATTCCTCGATCCATGCCGTCAAATCCTTGCTGCGTCCGATCGCCAGCACTGCGCCAAAAAAGCTGATTTCGTTTGCTTGCTTCGCTTCTCCGATTGCTAAGTGAGGTGCAATCGAAACCAACGTCCGGACAATGACATCTTTTTCTTCTTTTGAGATGGATTTGCCTAATTTTTGATGCAACTCTTGTGCGACCGGTCTTAACCGGAATTGCGCAATCGCTTCATAAGCGTTTAACCGGCGATCAATACGCCGGTGACGGATTTGAACCTGATAATACGGTAATAACTTTGCCTCCACGTACTGATAGATCCGTTCTTGATGCGACACGGTCTCGGTCAAGTTCGTAAAAGCAAACAGTTCGAGCTCGACCAAGTCTTCATTTCCTGAGACGATGCGCGGCATCTCTCGTCTTTCGCCGGTCGCAAAATCATACAGTTCATCTTGAAACTGCCGTTGCCAGTTCAAACGGGCTTCTTCCTGTTTAACTCGTTTCCGTTTCTGGAAAACCAAGTAAACCAATGCTCCAATTTGGAGGACGACCAGAAGGAGAATAAAAAATATAATCCACCTCATTCGCGGACCCCCTCAAGTTTTTTGACCCATGCCCGAAATTCTTCGACTTTCAAAGGAAGGGTCATAATTCCGTCAACCCCACGTTCAATCGCCAGAACATGGTCACGCTCCCGGTTGTACATCGAAATCATGATCGCATGAAACGGAACGATGCTCTCGGATTTGGCACGCAACAATAACTCCAACCCGTCGGCACGAGGAAGCGCCGATGAAAAAACAAGGAGATACGGGCGCGTCGCCGCATGCTGTTCCAGAAACGTTTCTGTTCGTTCATACAGGACGACAGACTCAAAGCGATTGGTCAATTCCCGTTCCAACAGCCGGCGCAGGTGAGGATTATCCGTCACGATGACGACATCGACAAGCCGTTGGACACGTTTATATCGCATCAGCCGATCGAGCAAGAGATCGACCGGCAAGTTTGCCGGAATGACCTCTCGTGCATTTTCGAGCTGATAAAAGGACCGGTCATCGGTCGTACCCGCGATATAAATGACGGGTACCCGTTCTTCGATAATCGGCTGGCTTGCGATGATGACATCCGCATACGAGATATCGGTTCTTGTGCATCGGCCGGTTTCAATCAATTCATTCACGGCTTCCGGCATTAATCCAATCGTATGAATAAACACGACGCCGGATGTCGATCCTTTGACGTCTTCTTCTGTTACAACTGCCGTCGAGCTGGTTTCCGTATCGACCGGCTCGATCGATGCGTTGATCAACTGCCACATTTCTTCACGCCGCATTTACTTCACTCCCTTTTTGAATGCTTCCTGCATGCTTTGATAAACAGGCTTCAGTTCTTCCCGTTGTTGCGGGTTCGTCCACTCGGACCAGTTATAAAATCCTCGATCAGATTCCGGCAGACGCGTCTTGCCGATCAGACCGGTGACTTCGATTCCTTCGGTCACCATTTTCGCTTCCAGTCCGTCTTTCCAGAAGTCGCCGATGATTTCATGTTTACTCGGATCCCGCATGTTCAGCACCATCCAAGGAATCCGTAACTCGATGCTTGGCTCCTGCAAGTCAGAGATGTCTGTTAAAATGCTGTCCGGTTCACCCTCGTTTAAAATGCCCGTATCCCATTTGATTGCCGGCTTGATGATTTTTTTGGTGACCGGATCCCGTCTTGCATAGTCGAGCATCTGATAGATCGGATTGAAATTCCCGCTGTTTGGTTCATCGGAAGGTGGCGTCACCATTTCAAACGGTTTTTTCAGACCGTAGTGATAGCGGAAGATATCGTACCGCTCATCCACATCGATCCGTGCCTGCTTGTCAATCGTCAACCGGTACTCGGCGCCTTCTTCGAGCGTCAAGTCTCCCACTTTCTGATTGCCGTCATTCGGTTTGGTCGATAAGGCAATTGTCGTCGGCTCTGCTGCCTTGCGGTCGATCCGGAGATACAGATAAGCTTCATCTGACGTCATATAAATCGCTTGGCCGTCGTTTTCCGCAACCGGGGCATAGCCTTTCCAATCCTCCATTTTTCCGTCAATCGTAATATCAGCCCGTAAGAAACCGAGCATTCCAAAATGCTGTTCGCTCGTTTGGACGTTCGACCAGCGCGGACGTGTATCCGCATCGTCATAATCCATCGTATTCCATGTCCGTTTGAACCATTCATCTTGCCAGATGAACACGAGTCCACCGGCCATCTTCGTGTCGACGATGTCTTGGTACAATTTCGCGACGAGCTTTCCTTGGTTTTCCTCGCTGACGTGTCCCTGATCAAATCCATTTGGTCCAAGGTGTGTTTTTCCGCGTGAACTCGGAATTCCGAACTCGGATACGAGTAACGGCATATCATGATACGCTTTCATCTCTTTTAAATAACGGCTGTAGGATTCTGAACCCGTATCCCCCTTCCGGCCAAATTCTTCCTTGATGAAGGACGGATAGTAAGGATAGATGTGATAGGAAGCAAACACACCGCCGGCAAAGTCTTTTGTTGCTTGAATGTGGTTAAAGTCAATCGAAACAAGATCTTGTTCTTCTTCGACTTCGTCCGGATGCGCGAGCGGATCCGTCGTCGGCCAGTTCGTCGCTCCGATCGGCCGCGTCGTTTTGTACGTATCCAGTTCATGTTGGGTCGCGATATCCATTCGGCCGGCTAACCACGATTCAAATGGAGAGGCTTCTTTTGTCGTCGTCACGAACTTGCCTTCATAACGCAGGTCTTTATTTTTTTTGTTGGTTCCTACGACCGCGTCCGGCAACCATTCGATTCCGAAAACAAAGGCCGAGACGTATTGCGAGACATCTGACGTATAGGTTCCGGAAGCATGCCCGACAACTTCCTTGACGACTGCATTGCCATGAATCACATCGACCATCCGTTTGGCTTCTGTATCCGTCATTTCTAAGAATTTTGGTTCAAAGGCATTTTTTAACTCTTCGAACGGTTTTTCTTCGACCCACATGCCTTGCATCAAATAAATCGGTGTTTTCGCGGATGCGTTGTAGGCTTTTAATGCATCATAAAAGGCAGGTGGATGGAGCGTGTAGACCCGAATCGTATTGATGCCCATTTCTCCCATCTGCTTTAACCAACGGTCATACTCATTGCGACTGACGGCATGCTCTCCCGGAAATGCACCCGGACGTCCTAATCCGACGTTCACCCCTTTGACGAAATAAGGCTTCCATTCTCCATCTTGATACATTTCAAGCGTGTCTTGACCGGACCGTGCGCGTGTCCGAATCGTCTGATCGTTGATGTTTGTTTGTGATAATGGCTTTGTTTTAACTGCTGCCTGTTTAACCGGTTTCGTGTCTTTTAAAATCCGGCTGAGCGTCGGCGCATAAACTTTCCAGAAGAACGCCGACTCACTTTCCGCACTGTCTAAGATGAACTGTTTGCGGAACCAATCGAGTCCGGCATACCGATAATAACGTGGAATGTCGGCGACGTCCGTATAGTCTCCGGCAAAGTAATGTCCGCTTCCTTGTTTGACATAAGCCGGAAATTCAAGCGGCAGTTGGCGTTCGCGTAACATCGCTTGTGTTTTTTTCGACGGATTCCAGGAAAAGTGGGCCTGCTGTTCTCCCCCATCCAGTTCCAATACTTCAAACCAGTAGTTGTAGCGGACTTCATCTTTTGCGTCGCCTTGGTTTTTATCCCATGTATAAAGGAGAGGAGTATCGTCATTGACGAAAAACACTTCTTCCGTTGAATCATTGATGAAGACATAACCGGGACCGGACAACTTAAATGCTTTGTCCTTTGCCTGAAGCTCCAGCTTCTTGATGACCGTCTCATCTAGTCCTTGTAACTTCGTCAAATCCGGGAAAAATCGGCCGATCCAGCCGGTCCATGCCGTACCAAACAACTGACGAAACGCATTTGAGCGGTCAGCCGGTGTCGGGCTGGCTGCCGTATTAAATTCAGCAACGACGGTTTTTCCTTTTGAAATCGCATCTGTCGCTACGGCTACATCTTCTGCCGTCAGTCCACCACGGTGTTCTTGTTTCCCGTCAACGGTGTATGATTTTCCATATGTATCGGTAAACAATAAGACATCCGCTTGTTTGGCTTTCTTCAGCATCGCTTCACCTTGCGTGCCGTCGTACCGGTTGATGTAATCCGTGTACGTATAGTCCTCCTCGTTCTCCGAACGGACTTTAAGATGATTCAACAACCACGTCGTTCCTGCATGCTCCCGTTCCTGTTTTCCGACTGTATAATCGAATAACACAACATTTAATGTCCGTTCTTTTTGAAGAAACCATATGACGAATGGTGTCACAATCAGAAGGACAACCAATGCTGCAATCCATTTGTAGCGTTTCATTTTTGCACAACCCTTCATAAGGCAATTAATTTAGGCAATTAGTTTTTTCTATTGTAACTTGAATTCAAGCTGTCGCATATAATGGAACCCGTTTTTTCTGAAAGGAATATACTGGATAAAAAAAGAAACCTGCTCCACGAGGAGACAGGTTTCTTTTACGTATAATCACAAGTGACGGTAAATTGCTTCCCATGCCGCATCGACACCTTCACCGGTTTCTGATGAGAACGGGATGAATGTATCTTGACCATCAAACTGCAATTTGCGTTTAATGGCTGCGATCTGTTTGTCACGTTGTCCGCGTTTGATTTTATCAAGTTTCGTCGCCACGACGATAACCGATAAATCATAGTATTTCAAGAAGTCATACATGATGACGTCATCCGCCGAAGGCTCATGACGAATATCAACGAGTAAGACGACGCCTTTTAAGATTTCACGTGTCGTGAAATACTTCTCCATCATCTTACCCCAAGCTTCTCGTTCTGTTTTTGAAACTTTCGCATAACCATAACCGGGAACGTCGACGAACATGACTTCATCGTTGATGTTAAAGAAATTCAATGTCTGCGTTTTCCCCGGCTTAGAAGAAGTCCGAGCAAGGGCTTTTCGTTGGACAAGCTTATTGATAAATGAAGATTTCCCAACGTTTGAGCGACCCGCTAACGCTACTTCTGGAAGGAGTGGTTCCGGATAATGCTCCGGATTGACACCACTCGTAATAAAATCTGCCTTATAAATTTTCATGTTACTCTCCTTTTAATGCATGTTCGAGCACTTGATCCATCGTTGCGACTGGAATGAATCGAATCCCGTCCCGGACCGTTTCCGGGATATCATCGATATCCCGGGTGTTGTCTTGCGGCATCAAAATCGTCGTCAATCCTGCACGGTGGGCAGCAAGCGACTTCTCTTTGAGTCCACCGATCGGCAAGACGCGACCACGTAATGTGATCTCACCGGTCATGCCGACATCTCGTCGCACCGGACGTTTCGTCAGCGCTGAAATCAGTGCTGTCGCAATCGTAATCCCCGCCGAAGGTCCGTCTTTTGGAACGGCACCTTCCGGAACGTGAATGTGAATGTCTTGCGATTCATAAAAATGTGGATCAATCTTGAATTCCTCGGCATTGGCACGAACGAAACTGTATGCCGTCTGCGCCGACTCCTGCATGACATCCCCAAGTTTACCCGTCAGCTGTAATTTTCCTTTACCTGGAGCAAGGCTGACTTCGATCGTCAGTGTATCTCCCCCAAATGCAGTATACGCTAAACCGGTCACCGCGCCAATCGTATCTTCAAGTTCACTTTGACCATAACGGTAAATCGGTTTCCCTAAGAAGTCGGACAGGTTCCGCTTCGTGACCGTGACGCGTTTCTTTTCACCCATCGCAATTTGTTTGGCGGCTTTCCGGCAAAGTGCCCCGATGACACGTTCCAAACTCCGGACACCGGCTTCCCGCGTATAGCGACGGACCACTTCTTCCAAAGCATCCGGTTTGACCGTCAACTGACTTTTCTTCAGTCCATGTTCTTTTAATTGTTTCGAGAACAAGTGACGAATGGCGATTTCCGTTTTTTCCTGTTCCGTATAACCGCCGATTTGAATCAATTCCATCCGGTCGAGTAACGGACCGGGAATGTTCGAGACATCATTGGCTGTCGCAATGAACAAGACATTCGATAAATCAAACGGCTCTTCGATATAATGATCGGAAAAACTGTTGTTTTGTTCCGGGTCAAGAACTTCAAGCATCGCAGAAGACGGATCTCCCCGGAAATCGTTCGCCATTTTATCGATCTCATCGAGCAGGAAGACCGGATTGTTTGTTCCGGCCTGTTTCAAGCCGCGAATGATGCGTCCGGGCATCGCACCGATATATGTCCGGCGATGTCCGCGGATTTCGGCCTCATCCCGTACTCCGCCAAGGGAAACACGAACGAATTTCCGTTCCAGTGCCGTTGCGATCGACCGAGCGAGTGATGTTTTCCCGACCCCTGGAGGACCGGCTAAACATAAAATCGGTCCTCGAAGCGAATCCGTCAGCTGACGCACCGCCAAGTATTCCAAAATCCGTTCTTTGACCTTCTCGAGACCATAATGATCTTCATCCAATTGCTCTGACGCCGCTTCGACATTCAAGAAATCGTCCGTCGCCTCGTTCCAAGGAAGAGAGAAGAACCACTCAAGATAGTTTCGGATGACACCATGCTCGGGACTTGTTGCCGGAACAACCGCCAGTCGATTGATTTCTTTTTCAATGTTGATGACCGCTGTTTCCGACAAATCAAGCAACGCCAGTTTTTCTTTATATTTCACGGCATCACTCTCGGCCGAAACTGCTTCTCCGCCGAGCTCTTGCTGAATCGTCTTCAGTTGTTCCCGAAGATAATATTCCCGCTGCGATTGTTCAATCGTTTTTTTCGTCCGTTCGCGCATTTCCCGTTCCAGTTCAACGACCTCGTACTCATGTTTCATCACATCAAGTAACATGACGCCACGTTCGACCGGATCATTTTCTTCCAGGAAGTCCTGTTTTTTCGCAATGTCGATCGGTAATTTAGAAGCGATATAATCCGTCAACGAATCCAGACGTTCATATGTTTCAAAACGACGTCGCTCATCCGTTCCGATTCCTTTGATCCGCGACACCAACTGACCAAACTGCTCTTTAATCAGACGAACGAGCGCTTCTTGTTTCGCCCCTTTGATATCCGCTTTTTCAATCGGTTCGATTTTCGCCTGATACCCTTCGTCTGTTTCTGTCACGTGATCAATCCGAACACGTTCTTTCCCGATGACGCGCACCCGGACTGTATCATTTCCGAGTTCACTCATCTTCGCAATTTGAACGAGTGTTCCGATCGTATGCAATCCGTCCACCGATGGTTCTGCTTCCGGATCACGTTGCGTTACGACGACCAAATCAATTTCGTGTTCTTTCGACGCAAGTAACGCTTTTAGTGAGACAGGACGCCCGACATCAATCGTCAGTCCGATTAAGGGGTAAGCGACGACGCCACGAAGTGGCAATAATGGATATTGTTTTGTCTTCATCAAAAATCTCCTCCTAAACAAAAAGACTCGGAAAGGCGTACAAGTAGCCTCCGAGCCGATTTGTCACGGTGTTACGCCGTTTCTTTTTCTTTACCTTGTTCAATTGTACCATCTTTCAACTCAAGCGTTGGACCACGTTTCCCAGTCAACGTTTCAGCTGTGATGATGACTTTAGCGATATCTTCACGTGATGGTATTTCGAACATGATATCAAGCATCGTTTCTTCAATGATTGAACGAAGACCACGTGCTCCTGTTTTTCGTTCAATCGCAAGCTTCGCGATTTCAACGAGTGCATCTTCTGTGAAGTCGAGTTCGACCTCATCCAGTTGAAGCATTTTTTTGTATTGTTTGACGAGTGCATTTTTCGGTTTTGTCAAGATCTGAACGAGTGCTTCCTCGTCAAGCGGCTCAAGTGTCGCCATGACAGGTAAACGTCCGATGAATTCCGGAATCAAACCGAATTTCTGCAAATCTTCCGGTAATGCAGCCGCAAGGATTTCTTTTTGCGTCAAGTTGCGGTTCTCTGAATCGTTTCCGAATCCGATGACCTTTTTACCCAAACGACGTTTGATCGATTGATCGATTCCGTCAAACGCACCACCGACGATGAACAGGATGTTCGTCGTATCGATTTGGATGAATTCTTGATGCGGGTGCTTACGTCCGCCTTGTGGTGGGACGCTTGCCACAGTACCTTCCAAGATTTTCAGAAGGGCTTGTTGTACCCCTTCCCCAGACACATCACGTGTGATGGACGGGTTCTCAGATTTACGGGCGATTTTATCAATCTCATCGATATAGATAATACCTTTTTCTGCTTTTTCTACATCGTAGTCAGCAGCCTGAATCAGTTTCAAGAGAATATTTTCAACATCTTCCCCAACATAACCAGCTTCTGTCAAACTTGTTGCATCCGCGATTGCGAACGGAACATTCAGAATACGAGCCATCGTTTGTGCAAGAAGTGTTTTACCACTACCAGTTGGTCCGATCATGACGATGTTTGATTTAGACAACTCAACATCATCCGCACGCCCACCTGCATTGATCCGTTTATAATGATTGTACATCGCGACAGACAACGATTTTTTCGCTTTTTCCTGCCCGATGACGTAGTCATTTAATGTCGAGCGGATTTCATGCGGTTTCGGCACGTTTTTCAATTCGACTTCTTCTTCTGTACCAAGCTCTTCTTCAACGATTTCGTTGCAGAGTTCGATACATTCATCGCAAATGTAAACGCCAGGTCCAGCAACAAGTTTGCGCACTTGTTCTTGTGTCTTTCCGCAGAAAGAACATTTCAGCTGACCTTTTTCTTCGTTAAATTTAAACATAAAGGTCCACCCCTTTAACGTGGAAGTTGTATAGATCCGTTTCGCATCTATTCTCACGTTTTACTATTAATGATTGTAGCATGAACAAGGAAACTCTTTCAAATCTTGGATGAGCGATTTACAGTTTGATTTGAAAATTATAATTTAGTTTGTCCTTGTTTGACCTATCGTACAAAAAAATCGACTTCAAGACCAGAAATTGGTCTTGAAGTCGACTGTTCGGTTGTGTTGATTATTTCGCTTTTGCGTTGTCAACGAGAACATCGATTGCTTTACGGAACTGAAGATCACCTTTAAGTGTATCAAGTCCGCCTTGTGGAGCAAGCATCGTTTCGAGTTGATCAGCAGGAATGTTGTAGAGTTCAGACATCGATTGAAGTTCAGCTTGCGCTTCTTCTTCTGTTACTTCGATTTTTTCGTCTGCAACGATTTGTTTAAGAACGAGACGCGCTTTGACACGCTCTTCTGCTTGTTCTTTCATTTCAGCACGCATTGCCTCTTCAGTTGTTCCAGTTAACTGGAAGTACATGTTAAGGTCAATTCCTTGTGACTGAATACGTTGTGTGAATTCTTGGACCATACGCTCAACTTCGTTTTCAACCATAACTGCTGGAAGATCAACTGTTGCGTTTTTAGTCGCTGCTTCAACCAACTCATCACGCATCGAAGCATCAGCTTCTTGTTTACGTGTGTTTTCAAGACGTGTACGAATTTTTGTTTTCAACTCGTCAAGAGAAGAAACTTCTTCGTCCATTTCTTTAGCAAACTCATCCGTCAATTCAGGAAGTTCCTGAGCTTTGACTTCGTGGATTGTTACTTTAAACACGACTGGTTTTCCAGCGAGTGATGCTTCATGGTACTCTTCTGGGAATGTTACGTCGATGTCTTTTTGTTCGCCTGTTTTCAGACCAACCATTTGCTCTTCAAATCCTGGGATGAAGTTGCCAGAACCGATGACGAGTGAATAGTTTTCTGCAGTACCGCCGTCGAATTGGTTTTCCCCATCGAAACCTGCGAAGTCGAATACGACTGTATCGCCATTTTCGATGACGCCGTCTTCTTTAACGACGAGCTCTGCGCCACGCTCTTGCATTGTTTTGAGTTCAGCATCGACATCTTCGTCTGTAACGTCTGTTTCGACTGCTGTGTACTCAAGACCTTTGTACTCACCGAGTGTAGCATCTGGTTCGATCACGAATGTGATTTTGAACTCAACCGGTTTTCCTTTTTCGAGTGTTTCGACGTCGATGTTATCAAGCGCGATTGGCTCGATTCCTGATTCGACGACAGCACCTTCGATTGTGTCTTGATACAAGATATCAAGAGCATCTTGGTAAAGTGCTTCTTCACCGTACATTTTGTTAAACATTGTGCGTGGCATTTTTCCTTTACGGAAACCTGGTGTGTTCAATGTCTTAACGACTTTCTTGAACGCTTGGTCTACCGCTTTATCAAATGCTTCAGCAGGCGCTTCATACGTGAGGACGCCGAGGCTACCTGATTGTTTTTCCCATTTTGCAGTCATGCTGAGTCCCTCCAAAAATGTCAATTAGCGTACATGTGTGTACAACAAGTCACATTATAGCACAGTCTTTCTGAGGATTACCACTGTTGAACGAGGCAATCGCCTTCAATTACTGAAGGAGTGCTTGTTCATACAGTTTTCCTTCCGGCAGCACCAAATGGACAGCCCGGTAAATCTTCTGTGCCTGTGGACTTAAGGATTCCGGCGGAGCTTCAGACAAAAAGTCGAGATCCGCCAATTCTTCGACGGCACCGAGCCATTCATCCACCACTTCCCCCTGTTCCATCGTCTCCTCTAAGTAAACGATTTGATACCAGTTCATAAGCAAAAGCGCCTTAAACGGATCCATCCGTTCCAAGTCGAACGCAGCATCGGCAAGTCGTTGTAATTGAATGGCCTGCTGCGTCAGACATGACTCAAGCTGTTCCGGACGATGAAACAACATATGAACATCAAGCGACTGAATCGACACTTCGATTGGATAGACATGCGCCGATTCTGTCAGCTGGGGAAGCAACCGTTGTATGACAAGAGCACTTGGATGTTTCACGTCCCGTCCTGTCAAATAGTCATGAACGATATAGTGCATCAATTCAGGATGCACCCGTAAGTCCGTTTGTGCCAAGAAACGGACTTGCTCTTCCAGCGTTCCGAAGCGGTAGAGCGTGATCCAGTCCTGCTCTGTAAGCGTCACTGCAGGTTTTTCTTCCAATTGTAGATACGATGCATCATCGGTCTGCTGAACGTTCCGCGCCGTGCGTGAACGTGATGCGGCCACTTCTTCTAACTTTAGTGCCAATCCGTATGGCAAATAAGGGGATGCGGTTCGCAAGGCAAGGTCGAATGCATATCGTTCTCCCTTTTCATACATGAAAATCGCAAGCACCTGCTCGACACCGTCCAACCCAAGAAAAGGGTCGACGATGGCCAGATAGGCTTCGATTCCGTCTTCCCTTGCTAAAAAAGCCTCTTGGATCGTGTAGAGAAGATACAAGATATCATCTTCTGACGTCATGGTTTGAAGTTGGTTTAAGCGAAGATTCAATTCTGCCTCACTCAACGCAGCAAGGCGTTTTTGCTCATCGATTAACGGTTGTTCCATCCAACGTGACTGTCCCACGGTCATTCCACCTTTTTTCCTGTCTGACGTTCTTATTTTGTGAACGGATCAAGCAAAGACGTCCAGTTTGTGATTGCTTCTTGCAACTGGCCTGCCTGCTCGATACCCATTTTGTTCAGTGTATCCAACGAGACATCGGCTTCTAGTAAACGCGTAATGTCTTCAGATTGATTGACATATTGTTCGAGTTTTTCACTGAGATTTTTTAATTCTGCCGGCGGACTCTCTAAACTCGCGAGACGTTCGTCGATTTGATTCAGTTCTTCGTTCAACTGTTGAACGGTTCCATCATTTTGAAGTTTTTCAATCTGTTGATCGAGCGCCTGCTCCGGATTTGCCGATTCACGGGCCTCGGTAGCCGCCTGATCCAACTTTGTCGAAAGCTCAGATGTCACCTTTGATGTGTCTTGGGCGATATCTTGCAGTTGTCCTGCATAATCGACACTATTTTTTACATCTGTCACTTGTTGTTTCGCATTGTCCACTGTATCCGTAACCTCGCTACATCCAGCTAAAGCAACTGTCAGCAACAGGATTCCACTCATTCGTTTCATCATCTTCATCATCCCTTTCAAGTTCATGATACCTTGATTATACCCGATGAAGCAGATAAAAAAAAGAGACCCCCCTCATAAGGGAAGTCTCTATTTTAATTATAGTGTCCCAAGAGGGATTCGAACCCCCGACCGACGCCTTAGAAGGGCGTTGCTCTATCCAGCTGAGCTATTGAGACGTGTCAACACGAATAAACTATACTAAAACAATTCTTTCGTGTCAATCACATTAGTAAAAACTATTTTTCAAAGTGTTCCGTCAAGATGTAAGGCATTGATCGTCTCACCGGTCAAATCATAAAAATCGACTGTGAACTGCCCATCCACTAACGTTAAAACGGCATACGTCTTTTCCGGACGATGACGGGGCATCCGGATTGATCCCGGATTAATAAACAGTTTCCCGTCATGCTGTTCTGCCTTCGCGACGTGAGAATGACCATATAAAACAACCGCAGCCTTTTTCTGATCCGCATGATGAACCAACTGATCAAGACTGTATTTAACGTCTTGTCGATGACCATGGACGCAAAGGATCCGAACCGCACCCAGTTCTTCTGTCACTTCGTCTGAAAAATCATTTCCATAGTCACAGTTCCCTTTGACGACACGATACGGATATAACGATTCGGAATCTCCGGTCAGCTGTGAATCGCCGCAATGAAAAGCGATATCGACATCTTGATGGCGATTAAAGATCGTCAGCAACTCCTGGTCAAGCCCGTGGCTATCACTTACGATTAATGCTTTCATCTCTGATCACTCTCCTAAAAAAGTAGTCAATGCCAATTCAAGTTTTCGTAATGCTTGTCCCCGATGACTGATGGACGTTTTTTCACTTTTCGTCAACTCGGCTGCCGTCTGATTCAAGGACGGGATGATAAACAACGGATCGTAACCGAAGCCGTTTGTTCCCTTCCGTTCAAAACCGATCGTCCCTTCCATCGTTCCGCGTACGGTTAACGTTTCACCGGACGGTTTCGCAAGAGACAAGGCGCAGACAAAACGGGCAGTCCGTTTTTCTGTTGGTACGTCAGCCAGTTTTTCCAGCAACAACGTGTTGTTCGCTTCGTCTGATTTGTCCTCACCCGCAAATCGGGCGGAATAGACACCTGGCGCTCCGTCCAAAGCATCTACTTCAAGACCGGAGTCATCCGACAACACGGCATGACCAAAATAAGCTGCCGCTTCTCTTGATTTCAATTCGGCATTTTCTTCAAACGTCGAACCGGTCTCATCCGTCTCCGGAGCCGTTTCGTAGTCGAGCAAGGATTCGACATCATATCCGAGTCGTCCAAGCATCTCCTTGAATTCATTTACTTTACCAGCATTTCTGGTCGCGACGATAATTTTCATCGGTGTTCCACCTCTTCTCCGACATACCACCAGGACGCACCTAATGCTTGTTCGGCCGCCTGAAGCAGTTCCTCAATACCCTTTTCCCCAAGTTCCAGCATATCGAGCATTTCGCGACGTGAAAATGTCGCTTCTTCGCCCGTTGCCTGAAGTTCCACAATTTTACCGGACGATGTCATGACAAGATTCAAATCGACGTCTGCTGCAGCGTCCTCTTCATAACAAAGATCAAGCAACAACTCCGTCCCGACTTTACCGACCGAAACTGCCGCGATGCCTTCTTTGATTGGTGTGTCCGTTAACTTCCCGCTTTGAATCAGTCCATCGACCGCTAGGACGAGTGCTAAAAAACCACCCGTGATTGCAGCTGTTCGTGTCCCGCCATCTGCCTGCAACACGTCGCAGTCAATCCAAACCGTCCGTTCGCCTAATTTTTCAAGATTGACGACAGAACGTAACGCCCGGCTGATCAGACGCTGAATCTCCATCGTCCGTCCGGTTTGTTTCCCGCGGACCGACTCACGACCGGTCCGTTGCGCTGTCGCGCGTGGCAACATCGCATATTCGGCATTGATCCAACCTTGACGTTTCCCGCGTAAAAACGGCGGGACTTTTTCTTCGACCGTTGCTGTACATAAGACACGCGTATCCCCGACTGAAATCAGAACGGATCCTTCTGCGTGTTTATTGACACCCGTCTCGAAATGAATCGTTCGCATGTCTGCTTGTGCTCTTTGATCTAAACGCATTTTTCTTCCTCCGTTCCTAACACTAACCGTTTGGCTTGAATCGGTTGATTTAACCAGTCACTCGCAATCCGTTCAAAAGACCGTGTATCTCCCGTCGCATGGTAGACATGTTCCGGGACGGTGTCATGGGCTGCTGTGATTCCGTTGTAATCCAGTAAGGCACCAACTTCAAGCGCCGTCTCATCCCCAGAAGAAATCAATTGAACATTTGGTCCGATGACTCGTCCAATCACTTCTGCCAGTAACGGATAATGGGTACAGCCTAAGATCAACGTATCCATGTCATAGGCGAGCAACGGTTTTAATGTATTGGCGACGACACGTTCGACATAAGCTCCCGTGGTCTGCGAGGACTCAACGAGTGGAACGAATGGTGGACAAGCCAGTGATTCGACGACGACCTGCCCCTCGACGTGACGCAAGGCTTTTTCATATGAGTTGCTTTCAATCGTCATTTTTGTGCCGATGACACCGATTCGTTTTGTCCGTGTGACTTTGACTGCCGCACGTGCTCCCGGATCGATGACGCCGATGATGGGAATCGACAACTTTTGTCGTGCTTCTTTTAAGACGACCGCCGTTGCCGTATTGCAGGCGATGACGATCAGTTTGACATCTTGCGCGACGAGGAAATCAATCATTTCCCAAGTAAACTGGCGAATCTCTTCTTCTGGTCGAGGACCGTACGGACACCGTAATGTGTCTCCGACATATATGATTTGTTCATGGGGAAGCTGACGCATCAATTCCCGCGCCACGGTCAATCCACCTACCCCAGAATCTAATACTCCAATTGATCTGTTCACGTTTTCCCCTCACCTTCCTCTCTCATATGGTAACAAAAAAGGACGACGGTGCAAGACCGGCGTCCAAGAATGTACGATAAAGGATTACTGAGCAAGACCTTCGCTTGTCAGCATATCTGAAAGAGTCGTGATTGCTTCAGAAGCATCGTCACCGTTTGCAACGATTTTGATGTCTGAATCTTTTGCGATTCCGAGTGAAAGAACACCCATGATCGACTTGAGGTTAACAGTCTTCCCGTTGTACTCCAAGTTGATGTCTGATTGGAATTTAGAAGCTGTGTTGACGAGTTGTGTTGCCGGACGAGCATGAATGCCTGAATCCGCGATGACTTTGAATGTTTTTTCCATGATTAAGAAATCTCCCTCCACTAATAACGTACTAGTGAGTCGTTTTCGAATATGTGAACTCATTATCAAATGATAACGGATTCGAATCGATTCTGCAAGGAATTTTTATACGCTTCATTCCAAGCAAACGCATTCCCGGAACGATCAATCTGCACCATCGAGGTCCGACCGGTGAACATCAATTCATCCTGTTCGCTGAACGCGGCATAATGGACGTCACAGGAGGCGGTTCCGACCTGAACCGGATAGGCATAGACGGCAAGACGTGCCCGCGGATAGACTTGCCGGATGTAATTGCACTGGGCGTCCGCAACGACGACGATCCCGTCATCGGCCAGTGAATACCCTGTCTCTTCGAGCATCAATGTCCGCACATCCTCGAAATAGACGAACGGAACTCGGTTGTTCATATGCCCATAGGCATCGGTTTCCGCAAATCGAACGGCGACATCAAGCCGCGTCCCATGTTTCATTTGCTCCAACCATTGATCGAGATCATTAATATAACTAGGTACACGCACGACACTTTCCTCCTCTAAAATATAAAAAGAAGGAGCAAGGCCCCTTCTTTAATTTTATCTTTTTCTTATTGACTGACTGCTTCTCCTGTACGTCCTTCGTCACTGCCGAAGAACTTTTTGAAGGAGTGGAGCGTCGTTTGACGGTTCATCGCTGCGATTGAAGTCGTCAACGGAATTCCTTTTGGACACACTTCCACACAGTTTTGTGCGTTACCGCACTGCATGATGCCGCCGTCTTCCATCAAGGCTTCCAACCGTTCTTCTTTATGATACGCTCCTGTCGGATGCGAGTTGAACAAACGGACTTGTGAAATCGAAGCCGGACCGATGAAATTCGAACGGTCATTGACGTTCGGACATGCTTCCAGGCAAACGCCACATGTCATACATTTTGATAGTTCGTATGCCCATTGACGTTTGTTTTCCGGCATACGGGGTCCAGGACCCAAGTCATACGTTCCGTCAATCGGCACCCATGCTTTAACTTTTTTCAAGGCATCAAACATCCGTTGCCGGTCGACCTGAAGGTCACGAACGATCGGGAACGTCTGCATCGGCTGAAGACGGATCGGTTGTTCGAGTTTATCGACGAGCGCCGTACAAGATTGACGAGGCGTTCCGTTGATGACCATCGAACACGCGCCGCATACTTCTTCGAGACATCCCATGTCCCAGTTAATCGGCGTCGTTTTTTCGCCTGCTGCGTTGACAGGATTCCGACGAATCTCCATCAGTGCCGAAATGACGTTCATATTCGGACGATAAGGCACTTCAAATGCTTCATCATAAGCTTTCCCATCCGGTCCATCCTGACGTTGTACGATGAACTGAACCGGTTTTTGATTCGTTTTCTGTTCGAGTGGTGTCGCCATTATGCCTTCACCTCTTTCTTCGACTTCTTACTGTAGTCGCGTTTACGTGGTGGAATCAGTGATGTATCGACTTCTTCGTAATAGATTTCCGGATGACCGTTTGTATAACGTGCCATCGTCGTTTTCAAGAACCGTTCGTCATCACGTTCCGGGAAGTCCGGTTTGTAATGGGCGCCACGACTCTCATCGCGTTGTAAGGCACCAAGCGTAATCGCTTCCGCGAGATCAAGCATGTGGTCGAGTTGACGGATGAATGACGCTCCTTGGTTGCTCCAACGTGCTGTATCCGTTGCTGAAATCCGCGTGAAGCGATCGCGCAGTTCATGAATTTTATCCAGTGTCTGTTCGAGTTTATCGTTGTAACGAACAACCGTTACATTGTCGGTCATGACCTCACCGAGTTCACGGTGAATTTGATACGCGTTTTCCGTCCCTTCCATTGCCAGAATGTCGTTGAAACGATTGATTTCAGCAATCTTGTGGGCTTCCACAACTTCTTCCGGCATATCATGAACCGATTTATCAAGTTCGTTCATATAGGCGATCGCTGAAGGTCCTGCTACCATCCCACCGTAAACAGCGGACAATAAGGAGTTGGCTCCAAGACGGTTTCCACCGTGCATCGAGTAATCACATTCACCGGATGCGAACAATCCTGGAATGTTCGTCATCTGATCGTAGTCGACCCATAATCCGCCCATCGAATAATGGACAGCCGGGAAGATTTTCATTGGTACTTTACGCGGATCGTCCCCGACGAATTTTTCATAAATCTCAAGAATTCCGCCGAGTTTAACGTCGAGTTCTTTTGCATCTTTATGAGAAAGATCAAGATAGACCATGTTTTCCCCGTTGACGCCGAGCTTCTGATTGACACAAACATCAAAGATTTCACGTGTCGCGATATCACGCGGTACGAGATTTCCGTATGCCGGGTACTTTTCTTCAAGGAAATACCATGGTTTTCCGTCTTTATACGTCCAGACACGACCACCTTCACCACGCGCTGATTCGCTCATGAGACGAAGTTTGTCGTCCCCCGGAATCGCTGTCGGGTGGATTTGGATGAACTCCCCGTTCGCATAGATGGCACCTTGGCGGTAAACCGCTGCTGCCGCCTGTCCTGTATTGATGACCGAGTTCGTCGATTTACCGAAGATGACACCCGGACCACCTGTTGCCAAAATGACGGAATCGGCTGCAAACGCCTCGATTTCCATCGATCGTAAATCCTGACATACCGCACCACGACAAATTCCTTCTTCGTCAATGATTGCGCGAAGGAATTCCCATCCTTCATACTTCTCTACCAAACCTTGCGCTTCAAACTTACGCACCTGTTCATCCAGTGCGTACAATAACTGTTGCCCCGTCGTCGCACCGGCATATGCTGTCCGGTGGTGTAACGTTCCGCCGAAACGACGGAAATCGAGTAACCCTTCCGGTGTCCGGTTGAACATGACGCCCATCCGGTCGAACATATGGATGATTTTTGGTGCTGCTTCCGTCATCTTTTGGACCGGTGGTTGGTTCGCTAAGAAATCGCCGCCATAAACCGTATCGTCGAGATGTTGGTAAGGCGAATCGCCTTCCCCCTTCGTATTGACGGCACCATTGATTCCACCCTGTGCGCAAACGGAGTGTGACCGTTTTACGGGCACGAGTGAAAACAATTTGACCGGTACGCCTTGTTCAGCTGCTTTTATCGTAGCCATCAAGCCGGCGAGACCTCCACCGATGATGACAAGATTTTTATTCGCCATGTTGTTAGTTCCCCTTTCCTTACAACACGCCTGCAAACGTCAAGATCGAGCGTACGCCTACAAACGATAATCCGATGAATACGAGGGCGGCCACATACGACATCGCCTTTTGAGAAGCAGGTGACTGTGTGATTCCCCATGTGATGCAGAACGTCCAAAGTCCGTTCGCGAGGTGGAACGTCGTCGCCAAGATTCCGACGATGTAGAAAGCAAGCATGAAGCCGTTATCCACGATATTTTGCATCATACTCGCATCAACAGCGGTTCCCATGGCTGCTGCAACCCGTGTTTCCCAAACGTGCCACGTGATGAACACGACAAGAAAGACGCCGGAGAAACGTTGCAGCACATACATCCAGTTCCGGAAGTATGTATAACGACCTGTATTCGCCGAACCTGTAAACGCGATGTACACACCGTAGACACCGTGCAGGATGATTGGAATGAAGATGACAAACACTTCCAAGAACAACCGATACGGAACGCTCCCCACGATATCCGCAGCCTTATTAAAGTCTTCCTCGCCACGAACGATGAAATAGTTCGTCGTAAAATGAGAAAGTAAAAATAACCCGATTGGAATGACGCCGAGCAGTGAGTGTATTTTACGCCCCACGAAATCACGATGATTCGCCATCCAAATCCCCCCTTTTGTTTGCCAATCAAACGTTGGCGCATTTTGGTAGAAAAGCGCTTTCATAAGGAAATTCGTCTTTTCATCACTTATTCTACTCCTGTCCTTTTTATAAGACAACCCGAGCCGTTGCATTTAACTGCAAATAACTGCAAATTTTTTTAGGAAAACAATGACCCATCAGAATTACCTCGCTATAATAGTTTCAGAGATAGGAGTGATTGCTGATGGATTCGGTACCAAATCCCTCTTCCACATTCGGAATCGAATTGATTCGTGACTATGTGTTGACGGACTTATTAGGAACAGATTATCGCCAGGTCATCTATTGGGCGGGAAAACGATTGGCACGTGAATTTCCCGTCTTGAGCATCGAAGAAGTGACACCATTTTTCTACGAAGCCGGTTGGGGACAGTTAGAGTTAAAGAAGCAAAAAGGAACATCTGCAACATTTCTTTTGACACCGCCAGAATCGACACGGACAGAACGTCCGGCAGGTTATTTCCAGCTTGAAGCCGGCTTTTTGGCAGAACAGTTCGCCAAAATGAATGGCTGTGTGGCGGAAGGATATGCGGAATGGCAGAAGGATCATGTACAGATCATGATTGAGATTGATCCTAAAGATCCGATCGAGCGCTCTGTTTAAAACAGACACAGGAATCTAGTCATCAATGGCGAATTCTTGAAACATGAAACCTTTTTATTGAATTGCCGTATCAATAATCGACCCCATTCATCAAAGGAGGAATTTTTATGTTCAAGAAACTAGCAGCCGATTTAACAGGATTCAGTGATATTGGGCAAGTGATTCACCCTGACGACTTTGATAAAGCCGCCGCCGATGATTACGTGTTACATGAAGACGGTGAAAAAATTTATTTTCTGATCAAATCAAAAACAGATGAATACTGCTTTACGAATTTGGCCCTTGTGCATCTGGATGGCGAGAGTGCCGTCAGTTCAAAACGTGTTCTCTATCGTTATCCATACGCCCATTATCCGATTCGTCACGTCATGTTCGAAACGGCCGGAACGGTTGATCTTGATGTCGAAATCAAGTTTGAAATTGGCGGAAAACATTATTCGATCGACGTCGATAAAAAACAGTTGGAACATGTAAAGGACTTGTATAAAGCCCTTCTTGCCATTGCCGAAAAACAATATGAAGGACAAAAGATGCTTGAGTTTGCGAACAACTCACTCAATCATTCCGTCACGATTCTTGGTGGTCTCCGTCAAGGTGACATGAACGTGCCGCAAACGTTCAAAGATTTGTCGCAAGAGTCCTTCGACTGGTTACAAGGACATTACTACAAATGGAACCAAAAAGACTTCGGATCATTTTACGAAAAATACATTAATAACTAATTAATAAATCAGGCACACCGAGCTATCGGTGTGCCTGATTGCATATTTGTACTGATTTTCAGACGGAAAGGAGAACCGACATGAGCTTTTGGACTTGGTTCGCCATCGCGCTTGTATTGACTGTCAGTGTCATCGCATCCACTTCTCAAAAAAAGAGCGAAAGAAAACATGTTCTTTTTCTAGCAGGATTTTTAATCCTTGCCTGCCTGTTTTTAATCTGGTGGTTCACAAGGTGACTACATAATGCTTTTGCTGAACCGTTTGTTTGCTGACACTGATACCAATCCGCATACAACAGAGGATCCGACTTCTAGCTGAAGCCGGATCCTCTGTTTGTCGTCAACGATTCAACTACGTTCTACTCATTCCTCATTCGTCTGACTGAGATACTCCGCAACCGTCTCCGCTAATTTGGTTGGTAAACCAGCTTCCGTCAATTGTTCGATGTTGGCTTTTTTCAAACTGCGCATCGATCCGAAATGACGAATCAATTGTTGGCGCCGTTTGGGACCAACACCCGGAATGTCGTCAAGAAGCGAACGCGTCATGCCTTTTGAACGTAACGAGCGGTGGAACGTAATCGCAAAGCGGTGCACCTCGTCCTGCATCCGTTGCAACAAATAAAACGCACTGGATCGGGGGTGCAGTTCAATTAATTGTCCGCCTTCCCCAAACAACAGTTGACTCGTCCGGTGCTTGTCGTCTTTTTTTAGTGAACCGACAGGCAGGGATAAGCCGAGTTCATCTTGAATCACTTCAAGTGCCGCATTGAGTTGACCCAGTCCACCATCGATCAATACAAGATCCGGTAGACGGGCACCTTCCAGTAACAGACGGCGGTATCGGCGTCGGACGATTTCCCGCATCGATTCATAATCATCCGGTCCTTTGACAGTCTTGATCTTGAATTTCCGGTACTCTTTTTTGAGCGGTTTTCCGTCTTCAAAGACGACAAGTGCCGACACGGCATCCGCCCCTTGAATATTGGCATTATCGATGATTTCGATGCGTGATAGCGGATGGACATCAATTGCGTCTGCCAGTTCTTGAACCGCCTGAACGGTTTTCTTTTCATCACGGGCAATCAATTCAAAACGTTCGCCAATCGCGTTCTCGGCATTTTTCGTGGCAAGATCCAATAATTTACGTTTTGAACCGCGGACCGGGACATGGACACGAAGACCAATCGCTTCTTTGAGCAACATCTGATTGACGAGCGGCGGGACGTAAATTTCACTTGGTTTGATGTTTTTTTCGTAAAATTGAACGATGAAACTTTCCAATTCTTCCGCTGCCGTTCCGTAAATCGGAAACAGTGACACATCCCGTTCAATCATTTTTCCACCACGTAAGAAGAAGACTTGGACACACATCCAGCCTTTATCGACATAAATCCCGAACACGTCGCGGGACGTCAGGTCTGCCGTGATCATATTTTGTTTATTCATGATCGACTCAATGGCCCGAACTTGGTCACGCAATTCACCGGCCCGTTCGAATTCCATGGCTTCTGCTGCACTGCCCATCTTCTCTTGAAGGGACTGGACAAGGTCTTTTGTTTCACCGGACAGAAAACGACGAATTTCCGCGACGATCTCCTTTTGCTCATTTTCCAGATTCGGAATCTCACAAGGACCGAGACACTGACCGATATGGTAATACAAACACAGTTTTTTCGGCATCGGCTGACACTTTCGAAGTGGATACAGACGGTCGAGCAGACGTTTGGTTTCGTTTGCCGCGTAGGCATTCGGATAGGGACCAAAATAATGTCCCCCGTCTTTCTTTAATTTACGGGTCGTGATCAGACGCGGATATGTTTCGTTCGTGATTTTCAGATACGGATAAGATTTATCGTCTTTCAGCATGATGTTGTATTTCGGATCATGTTTTTTGATCAGTGTCATTTCAAGCAAGAGCGCTTCTAGTTCACTCGCTGTAATGATGTACTCAAAATCACGGATGTCCGCAACGAGACGTTCGGTTTTCAAATCATGTGCACCGGTAAAGTAAGACCGGACACGATTTTTTAGATTTTTGGCTTTTCCGACATAAATGACTTCTCCAAATTGGTTTTTGTGCAAATAACACCCTGGTTCATCAGGTAAAAGGGATAGTTTCGCCTTGATATGTTCTTGATGACTCACAAAAATGTCTCCTTCCACCGTTTCTAGTTTTACGTTATAGGGTAAATATCTTACATTGATTATGACATATGGGGGATAAAAAATGCGTACATATGATTGCATTGTATTAGGAACAGGTGCAGCCGGGAATCAGGCTGCTTATAAATTTGCTGAAAAAGGACTTCGCGTGGCGATTATCGAAAACTTTACACCGGGCGGAACATGCTCACAACGGGGATGCGATGCCAAAAAAATTCTTTTGACCGGCAGTGAAGCGAAAGATGCTGTTGAACGCTTACTCGGATATGGTTTGAAAGGATTGGTTTCCATCGATTGGCGCCAACTGATGGAACGAAAAAATGAGTATACACGCGCGATTCCGGAACAAACACGAAATCGTTACGATGATTTGGGCATTGATTACTACCACGGCGAACCCCGCTTCTTGTCCAATAAGAAGTTGCTCGTCGACGATATCGAGTTGGAGGCGGAACAGTTTTTGATTGCTACCGGTCTTCGCCCGCGTGAGCTTTCGGTTCCGGGCAGTGAGCGTTTCTTGAACAGCAATGAATTTTTGGAGTTGCGTGACGTACCGCGTCGGCTTGTCTGTATCGGCGGCGGTTACATTTCCTTTGAATTTGCGCATCTCGCGCGAATCGCCGGCGCGGAAGTAACGATGGTCTTACGTTCAACTGCACTGAAACAATTCGAACAGGAGTTGGTTGCGGTCTTACTGGAAGCGACGGAAGCTCTTGGCATTCACATCATCCATGAGACGGAAGTGGTCTCTTATGAGGAGACGACACTCGCTTTATCCAACGGAACAAACGTCCAGGCAGATGTTGTCTTGAATGCGACAGGTCGCGTCGCAAGCATCGATTCTCTGGACTTAAATAAAGCAGGAGTCATCTTTGAGGACAAAGGAATCCGTGTCAATGATTACCTGCAGTCGTCTGCTCCGAACATCTACGCAGCGGGTGACGTCGCGGTCAGCGGAAATCCGGCACTGACTCCTTTTGCGGGGACCGAAGGACGTCTCGCTGCCTGTAACATGCTCGAAGGTAACACAAGAACACTCGAGTTGCTGCCTGTTCCAAGTATCGTCTTTACTGCCCCGAATCTTGCACAGGTTGGCCAGACGGAAGCACGTCTAAAAAAGAGCAACGTCCGCTACCGCGGAAAATTGATTGACACATCCAGTTGGCAAACAAATGTCCGGATCAAAGATCCGTTCGCTCGGGCAAAAGTGTTAATCGGAGAAGATGATCAAATTCTTGGTGCTCACTTCATCGGTGTTCATGCTGCCGAACTGGCTAACTATTTTTCATTCGCCATGCAACACCGGATTCCAAGTTCTGCCCTTCAAAAAACGAGTTTTGCTTACCCGACGCCGGCGTCCGACATCGCTTCACTGCTCGAAGACTAATCGATGAAGGAGAGGATTCATATGGTACGGTACGGCTACACCATTCTGTACATCACAGATCCGGCCAAGACACGTTCGTTTTACCATGGACTGCTGGGTCTCCCGATCAAAGCGGAGCACGGGAGTTATACGGAATTTGAAACAGGGACGACCGTCCTTGCCTCTAACACAAAAGAAGACGTCCGTTCCATGATTCCCTACGAGCTCCCGGATAAAACCGGTCAACAATCGATCGAACTTGGCTTCGTGACGGATGATGTCCAGCAATTGTACGAAACAATCCGCGCTGCCGGTCATGAGACGATTTTGCCGCCGACGGAGAAACCATGGGGACAGATCGTTGCCTATGTGTTGGATCCGGATGGTCATTTGATTGAACTTTGTTCACCTGTCTCTTCCTCCAACTAAACAAAAAGATGGCATTCCGCCCATTGACGGAATGCCATCTTTTATATATCGTGCGTAGAATTAGTTAGATGTTTCAACGAATTCTTTTAATGCGTCTTTTGGCATGAAGCCCATTGTTTTGTTGACCGGTTGACCGTCTTTGAATAAGACGAGTGTTGGGATACTTTGAACTTGGAAAGCTCCTGCCACTTCCGGGTTAGCGTCAACATCGACTTTGACGATTTTTACGTCTTGCATATCCGCGTCAAGTTCTTCAAGAACTGGAGCGAGCATGCGACATGGTCCGCACCATGTTGCCCAGAAATCAACGAGAACGAGACCTTCTTGTGTATCTTCTTTAAATGATTGGCTAGTTGCGTGTACGATTGCCATTGAGAATAACCTCCTATTTTTAGATTGTCTTGACTTGTCGGTCAAAGCAATCTTTTTACTGACTTGAGTATAGCACAGCCCTACCTTACAACAAACGAAACTGCTCAGACAAGTCATCCCACAAAAAAAGAAGCAAAGAAGTTACTCTTTGCTCCTATTTCATCCCTTAATGCACAAGCATTTTTTTGAATTCTGCCGTCAATAACGGCACGACATCAAACAGGTCCCCGACGATTCCGTAATCTGCAACCGAGAAGATGTTCGCTTCCGGATCTTTGTTGATGGCGACGATGACTTTCGCATTCGACATACCGGCTAAATGTTGAATCGCTCCAGAAATACCACAGGCGATATATAAGTCTGGTGTAACGACTTTACCGGTCTGACCGATTTGTAAGGCGTAATCGCAATAGTCCGCGTCACACGCACCACGCGATGCACCGACCGCTCCACCGAGCAAGTCTGCCAGTTCTTGGAGCGGCGCAAATCCATCAGAACTTTTGACGCCTCGTCCACCCGCGACGATGACTTTTGCTTCCGAAAGATCCACACCGCCTGTCGCTTTACGTACGACTTCCGAGACGATGGTCCGTAAATCCTTTAGCTCAACCGTCACGGATTCAACGGTTCCTTCCGAAGCACCTTCAGCCAGTGGTTCGATATTGTTCGGACGAACGGTAAAGAGAATCTTTCCTTCCGACACCTTTACTTTTTCAAAGGCTTTTCCTGAATAGATCGGACGGATGAAGGAAGCCTCCGTACCTGTTCCTTCGATCGACGTCACATCACTGATCAAGCCGGCTTGTAACTTCGCCGCGATTTTAGGTGACAGATCTTTCCCGAGCGACGTATGGCCAAAGACGATGACGTCCGGTGCCACACGTTCAATCAGTTGCATGAAGACTTGTCCATAACCGTCCGGTGTATAATGTTGCAACCGCTCGTCTTCGACGACGAGAACTTGATGGGCCCCTCGTGCAGCAAGTTGTGAGGCATCCACTGCGACGTTTTGTCCGATCAGGGCCACCACGACTTCATCTGCCACTAGGTTCGCCGCAGCAATCGCTTCAAATGAAACATTCCGTAAATTACCGTCACGTGATTCTGCAAGTACAAGTGCTTTTGACATATCATTTCTTCCCCCTTAAACAACTTTTGCTTCGTTGCGTAATAATGAAGCGAGTTCCTGTACTTGAACCGAAAGATCACCTTCGAGGATTTTACCGGCTGCTTTGTTTGGCGGTAAAAAACGTTCGATCGTCTCGAGTCGTGGTGCCAACTCGTCTTCATCCAATTCCAGGTCGGATAATTCAAGTTCTTCGAGCGGTTTCTTTTTCGCTTTCATGATGCCCGGAAGACTCGGATAACGTGGTTCATTTAATCCTTGTTGTGCGGTGACGAGTAACGGTAGCGACGTCTTGATGACTTCTGTATCCCCTTCTGCGTCACGTGTGACGACAGCGTCCGTACCTGTCAATTCAAGCTTCGTAATCGTCGTCACATACGGAATATCCAGCAACTCCGCAACACGTGGCGCCACTTGTCCGCTTCCCCCGTCAACAGCGACATTCCCGGCGATGATCAAATCCACCGTCTGTTCTTTCAAGTAACCGGCCAGGACTTCTGACACCGAATAGTGATCTGCTTCTTCGATATCATCTTCAATCGAGATACGGACCGCTTGATCAGCACCCATCGCAAGGGCAGTCCGGAGTTCTTTGTCCGCGTCCTCCGGTCCGACGGTGACGACCGTCACTGTTCCAGAATGGGCATCGCGAACACGAATCGCTTCTTCCACCGCATACTCATCATAAGGATTGATGATAAACTCGGCACCATCCTCTTCGATTTGACCATTTTCAAGTTGGATTGCCTCTTCCGTATCAAACGTTCGTTTTAACAAGACATAGATTTCCATTCTTCGTTCCCCCTCTGTCAACTTCTATTGACCACCATCATTTTTGTATCCGCTTACAAAAAGTTTGTTAGGAAAAGGGCTTAACTCAGCCCTTTAATTAACATCCGATGAATCCCGTGACGCGTCTCGAGCAAATCGTATTTAAATCCGCTCGCCATCCAACTTGTCACGACTTCGTCAATCGTTCCAAATACCATCTGTCTCGCCAATCGATAATCAAGCGTCTCTGAAAATTCGCCGGACTCCATCCCGTTTCGGATGACACGATCAATCAAGTGAAGATATGGTTTAAGCACCGTTGCGATATTGTGGCGCATCTCTTGATTGGATTGTCGTAACTCGATTTGGGTGACGACCGCTAAATCATAGTCCACCGACAGTTGCTCAAGGTGGGCTTCGATCAGCGCCGCCAGCTGTTGTGTCGCCGATTGATGAAGCGCAATTTGCGCTTCCGAATACTCGATGAAACTGCCCATCTTCGCTTGGAACAATGAAATCAACAGATGTTCCTTGTTCTTGAAGTAAAGATAAATCGTTCCGTCCGCTACGCCAGCTTCTTTGGCAATCGCCGTGACTTTGGCACCGTGGTACCCATTTTTTGCAATCACCTTGACTGCAGCATCAATGATGCGATCACTCTTAGACATCGTTCTTTTCATAAGGCTATCTCCTAACACATAAAATGAATGATGGTTCATTCATATTTATTCTATCATGTCTTTTTGAGCTGTCAACTGCTTTCTTCCAGCTGTTTTGCGCGTTCTTCCTCAATCAGTACCCGACGGAGAATTTTACCGACAAAGGTTTTCGGTAACTCCTGTCTGAACTCGTATTGTTTCGGTACTTTAAACGATGCCAGGCTTTTGCGGCAGAATTGATCGAGTTCTTCTTCCGTCGTTACACTGTCATCTTTCAAGACAATAAACGCCTTGACCGTTTCCCCCCGATAAGCGTCCGGAACCCCGATCACAACGGCTTCTTTCACCGCCGGATGTTCGTACAGGATTTCCTCGACTTCCCGCGGATAGATGTTAAAGCCTGATGCGATGATCAAATCTTTTTTCCGATCAACAATCCGGAAATAATGATCTTCTCCGACATATCCAAGATCCCCCGTATGCAACCAACCATCGCGTAAAACGGCTTGCGTGTCTTCCGGACGTTTCCAGTACCCCTTCATGACTTGCGGACCACGGACGAGAATTTCCCCGATTTCTCCAGGTGCGGCGGGTGTTTCTCCGTCCGGTTGGACAATCTTCGCAATCGTATCCGGAACAGGGATCCCCACCGATCCCGGGACACGTTTGTCCCAGATACAATTCGTATGCGTCACAGGGCTCGTTTCCGATAACCCGTATCCTTCAACGATCCGTCCGCCTGTCACCTGTTCAAATTTTTCCTGTACTTCAACCGGCAATGGTGCCGATCCCGAGATACACGCTTCGATTGATGACAAGTCATATTTTTTCAACTTCGGATGGTTCAACAAGCCGACATACATCGTCGGTGCCCCCGGGAACAGATTCGGTTTTTCCTTATCAATCGTCTTTAAGACTTGTTCCAAATCAAATTTTGGTAAAATGATTTGTTCATAGGCATTAAACATACCGAAGTTTAAATTACAGGTCATGCCGTAGACGTGGAAATAAGGCACGACGGCTAATAACTTCCGTCCATCCCCCCGCGAATACTTGTAGAACCACTGGCTGATCTGCTCTACGTTGGCACTCAAGTTAAAGTGGGTCAACATGACTCCTTTTGGTGCCCCGGTCGTTCCTCCTGTATATTGTAACACTGCGATGTCTTCTTTCGGATTGATTGCAATCGGTTCGATCATTTCAGCACCGCGGTGTGATAAAAACGGAATCGAACCGGTCGTATCGATGATGATGTTATTGTCTTTGCGGGATTTGATCGGATACAGCTTGTTTTTCGGAAAAGTCAGATAGTCGGCAATACTCGTTGTGACAACCGTTTTTAAAACCGTCGTTGCTTTGACGCGTGAGGCTTTCGGATACAGTAAATCCAACGTAACGAGAATCTTCGCACCGGAGTCGACCAAAATCTGTTCCAACTCACGATCAGTATACAGCGGATTAACTTGGACGACAGTTCCACCTGCGTACAATACTGCATAATAACTGATCATGTACTGGGGACAGTTCGGTAACATCAAACCGACCCGGTCACCCTTCTCGAGTCCGGCGTCTTGCAGGACTTGGGCAAAGCTTCGGGCCTCTTGGCGCACTTCCTGGAACGTCATGCGTTTTCCCAGAAAACTGAGTGCACGTCGTCCCGGAAATTCGTCTGCCGCCTCTTCAAGTGCTTGATAGAGCGGTATCTCGCGATAGGCGATTGATGCAGGTACTTGTTCCGGATAATCCTTTAACCATGCTGAATCCATTCCAATCCCTCCCTGTGACTGAATTACTATTCATTTTTATTATACGTGTAATTTGTCCACAGCGGCTAGTCCTGATCTAAAATAAATTTCACATTTTTCCCAATCAGAGATATTTTGAGCACACCACAAAAAAACCACCTGCTCTTTCGCAAGTGGTTGCTTTGATCGATCGTTAGCGTGACGGATAGGTGAATCCCTCACCGATGACTTCACGTACTTTATGAATGACGACAAAGGCACGGGGATCCGCCGCCTCGACGATTTGTTTCAGCGGTGCAAGTTGGCGTTTATCGACAATCATGTATAACATGTCGTTTTTCTGTTTCGTGAAATGACCATGGCTGTGAATGACCGTCGCACTGCGACCGAGTGTTTCCGTCAAAATCGTTGCAATTTCTTCCTGGCGGTGACTGATGATTGTGACCGCTTCACGGACATTCAGTCCTTCGCTGACCAGATCAATTAAATAAGAGCCGATGATGATGGCAATCAACGTATAGAGCATCGTTTCTTCTCCAAACAGGAATCCGGAAGCTCCGACAACCGTCACGTCGATGATGAACATCGAAACGGCAATCCCTAAATTCAAGTACTTGTTCATCAACCGGGCGATGATGACACCGCCGCCGGTCGTCCCGCCTGCGCGAATGACAAGTCCGATTCCAAGACCAATCAGAATTCCTGCGTAAATCGTCCCGATCAACCGGTTATCGGAAGCCGTCGCGAGCGACGCTGTTGCCGACAGGACAAATGAAGTCGTCGCAACTGAAATCACGGAATAAATCATCGTCTTCCGGCTCAAGAACCGGTACCCGATGATGAACAAGAGCGCATTCGCAATCAAGGACACCAACCCGGTATTCCAGCCGTACAGATAGTAGAAAATGACGGTAATCCCGATCAGTCCGCCTTCCGATAAGTCGTTTGGGATCGTGAAGTAGTTGATTCCAAACGCAAGAATCGCCGAACCGACGATGATCCAGAAGATATCTTTCCAGGAAATCAGTTGCATCGCTTCAAAGGCGCGCCGCCGTATTTCATTTGTATTGGTTTTTCTTACATTCATGTAGTTTCCTCCTTCGTTGTTCTTTCGCGGGTCCCAATAAAAATTCCGTACTGAATCGAGCTCAGTACGGAATAATCACTTGGCACAGCCAGTTCTTTTAATTCATGAAAATCCAAAGTATGCCGACGACCAAAAAGGCAATCGATACGCCGAACATGATTTTTGCTAACCGTTCTAACACGTGCTCACCCCACTAACGCCGAACCAATGACATAAGACATGCCGATTGATAATGAACAGGAAATGATCCCGACCGCGATATTTCCTTTTTCGATCTCTCGGTCAACCGGGAGATTCGGTGTCAAGAATTCAAAAATCCAATAAGTCGAAATCAGTAATAAAAATCCGAACGCACTTTCTAAAAAGATGGCACCCACACGTTGTTCGCTTTGAACGGCGAAATGAACGATGTTCGCCAGACCAATGATCTTGCCACCCGTTGCGAGGGCAACCGCAATGTTTCCACTCTTGATATGTTCCCAGTTTCGGTACCGGGTTGTCAACTCAAAAAGTGCCAAGCCCATAATGATCAATAATCCTGCCACCGAATATAAAGCCGTCGTATAGACATAAACGTTTTCAAAAATATTCACCTGACGCGCCTCATTTCAATTCAATGATCGTCACACCATGACCACCTTCACCTTGACCTCCAAGGCGATGGGTTTTGACATGACGGTTTCCACGCAGATACTCTTGCACTCCTTGACGCATCGCACCTGTCCCGAGTCCATGGATGACACGAATCTGTTCGTAGTTCGACAGTAAGGCCTGATCCATGAAGCGGTCGAGTTTCGAGAGACCTTCTTCGACACGAACTCCCCGCAAATCGAGTTCTGCCGATGCCGCGGACTGTTTCGTCACACTTGTCCCGCCGGACCGTTTTTTGGTTTTGGAAGCCGATTTCGCTTCGCCGACCTTCGCGAGATCACCGGGTTTGACGTTTACTTTCATGATTCCGACTTGAACGGTATACTCTCCGTTTGAGTTTTGATTGATGATGTACCCTTTTTGGTTGAACGTCGTGACTTTGACTTCTTCCCCTTTTGCAAAAACAGGTGTTTGATTCGATTTGGCCTTCACCTTGGCGATACGCTGATCTTGCAAGGTTGGTTTGGCCTGTTCGAGTTGTTTGCGGGCTTCAATCAGTTCATGTTCTTTGACAGCGCCTGCATCCCGTAACTCTTTTAGACGTTTGATGACGGCTTCGGCTTCTTTTTGTGCCCGTTCGACGGCACGTGTTGCTTTTTCTTCTGCTTTTGCTAAAATCTCATTTTTCTCTTCATGGATTTCCGCTTGTTCCCGCTCGAATTCTTCCCGCTCTTCGATCAATCGTTGTTGTTCTTGCAACAATTCCCGTTCCAGCGATTCCGCACGTTGTTTCGCTTCTTCCAATCGCCCGATCATCGTTTCGACGGACTGGGCATCACTTCCGACTTGATCGCGTGCCGCATCGATGACCCGGTCCTCAAGACCCAGCCGCTTTGAAATCTCAAAGGCATTCGAACGTCCCGGTACACCAATTAATAACCGATAGGTCGGGCTGAGTGATTCGACATCAAACTCCATCGAGGCGTTGACGACACCTTCCCGGTTGTATCCATAGGCTTTAAGTTCAGAGTAGTGAGTCGTCGCGGCAACACGTGCGCCACGCCGTTTCACTTCGTCCAAAATCGCAATGGCGAGGGCCGCTCCTTCTGTCGGATCTGTCCCTGCTCCCAATTCATCAAACAAGACGAGACTCATGAAATCAATTTTTTCCATCATGGAGACGATGTTCGTCATGTGCGAACTGAACGTCGACAGGTTTTGCTCAATCGACTGTTCGTCACCGATATCGGCATAAATCGCATCAAAGACACTGAGCTCCGTCTCGTCGGCTGCCGGTACATACAAACCGGATTGGACCATTAACTGGAGTAAACCGATCGTTTTCAATGTGACGGTTTTCCCCCCGGTGTTAGGACCGGTAATGACGAGCGATGTAAACTCGCCGCCTAACGATACGGTGATCGGCACCACTTCGTCATCCGGAATGAACGGATGACGGGCTTCTTTGAGAATGACATGACGGTTTTCATTTAAGCGTGGTTCGACGGCACGAATCGTATGACCATACAAGGCTTTCGCCATGATGAAATCCAGTTCTGCCAAGACATCGACGTTAATCCGTAACGAATCGCCAACCGATCCGACGAGTGCCGAAAGTTGGGCTAAAATCCGTTCGATTTCCGCCCGCTCTTTTAGACGCGCTTCTTGAATTTCATTGTTGGCTGCAACGACAGCTTGCGGTTCGATGAATAATGTTGCACCGGACGCCGATTGATCATGAACGATTCCGCCAAACGCCTGCCGGTACTCCTGTTTGACCGGGACACAGTAACGATCGTTACGCATCGTGACGATGGCGTCGGATAACATCTTCGATTTACTGCGTAATACACCATCGATTTTCGAGCGGACCTGACCTTCGAGTGAACGCAATTGACTGCGTAAAGCTCGGAGTTTATCACTCGCTGAATCCTGAACCGTTCCTTGATCGTCAATCGCGTGACGGATTCCCTGTTCGATTTCCACCAGTTTCGTAATCTGTTCGATCCGGCTGTCGAGCGCCGGTAAACGGAGATCCGGGTGGTCTTCATGCAAGCGTTCTTGAAACGCTTTGACTTGTCGTCCGGAATAGACGACATCCGCAACGGCAAGCAGTTCGCTTGTCGAAAGGACAGAACCGATTTCAGCTCGTTTCACCTCACTGCGGACATCGGTCAAGCCACCGAACGGATAACGATCGCGTAAGCGGTAAACCGTCGTTGCTTCCGTCGTCAAAGCGAGTAATGCTTTTACCTGTTCAAAATCTTCTGCCGGCTCCATCTTCCGCACGAACTGTGCACCAAGTGAACTCGCCGTCTGCTTGACGAGTAATTCTTTTAATTTATCGTATTCTAATACACGTAGTGCATTGGCATTCATTTATTTCACTCCTAAACGTTTTCGATCAAAAAAAGCCCGCGCTTCTTCTGCTGTCCACGTATTGATGACATCGGATGGTTCCAAATATGCTTTACGTGCATGCAGGACACCAAGTTTCATATCTTCTAACATTTCCGGCCGATGCGTGTCGGTATTGATCATGATTTTGACGCCTGCTGCCTTCGCTTTCGCAAGCGACGCCGCCGTTAAGTCAAACCGAGCGGGATTCGCATTTAATTCCAGTGCCGTGCCCGTCTCTGCCGCCAGTTCAACCAACCGGTCGATGTTGACCGCATATCCTTCCCGGCGTCCGATGATTCGTCCGGTCGGATGGGCAATCAAAGAAACATACGGATTACGGCAGGCATTTTCCAACCGTTGCATGATTTCCTCTTCCGTCTGATCGAATTTGGAATGAATCGAGGCGATGACATAGTCCATTTCTTGTAAAAACGTATCATCGTAGTCCAATGAACCGTCCGGTAAAATATCCATCTCGACACCGCATAAAATCGTCATCTCCGGATGTTTTTGCCGGGCTGCTTCAATTTCCACCCGCTGTTTCCGTAAGCGTTCTTCCGTCAAACCATTGACGAACTTCATATATTTACTGTGATCAGTAATCGCCATCCACGAATACCCCCGCGCGGCACAGGCATCAACGAGTTCTTCGACGGACAACGTGCCGTCCGACCATGTCGTATGCATGTGGACATCCGCCTGAATATCCGTTTCGCGGATTAACCGGCTTAAATCTGCCTCGAATTCCAACCGTCCGGCCCGCAGTTCAGGCGGAATGAACGGTAAACCGTAACGGGCGAACAATTCGTCCTCCGTTTTCGGTTGTACGAGACCCTCTGCTGTCTCAATCCCGTATTCCGAGATGCTTTCCCCTCGCTCTTTCGCAAGTTGCCGCATCCGGACATTATGATCCTTTGATCCCGTGAAATGGTGTAACGTCGAAGCAAACGCCAAATCATCGACCAACCGGAAATCGACTGCAATATAGGCATCGTCCCGTTTCAGGACGATCGATACTTTCGTCTCCCCGGCAGCAATGATTTCATCGATCTGTTCGATTTCCAGTAATTGTGCTTTTACCTCTTTTGGGTGCTCGGTCGAGATGATGAAATCAAGATCCTTACACGTTTCTTCCGCCCGACGGAAGCTGCCCCCGACTTCAAAACGGATGATCTGATCGATTCCCGCTAATGTCCGCTCCAGTTCGCTGACACTTTTACGCATGACGCCGTATGGCAATCGTTCTGGTCGTGTTTCAAAGGTCTCGAGTGCCTTACTGTATTTTTCAACCGTCTTTTTCCCGAATCCTGGCATTGCTTCTACTGTACCATCCGCCAATTTTTCCGCGAAGGAATCTGCATCAATGACACCGACTTCATGCAATTTCGCCAACTTTTTCCCACCGAGTCCCGGTATTTTCAGCAGGGCAATCAATCCTTCCGGCACTTGCTGTTCCAGCTCCGTCAAAGCCGTACTTGATCCGGTATCGCGGAATTCTTCCAGGACCGTTGCCGTTCCTTTTCCGATACCTTTCATCGCCGTAAAGTCCTCAATCGCCATGAAGTCGAGTTCTGCTGCTTCAAGCAGGCTGGCTGCCTTACGAAACGCATTGATTTTAAACGGATTTTCACCCTTTACTTCCAGATAAACTGAAATTCGTTCCAAATGTCGAATGGCGTCTTGTGTTGTCCGCATGTTCAATTCTCCCCTCAAAAAAAGCTCCCTTTCAACGGGAGCACGTTATTTTATCAAACCGACTTTTTCCATCAACCATTCTGCAAGCAACGGTGTATGTTGAATCATGAAGGAGGCTAAGCTTGAATTGGCGATGGCATCTTGAATCGACTGCACCGGTGCAAAAGCCGCCAAGAACAGAATCAAGAAAATGAAGATGTACATCTCAATGAAACCGAACACACCACCCAAGAGTCCTTTTACCTGCTTCAAGATTGGAATGTTCGTTAAGGAATCAAACATCGCAATGATGATCGATAAGATGATTTTCGTTCCAAAAAATAAGACGATGAACCAAAAGGCCTTATAAAAAACTTCATCTAGTCCAACTGAGCTTGGAATCGAAAACATCGTCAAGTCAATTCCCGCATCGTCCAGTGTCGATGGGTACGGAATCCATAATTTAAATTGTTTGGCCAGCTCATCGTAAAACGATAACGCGACGATAAACGAGATGATTAAACTCAACAAATGTCCCGCCTGCAAGACTACTCCGCGACGCACACCCGTCATCGTTCCTAAAGCCAGAAACAATAAGATTACAAAAGAAATCATTTTTAAAGCTCACCCAAATTCTTTTTAATTTTTACATAATCACTACCGATATTGAGAGCTGCTAAAACAGCAATTTGACGAACATCTAGTTGTGGGGCTTGGTCTCTAATTTCACGAATTTTCGTATCCACGAGGAGACCCACTTCGCGTACATGTTCAGGTGACTCCGTTCCGACAATCGTATAGTCATTCCCTGCGATATGAATCGTCGTCCGGTTCAACCCTTCTGAATCAGCCATTTTCCTGTCCTCCTCATACTTTGCTTCTTTCATATAGTACCATCATTTTTCAAATAGGAAAAGAAGTCCACCATCCGTCTTAAGGATGGTATGCTTATTTTCGAAAGGGTGATCATGTTATGGGAACGGTCGTATTAAAGTTAACAAATGAAAAACAAGAGTCCGTCATTTCTGATTTTGAAGGAGCGCGTATTTCGCCTCCTGCTTACGCACGTTTTGCCGCGCGTACACCAGGATGTATCGTGACGGTCTATAATTCCGGAAAGGTGATGTTTCAAGGACGAGACGCTGAAACCATTTCCGCCCGTTACGGATCGGCGATTGCCAAAAAGACTGCTTCCACGGCAAGTGCGACCCTTCCGGAGGGATTTGCCAAGTGGTCTGTCGTCGGAAGTGACGAAGTCGGAAAAGGTGATTTTTTTGGTCCGTTGGTCGTCGTCGCCGCTTATGTCGATCATTCACACATCGAACTGGTCCGTGAGCTTGGTGTCCGTGATTCAAAAAACGTCTCTGATCCGGAAATCCGCAAAATTGCACGGGACCTTCATGCTGTCATTCCGTATGACTACCGTATTTTACATACTCCGGAGTACAACCGGATGCAACAGACGATGACACAAGGGAAAATGACTGCCCTGCTTCACAATACGGCGCTGAACGGTTTACTCGAAAAACTGGACCACCCGCCGCAGGCAATCTTAATTGATCAGTTTGCTGAAAAAGCAACGTATTATAAACATTTGTCCGGGGAAGCAAAACAAGTCAAAGACAATGTCTACTTTTCAACAAAGGCAGAAGGTCTTCACGTTGCTGTCGCTGCCGCTTCGATCCTGGCACGTGCCATCTTCCTTAAGGAAATGGATCAGCTGAGCCAACAGGCAGGAACCGAGATTCCAAAAGGAGCAGGTGCCAAGGTCGATCAGGTCGCCGCTTCCCTTTTGTTGCGTTACGGACCGGATCGTCTGAAGGATTGGACGAAGTTTCATTTTGCCAACACGAAAAAAGCACAAGCATTAGCCGAAAAACGAAGCCGACCATGATTTCAGCATGGTCGGTTTTTACAGAATTTTTGAGCTTTCATCCCACTCCTTTAGAGGTGGGATGAAAGCTCGGTCGGATACGGAGTGCCCACAAAGAAGCCGAAGGTTTTGGCACTTCATGTATCCGAAAATATTTTTTTGCGTTGCAGTAAGTTGTTTGAAAGGATACATTGTCAATATGAAAAACAACTATCGAAGAACCCAGACCACCGTTTCTCTGATCCATTATCATTTCGTTTTTTGCCCTCGATATAGAAGGACGTTTCAAAGAATTGGTGCAGGAGATCTGTGAAAGCTTAGAAATCCATACCATCGCCTTATTATGTGATCGAGATCATACACATCTGTTCCTCAATGCCCCTCCAACACTCAGTCCTGCTGATATCATGGCAAAAATCAAAGGCGTGACATCTAAAAAATTAAGAGCGGAATTTCCTCATCTTCAACACTTGCCAAGTCTTTGGACGCGTTCCTACTTCGTTTCGACCGCCGGAAATGTGTCGAGCGAAACAATCAAGCGTTATGTCGAGCAACAAAAAACAAGGGGGTGACACCTTGAATCAGACATTAACGGTGAACATCAAACTTCGTCCTACCAAAGTACAACAATCTATTTTGAAGCGTATGATGGGAACTTATATCCACACGGCCAACCAACTGGTCTCAGATATGGTAGAGGCAGAAACGATGCTTAAGCTGACGAGCAAGAATGTCCAGTCTCATTTGCCTAGCGCCGTCAAGAACCAAGTCATCAAAGACGCCCAAAGCCTCTTCAAGAAAGTCAAGAAATCCAAATTCAAAATCATCCCTATCCTCAAGAAACCCTACTGCACATGGAACAACCAGAACTATTCGTTCGATTTCGAGTCGATTTCTCTTCCGATCATGATGGACGGGAAGGCAAAGAAGATGGCAATTAAAGCAGAAATGGTCGATACACACAATCGCAATTTCTCACTCCTGAACAATAAGTTGGGAACGCTACGCATCACGAAGAAGTCGAACAAATGGATTGCCCAGATCGCTGTCACGCTTCTCACGACCGAGAAGACCGGCTCCAAGGTTCTCGGTGTGGATCTGGGTTTGAAAGTCCCGGCAGTCGCAACGACTGATGGCGACAAGGCGAGGTTCTTCGGGAACGGACGCGAGAACAAATACATGAAACGCAAGTTTCGTGCGAGACGGAAAGAGCTCGGTCAAAAGAAGAAGCTGAACGCAATCAAGAAACTAAATAATCAAGAGCAACGTTGGATGAGAGACAAAGATCACAAGGTAAGTCGTGCGATCGTTTCATTTGCGAAAGAGAATCACGTTTCTGTCATTCGCCTAGAAAGACTGGCGAACATCCGGCAGACGGCAAGAACAAGCCGTAAAAACAATCAGAATCTGCATACATGGTCGTTCTATCGCCTAGCAACATTCATCGAATACAAAGCAAATTTGGAAGGAATCAAGGTTGAGTACGTCAATCCTGCGTACACGTCTCAGACATGTCCTTCTTGCGGTAAAAGAAACAAAGCGAAAGATCGAACCTATTTTTGTCCATGTGGATTCAAAAAGCACAGAGATTTAGTCGGTGCGATGAATATTAGATATGCACCTGTGGTTGATGGTAACAGTCAATCAGCCTGAGAACCTTTAGGGTCTGTCTCAGGAGGGGTGATGGCACACCCTCATCTGAAGGCTTGAGCAAAACAGAAATGGACTGCGCTCGCACAAGCACTTCAGAATCCCATTCATCCCGAAGGATGAGCTTGCGGCTGTAGCCGTGGGAGTGTCAAATGGCGGATTCTTGACCGGACAATCGGCTTAATTCTTCCGTCAAAATCTTCATCTCATCAAACGGCACATCATTCATACCGATCCGTTCAAACCGTTCATGCCCTTTTCCGACAATGACGATTCGTTTTCCCGTCAAAGCGATTTTCGCTGCAATCTGCAAGGCTTCTTTTCGTGTTTCGTGACAGGTGATGATTTTCCGGGGGGCAATCTCTGCAATCAGTTCCTTGATGATTTGTTGCGGGTTTTCCCGCCTTGGATCATGAACGGTGACGATGATTCCCTCACAGTACTGACTGGCAATTCGTCCCATCTCCTGTCGTTTTGAACGATCACGTTCTCCGGCGGCACTTAAGACCATGTATAGCGGTTCGTTCGGAACAGACAATGCCTTTAAACATTTTTCCAATCCGTCTGGAGTATGGGCATAGTCAATGTAGATTTCACATCCGTCAAACGGAACACGCTCCAGTCGCCCTTTTGGTAAACGAAGCTCCGGTATGTGCCGAATCAGTTGGTACATGTTGACCTCACCCGCACGCATCAAGCCGATGGCTGCTGCCAGATTCGCGGCATTGAAGTCACCTAAAAGAAAGACCGGGACTTCCGTGACGGTTCCGTCCAAACGGACCCGGACGGTCTCCTCCTGCCACTCGACAGCAATCGGAGCATCTGACGCTTCCTCTGTCGCATACCACAGGACCGGCACTCCGTTTGCAGCTTTAGCCATGAGTGCACTCGTTGGATCTGCCTCGTTCAGGACAACAGCTTTTCCTCCGCTTGTCGCCACTTGTTCAAACAGCAACGCTTTTGCTTCAGCATATTCCTCCATCGACGCATGATAATCCAGATGATCGTGTGTCAGATTCGTAAAGGCAGCCGCATGGAACTGAACCCCTTCGACCCGCCCTTCCATGAGGGCGTGTGAGGAGACTTCCAACACACAATCCGTCACACCTTGTTCAACCATTTGATGTAACAATCGATGCAGAATGACGGCTTCCGGTGTCGTATTCGGGGTGTCAATCATCTCGCCGTCAATCATCGCTCCGACGGTACTGATCATCCCTGCTTTATGTCCGGCGGAGCGGAATAAATCATACGTTAATTTCGTCGTCGTCGTTTTGCCGTTCGTCCCTGTTATGCCGTAAACCCGGAGCTGTCGGCTTGGGTGGTCATAAAATAAGTCGGCAATTCGTCCGGCCGCCTGCTTTGTATTCGGTAACACGATGACCGGGACAGTCATCCCTTCAAGTGGTTCTTCCGCTAAAATCGCGACCGCACCGTTCTCTGTTGCTTCTCGTGCATACTGGTGCCCGTCTACCGTGTAACCACGTACACAAATAAACAAACTTCCTGTTGTCACTTGGCGTGAGTCTGTTTCGATACTCGTAACGATTGGGTCTTCCTCACACGTAAGCTGAAATAAGGCAATTAATTCTGACAAGTGTTTGTATGGACGATTCATGGTGTATGTTCTCTCCTTTTATGTGTAAACGAACGGTAGCTACATTCTGACTGGTTTTGTCTAAAAAAAGAACACAAGTCGTTTCATCTTCAGCTAAACTTCAGATAGTCATGATACAACTGAGGAAGAGGTGAAAATGAATGACACATATTTTAATCGCGGAAGATGAATTTGACATCCGTGAACTTTTGACCGAACTGTTGGAATCCAGCGGTTATCAAGTCACGAGCGCAGCTAATGGCATGGAAGCTCTTAAGCTTCATCAGACGGCTGCCTTTGATTTAATCATGTTAGATATCATGATGCCTTTTTTGGATGGATTCGAAGTCGCGCAACAAATTCGAAAAAGCTCTCAAACACCTATCATTTTCTTGACCGCTCTACAAGATGAGGAGAATCAGGTGAAGGGGTTTGATCTTGGGATTGATGACTACATCGCCAAACCTTTTTCGTTACGTGTCTTGTTACGCAGAATCGAAGCCATCATTCGACGCATTCAAACGAATGTCGAAGAAGAACTCTCTTTTCGTGAAATTACCCTATTTCCGGCAAGCTATAACGTTTTAATTTCTGGTAACGCTATCATTTTGACGTTAAAGGAATTTCAAATCCTTCATTTACTGCTTGAACATCCTGGTCGTGTTTTGGAGCGGGAACAACTGATTCAACAACTATGGGGATTTGAAGCATTCGGAGACACCCGTTTCCTGGATACTCACATTAAAAATCTCCGAAAAAAAATCAATGTCCCGTACATTCAGACCGTAAAAGGAGTCGGATATAAACTTGAAGCGCATCATTAAACGCCATCGGATCACATGGAAATTATTTTTGTTAACCGTTAGTTTACTGATAATTGCCGTCCTGTCAACCGTGGGCTTTTTATACGCCACTTTACCGTCTTATTATCAAAGTTACCGGGAAGAGCAATTTCATACGACGATGCTGGACATTAAAAACATCAGTCAACAGACGTCCAGTTCGGAGTTGATTGCGACACTCGACCAACTTTCGGATCAGGGAATCCGATTTTCACTTTGGACGGAATCCAATCAGTTGTTTTACGCACCGGGCTTCGAACGTGCCCCTCTTCGTCAAGCGCGATCCTTTAATGCGAATGCACCGGAGGGAATGATTCAAGAATCGTTGACCCTTGACTTGACGGATCAGACCTTGATTTTAGATGCCAATCAAATGATTCAACCCATCGACGAAGTGAAAAGTGTGATTCTGAATCTTGCGCCTTACATCATTTTACCGTTGTTGTTGTTAGCTGTTTTAGCTGCTTTCCTCTATTCACGAACGATTTCGCGTCCATTGCTGACAATCAATCAAGCTACACGAGAACTGGCTCATTTAAATTTTTCCGTACGGACACACCATACTTCATCTGATGAGTTGGGTGATTTGTCGAGAAATATCAACCGTCTGGCAACAAAACTGGAATTAACGATGCACTCTCTGCAGGCATCAAACGAACAATTGCGTTTGGAGTCAGAAAAGGACCGGCAGCGCGATACGGAACGACGCCACTTATTTCTCGCCATCTCCCATGAGTTGAAGACACCGTTGACGATCATCAAGGGACAGATTGAAGGGATGTCACTAAATCTCGGGGCTTACAAAGACCGGGACTATTACTTGGAACGCGCGGGTCAAGTCATCGAGAACATGGAAGCATTACTCGCCGAACTTCTTGAAGTCGCCCGTGTCGAACAAGTAGCACTTGAGGAACACGATATTGATTTACATCAGATGTTGCAGCAACAATTGCATCCGCTGGAGAACTTCATCACGGAACGCCGGTTACACGTTTCCGTGACCGGTGATGCTGTATCGGTTCGAAGTGATCCCTCTTTACTCGGTCGCGCTTTGCACAATCTCCTGATGAACGCGGTCTCCTATACGGCAAACGCGGGAACCATCCAGATTACGACACATCTGACCGATACGGAGACCCTCTTAACGATTACGAATCAACCGACTCTTCACGATACAAGTGAAACAGCGGACTGGTTTGATCCACTCGTCCGTTCGGAACAGTCCCGAAATCGGATTCATGGAGGGAGCGGACTGGGATTATATTTGGTTCATCAAATCATGGAACGTTTAGGTGTCGCGGCGCATCTGCACGGTACGAGGGATCAAGTGACGGTTCAAATCGTTTTTCCAAAAACATCTTGACTCGCCTTGCCAACATCCTGTTGGATTCGGTATACTCCTTTAAGTTAACTAGTTAACTTAAAGGAGGTTTTTTATGTCCGCCCACCAAGAAGACTTACTGGGTCAATTGTCCAAAGTAGCACGCCTCGTCAAACGCGACATCGATGTTGCGCTTGCTCCGTTTTCGTTACACACCGGTCAATGGGCTTTAATAAAGGCTGTTGCGATACTTGAACCCGTCTCCCAAGTCGCTTTATCCAAATATTTGGTCATCGAAAAACCAGCTGTCACGAAAACCGTCACGCGACTCGAGACACTCGGCTTTATTTCTCGGACAGGATCTGGCCGAAAGCGTACCGTCACCTTGACGCGACAAGCACATGATATTTTTGAAGCCATTGATCAAGCAGTCCAGGCTGCCCATCAGCGTTTTTTAGAAACGCTTTCGAACGACGAACGGCAGATGATGGGCTCCATCCTGACACACCTGCTGGCGACACACCGACCCGATGAACAGGAGGAACTTCATTGAAAAACCGTTTATTCCATCGCCACTATGTCTTGACGCTTGTGATCAACCTGTTTCTGTTCATCACATTTTATTTATTAAATGCTTCCTTGCCGTTACTCGCCGCTAAACGGTTTGACGTCTCACAAGCGGCACTCGGTTGGGTCGTTACAAGCTTCATTTTAGCAACCGTCTGTTCACGCCCCTTGATCGGTCATTGGCTCGATCGATTTGACTTAAAGCGGATGTTGCTTCTGTCGGCAGGATTGTTTACGTTCATGAGTCTGTTATATGTCTTTGTCCTGCCGCTCGACTCGTTCCTCTATCTGATTGCCGTCCGAGTGTTGCACGGATTTAGTTTTGGTATGTTATCTTCCTCGATCAGCTTGGCTGTGACGACACTCATCCCGAAATCACGCCAAGGAGAAGGTATGGGCTATTTTGTTCTTTCGATGAATCTGGCTTCCGTTTTAGGTCCGGTCATCGGATTAGCATTGATTCAACAACAAGCGTTCGTCGTGTATTTCATCATGGTCGCTTTACTTGCACTGGTTTCGTTTATGCTCATGCTTCGTCTTCCGTTGACGAGTCAGCATGTGCCGAGCACACGGGTGTTTCGTCTGCACCAATCCTTATTTTTATCGCGTCCCCTGTTACTCGTTGCTACGATTCTGGCCGGCGTCGCGATTTCCAGTACATCTGCCTTCATTTCCCTTTATGCGGACACAATCGGACACATTACGTATGCCTCTTATTTTTATGCCGTCGTCGCGCTTGGAATGGTCGCCATCCGTCCTTTGGCCGGGAAATGGTTTGATCAAAAAGGTCCCGGCTTCGTCTTGTTTCCGTCTTTTTGTTTATATGCCGTTGGTTTTCTGATTTTAGGAACATTCCCGTCACTTTTCGGACTGTTGTTGGCCGCGCTGATCATCGGTGTCGGTTCTGCCTCGGTCTTCCCTGGTCTTCAAACGGTCATGCTGACGTATGCCGCTCCGCATCAGAAGGGAAAAGCCATCTCCACCTTTTTCTTGGCATATGACATCGGATTTGGTCTCGGGGCGTTACTGCTCTCAAGCCTGGCAGCAGGCATCGGTTACTCGAAGATGTTCTTGTTTTGCAGCATCATCGTCCTTACCAGTGGTTTCATCTACTTTGTATTTAACCGTCAAAATCAACCTCCCCACGACCAAACGCTCGCTTCTTAATGGCTTCACATACAAAAAAACACCGAATGACATCCTTCGTTCTTAAGGGAACGCGGACCATCCGGTGTTTTTGGTATAGGTGAATCACTGTGATACCGTTTGCGGGTGTAGATTCGTTCTCATTTGAAAACGTTGTTGCTTCAGTTCGATGATATGATCTGCTGCACGTGCGACTTCGGCTGAATGGGTGACGGTAATGACACAGCGATTCGACTCATGAGCCAACCGTTGAAACAACTGAATGATGTCAGCCGCTGTTTTCTCATCAAGCGCACCTGTCGGCTCATCGGCAAGAATAATCGGGGCTTCCGTCGCTAACGCCCGAGCGATTGCCACCCGCTGCTGCTGTCCTCCACTCAGCTGGAGGACTTTTTTCTCGGCATGCGCTTCGTCTAATCCGACCTCGGCCAGCAACATCAACGCGTGACTCCGCTTCGACTTGACGCGTCTGCCGCTGATTTCCAGAGCAACGATGACATTATCGATCGCATTCATATACGTCAACAAATTGAAGGCTTGGAATACTGTCGCTGCATGCCGAGAGCGGTACGTCGTCAATCCGATTTTCCGCAAATTTCGTCCCTCATACTCAATCCGTCCTGCCGTTGGTGAATCGAGACCACTCAACAAACTGAGCGCTGTTGTTTTCCCCGAACCGGATTCTCCGAGAATGGCATAAAAATGACCGGCTTGGAATTCAATCGAGACTTCCTTTAAGATATGCTGAATCTGACTGCCGGATGTATAGGCATAGGACACTTCATTCATTTGTAAGATTGTCATTGGATTAATCCTCCCGTAGTAAAATTTCTTTTGGATTCATGCGGAGCAAAGCAATTGCTGGTAACAGAACAGACAGGAGAACGATGAGACTTCCGATTTCAGCCACTTGAATCAGCGTGGTCCAGTCAATTTTCGTTGTCATCTCCGTGATTTGCGGGATACTGTTCAACAGTTGTTGTCCCGGACCACCCGGACCTCCAAAGCCGGTTTGTGTCGCAACCGAACTCGCTGCTTCAGTCACTTCACGATTCAATAATTGATCCGTCATGAATTGTGATGTCATGCCGCCTGTTGCATACGTGATCAAAAATGCTACTGCTGCGATGGCAAACGTCTCGACCAATAATTGTCCTATCAATTTTGAACGTTTTTCACCCATCGCCAGTAAAATCCCCATCTCTTTTCGACGTTCCCGCACCGATAACAAAATCAAGAGTGCAAGGATCAATCCGCCCGCGATACTGACGAGATAGACGACTGATTTTGAGAAGGAAGCGACTTGTTCAATCGGACCGACCATTTTTTGATACGCTGCATCATTAGCATCCAATACGTACGTATCCCAATCCAGGTCGCTTGCCGCAAGTTCGGCTTCCTTTTTAAACGCCGCGATGCTCGCCGGATCGTTTAACGAATACACGGCACTCGATAGACTGACTTGACCGTCCTCCGTTGCGAACTGGGCTAATGTATCGTTGGCCACGTACATTTGATTCATCGCATCCATGAAGCCGGCAGCCCGGAATCCGGCATCTGACGTTGCTTCCGTCGATGTCGACAACCCGATGATGGTTAATTTCTGCGATTGTGCCGTTGTCGTTGCTGTTATTTTAATCGTATCCCCGACGTTCAACTCATTTTCCGCCGCCAAATTTTCATCGATGACAACACTGTTCTCCGGAGACTCTGCCGTCAGCGCTTCTCCATCCACCATTTTCAAAGTGCCCGCAGTATACGTAGCCAGAAGTTCCATACTCGTCACACCGTTCAGCGAAAAATCAGGTGTCGTCATTCCTTCCGGCAGCTCCACCGCCCCCGGTCCTTGTGAGTCGGACGTATCTGTCGCCTCACTCGTCACGGGATCGACAGTGCTCGAAGTCGCTGTTGTTTGCGAGACGTAATTGACCGATTTCACTTTACTGAGTTTCGCAATGGATTCAATTTCTTCTAAACTGATCGCTTGTTGCTCGGGTCGCCCCCGTTCACCGGACCCTTGACGTTCTTGCATCTGTTTTTGCCGGTCGACTTGAAGCGTAACTGTCGCCCCTAATTCCTTTCGTGCTTCTTCTCCCGCTGACTTCGCGGCATGTTGAATGGCAAATCCGGATAGAACCAGTGATCCGATGACCGATAAGATAATCAACAGAATCAACGTTTTCCCCTTTCGTGCCATGATGCTTTTTCCTGCCCGTTTTAAAAAATTCATCTGTCTGCCTCCTTTTATCTTCTGACTTCATCTTATCGAGCGGACCTGTAGACCACCTGTAGTCCGGCTGTATCTCAAACGAAGAAGACAAAAAAATAAAAAAACGGGATGACATGACTGTCATCCCGAAGGCTCGTTCTGGCTATTAAGCACGCAATTCGGCGTCAAACGTCGATTGGAGTGCTTCGACCACCTGTTGATGGGCTGTCGTGACTTCCTCATCCACCAGTGTCCGTTCTTTATTTTGATACCGTAATGAAAATGCAAATGATTTTTGATCTTCCCGAACGTTCTCGCCGGTGTAGACATCAAACAGTTCCACTCGTTGCAGAAGTGGTCCTGCTGCTTGAGTGATGACGGTTTCGACTTCACTCGCCGTTACCGAGCGGTCAAGGACAACCGCGACATCACGCGTCATCGACGGGAAGCGGGAAATTTCTTGATACACGAGTGCTTCTTTGGAATGGAGGGCCATCGCATCCACTTCGAATACATACACTTCTTTTAACCCGTACTCCTCTTTAGACAACCCAGGGTGGACTTGTCCGACAAACCCAATCGACTCGCCGTTCAGGAAGACGCGTGCCGTCCGACCCGGGTGCATCGACGGCATCTTGACCGATTCATACGTCAAGGACACGTCAAGTGCCTCAGCCAACGTCTCCACAATCCCTTTCATGACGAAGAAATCCGTTTTGACATGTGTTCCGTGGACACGATGTTGTTCGGCGAGACCAACCATGAGACCGGCTACCATTTCCTGTTCAAGCGGTAATGTTTCCAGTGAGGCATCGCGCTGGAGATAAACACTGCCGAGTTCGTAGTACGCAAGATCGGCGTGCTGACGCGCGACATTGTGTTGCGCGACTTCCAACAATCCTGGAATCAGAGATGTCCGTAATGTCGAACGGGCTTCGCTGATCGGCATTGCCAGTTTGACGGGATGCAAATCGTGTTGCTCGTTAAATTGCATCGCCCGTTGTTCACTCGTCAACGAATACGTAATGGCTTGTGACAATCCGGCACCTTGAAGGAGACGACGAATGTGTCGACGGTGTTGATTCCGTTTCGGTAAGAATCCACGGCTTGCTTCGCTTGGCAGGCTCGATGTTAAGGCATCGTATCCGTACAGGCGTGCAACTTCTTCCGCTAAGTCCGCCGGAATCATCAAATCTTGGCGGCGTGTCGGTACACTGACCGTCAACGCATCTGCCGATAGTTCAACACCAAGACCAAGGCGTTCGAGCAAGTCCTGCATGACCGTACCTTCGATTTCCATTCCCAGACGATGGTTGATGTATGAGACACTTGCTTCGATCAAATGATCCTCCAGTTGCAGAGCACCGGCTTGCGCTGTGCCGGCAAGGATCGTCCCGCCCGCTACTTCCGCAATCAATGTTGCGGCCCGATCAAGCGCCAGAAGGACGCGGCGTGGGTCGACGCCTTTTTCAAAGCGTGAACTTGAATCCGAACGCAGACCTAAGACACGGCTTGTTTTCCGAACGGAGATAGGAGCGAAATATGCCGATTCAAGGACGATCGATGTCGTCGTTGCATCAACTTCTGTATTCGCCCCGCCCATGACGCCTGCCAGTGCGACCGGACGCTCACCGTCTGTGATGACGAGCATCGATGGGTCGAGTGTCCGTTCCACTTCATCCAGTGTCTGGAACGTTTCGCCGGCAGTTGCTTGACGAACAACAATCTGGTTGCCGAGTTTTTGGGCATCAAAAGCATGGAGTGGTTGCCCTGTCTCCAGTAAAACAAAGTTCGTGATGTCGACGACATTGTTGATTGGACGAATGCCGTTGGCGATCAGACGATTTTTTAACCAGAGTGGCGATTCGGCAATGACGATGTCCCGAATTTCACGTGCTGCGTAAAACGAGCAGGCTTCCGAATCCAGTCGGACTTCGACAGCCGTAGTTTCCGATGCTTCCGTCACGTCGACCGTCGGGAAGACCGGTTTCGTATTCAAGATTCCCGCGACTTCGTGGGCGACGCCGTACATGCTGAGACAGTCCGAACGGTTTGGTGTCAGCCCGAGTTCCAGAATTTCATCATGCATCCCGAGCACTTCTAATACATCTTGACCCGGTTCGACGTTTTCACGGAATGTATGGATTCCGTCCTGCTCGTCTTCGCGGATGTATTTTTTTTCAAAGCCAAGTTCTTCGAGGGAACAAATCATGCCTTCCGAAACAACTCCACGCAGTTTCGCCCGCTTGATTTTGATTCCCGGAAGACGTGCGCCGACACGCGCTACGATGACATCCTGTCCGACATCGACATTCGGTGCCCCACAGACGATTTGAACCGGTTCTGCTTGGCCGATATCGACGGTCGTGACATTGAGTTTATCCGCTTCCGGATGTTTTTCTTTCGTCAGAACGCGACCGACGACGATATTGTTCAGTTCGGCGTCACGTACTTCGACCCCTTCGACTTCAATTCCACTTTTCGTAATCAAATCAGCGAGTTCCTGACCTGATGTTTGACGAACATCGACAAATTCCTGTAACCATTGTTTTGAGACTAACATCTGTTTTCCCCCTTAAAACTGTTCGCTGAAGCGAACGTCATTCGTATAGAAGTGGCGAATATCGTCGACGCCGTATTTCAACATGGCGATTCGTTCAATCCCCATCCCGAAGGCAAATCCAGACATTTTCGTACTATCGTATTCTGCCATTTCCAACACATGTGGATGAACCATTCCGGCTCCTAAAATTTCAATCCAACCTGTCTGTTTGCAGATATTACATCCTTTACCACCACATTTGAAGCAGGAGACATCGACTTCGACCGACGGTTCTGTGAACGGGAAGAAGCTTGGACGTAACCGAATCTCACGTGCTTCACCAAACATTTGTTTAACGAACGCTTCGAGCGTTCCTTTTAAATCAGCCATCGAGATGTCTTCACCGACGACAAGTCCTTCGACTTGCATGAACTGGTGTGAATGCGTCGCATCATCTTCATCCCGGCGGTAGACTTTACCCGGGCAGAGAATTCGAATCGGTTCTCCTTTTGAAGCGAGCATCGTCCGTGCTTGAACCGGCGACGTATGCGTCCGCATCAAGATTTCGTCCGTGATGTAAAATGAATCCTGCATATCACGTGCCGGATGATCCTTCGGCAGATTCAACATTTCGAAGTTAAATAAATCCTGTTCGACCTCGGGTCCTTCCGCAATCGTGTAACCGAGACCCACGAAGATATCTTCGATTTCATCCGTCACTTGTTGCAACAAATGCGCTTGTCCGACTTGTTTCGGTCGGCCCGGAAGCGTCACGTCAATCGCCTCAAGTGCTAATTTTGCATCCATCTCTTGTTGTTTGACGTCTACAAGACGTTGCTCGAGCTCCGTTTGGATCACTCCGCGCACGGCATTGGCAATCTCACCCACGACCGGACGTTCTTCAGCCGATAATTTACCCATCCCACGAAGGACTTCCGTAATCGGACCTTTTTTCCCAAGGTATTTGATCCGTACATCGTTCAATTCTTTTTGTGTACTTGCCTGATTTACGAGTTGCAGCGCTTCGTCACGAAGTGCTTCTAATTGTTCCCGCATGTTCATCACTCCTTTTCTCAAATAAAAAAATCGCCCCTTCGACATTATGCCGAAGGGACGATTCAATGTAATCGTGGTACCACCCTTGTTTGACCTGAATTCATCAAGTCCTCAAGTAGCGCGATAACGGGCGCTTCCCGTCACGATCTCTCGTGCGACTCCGGAGTGAATTCAGTCAGCGGATTCGTAAAGAAGCTTTCAGTCCAGGGCTTCTTCTCCCTAATCGAATCGTTTTCCAACCTACTCTGTTCCATCAACGTCTCATTATAATTGTTCTGCTGTCATTTACTTTAGCATGAACGGGTCAGTGATTCAATCCACGCTCGCAAAATGATACAGTAAAATTCCGGCTGCGACTGCTGCATTCAACGATTCCGCTTTTCCGCGAATCGGAATGTATGCCCGTCCATCACATTGATTGAGTAACTCAGGTGCAACCCCTTGTGCCTCGTTTCCGATGACCAGACCAATCGCCCCGATGTTGCCGACTTCCGTATACGGTTGCGCATCCCGCAGTGCCGTTCCTAAAATGAAGACACCCAGTTCATGTAAATCTTGAATAGCGTCTTCCAGTGACATCATGATGACCGGAAGATGGAAAATGGAGCCTTGTGTTGCCCGGAGGACTTTACTGTTGTAGACATCAACCGTTCCGTGTCCAACGATGACGCCATCAAATCCAGCAGCATCCGCTGTCCGGATCATCGTCCCGACGTTACCCGGATCCTGAAGGCGATCCAGCAAGAGATAACGACCACGCTCTAAGCGCTCCGTCTGCTCTTTCATTTCGCAAACCGCGAAAATCCCTTGTGTCGTTTCGGTTTCGGATAATACTTTCGCAACGGACTCGTCGATTGTGATCAAATCAGCCGCATTCTTTTTCCAAGAACCCGGTACTTGAACGTCTTCACGGACGATCAATTCCTTGATGATGCCGGCGCGGACCGCTTCTTCGACTAAATGTTCTCCTTCAATCAGAAAACGTTTGGTTTGCAAGCGTCCTTTTTTTGTTAAAAGTTTTTTCCATTGTTTGACGATCTCGTTTTTTGCGGAAGAAATATGTTTCATTGTTTACCCCTCATAAATCGCTTGAACCGTCTCTGCGTCTAAACGTTTTGTGACAGCGACGATCAAGTCGACAGCTGCCTCGAAATCTGCTTTATGCATGATTGAAACGTTGGTATGCAGGTACCGGATTGGAACAGTCAAGGCAAGTGAAGGTACCCCTGTATGCGACAGGTGGAATTTCGCTGCATCCGTTCCACCACCCGGTGTCAGATCCAATTGATATTTAATGTTTTCTTCTTTTGCGACAGTTGTTACGAAGTCAACCAATCCACGGTGTGCAATCATCGTTGCGTCAAAGATGATGACTTGAACACCTTCTCCGAGTTTCGACAACGCTTCCCGATCCGTCATACCCGGTGTATCACCCGGGATGCCCGTATCGACTGCAAAGGCAATCGTCGGTCGAATCAAGTTCGCAATCGTTTGAGCCCCACGTAATCCAACTTCTTCTTGGACGGTGGCACCGGCGAAAATCGTGTTCGGATGTCCCTCTTCTTTTAAACGTTTGATGGCTTCGATGGCAATCGCGCAACCTACCCGGTTATCCCACGCTTTTGCCATTAAAAAATTCTCATTTTTCATCACAGTAAATTCGCAATGCGGAACAACCGTATCTCCCGGTCGAATCCCCCAACCTTCTACCTCTTCTTTTGAAGTGGCACCGATATCGATGAACATGTCTTTGATATCAACTGGTTTATTGCGCGCTTCCGGTGGTAAAACATGAGGCGGCTTCGCACCGATGACACCCGGAATGACTTCGCCAGATGACGTAACAATGTTCATACGCTGTGCGAGAAGAACTTGTCCCCACCAACCACCGAGCGGTTGAAAACGAAGAAACCCTTTCTCATCAATCTTCGTGACCATGAATCCAACTTCGTCCATATGACCGGCAATCAGAATCCGTGGTGCATCTTCTCCTGCCCCTTGATGTTCAGCAAACAAACTTCCTAATCCATCTTGGTGAAAGGCTTCTGCGTGCGGCTCCAGATATTCCCGCATCAATTGACGGACTTCTTTCTCATTCCCTGGAACACCCGTTGCGTCTGTAAGACGTTTCAGCATATGTAATTGTTCGTTCATCTGATTTCCTCCTCAGTAACCGTTGTCTTGGCGAACGTGATTCGCCTCGTTTTTTGCGACATAAGCCTTGAAAATCATTTCTTGTGTAAATCCAAGTGTAGCACCTAATGCTAAGTAGGCACCAATTAAAACCTCATAGCTTTGCTCTGTTCGCGAAATCGCAAACACATTTGTTTTATTGTAGACATCCAAGAAGGCATCTGTTGCCGTCAAGTAATAATCTCCTTCGACAAAAGCGTTTTTACGATAATCCAACGAAAGCCCTAGCGAAAGCAGAAAATGGACACCGTCCACATATTCTTCGAGAATCGTGACTTGAGCGGATGGTCCTTTTGTCGACCAGAATTTAAAACAACGCGTTTCATTCGCAAGCTCACCAAGCTCCACTAACAGCGCCAGCAAACGTTCATCAAATTGATTTCCCGTCAAATTGTGTTCTGACTGAATCCGTTTATCCAATTGTTCCTGCATTTCAAAAAGTGTCAACCAGTCCATCTTAATTCTCCTTTTACTCTAAAAAAATTACCATAGCGTGCAAAAATGTGCTTTTTTATTTTACCATGAATCCAAAAAAATCGTCGGAGAATTAAATTCCCCGACGAATTGTTGAACTTAAGCGTTCAATTTTGCTTTTGCTGTGTCAGCAAGTGAAGCAAATGCAGTTGCATCTGTAACTGCGAGGTCAGCAAGCATCTTACGGTTAACGTCGATACCTGCAAGTTTGAGACCATGCATCATGCGGCTGTAAGAAAGACCGTTGATACGTGCAGCCGCATTGATCCGAGTGATCCAGAGGCGACGGAAGTCACGTTTCTTTTGACGACGGTCACGATAAGCATACATGAGAGATTTCATGACCTGCTGTTTTGCAACCTTGAAGAGTGTATGTTTCGAGCCGTAGTAGCCCTTAGCTAATTTGAGTTGTTTTTTACGACGTTGACGAGTCGTATATCCGCCTTTTACGCGTGGCATATAAATTCCCTCCTAAATCTGTGTACGATTGGGTAAATTACTTAGCGATCATGTGACGGATACGTTTAAAGTCACCCGATGATACCATGCTAGCTTTACGTAATTTACGTTTCGCTTTAGTTGATTTGTTACCGAATAAGTGGCTTGTGTAAGCACGACCACGTTTCAATTTACCTGAAGCAGTACGTTTGAAACGCTTAGAAGCACCGCGGTGCGATTTCATTTTAGGCATGAGAGATTCCCTCCTACTTCGATTCGATTAGTCTTCTTTCTTTGGAGCAAGCACTAAGAACATGCTGCGTCCTTCCATCTTCGGTCTCTGTTCAATGACACCGAACTCGCTCAATTCTGTAGCGAGACGTTCGAGGACACGTCTACCGATTTCTGAGTGAGTGATGGCACGTCCACGGAAACGAATACTCGCTTTCACTTTGTTGCCATTCTCTAAGAACTTCTTCGCATTACGGAATTTCGTTTGGAAGTCATTCTCCTCGATCGTCGGGCTGAGACGAACTTCTTTCATCTGAATCACTTTCTGATTCTTCCGAGTTTCTTTGTCCTTTTTTTGTAACTCAAAACGGTATTTACCGTAGTCCATGATTTTGCATACAGGCGGCGTCGCTTGTGGTGCGACCATGACGAGGTCAAGGTCAGCTTCCTCAGCTAAACGTAACGCTTCCGTACGCGACTGGACTCCAAGTTGAGCACCATCCGCTCCGATAAGACGAACTTCTCGAGCGCGAATGCCTTCATTGATTAACAGATCTTTGCTAATGGTTAGCACCTCCATCGTGCAGAGCACGAAAAATGAATGATATAAAACGCTATAAAAAAAGCGTCGGCAGTTTTTCCCGCCCACACTCATAACCTATACAATAATCAGAGAACACTCTATCATCGCATATCATCATGATGGACCAGCACAGTTTACTATGCGTGGTGAGAAGCGGGATGCTTCTGCTTTGTTGTCATTTCACTTTGCTATCATAGCACTTGTTTTCCCTCGATGTCAAGCCGCTATATCTGTTCAACAGAACGTTGCTCAGTTACTTGATTATAATAGCAATCCTGTTCACGTTTAGCAAGAAGTTTCTAACTGACATACGCGGGGTATTTAAAAAAAGTATCGTTAACTTTTCAGAATTTGCAGAGCATTATTCTTTATTTAGAATAATTATTGTTTTATAATCAATGTAATCTTATACATAAGGGGGAATTATAAACATGAGTGAAAAACGATTAACAACGAATCAAGGTGTCCCGATCGGTGATAACCAGAACTCACGAACAGCTGGACGTCGTGGACCTACATTATTGGAAGATTATCAACTGATTGAAAAGATGGCGCACTTTGACCGGGAACGTGTTCCTGAGCGTGTCGTTCACGCCCGCGGTTTTGGCGCGCACGGTGTATTCACAGTGAAAAACTCCATGAAAAAATATACAAAAGCGGCATTCCTTCAAAATGAAGGAACAGAAGTACCGGTATTCGCTCGTTTCTCGACCGTCATCCATGGTACACATTCTCCGGAAACATTACGCGATCCACGCGGCTTCTCTGTCAAGTTCTATACAGAAGAAGGAAACTGGGATTTCGTCGGCAATAACTTACCGGTCTTCTTCATTCGTGATGCAATGAAGTTCCCGGATATGGTTCACTCTTTAAAACCAGATCCACGGACAAACATCCAAGATCCGGATCGTTACTGGGATTTCATGACGTTACGCCCGGAATCAACAAACATGTTGATGCACCTGTTTACAGATGAAGGAATTCCGGCAAGCTACCGTAAGATGCGCGGTTCTTCCGTCCATGCCTTCAAATGGGTGAATGCGCACGGAAACACGGTTTACGTTAAATTACGTTGGGTTCCGAAAATCGGCGTCCATAACCTCTCTGCGGACCAAGCAACAGAAGTACAAGGAAAAGACTTTAATCACGCTTCGAACGATACGTTCCAAGCCATTGAAGACGGCGAGTTCCCAGAGTGGGATCTTTTCGTACAGGTCCTTGACCCTGCCGATGTTGATAACTTCGACTTTGATCCGCTCGATGCAACAAAAGATTGGTTCGAAGATGTCATCCCATTCCAACATGTCGGAACGATGACGCTAAACAAAAACGTCGATAACTACTTTGCTGAAACAGAGTCAGTCGGCTTTAACCCGGGTGTTCTGATTCCAGGAATGTTGCCGTCAGAAGATAAGTTGCTCCAAGGACGTCTCTTCTCGTATTCAGACACGCAGCGTTACCGTATTGGAACGAACTACCAACAGTTGCCGATCAACTGTCCGTTCGCGCAAGTCAATAACTATCAACGTGACGGTGCGATGCCTGTCGGACAACAAACGAGTCCGGTCAACTATGAGCCGAACCGTTATCAGGACGAGCCGAAACAAACACCTGAATACACGGAAGAAAACCAACCGTTGTATGATGATATTCACGGACGTCTTGAAATCGAAAAAACAAATAACTTCGGACAAGCCGGTGAAGTTTACCGTCGCTTAACAGAAGAAGAACAAACAGCTCTTCTCAACAACCTCGTGGATGACCTAAAACAAGTCCGCCATGAAAATACCGTCTTGCTTGCGATTTGCAACTTCTACCGGGCAGATGAATCACTCGGTAAAAAATTATCGGAAGCTTTGCAAGTCGACATTCAACCATTCTTGCAACAGATGCAAAAATAATCATTCAAAAAAGTCTATTCCGCAAAGGAATAGGCTTTTTTTATGGAACAAAATTAAACCGTTCCGATGTCTCTGCTGAAAACGTGCCTAACTTCGAAAACAAAACAACTTGATTCACTCCGACCTCATTCACCTCGTTCTGGCGAAAACTCAATTTTTCTTTATCCGTAAATCGGTTGTAAATCGGCTTAAATCCATAATTGACGTGGGGTTGAAATTGAATCGCCCGGTCTGCATTTTCCAGTCGATTTTGTTTGATGTTGCCACCAACTATCCCGCGCCCTAAAATAGCGATTGCTTTTCCGTCTGATCGACGGACGTTACGAATCGTGTTGGATTGAACAACAGGCTGGCTCCAATTCATCATCGAAATCGCATGGTCCTTCGTGCCGTCAATCACATTGTTCAGGATGCGGACAGCGGTATGCGGACGATCTTGCGAATATTGATGCGTCCCGATGGCTACATTAATGTGAGTGAAGCGGTTGTTGCGAATCGTAATGTCGTGATTCGGCGTCCGGTCTTGTGCCGACCACTTCCATTGAAAGCCTTTTGTAACCGGATCCGGCGTATCCAAGTTAATTGATTCATTTGGACCCGTCCCAGCCAGCATCTTCGCATCGACGAAATGCATATCTTCGATGAGTGCCGTTTTCGTCGCATCCAGTTCAATGGCGTGTGATCCGTACTGATTTCGAATCGTAATTCCTCCGAGATACAAGTTTTCGTTGTGCGCAATCGCAAACGCCGAGCCGCGTGGGAAATGATTCAAATCAATTTGAGCATTCCCTTGCCCAATGATCTTGATGTTTTTTGAACCACTATATTTTCCGACTGTTGTATTCAACCGCAAAACAGAAGGTGGCACGAAATCGAAAATACTTGTCGTTGCCTGAATCTTTGATGTGCCGGTCTCATTCGTTTTCTTGAGGATGACCCCATTTTCCAGGATGATCGTCGTATTGGAAGGAATTCCAACACGTAACGGGGACAGATAAGTGCCTTTTGACAAGACTAATGTTCCGCCGCCCTCTTTTTCGATTCTTTCGAGATAGGACCGTAACGTATAATGATTTTTTGTTTTGGCATTGTACGTCGAATAGCTTCGTAATACGGGATCAATCGGCTCGGTTTGTGGTGTGATCCGGTAACTTTTCATACTCTTGGCATGTTCCGGATGCGGCACAAGTAAAAAAACGAGCAGCAGACAAATTCCAAAAACCAGTCCTTTTTTCATGTTTTCGACTCCCCTCCTTACATCTGTTATCGGTATCGGGAGATCAACTCTGTAGCCCACAAAAAAAGGGAATGGCTGATGCGCCATTCCCTTTTCCGTTAGTTCATCTGTTATTTTGAACGGTTTGCAATTTCTTGTTCTAAATCGAGGACAAACTGTTCAAGTGAAGCATTACTTGAATCTTTTGAACCGTAACGGCGGATGTTGACTTCGCGCGCTTCAATCTCTTTATCACCGAGGACCAGCATGACCGGAACTTTATTGACTTGTGCTTCCCGAATCCGGTAGCCGAGTTTTTCGTCACGGAAGTCCGTTTCGACACGGATTCCTTTTTTCAAGAGCATTGCTTTGATTTCACGTGCGTAGTCTTCATGCACGCTCGAAACCGGAATCAGCTTGACTTGAACCGGTGCGAGCCACGTCGGGAAGGCCCCTTTGTACTCTTCGATCAAGTAAGCCACAAACCGTTCCATCGTCGAAACGACACCACGGTGCAAGACGACAGGACGATGATCTTGTCCATCGTTTCCTTTGTATGTCAGCTCAAAACGTTCCGGCAAGAGGAAGTCGAGTTGGACAGTCGACAATGTTTCGTCTTTACCGAGTGCTGTGCGGACCTGCACGTCAAGCTTTGGTCCGTAGAACGCGGCTTCGCCTTCCGCTTCGAAGTACGGTAGCTCCAGCTCATCCATTGTTTCTTTTAACTCACGTTGCGCCATTTCCCAAATCGCATCGTTGTCGAAGTATTTTTCTTTATCGGCTGGATCACGATACGACAGGCGGAACTTATAGTCGGTAATTCCAAAGTCCGCGTACACTTCTTGAATCAAGTGGACGATGGCTTTGAATTCTTCCTTCATTTGGTCCGGACGAACAAACGTATGCCCATCGTTCAGGACCATGTAACGAACGCGTTGGAGACCCGTCAAGGCACCCGACATTTCATAACGGTGCATCCCGCCGAGTTCTGCGACACGGAGCGGCAAATCACGGTATGACCGCGGTTCATTTTTATAAATCATCATGTGGTGCGGACAGTTCATCGGACGCAGGACCAACTCTTCATTGTCCATCTCCATTTTCGGGAACATATCATCTTGATAGTGGTCCCAGTGTCCAGACGTTTTATACAGTTCAACGGAACCGAGAACTGGTGTGTAGACATGCTCGTAACCGAGTTCGAGTTCCTTGTCGACGATATAACGCTCGACCGTCCGGCGGATGGCCGCCCCTTTAGGTAACCACATCGGCAACCCTTGACCGACATCTTGGGATGTGAAGAACAAATCCAGTTCTTTCCCCAGTTTCCGGTGGTCACGTTCTTTTGCTTCTGCCAGGAAATGCAGGTGTTGTTTCAACTGGTCTTTATTGGCCCACGCTGTTCCGTAAATCCGTTGCAGCATCTTGTTTTTAGAATCACCGCGCCAGTATGCGCCGGCAATGCTCATCAATTTAAAGACTTGCAGCTTGGCTGTCGCCGGTACGTGTGGTCCACGGCATAAGTCGAAGAACTCCCCTTGACGGTAGAATGTTAAATCTTGATCCGCTGGAATCGATTCAATCAGTTCGATTTTGAGAGGATCGTTTAATTCTTGATAGACCGCTAAGGCTTCATCACGCGAGACGACTTCCCGCTCGATTGGTAAGTTCTCACCGGCAATCTTATTCATCATTTTTTCGATTTCCGGAAGATCTTCTTCTGTCAGACGACGTTCCATATCGATGTCATAATAAAAGCCATTTTCAATTGTCGGTCCGATGCCAAGGTGAATCGTTTCATCCGGGTAAAGACGTTTGATTGCCTGTGCCATCAAATGTGCCGATGAATGGCGAATCAAATCGAGTCCTTCTTCCGAATCCGGCATGACGAGTTCAATTGAACCATCTTCTTCGATTGGACGACGGTAATCGATCACTTGTCCGTTTAATTTAGCAGCAAATGCTTTTTTTCGTAATCCTGGACTAATGGACGCGGCAACTTCTTCAGCTGTTGTTCCGGCGGCAAACTCTTTTACCGCACCATCTGGAAATGTAAGTGCAATGTTTGACATGACTGCTTCCCCCTTGAAATAAAATAAAAAAGACCCATCCCTCAAAAAGGGACGAGTCTCAATCTCGTGGTACCACCCTCGTTCCCGAACATGTTTCCATGCACCGGCTCGAACACGCGATAACGGGCGTGACACGCAAACGGATTAGCCCCGCTTGAGCTATGAGGGAGTAAAGAAATGAACGGATTCCATGAGAAGCTTTCACCATCCTTCTCTCGCTTGTTTGGACCATTTCATTTTTCGTGTCCTCAATCGTAGCTGACATCTATACAGATTGTGTCCTTAGTATAGCCAAAAACAAACTTCTTTGACAAGAGAAATTAATAGCGCCGGCGGTTTTCTCCTAAAAATTCAATCGGATTCGTCGTCGTCCGGATCCGCTCCATCAAGCGCATCGCTTTTAATTTATCCCCTTGATCGTTCGTAATTCCAAAATGCAACTCCAGTTCATCGTACGATAAATTCGAACTGAACAAGGTCGGCAACCGGTGCATCATCCGGTATTGCAGGATGATTCCGAATAATTCATCGCGTACCCACGGGCTGATCGACTCCGCTCCGATGTCATCAATCAGCAGGACCGGAACGGTTTGAAAACTTTCCAAAAAGGTATCAAAACTGTCCGTCCGGATCCGGCGTTTTGCTTCCGAGACGAAACCGGGCGCATGGACCAAGATGGTCGCGACGCGTTCCTTCTTCAAGGCATTACCGATGGCGGCGAGCAAATAGGTTTTTCCGACACCAAAACTGCCGTGCAAATATAACCCTTTTGTCTGTTGCTTTGAACGGGTTGCGTTTAAAAACTGAGAAGCGGCACGTAAGGCCAGTTTCCGGTCCGTCGTCGTCAAGTCAAAATCACTGAAATTCGCATCCCGGACTTCATCCGGTAAAAAGAGACTCTTGAACTTCTTTTCAAGCGCCCGTTCGTTTTCAAGATCCCGCAAGGCCTGTGTTTTTTCGTAGGCGACCATGATTTGTCCTTTTTCTAAATGCAGGACAGGCTGATAGCCTTCAATGACCGCTTTTTTTTCAATGATTTGATTGCCATGCATCTGCTCGGCGTATTCGTTTAACTTCAACATGCCCCGTTCAATCGTCCGTTGATCGATTTCCGGATGGGTCCTTAGAAACATGATGACACCGGGATGGGATAACACACGCTCATGAATCGCGCGGACGGATGCCGCCACATCTGGCCGGTTCAAGATCTTTTCAATCGAGGATTGGATATGTTCCATCTCACTACTCCTTTATTTGCCCTTCAGCTCCCGCAGAATCCGTTCCATCTCTTCATCATCTGGTACTTCGGCTTCAAAGCTGGCTTTTTTGGTTGCTTCATATTGTTGTTGTTTTTCTTTCTCTTCTTGTAACCATTTTGGATTCGGACCGGCTGCATTCGGACGACCGCGTCGTCCGCCTACGGTCTGACGGGAACGTTCTTGTTTCTGGTCTTGTTTTTTCGAAATCAATTCGTCCTGCTCTTTTGTTTTCGCCAAAGCTTCGGCTGCCGTCACGTATCCTTTTTGTTTCCAATCATCGACGATGGAGAGAAGGAAGTTTTTACTGAAGCGGTTGTCCTTTTTGATGACCAATGCGTAATAGTAAGCGGCATTGACGATGCCAGAAGACATTTCGTAATCAATGATCAACTGTTGAATCAACTCTTCGTCGCGTTCCGATAACGCTTTGACTTTCCGAAGTTTAGCGACGTAATGTTTCGGATGTGTTCCTTCCATTGTTTCCGTTTCGCTCAGCTCCCCGACTTCTACTTCTTCGAGCACCGCGACCTTGGCTTTCTTTTCCCGACTTAACTTTTGTTTGGCAGACAACATCATCTGTTTACAACGCTCTTGTTTTTCACTGTCGGTCATCGGCAGGTATGCTTCATGCCGGAAACGCGCGTTCAGGAGTTCCGCCATTAACGCTTCATTCGATTGTGTGACGTACGCCAGTTTCAACAACAGATGATCAATCGATTTTGTATAAAAACTGCGTGGCAGGAAACGATCGGTTTGACGTTTCATTTCTTCGAGATCAAAAGAATAATCAAATTCGTACGCTGCCCGTTCTTGTTTGGCATAGGATTTTGGTTGATGTGCGGAAGCTAATCCTGCTTTGACATCGAAGACTTGATCAAAACGAACGGTCCGATCGACGACGTTTTTTGGTAAGGGATCGGTCCGGAATCGGTTTTGTAAGGCACGGAACCGTATTTCACCCACTCGATAAAACAGTAAGCTTGATAACACCCCATCATTCAAAAACGTATTCGGTGCTAACGGGACACGAATTTGATAGACATACCGATACGCTGCTTGTTTTGCTTCGAATGTCCGGATCAGACCAATGCCCTCGAGCTTAAACAATTCATCTTTAAACTCATCGACGGAAAATCCGAGGAGCGTACCCAGTTCAGCGTGCGAGATGTATTGGGATTTTGTTTTCCCGGGAATCATCTCACTCCAAAATGTCTGATAGAGACCAAGTGCCTTCACACCGATGATTGGTTGATATAAATAATACAGGGACTGATAGGCTTCCCGGTCGACGACACCATTACTCATGATCAAGCAAAGGTCCGTTCCTGATAATTCACGTTCCATCATTTGATTCGTCCCTTCTTTCCTGAGAAAAAGAGAGGTGCGTTCTGAACAGACAGACGACCTCTCCTTCATTAGGTTTGATTTTCGCGTTCGTTGTCTTGGTGACGTTCCATCAATTCAGATAACTCTTGGAAAAAGACATTGATGTCTTTAAATTGTTTATAGACGCTCGCAAACCGGACATACGCCACTTCATCGACTGAAGCGAGTTCATTCAACACCAGTCGCCCGACCTGTTCGCTTGGAATTTCATGTTGTGCGGTCGCACGCAACGTTTTTTCGACGCGGCTGACCACCGTTTCCAACTGTTCGATTGAAATCGGTCGTTTCTCACAAGCCCGGACCAGTCCGCGCAGAATCTTATCTCGATTGAATTCGTCACGTGTCCCGTCTTTTTTCACGATGATGAGCGGTGTCTGTTCCACCATCTCAAACGTCGTAAAACGATAGCCACAGGATTCACATTCACGTCGTCTTCGAATCGATCCGAAATCTTGAACCGGTCTCGAATCTAACACTTTTGTGCCGTTATAGTTGCAGGCTGGACAACGCATGTCGTACCTCCATTCACGTAATTTCTCTTGTACCGATCATCTTCAAGCGATAAGTCGCATCAAGCTCTTGATAAATCGCATCGATCCATTTCTCAAGATCCGGACCTAATAACCCGTCGCGGTGTAAAAAAAGATCAACCGCCGTTCGACCTGATCCGACCATGATGACTGTCGCCAGTCCATCCAGTCCTGACGCACTGAAGGCCAATTCCCCTCGCCCTTGATCAATCCGTTTGACCGTTCCCTCTTGGCGTGTAATCGCCGTCTCAAGACCCGTAAACAACATCTCTGCTGTCGCTGCATAATAATGGGTCCGTAATTTTTCGTTTTTATGTGTGTCCGACGTTTCCAGCTGTTTTTGTAATCGTTCCTTCAGTCCCATTCGTCATCACCTTTTTCTGTTTTCTTCTACTATTAAGAATAACAGACGTCAGACATATTAAAAAGCCCTCGCCATGAAGACGAGGGCTTGTTCATTCGTGTTTTTGTCAGTTAACGTGCTGAACCGTAGCAGCTGGAACTTCAACAGGTCCCATACCACGTGGAATTTCGACATTTTCACGGATTTTCGCATCGAGTCCGTCAGCGATATAATGCGCTGCGATAGCTGGATCGATCCGATCGCCACATGTAAATACATCAACCGATGCATATCCATGTTCTGGGAAACTGTGAATCGTCAAATGCGATTCAGAGATAATGACGACGCCGCTGACGCCGTGTGGAGCAAACTTATGGAACGCGACTTCGCGAACTTCCGCACCTGCTTGAAGTGCTGCATCAACAAAAAGACGTTCTACAAATTCCATGTCGTTCAATTTTTCAGGATTACAATCCCAAAGTTCTGCAATAATGTGTCTTCCCATAGTATCCATTTGTGGATCCCCCCTACATTCAATGGTCTTCAAAGTATAGTCATGATCACTTACTTTGCGCCTGAGTCGTTCGCACCCACGGGGGAAAGTTAGTCCAGAGAGGTCCTAACCCTTTAAGCTGCGATTGCCAGACCGATTGAAGTTCACGATTTGAATTATAGCGAGTATCAAAAAGATACACAAGGATAAATTTCAAATTTTAATATATTTCTATCAAAAAAACGCTCTACAGACTGGTGTAGAGCGTTTTTATCGATATTTTTTTATTTTAACTCGAGTTGTTTTTCTGTCACATTTGTCGCTTCGATATGGGCACCAACCAGGTGGACAAGATCGACGACGCGACATGAATAGCCCCATTCGTTATCGTACCAGGCCAGCACTTTCACATGCCGTCCGCCCATCACCATCGTCGACAGCCCGTCCACGACGGTCGAACGTTCTTCCCCGTTAAAGTCGATTGACACAAGCGGCTCCATCGTCAGACCGAGGATGCCGTCAAGCGCCCCGTCCGCCGCCTTGACGAATGCTTCGTTGACTTCCGCGACCGTCGTATCACGACTCACTTCGACGACAAGATCGACGAGCGACACGTTTGGTGTCGGGACACGCAACGCAAGACCGTTTAACTTCCCTTCCAAATGCGGCAAGACAAGCGAAATTGCTTTGGCTGCTCCTGTCGATGTCGGAATGATGGATGAACCGCAGGCACGTGCGCGACGCAAGTCCTTATGTGGATTATCGATGTTATTTTGATCATTCGTAAAGGCATGTACTGTTGTCACGAGACCGGTCTCAATCCCGAATGCCCGGTCAATGACCTGAACGACTGGTGCAAGGCAGTTCGTCGTACAAGAAGCGTTCGAAATGATGTCATCCGTCTCATGATCGTACATGTCGTCATTGACTCCCATGACGATTGTTCGTAACTCTCCTTTTGCCGGTGCTGTAATGACGACTTTTTTTGCGCCGGCAATCAAGTGTTTCCCCGCACCCGATTTCGAATTAAATTTCCCGGTCGCTTCGACGACGATATCAATCCCAAGTTCCCCCCACGGTAACCGTTCCGGATCGCGCTCACTGACGATTTGGATTTGGCGACCGTTGACCATCAACGCCCCATCCAGAATCTCGACCGGATAAGCAAATTTTCCATGGACCGTATCATACTTGATTAGATGTGCCAGTGTCTCCACTGGATAACTCGCATTGATGGCGACGACCTCGCTTTTCCCCTCAGCGATGAGGCGCCGGAATACCATTCGACCAATTCGACCAAAACCATTAACTGCCACCTTGACTCCCATTTGCGGATCCCCCTTCAATGTGACGGATGTTGCTCCGTTTACAGATAGAACTATATCACGAAATGTAAGCGATTTCATTATGTAACGTAAAAAAAGTGAGAGAAGTTGGTAACTTTCTCCCACTTGAATGCTGAAACCCGTTTTTGGATTAAAAAATCAATGGCGTGTCAGAGATTTCTTTGCTTGTCTTGGACGGATTTTAACCACGTATCAATTTGTTGATATAACGCTTCACGTTTTCCTTCGTTCCACAAGACATGGTCAGCAAGACGTTTTTTCTGTTCGATGTCGAGTTGTGAATCGATTCTTGCCTGGGCCTCTTCCGCCGACAGTTGATTCCGTTCCATCAACCGTTCTTTTTGTAAAGACGCGTTGCAATAGACGACAACGACTTGATCCACGAGCTGTTTCCAGTCCCCTTCGAGCAACAACGGAATATCAAATACAATCAAGGAATGCCCTGATTGTTCATACTGACTGGCCAGTTCAAGCATCTGTTCTCTGATCTTCGGATGCATCAACTTGTTTAACAGTAATCGTTTTTCATTATCGTGAAAAATGATATCCCCCAACTTGGACCGGACCAGCTGTCCGTCGATAAAAGCCGTCGGAAACGCTGCTTTGACTTCCGGATAAGCCAGTCCCGTTGGTTCGATGACCTGCCGTGCCACGAGGTCGGCATCGATGACAGGGATGTCCTGTTGTTTCAGGTAAGCAGAGACGGTGCTTTTCCCCGTTGCGATGCCTCCCGTCAATCCGACTCTCATAACGCAACCTGTTGGCACGTCGGACAGAAGTGCGTCCCTCGTCCGCCGACCTTGATTTTTTCAATCGCTGTTCCGCACCGTGGACACGGGGCACCGGTTTGCCCGTATACCGCCAGTTGCAACTGAAATTCTCCTTTTCCGGTCGGTGACACATAACTCCGAATCGTGCTTCCCCCACTGTCGACGGCTTTTTGCAAGACCTCGACACCGGCGACATGAATCCGCGAGATATCGTCGAGTGTCAGTGCGCCCGCTTTCGTCAGCGGATGGACCCGTGCCGCAAACAACGTTTCATCAACATAGATGTTTCCCAATCCTAAAAAGATCGATTGATCGAGCAATGCGGTTTTAATCGGACTGCGTTTTTTTCGAATCAGATTTTCAGCCAAGACTTCGGCTGTGAACGTCGGATCAAACGGTTCCCGCTCGAGTTGGGCAAGCGGCGGAACCTGCATCGCCGTCTCTTTATCCCGTAGCTCCATCGTCCCGAATTTCCGGACATCGTTATAATGTAATTCCGAACCGTCCGTAAAGCGGAAGATGACATGGGTGTGTTTGTCCTTTTCGATCGCTTGCGGATAAGGAAAATACTTTCCTTCCATCCGCAAATGACTGACGAGATAAAAACGTTCGAATGAAAACAGCAAAAATTTCCCGCGGCGGTCGACCCGCTCAATCCGTTCTTGATGTAACGCATCAACGAACGGGGCAACGTCCATCCCGCGAATCATCTTCGGATGAAACACTTTTACAGAAGAAATCGTTTTTCCGGAGACCGTCCGTTCCAAACTTCGTCTGACGGTCTCGACTTCAGGTAATTCAGGCAACTTATTTCCTCCTCTGGCAACTTCTTATTTTGTTTCGTACCACGAATGTCCTGCATCGCCATCCACGCGTAACGGAACCGACAAGTCGACCGTCTGCTCCATCGCTTGTTTGACCAACGTTTTTAAAGCATCCAATTCTTCGTCCGGAGCCTCAAAAATCAATTCATCGTGTACTTGCAGTAACAGGCGAGCCTGCAACGGCGATGCTTCCAGCGCCGCATGAACATCAAGCATCGCTTTTTTGATGATATCGGCCGCTGATCCTTGAATCGGTGTATTGATTGCTGTCCGTTCCGCAAACCCTCGTAAATTAAAGTTTTTCGAATTGATGTCCGGAATGTTGCGACGGCGGTTCATCAGTGTTTCGACAAATCCATTCATTCTCGCCTTCTCGATCGCCTCATCCATGAACAACTTGATTTGTGGGAAGAGTTCGAAATAACGATCGATGAAGTCTTGCGCTTCCTTCCGGGAGATGTTCAAGTTTTGCGACAACCCGTAATCACTGATGCCGTAAATGATGCCGAAGTTGACCGCTTTCGCTTGACGACGCATATTCCCTGTCACATCGTTTGGCGCGACGCCAAATACACTGCTGGCAGTTTGTGTGTGAATATCCGCATCGTCTAAGAAGGCTTGGACCAGTGTTTTATCTTCCGACATATGTGCCATGACCCGCAACTCGATCTGTGAATAATCGGCGGCATAGAGCGACCAACCGCTTTCACTCGGAACAAAGGCTTTGCGGATTTTCCGACCCTCTTCGATTCGAACCGGAATGTTTTGCAAGTTCGGATTGACGGAACTGAGTCGTCCGGTCTGGGCAATCGTTTGGGCAAAACGGGTATGGATTTTCCCGTCTTCTTTGATGACTTTCTGCAATCCTTCGACGTATGTCGATTGTATTTTTTGCAACTCACGGTACAACATGATGTGGTCGATGACCGGGTGCAACGGTCGCAATTTTTCCAGTACGTCAGCTGCCGTCGAGTAACCGGTCTTCGTTTTCTTGAAGGCGGGCAACTCCAGTTTCTCAAACAGGATGACGCCCAGTTGTTTAGGTGAGTTGATGTTAAATTCTTCTCCGACTTCACCGTAAATCAGTTGTTCTAAATCCGTTAATCGTCCCCGGAGATCTTCCTGCATGTCCTGTAATGTCGCGACGTCTACGCGAATGCCTGTCCACTCCATCTCAGCGAGGACACCGGACAACGGTCGCTCTAACGTCTCGTACAGTTCGAACTGTTGATTGGCTTTCAGTTCTTCTTTCACTTTCGGGAACAACAGCTCAATCATCCGTGCTTTTTCCGCCAGGTACGGATGCAACAACTCGTCTGTCGGAGCGAGACGTTTCGCGCCTTTCCCTAAGACGGCTTCTTCGTTTGGTGCCATCAGCATATAATGTCCCGCGATTGATGCGAGTGTCGTACCGCCGCTTAAGTTCAGTAAATAGCCGGCGAGCAATAGATCGTCAAAAGCCGTTAATTTTAGATCATGTTTCCGTAAGGCAAAGGCAACTTGTTTCGCATCGAGGCAGATCTTTTGATGATCCGACTCGATCCAGGCACGAAATGCCGGATCATTCACGAGTTCCGGGGAAGCCACATAAATCTGATCCGGTGTTGCGATCCCGAACCCGATGATGTCTTCTTCCATATAATCTTCCCGTAATTGTTCGACGACGAGCACAGCATCCGTCACGCCTTCTGGAAGCGAAGTAATGGTTTGAACGTTCAACTGTTCTTTATCCGCTTCCTCGACGACCGGCGCAAACCGGTTCGTCAAGGATTTGAAGCCGAGCGACTGAAACAGTGAGTACGGCACTTGTGTATCGACATCACTGATCTGTAAGTCATCGAGCGTGACATCAAGCGGGACGTCGAGCTTGATCGTCGCAAGTTCCTTCGACAGCCGTGCCAATTCTTCGTTTGCAATGACTTTCTCTTTTTGTTTTCCTTTTAAGTCCTCGACATGTTCGTATAGTCCTTCGACCGAACCGTAGGCAGAAATCAATTTGATGGCCGTTTTTTCACCGATTCCCGGAACACCTGGAATGTTATCGGATTTATCGCCCATCAATCCTTTCAGGTCAATCATCTGCATCGGCTTCAACCCGCCATAAGTTTCGGCAAACAGTTCCTCCGTCATACAGAGGACGTCTGTAATGCCACGTTTTGTAATCAACACTTCGACTTGATCCGTCACGAGTTGAAGTAAATCCTTATCTCCCGTCACGATCCGGATGCGTTCAGCCGGCATCGTCTGTGCCAATGTTCCGATTAAATCATCAGCTTCATAGCGGTGGAGTTCCATCATCTGAATCCCGAGCGCCTCACAGATGTCGCGGACGATCGGAAATTGTTCCCGAAGTTCAGACGGTGTTTTTTCCCGGCTGCCTTTGTACTCCTGATAGACATCATGCCGGAACGTTTCACTCGAAGCATCGAATGCGACAAGCATATGTGTCGGTTGTTCTTCCTCCAGTAGCTTCAGTAACATCATCGTAAAACCGTAAGCCGCATTCGTGTTGCGTCCTTGCGCGTCCGTCATCGGCGGCAAAGCAAAAAAAGCTCGATATGTGAGTGAATTCCCATCAATTAATAAAAGTTTGTTTTCCATCATCTACGCCCCTTTGGAAGATTTTCTGTTCTTATTGTATCACTCTGCACACATTTGTTCGCTAAAAAGCCAACAAAAAATGACGACCGGCTAAAAAGCCGATCGTCTTGGCGTATCCTGACATGGGAGCTGAACCAGTCGGGACACAGATGATGAAGAAGGTATCTTTAGCATACGATTCCTCTGTAAAGGGAGTGTGAACCCTTATCCCTTTTTCGGTAAACGAATCGTAAAGGTCGTTCCTTCGTTTTCTTCTGATTCGACTTCAATCGTTCCGTGATGAAGATCGATGATATGCTTGACGATCGCGAGTCCAAGACCGGTACCGCCCGAATTTCGACTCCGCGCCTTATCCACGCGGTAAAATCGTTCAAAAATCCGTTGCGTTTCTTTCGGATGAATCCCAATCCCGTCGTCTTGAATCCGAAGCATAACCTCTTCCTCGCCGTCCTCCAGACTAATCCAAACATTTCCTCCGTTCGGCGTATAGTTGAGTGCATTCGCGACAAGATTGACGACGACCTGCTTCAAACGGTTTAAGTCTGCCCGTATAAACACTTCTTCTTCCGTTTCAAGATGAATCGTCATCTGCTTTTCGGCTGCCTTGCGGCGTAATAACGTTTCCGTTTCGCGAATCAAACTCGTCACATCAACAATCGTCGTCTCCAGCTGATAATTGTCCTGTTCGAGACGAGACAACTCGAGCAAGTCCTCGACGAGCGTCTGCATCCGTTCCGATTCGTCGTGAATGATGTTCAAGAATTGTTCCCGGATTTCCGGGACATCTTGTGCCCCATCCAGTAAGGTTTCGGCAAATCCTTTGATGGACGTCAACGGCGTCTTCAACTCATGACTGACGTTCGCTACAAAATCTTTGCGCATCTGTTCCAATTTTTTAATTTCCGTAATGTCGTTGAATACAACCGTCGTTCCTTGGACACGACCGTTCTTTCCGAAAATCGGTGCAGCACTGACCATGAAGGTCCGGCTGTTTAGTCCAAACCGGACACTCGATTGTTTCCGGTTTGGTTTCTCCGTCAGATACACATCTTCAATGACTTGACTCATTTTTTCATTCGGTAAGACACGGTAATACAGTTTCCCATTTGATTTTTCATGGATGTTAAACATCTCCCGGTACGTCCGATTGACAAGCAACACGTATCCTTTCTCATCAATCAACATCAGACCGGCACCCATGTATTCAATCAATGACTCAAGTCTTGCCCGTTGCATCGCTTCACCGGAAGAAGCATTCTCTAAATTCCGGGCCAGAAGATTAATCGATTTCCCGAGGTCACGCGATTCATCCGGTGCGGTGAGCTCATAAACACGCGATTTGTAATTCCCGTGAGACAGCTCGTATAAGACTTCGGTCGCTTCGGCAATCGGACGGAGAAAACGTTTCGTCGAACTGTAAACAGCAAAAAAGATAATACAGAACGAGGTAATCAGTGACAGGACGATGACCGTCCAAATGCGGGAATAGATGATATCCAAGTCTTTTGTATACCGGATTAAACTGATATAGACTTCACGGTCATCTGCGGTTGCGACCGGCTTCGTATATTGAAGACTCGTCTCGTCGACCTTTGATTCAAACGTCCCCTCATCGGGGATGGCAGAAAAATTGATGGCACGGACGTTCAATTTGGTCACATCAATCGGTGTACCGGCAATGATTTCTCCCCGTGAATTAAAGAGGATCATGTCAAAATTCGACTCGGCATACAGCTTGTCTACATACTGGGCCATCTCCGAAACTGAACGATCCCGCAAAATTGTTTCCACGAGCGCTGTCTCATCCGTCAACTTTTCCTTCTCGTTATTGACATAAAATTCTTTAAAGGACTGACCGAGTAACACCCCTAAGGCAATCAGAACCAAACTGATGAAGGACAGCATTTTTAAAATAAATCGTTTGCGGTATTTACTCATTCCGCCTTCGGCTCCTCCATCTTATACCCGAGTCCGCGGATCGTCTTAATGTAAATCGGTTTTTTCGTATTCGGTTCAATCTTTTCACGGACATGACTGATATGGACATCGACGATACGTGTATCCCCAACAAAGTCATAATTCCAGATCGCAGACAATAATTGATCCCGTGTCAGCACACGTCCCTTATTTTTCGCGAGATACACCAATAATTCAAATTCCTTTGGTGTCAATTCCAATCGTTCGTCCGCTTTAAACGCCTCATAATTGTCTGGAACGATTTTTACATCTCCGATGAGAATCGTCCCATCCGTCACCTCTTCCGTGACCGTTTGCTGATTCATCCGGCGTAAAATCGCTTTGACACGTGCCACGACCTCACGGGGACTGAACGGCTTCGTTAAATAATCATCGGCGCCCAGTTCGAGTCCGAGTACTTTATCAAATTCGTCATCTTTTGCGGTCAGCATCAAGATTGGTGTATTGATTTTTTGTTGGCGTAATCGTTTACAGACTTCTAGTCCATCGAGTTCCGGCAACATAAGATCGAGTACAATCAATGCCGCGTCTTGTTTTTCAGCTAATTTCAGACCTGTCATTCCATCATGAGCCGTTTCGACTACAAATCCGGCTTGTTCTAAATTAAATTTCAAAAGTGTGGCGATTGAGAGTTCATCATCAACAACGATTATTTTATCTTTCAAAACAGTTGGCCTCCTCAGCGCGTTTCATCTTTGAATGAGGAATTCCGTGGAATCCACTTCTTCTGTCTTCATCTTAACGACTTTCGCTACTAAACCACAAATCTTTCTGTCGTTTCTTTACATAATCTTTAAGGTCGTACACGTTCTTCCAGTAGTTTCCCGTGTTGAAACAACAAAATTGGGGAAACAGTTACATATCGTCATCATGTGGAGGAATGAATATGGAATGGAACAACCCGTTATTTGCAGCAATCACCGCTTGGTTTATTGCCCAAGCCGCAAAACTCGTCACCGGTCTAATTAAGACTAAGAAATTTGATCTTGAAATTATGTTTGCCTCAGGCGGCATGCCTAGTTCACATAGTTCGACTGTTGTCGCACTGGCTGTCGTGATTGGTTTTCAAGAAGGCTTCGGCTCATCGCTGTTTGCGCTCGCTACGATTTTCGCCGTCATCATCATGTATGATGCGACCGGAGTCCGTCAGGCCGTTGGTCTTCAAGCCAAACTGCTGAATGATTACTTCAAAGGAATCCGTCATGAAACACCGCTGCTCAACGAATTGGTGGGACATACCGAGTTCCAGGTCTTCGTTGGTCTGTTGCTTGGTCTAGCCGTTGGTTTCCTCTGGCCCGTGCTGTTCTTTTAATCTGTGACGCGTACCGGATAAATCAAAGAAATGTCTTCATACAAAAGACCGCTTCCGATATTCGAAGCGGTCTTTTTACTAGTTTCCGTTATGGTTTTAAGATGACTTTGATACATCCGTCCGCATGATCGTTAAACGTTTGATAAGCATGAGCAGCCTGTTCCAAATCAATTTTATGGGTGATGATATCGGTTGGATCAAATTCTTGATTGATGATTTTTTGGAACAATTCCGGCATCAGATGAACGACCGGTGCTTGCCCCATCTTCAACGTGATGTTTCGGGTGAAGAAATCACCGAGCGGGAATTGATTGTATTTTTTCGCATAGACCCCTGTCAGTTGGACCGTTCCGAATTTCCGGACAGCGTCTTTGGCGATATTGATTGCACTCAATGTCCCGCCCTGTAATCCGATCTTTTGTTCCACTTTTTCAAGCGCGGACATCTTCCCGTCAAATCCGACACAATCAATGACAACGTCTGCCCCGCCCTGTGTCAGTTCTTTTAAATATTGACCTGTTTCCTGATGATCTTGTAAGTTGACGGTCTCGACCCGATTCGTCATCTTCGCATGATTCAGACGATACACTTGTTCATCGACCGCAATGACCCGCTTTGCTCCTTGCATCCAGGCGAATTTCTGTGTCATCAATCCGACAGGTCCTGACCCCAAGACGACGACGGTATCCCCTTTCTTGACCCCTGAATTGATGACGCTCCAGTACGCTGTCGGGATAACATCCGACAAAAACAACAACGCTTCGTCTTCCAGTTCACATGATTCAGGCACGACAAGCGGCATGAAGTTTCCAAACGGGACTTTTAAGTACTCTGCTTGTCCACCGGGATGTCCGCCGAATTCTTCCGTAAATCCAAAATAGCCGCCTGTATCGACGTGTGGGTTCCCATTGGAATTATCACACTGACTCTCCATATCGTGATCACAGTAGAAACAATGACCACACGCGACATTAAACGGTAAGACAACCCGGTCGCCCCGCTTGACCTTCGTCACGTCAGGACCCACTTCTTCGACGATCCCCATCGGTTCATGTCCAATGACATAATCCTTTTTCGCCGGCATGTTTCCTTGATAGATGTGCAAATCTGACCCACAGATGGCAGTAGACGTAATCTTGACGATGATATCATCATTTTTCTCAATCGACGGATCCTGTACATCTTTCACTTCGACATTTTTTGTACCTTGATAAGTGACAGCGCGCATGGTGGTTCCCCCTTTGATTTTTCAAAAATAGCGTACTTTATTCGTTTACCCCAAATAAGCAGCATTTATGTTACATGTTTTTTACAAAAAGAGGGACCTCAAGCAAAGTCACCCACCCGTTCATTGATTTTATTCACTTCAAAAAATCCATACAAAAAAGATGAGCCCGATTTAATAATCGAACTCACCTTTCTATCATACTTTTAAAAATCATTGCTTCACAGAAGCGAAAGAACGGAACGGACCGTCGAAACGGATTGATCGAGTGCCTGCTTCTCTGCCGGGCTGAGTTCCAGTTCCAATACTTGTTCGATCCCATTCCCACCTAAAACAGTCGGAACACCCAAGTACAAGTCCTCGTACCCATATTCGCCTTCGAGGTAGGCAATCGCCGGTAAAATCCGCCGTTGATCCTTCAGGATGGCTTCCACCATCTCGACGATCGCTGCCGCTGGTGCGTAATACGCCGAACCGTTCCCAAGTAACTGAACGATTTCACCGCCGCCTTTTCGTGTCCGTTCGACGATGGCAGACAACCGTTCCGGTGTCATCAGTTTCTCCAGCGGAATTCCACCCGCGTAGGAATACCGTAACAACGGAACCATATCGTCCCCATGCCCGCCGAGCACGAATCCGGAAATATCCTTGACCGATACATTCAGCTCCATCGCAACAAACGCTCTGAAGCGGGCCGTATCGAGCACACCGGATTGTCCGATGACCCGTTCTTTCGGAAAACCGGACGCTTGAAAGACGGTATACGTCATCGCGTCGACAGGGTTCGTCAAGACGATGATGATTGATTCCGGGGCATGGGTCACGATTTCTTTCGTGACCGCTTTCATGACGTTTGCATTCGTACTGACAAGATCTTCGCGACTCATCCCGGGTTTTCTGGCAATGCCGGCCGTAATGACGACGATGTCAGAACCTTCGATGTCTTGATAGTCTGATGTCCCGTTAATCCAGGCATCAAAGCCTTGGATTGGGGCCGTTTCCTGCATGTCGAGCGCTTTGCCTTTCGTAGCGTTTTCCTGTTGCGGCATATCGACGAGCACGATATCCCCCAGCTCTTTTTGAGCCAGATAAAGTGCTGTCGTCGCTCCAGTAAATCCACTGCCGATGACCGAAATCTTTTTCCGTCGATTCATTGCCCAGTCCCCCTAGTCAAGATTGTATTACATATTCTTGATGAGTTCATCTGCGAATTCAGAACATTTCACTTCTGTCGCACCATCCATGAGACGTGCGAAGTCATACGTGACCACTTTTTCTTCGATTGATTTTTCCATCGATTGGATGATCAAGTCTGCTGCTTCATTCCAGCCAAGGTGACGGAACATCATTTCGCCTGAAAGAATAACAGAAGACGGGTTTACTTTATCGAGTCCAGCATACTTCGGTGCCGTACCGTGAGTCGCTTCGAAGATGGCATGACCTGTCATGTAGTTGATGTTCGCACCTGGTGCGATTCCGATACCACCGACTTGCGCTGCAAGTGCATCCGAGATGTAATCTCCGTTCAAGTTCATCGTTGCGACAACATCGAATTCTTTTGGACGCGTCAAGATTTGTTGTAAGAAGATATCTGCGATTGAATCCTTAACGATCAACTTACCAGCAGCTTCTGCTTCTGATTGTGCTTTGTTCGCCGCGTCAGTACCTTCTTCTTCTTTGATGCGGTCGTACTGGTTCCATGTGAAGACGTGTTCTGCGTACTCACGTTCTGCAAGTTCATAACCCCAGTTCTTGAAAGCACCTTCTGTGAACTTCATGATGTTTCCTTTGTGAACGAGCGTCAATGAAGCACGTTTGTTTTCAAGAGCATACTCAATCGCCGCACGAACAAGGCGTTCTGTTCCTTCTTTTGAGATCGGTTTGATTCCGAGACCTGACGTTTCAGGGAAACGGATTTTGTTGACACCCATCTCTGTTTGAAGGAAGTTAAGTAATTTTTGCGCTTCTTCGCTACCTGACGCATATTCGATTCCTGCGTAGATATCTTCTGTATTTTCGCGGAAGATGACCATGTCTGTATCTTCTGGACGTTTGACTGGTGAAGGAACACCTGTGAAGTAACGAACCGGGCGAAGACATGTATACAAATCAAGTTCTTGACGAAGTGCAACGTTAAGTGAACGGATTCCGCCGCCGACTGGTGTCGTGAGTGGTCCTTTGATGGCAATGATGTGTTCACGGATCAGATCAAGTGTTTCTTCCGGAAGCCAGTTACCTGTTTTATTGAAGGCTTTTTCTCCAGCGTAGACTTCTTTCCACTCAATCTTCTTCTCGCCGTTGTATGCTTTTTCGACAGCAGCGTCGAAGACACGAACTGCAGCATTCCAGATATCAGGTCCAGTGCCATCACCGATGATGAAAGGAATGATTGGAGCGTTTGGTACGTTGAGTGTGCCGTTTGTTACCGTGATGTTTTCGCCTTGAATTGTAGCCATTTGTAAAATCCCCCTTGAATATGATTGATGTCATCAAAAAGCAGGAGAGGATTTCTCCTCTCCATCTTTTTTAACGTTCGTTCATGGACACGTATGTCCGGTGTGTTTCACCAATATAATCGGCGCGTGGACGAATGAGGCGGTTGTCACTATACTGCTCTAAAATGTGCGCTAACCAACCTGACATACGACTGACGGCAAAGATTGGCGTAAACAATTCCGTATCAAGTCCAAGTGCATGGTATGTGGAAGCGGAATAGAAATCGACGTTCGGTTTCAATCCTTTTTCCGATTGGACGATCTGATCAATCTTCACTGACATCTCGTACCATTTCGGTTCTCCGATTTGTGCCGTCAACTGGCGGCTCATTTCCTGGAGATGCTTCGCACGCGGGTCGCCGTCCTTATAGACACGGTGACCGAAGCCCATGATTTTTTCCTTGTTCTTAAGTTTATTATGAACATACTCGTCAACCTTTTCAACTGAATCAATTTCAAGCAACATGTTCATGACCGCTTCGTTCGCTCCACCGTGAAGTGGACCTTTGAGTGCGCCCATCGCTGCCGTGACACCAGAATAGACATCTGATAACGTCGCGACGCAGACACGTGCCGTAAACGTCGATGCATTCAGTTCGTGATCCGCATGCAGCACAAGCGCTTGGTTAAAGGCTTTTTCTGCTACTTCTGTCGGCTCCTCGCCTGTCAGCATATAAAGGAAGTTTGCAGCATACGAGAGTCCTGGTTTCGGAGCAATCGGTTCCTGTCCTTTTTTGATTCGCGCATACGCCGTGACGAGTGTTGCAATCTGCGCTTGGAGTTTGATGGCTTTAGCGTAATTCGCCTCCGTCGACATATCCTCTGCAGACTCATCATATAATGCGAGTTGCGATAAGGCAGTCCGAATGGCAGACATCGCATTAGCGGTTTTTGGCGCCACTTTTAATGTCTCAAGTACTGCAGGTGCAACGGTCGCTTCAGAAATCAACGCTTCTGACAGTTGCTTCAGTTCCTCTTCTTTTGGTAAGCGGTCATTCCAAAGCAAAAAGACCACTTCTTCGAATGAGGCGTGCTCCGCCAAATCATCAATTGTATAGCCACCATACGTCAACTGACCATCAATGATCGAACTGATCTTCGATGCTGTCGCGACGATTCCTTCTAAACCTTTTGTTTGTGTCATACAAAAATCCCCCTTTTTTTCCCCCAGAAATTTAAAACGCTTTCATTTCCGTATTGAAAAAAAGACGTCTACGCAAGAGTCGTTCCCCACGTTGAACCGTTTGCTCTTGAATAGACCATCTTGTTTCTGTCCTTAGTATAAACAAAATTAACCAAAAAGTGAACGAACTTGCATACTATTATCAAAAAATTAATTCCAAAGTGTGTAGTTCTTCGACTTAACCACTGATTAACTTGACGATGATGTCCCACATTCCGATGATAAGCGCCGCAATCCCTGCTCCGATCAATGGCCCAACCGGAACTCCTTGGAACACGCCAACCGCAAGAATCGTCCCGGCAAGCAAGGCCGTCGTGACGAGCGGATCTTCCTTCATCAATCCGACACCGTGTGCGGCGATGATGGCGACGAAAATTCCCGACAAGAAAGAAATGATCCCGATATGTCCCCGAATGCTGTTCAGCAGTTCTTTAAACCCGATATCACCGGTTGCAATCGGAACGAGAATGGCCGCTGTAATTAAGGTGACGCCCCAGGTGATCCCTTTCGCCTGTAAAGACGGAAACAGACGACCATCTAAGCCGATTGCTTTTATGATCAGTAAGAAAGCTGCTGCAATGATCAAGGATTTATTTTGGGCGATGACACCAATTAAGACAAGGCCAATCAAAAACAGATACGCTTCCATATGAATCCCCCGATTTGAAAAACGGACATGGCTTTCGCCACATCCGTTTCATTGATTATGCGTTGTACAATTTACCAGTTAACGGATCAATTGAAATCTGTTGACCATCCGTGAAGATTGTCAAGGCGTTTTCAACACCGACGATGACTGGTTTACCGAGTGAAGGACCAACGATTCCAGCATGGCTTGTCAATCCGCCGTCTACTGTGATCATCGCTGCAGCAAGCTCGATTGCAGGCATCATGTCACGGTCTGTTGAGTTCGTAACAAGAATCATGCCTGGTTTCGCTTTTGCGTTTGCTTCTTCTGCGTTGTGGGCGATGACGACTTCACCGACGACACCACGTTCACCGATTCCACGACCGTTAGCGATTTCTTTACCCACGATGTGAATTTTCAACATGTTTGTTGTACCTGCTGTAAGAGCCGGAATTCCTGCAGAGATGACGACGAGGTCACCATCTGTGACGAATCCTGCTTCTTTAGCTGTATCAGCAGCAAGTGTCAACATGTCATCCGTGTTGTCTGACAGGTGATCGACGACGATTGGATAGACACCCCATACGATGTTAAGCTGACGTGCGACACGTGCGCTTGGTGTGACAGCAACGATGTTTGGTTCTGGACGGTATTTTGAAATCCGTGCCGCTGTATAACCAGACTGTGTTGGTGTCAAGATGGCTTTTGCATCCAAGTTGATTGCCGTATGCGTAACCGCTTGAGCGATTGCATCCGTCACTGTATGTTCGCTACGTGTTTGACGATCTTTCAAGAGCATCTTGTAGTCGAGCATTTTTTCTGTCCGTTTTGCAATCGTGTGCATCATTTGAACAGACTCGATCGGGTAATCCCCAGCTGCTGTTTCGCCTGAAAGCATGATCGCATCTGTTCCATCAAGAATCGCATTAGCAACGTCTGATGCTTCTGCACGAGTTGGACGTGGGAAACGTTGCATCGAGTCGAGCATCTGCGTTGCTGTGATGACAGGTTTACCGTAGTCATTACAAATTTTGATGAGGTCTTTTTGTGTTGGTGTAACTTCTTCTGTTGGAATCTCGATTCCAAGATCACCACGTGCGACCATCAAACCATCAGAAATCGCGATGATTTCTTCGATGTTGTCGACACCTTCTTGGTTTTCGATTTTCGGGAAGATTTTAATGTGGCTTGCATTGTGTTTTTCGAGCAATTGACGGATCGCAACGACGTCAGATGCACGACGTACGAATGAAGCCGCAATCAAATCGATGTCGCTTTTGATTCCGAATTCGATATCCGCGATATCTTTATCTGTCAAAGCAGGCAAGTTAACTTTTACGTTTGGTAAGTTAACCCCTTTTTTCGTTTTGATGATTCCTTCGTTTTCAATGTCACAAAGAAGTTCACGGTTCGCAAGTTTTTCTGCAACACGGAGTCCGATCAATCCATCATCCAACATGATCATTGAACCTACTTCGACATCGTCATATAAACCGTCATATGTCACAGAGAATTTATCCGCTGTTCCGACGATTTCATTTGCGTCGCCGCTGACGACGATGACTTGTTTACCGCGTACGAGAAGTGCTTTTCCTTCTTCAAACGTATGCGTCCGGATTTCAGGACCTTTTGTGTCTAAAAGAATCGTGACTAATTTGTTCGCTTCTTCTGCTGCACGACGGATATCTGTGATCCGAGCACCATGCTCTTCGTAGTCACCGTGTGAGAAGTTAAGACGAGCGACGTTCATACCTGCTTCAATCATTTCTGGAAGACGTTTTTCTGACGCCGGTCCAATCGTACATACAATTTTAGTTCTGCGCATATTCCATAAACCTCCTACAATGTTTGGCTGTTTAATAACCTGCCAACAAGCCTATCCCAATCAACTGAGTACACGAAAATCTTAAATTGAAAGTTGTTTTGACAATTCTAAGATATCAAGATCCAGTTCATGTTTGTTTTCATCCAATGCTTCATCGATATCGAGATCGATCATTTTTCCACCGCGGACACCGACGACACGACCTTGCTTACCTTCCAGTAAGATGTCGATCGCATGTGCGCCCATCCGGCTGGCGAGCACACGGTCAGCAGCTGTCGGTGCACCACCGCGTTGAACGTGACCGAGTACGGTAACCCGTGTATCAAGGCCCGTTTCTTTGGCGATTTCATCGCCGACGTCTTGAGCACGACCCGCACCTTCCGCTACGATGACGATCGAGTGTTTCTTACCACGATTGACACCACTTTGGATACGTTCCAATACTTCTTTTAAATCTTCAGGGCGTTCTGGAACAAGAATGGATTCCGCGCCACCTGCTAAACCGGCATACAGCGCGATATCGCCTGCATCACGACCCATGACTTCGATGACATACGTCCGCTCGTGTGAAGAAGCCGTGTCCCGAATTTTATCAATCGCTTCAAGCGCCGTGTTTAAAGCCGTGTCAAATCCAATCGTGTAATCCGTTCCCGGAATATCATTATCGATCGTTCCAGGCAGTCCGATCGTCGGGAAGCCGAGTCCCGTCAATTTTTGGGCACCACGATACGACCCGTCACCACCTACGACGACAAGCGCATCGATTTCGAATTTCTTCAGATTGACGACTGCTTTCGCACGTCCTTCTTCCGTCCGGAACTCTGGGCACCGGGCAGAACGTAAGAATGTCCCACCGCGTTGAATGATGTCACCAACCGAACCTAGATTCAATTGGACAAGATCTCCATTGATCAAACCTTGATATCCGTTATAGACACCAAATACTTCTAGTCCATGAAAAATCGCCTTACGTGTTACAGCTCGCACTGCGGCGTTCATGCCGGGTGCGTCGCCACCACTTGTTAAAACAGCAATCCGTTTCAAACTCACGTTAATCACCTCTCCATTAATCTTAGTCTAAAATAGCACGTAGTTTTGTTGTTTTACAACAGGGCAGACTGCATAAACTTTCGTCAGCAGTTTGTTCACCCTATCACGAAATAAGGACTGCCAATCATGATAGCGATTACATGCAGGTTATGTGCCAATTTGGTGATATTTTTCTGTGCGCTTCTCGATTAACTGTTCTGGCGTCAAACGGGTCAGTTGGGCTAGTTTTTGTTCTAGAACAGATTTCACTTTGTCCGCCTGTAATGAAACATCTAAATGCGCACCGCCGACGACCTCTGGAATGATTCCGTCTGCAATCCCGAGACGAAGTAAATCCGGTGCCGTAATCTGCATCGATTCAGCCGCTTGTTCCGCAAGACTGGCATCTTTCCAAAGCAAGGCTGCCGCGCCTTCCGGTGAAATGACCGAGTAGGTCGAGTTCTCAAGCATCAAGAGTTGATCGCAGACACCGATGCCGAGTGCACCACCTGATCCCCCTTCACCGATAACGATTGAAATGATTGGCACGGGCATGCCTGCCATTTCAAACAGATTTTTAGCGATTGCCTCACTTTGACCACGCTCTTCTGCCGCTCGTCCCGGGTAAGCTCCTTTCGTATCGATGAATGTGATGATTGGTCGCTTGAACTTGACCGCTTGTTGCATCAACCGTAATGCCTTTCGATATCCTTCAGGATGTGGCATCCCAAAATTCCGACGGATGTTTTCTTTAGTATCTTTTCCACGTTGATGACCGATGATCGTCACGGCTTGCCCGTTCAGCATCGCAATCCCGCCAACGATTGCGGCGTCATCGTATCCATGCCGGTCACCATGCAATTCAATAAAATCTTCGCAAATCAACTGTACATAATCAAGCGTCGTCGGACGTTCTGGATGACGTGCCAACTGCACACGGTTCCACGCTTTCATATTCCCATAAACATCGAGTTCTAACCGACGCAACCGCTCCTCAAGTAAATTGAGCTCTTCTTTAAAATCGAGACCTTGTGTCTCAGCCATATCGTGCAGTTCTAATATCTTTTCGCGTAACGCGATTACTGGTTGATCAAATGGTTGCATGATTGTTCCCCTCCGAGTGCATCATCAAAATACGTGAGTAATAGGCTTTCAAATCGTGTCGCGATACGACATCATCGAGTTGTCCCGCCTGCAGTAAAAACTCTGACGTTTGGAAGTCTTCCGGCAACTTTTCACGAATCGTCTGTTCAATGATTCTTCGACCGGCAAAACCGATCAGTGCACCTGGCTCCGCGATATTAAAATCACCCAACATCGCAAAACTCGCAGACACTCCACCTGTCGTCGGATGTGTCATGCAGGAAATGTACAATAATCCGGCATCAGAATGCTGCTTTAAAAATAAACTCGATTTCGCCATCTGCATCAGGCTGACCATGCCTTCTTGCATCCGTGCTCCACCAGAAGCAGAAAAAATCGTCACCGGCAACCGTTCTTTTGTTGCGTATCGAATCGCTTCTGCAATGGCAGCACCGACTGCCGCTCCCATCGAACCCATCCGAAAACGTGCGTCCATGACACAGGCAACGAGTGGATGGCCGTTTACATGTCCGACTCCACAGACGATTGCTTCTTCGAGCCCCGTCCGCACTTGATCCCCTTTCAGTTTTTCCGGGTAATCTTGGAATTGGAGTGGATCTGCTTTGACGGCAGGTAAGTCGAAATACGTGATCGTTCCTTCGTCAAACAGTTGTGTAAAGCGTTCATGCGCTGTCAACGGATGGTGGTAGCCACACGTACAGACACGCAGGTTCGCTTCAAGTTGTTTCGTATATTGGATGAGTTTGCACTTTGGACATTTCGTCATCAAGCCGACAGGTACATCGACCCGTTGTTCTTTTGACGTCAAAGTGACAAATTTTTTAGGTTTTCGAAAAAATGCTTGCACGTTAGTTCCCCCTTGTGGTTCTTACGAGCGTTTCAGAAAAGCTTCCCGTTCCGCTCGTGTATAGAGCTCCCCTTGACCAAAACTGAGATAAAAGGCATTCACCTGTCGCCAAATCCGTTCAAACAAGTCATTGCCGACCGTACCGATCAATGCTTCTCGAAAGGCTGTGTCGGAATCGACATGGGCTTCCAAAAAAGACCTGTCCGTTAATGGAACGAAGGCGGATTGTTCGAGTAAACGTAGGGTTCCCGCCAAATCCTCAAATTTTGAATCTCCGGTCACTAAAAATTGTGCGATGATTTGAATGTAGGTATGGTCGTCACGATTTAAGAGAAAACTTCCCCCGCCATGTCTCGTCTCTATGATTCCGAGATAGGCCAATGTCCGAAGTGCTTCCCGGACAGACGGGCGACTGATTGCCAGCCGTTCCGCTAATTCGCGTTCGGATGGAATCCGGTCTCCCGGAACAAACCCATCCTGTTCGATCATCGTTTTGATTGCCGAGATGTTCGTTTCAAAAGCGTTTCGCTTCTTTTCCATTTTGTACGGCACCACCTTCCTGACGTAGTCGTCACTTTCAAAATCCGGCGGCATTGGTCAGACCAATTACCCCTTATTATAACAAATCTTATTACCTACTACTAGGTCGAACGCGGGACATTTTTCAAGACGATATTCGTTTCCCCGAACCGAATTCGTAGCTGTGCCAGCAATTCTTCGTTGTGTTGAATCGCATAGATTCCTGGTAACGGTTTCGTTTCATTGGTATCGGCATAACGGACGACTACCGGAATGTCTCCCGGGGCCGTTTCTAAAATCCGTTCCAACACCGCCAACTCATTTTTGGACGGCAATTTGATAAACAAGACGTCCTGCCCAAGCGGTCGTAACCGTTCCAGGACAAACTGCCGGTTTCCTTCCCGTTCCTGTGCCTTGACTTCGATCAAGAGCACGTTGCCGACGTATAACGATCTGCTGAACAGCTCGTACTGCTTCGGAAAAACGACGACTTCCTCTGTCGTATAACCGTCGACCGCGTGGATGACGGCCATCGTCTGGGCCCGTTTCGTTTTGAATTCGCGCAGCTGATCGATGTAACAGACGAGGTAATGGGTCTGTTCGGCTTCTGCAGAGATGGCTTGAAAATGTGTCGTCTCAACCTGTGGTTTCATCGCCGTCATCAATGGCGAATACGTCAACCAGAATCCAAGTGATTCCCGCTCGAGCCGTGCCCAATCCGTGGCTGTCCGGCTTGTTTTCGCAACCGTCTTTCTTCGCCCGAGACTTGCGAGTTCATCCGGCAACAACGTATTGGACGCCATCGTAAAGTAATCCAAGACTTCTTGTTCAGCCAACGCTCGATCGCCGTGCGTCGCGCGATCCAGTGCTCCGCTGTATAACAGCAGTTCAATCTTCGTCCGTTCTTTTTTCCCCCAACCAACGGCCGATAACAATTGGGTAATCGTTTGCGACGTTTTAGCGGCTTCTCGTAAGCTGTGAAAATCTTTTTCCGTAATTCCACGCAGTGTTTGCAGACCAAGACGGATACCTTTTCCTTCTAAGGTTGAACGATAATCCGACATCCAGACATCCGGTGGCAACGCCGGCAATCGTTTTTCCCGCATGACACGGACCAGACGTTCCGGCTGATCGATTGAGACGAGAGAAAAGATTTGCGGATGATGTGCCTTCATATATCCTAATGCGTAACTGATTTTCGTATAAGCAACGGCATGACTCCGGTTAAATCCATAACCAGCGAACCGTTCGATTTGATCATATAACGTCTCGGCGACGCTCGCTTCGAACCCATTTCCGAGTGCACCGTCGATAAAACGTTTTTTCTCGGATTCGACCGATTGACTGCTTTTCTTCGAAATCGCCCGACGTAACAAGTCAGCCTGTGCCAATGTAAACCCGGCGACACGGCGTGTGATTTCCATGATCTGCTCCTGGTAGACGATGACACCGTACGTCGACTGTAAAATTTCAGCTAAAATCGGATGGACCGTCTGATACGGTTGACCCGCTTTCCGTTTCGCATACAAGTCAATGAATTTCATCGGTCCCGGACGAAACAGCGACATCGTCGCGACCAAATCTTCAAAACGTGTCGGCTTGACTTCCCGCAAGGTTTGCTTCATCCCGGCTGATTCAAATTGAAAGATTTGATCCGTCTCGCCTTTAGAGAACAGCCGAAGTGTCACGGCATCATCTTCCGGAATCTGTTCAACAGAAAATCCGGGATGTGTATGTTGAATCAAGTGTTCCATCTGACGTAACCGGGTCAGGTTCCGCAGACCTAACAGATCGATTTTCAATAATCCTTGTTGTTCCAGTGCCTTCATCAAATATTGAGTGACGAACCGGTCACTCGCATTCCGATCGACAGGCGTTGTCTCGATGAGATCGTCCGATCCGATCACAACACCCGCTGCATGAATCGAACGTTGTCGTGGCAGCCCTTCAATCGCTTGAGCCAGCTGCAACAGTTGCCGTCGTTTTTCACTGCCTGAGAACCAACGGTAGATTGCCGCCTTTTGCTCCAATCCTTGTAAGGTCGTCGCTTTCCCAAGTTGTTTAGCTGCTGCATCTGTCTCATCTTTCGAAAACTCCAGCACGCGCGCGACGTCACGAAGTGCTGCCTTTGCTCCGAGCGTAGACAGCGTTCCGATTTGTCCGACGTGTGCTCTTCCGTAACGTTCGACCAAATAATCAAGTACTTCTTCCCGCCGTTCGTCCTCGATGTCAATGTCAATATCAGGCATCGAAATCCGTTCGGGATTTAAGAAGCGTTCAAATAACAGACCGTATTTGATCGGGTCAACTGTCGTGATGCCTAGGGCGTAACTGACGAGTGAACCGGCGGCAGAACCACGTCCTGGTCCCACTTGAATACCTTTTGCTTTCGCCTGCCGGACCATATCCTCAACGATCAGAAAGTAATCGGCAAAACCGGTTTTTTCAATCACGTTCAGTTCATACTGCAACCGGTCTGTTGCGACGGTATCGACAAGACCGTGTGCCAACAATCCATCATGGGCCAGTTTTTTTAAAGCCTGATCCGAATTTTCCGTCACCCGCGGTAAGGGACGGGACTGGAACGGTAACACCAACGCCTGTTGTGTGGTTGCCCATCGTTCGACAAGCATCCGTTCCCGCTCCGTAAAGTGTTCCTGTAATTCTTCATTTGACTTCAAATACGCCGTCCGGTTGATTTTTTGTTCTTGAAACGTTGTTCCCTCATCGATCGCCCGGACAGCCTGATAGGCTTCCGCCTCGTCTCGCCGTAAATAACGGACGGGATCAATCGGAATCGTCTCGATTCCAAGTGCATACGCTGCCTGGCGGTAGTGTTCCCGGCTCTCTCGCTCCACGGTGGAGCGCGCCGCCTTTACACCCAAATAAACAGTCGCATTTTGCGCAAGGCTGATCCACTGGGAAACGAGGCGTCGCAACCGAGCCTCGTCATCCGGCGCTTGTCGTTTTGGTTCTAAGATGGCAACCAAGTCCGAATAGTCCTCGACCGGCATCTGACTCGACAGCCGATACAGTGCCTTCAGACCTTCGCTTGTTTTGGCGTACCACAAGATGGTCAGTTCGTCATCTGCCTGATCCTGTTCCAAACCAACAATCGGAAGCAGGTCCCGTTGCTCGCAACCGGCGATGAATGCCGGCACGCCGGTCAACGCTGTCTCACAAATCGCGGCTGCATGCGCGCCTCGTTGTTTTAATTCGTCAAGATACCGATCCATTCGAATGGTACTCTGCAGGGGACTATAAGCTGTCCGGACATTTAGCTGAATCATACTGCCTCCTCCATTCTTTTTCATCGTCTATGTTCCACCATTTTAAAACGTTTTCAGAAGTGTCATATCTGCTTGTTCCTGAGTCTCGCCATTCCGTGAATTATTCGCTACAATAAAAAGAGAACATCATGACTTGCATGGAAGGAGAGTTTGCCATGATTTTAAACCGTAGCCAAATCGCTCGCGAAAAAGTTGAACAGTTAAAGTTAGGTGTGACTGCCTTTACTGAGACTGAAGAAATTGCTGAAAAAATCCGGAAGGCTGTCAAGGAACTGGAACTGAACGTCATCGAAGACCACACAGAACGTGGAATTTGGTTCATTCCCCAAGAAGAGGCTTCAACGAATTGAAGACAAAAAGGCTGTTCGCCATGCATCCGACACAGGATTGTAGCGAGCAGCCTCTTTTTGTCTAGAAGCGGAAGGCTCCCGCCACTTCATTCAAACGGGAAATGACACCATCGACTTCGGTTAGATTTTGAATCGTCGCACCGGATGCCATCGGATGTCCCCCTCCATTAAATTCTTTTGCGACCTCGTTGATGATCGGTCCTTTTGAGCGTAGACGAACACGGACTTCCTGATCCGTTTCAAGGAAGAGTGCCCACGCTTTTAACCCTTTCAGACCGGCAAAGCTGTTCACGAGTAACGAAGCCTGTTCGACAGTCGCGTTAAATGCCTTAAGCGTTTCTTGTGTCAAGACGACATAACCGACACCCGCTTCCGTCAACTCGATGTGTTGGAGAACATATCCTTGCAGTTGTAAAGCTGCCAGTTCCGTCTGATACATATTCCGGTAAAGCCAGTCCGTGTCGATCCCTGTATCCAATAATTGTGCCGCGACCGAAAACGTCCGGCTCGTTGTCCCTCTGAATTGAAAACGACCGGTATCTCCGACGATACCTGCGTAAAACTGAATCGCCGCCGGTTCCGGAATCACGTATCCCCACTCGTTTAACAGATGGACCAACAACTCTGACGTCGAACTGACCGTCGGGTCGACAAGTTGGATGTAAGCGTAAGGATCTTCGTCCGGATGATGATCGATTTTAATCGTCTTTCGACCGCGTAACGCATCCTTACCATCGATTCGCGCTTCGTTTGCTGTATCTAAAATGATGACCAGTGCGTCCGGATACTCATCTGTTTCGACCGCATCAAGCGTCCCCATGAAAGCAAGCGACGTTGCCATCTCGCCGGTTGCTTTTATTTTTTTGTCCGGAAATTGGTGTTGCAGAACCGTCCGTAAGCCGAACTGGCTGCCGAGTGCATCCGGGTCCGGCCGTTCGTGCCGATGGATGATGATCGTCGATGCTTGTTCAATCAATTGTCTGATTTGTTCTTTCACAGTGCACAGCTCCTCTAAATATTGATATGATACAAACAGATATAGAAAGAAAAGGAGGTTATCATATGCAGTTTGTTCTCATTCTGTTAATCGTCTTGTCGCTTGGTGGATATTTACTCGCAAAACGACGTGCATTCCATACGAAAAGTACGAATCGAAAATTTTTATTTAATACGCAAGCGAGCATCTGGCTCAGCCTGTTCGTCATTTTGTTTGCCGTCAATCAGTTTGTGTCCGGTGACGGTTTGACGACACTGACAGGAAAAATCGTTTGTTCGATCCTGATCGTAATCGGTGTTGCTTCATTTATTGCGGGCTTCATCCGTTACAAAAAAATCTATCCGTATGTCGTCCGGGAAATGGAACAAACGGAACAGTCGTAAAAAAGACGGTCATGACCGTCTTTTTTTATGCTCTGAAAACGACTTATCGATCGATTAGTTGTGAAGTCACGAGCGCCTTCGCGACGATTTGTGTGCCTTGGTACATCTCGACATCGACTTTCCCGAATTTCCGTCCGACATCAAACACGTTCGCCCGAATCGTAATCGTACTTTCAATTTGGACCGGTTTGATGAAGTAGATGCTGACATTTTCAATCACGAGGTCCCCTTTTTTCATGTGACGCAACATCCGCGTTGCGCCTTCAACAAGCAAGGTCGTCAAGACACCACTTGAAGCCGTCCCCATGAAATTAGTCATCTGCGGAGAAACTTCGAGCGAGAGATAAGGACCTCTTGCATCTTCTGCTGCTTTGATTTGTCCCGTAATCAAGTCGTCAAACGTCTCTCCGACCTGCGGTTGCCGGTTCGCCAGTTGTAACGCTTTCAAAACATCTTGCCGACTGATGATACCAAGCAGACGTCCGTACTGATCGATGACCGGTAACATTTCGATTCCTTCCCAAACCATCTGATGGGCGGAATTCGTCACACTGGTCCGGATTCCGACAGTGATCGGGTGACGGGTCATGACTTTTTCGACCGGCCAATCATGCGGACGGTCAATGATATCCTTCGCTGTCACGACACCGACGACCTTCATTTGTTCATCGATGACCGGATAACGATTATGCTTCGTTTGTTCGTTGAGTTCATGCCATCTGGCAATCGGATCGTTCGTCTGTAAATAAAACGTGTCATGCAACGGAATCAGAATATCCGATACCAGTAAAATCTCTTTTTTAATCAGCCGGTCATAGATGGCCCGGTTAATCATCGTCGCGACGGTAAACGTATCATATGACGTCGAAATGATAGGCAATTCCATTTCATCAGCCAGCTTCTTCGCCTCTTCCGTCGTATCAAAACCACCGGTAATCAAAACCGCAGCCCCTGCTTCTAACACGAGTTCATGGGCTTTTTCCCGGTTTCCGATGATGACAAGACTGTCGACATCGATATAACGCATCATCGCTTCCAGTTTCATTGCTCCGATAACAAACTTCGTCAAGGTTTTATGAAGTCCGTCTCGTCCCCCAAGCACTTGTCCATCGACGATATTGACGACTTCTGCGAAGGTCAATTTTTCAATGTTCTCTTTTTGCTTTTTCTTGATCCGGATCGTTCCGACACGTTCAATCGTCGAGACGAACCCTAAATTCTCTGCTTCTTTAATGGCACGATACGCCGTACCTTCGGATACCGTTAGGTCCTTCGCGATTTGCCGGACGGATATTTTGGCGCCCACATCGAGATCCTCAATGTGCCGGATGATCTGTTCATGTTTCGTAGGCATGCTGTATCCCTTCTTTTTCCTATATTCTACTCTCCTGTCATTATACTGTACTACTCGGAAGAATGAAAAGTGTACTAGTCTGATTTCTGAGAAATGTTTTCCAAATCCAACTTTGGTATACTAAAACGTGACAAGAAACGAGAGGTGGTAACGACATGTTAGAACGGACAAATCAAATCAGTCGTGTATTGCAAGAATCAGGAATCGATGTGGCGTTGATTACGTCAAAAGCCGGCGTTTTCTATTTTTCAGGTGTCTACGCTGAACCACATGAACGCGTCATGGCGGTCATCGTCGATGCGAATGGAAAACGTGCCCTTTTCTGCCCGGCACTCGAAGCGAATATCGTTTCAGCCAGCCCTTGGGATGGAGACGTCGTCACGTATGCCGACCACGAAAATCCATTTGATAAAATCAGTCAGCTTCTCGAAACCTTTGCCGTCTCGAATAATCGGATCGGAATCGAAGGGGAGCATATGACATTCAGCCGTTTCAAGGAACTGGAGTCCCGTCAGGAAAATGCGGCGATCCTCGATATCGGTGAGCAACTGCAGGCGTTACGTGTCAAAAAAGATGCCCAAGAAATCGACATCCTTCGTGAAGCAGCTGAATTGGCCGATCAAGCCGTCGAAATCGGGAAACAGGCGATTCGCCCCGGCGTCACGGAAATGGAAGTCATCGCGGAAATCGAGTTTGAAATGAAGAAAAAAGGTGTTCGCGAGATGTCATTTGATACGTTAGTCTTGTTTGGCGCAAACAGCGCTGACCCGCACGGCGTCCCTGGTGACCGTGTCATTCAAGAAGGAGACTTCGTCCTGTTTGATCTCGGTGTCGTGTGGAAAGGATATTGTTCTGATATCACACGGACCTTCGTTTACGGAGAAGCGAGCGAAGAACAGAAAACGATCTACAACACGGTCCTTGGCGCACTTGAAGCAGCAACCGCAGCGAGTCGTGTTGGTGTAACGCTTGGTACACTCGACAAAGCTGCTCGGGACGTCATTGAAACGGCAGGATACGGCGAGTACTTCACACACCGGGTTGGACATGGTCTTGGAATTGATGTCCACGAATTCCCGTCACTCGCTTCAAACAATCTATTGACGGCTGAAGCGGGTATCGTCTATACGCTCGAGCCGGGAATTTATGTTCCAAACGTCGGCGGCGTCCGGATTGAAGATGATATTCATCTTACGGAAAACGGACCGGAAGCGTTAAATCAATCTCCAAAACATCTTCAGTCTCTTCCATCTGTACAGTAAATAACAGGGTCCATTCCGAAAAACGGAATGGACCCTGTTATTCTATCTTCGAACTTTTCTCCTAAACTCATTGACGCGATTGATGGACGACGTTGACGCCGCCTGTAACATCCAGGATTGCCCCAGTAATCAAACTGGATTCTTCCGCCAGTAAAAACGAGATGGCCCGGGCGATATCTTCCCCGACACCTGTCCGTCCAACCGGCGTCTGATCGTCCGCCGTTGCCTGCTCAATCCGCTTCGATTTGTTTTCACCCACGATATTACCCGGATTGACCATGTTCACGGTGATCCCGTGGCCCGCCTCCTCAAGCGCTACACTTTTCGTCAAACTGACCATCCCACTTTTAGCGGCTGCGAATGCTGCCCGGTCAATCCATCCGGGTGCTGACGCACTCTCCGGAAAGCCGTATGTAACAATCCGTCCGTAGTGTTGCTCGCGCATAATCGGAAGAATTTTTCGTAACAACCAAAAGCTAGCCGTCAGATTTCCGGTTACGACTTCATTCCACTCTTGATCCGAATAATCGACAAGCGACTTCCGTTCAAAGATATACGGTCCTGCATTTAAGATCAAGGCATCGATGCGTCCGTGTTTCTCCACTGTTTGCTCTACGGCACTCAGTAATTCGTCTTGTTTCGTCACATCCGCTTCAATCAAATGTAAACGTTCGTGCTCGAAGGTTGGTTTCGAGCGATGAAGTGCCGTCACGTGCCACCCTTCTTCGAGCAGGCGGCGGGTCACCATCTCCCCGAGCCCTTTTGTTCCTGCTGTAATCAATGCGTGCCTCATCGTGGCATCGCCTCCTTTCATCTCCTTCCATCTTACGGGTTCCCTTGAGGAAGAACAATTTTTAAATCTCCTTAAATGTTCGTCATCTTCCATTTGAGGGAATGGTATAATAAGGGTGTAAGATCAGCTGAATACGAAGGGATGGATACAGAATGGCAATTGTATATCATAACATTTTAGTAGCAGTCGACGGTTCAAAAGAAGCAGAACGTGCTTTTGAAACAGCGATTGACGTCTCACTTCGAAACGATGCCAAACTTGTCATTGCACACGTCATCGATACACGGACTTTTGCGACCGTCGAGGCCTATGACCGGACGATTACAGAACGCGCCGAATCGTACGCCAAGGAATTACTGGATGACTATGTCAAAACCGCACAAGAACGCGGTGTCAAAGATGTTGAAGTCGCAATTGAATACGGTTCTCCTAAAGTAACCATCGCCAAGAAACTCGCCCCCAACCACAATGTGGATTTGATCATCTGTGGTGCCACCGGATTAAACGCTGTAGAACGCTTCTTTATCGGTAGTGTATCCGAAAGCATTACCCGTTACGCCAAATGTGACGTCTTGATTGTCCGTCTTTAACCGCACTCATTACTATTTTTCAGCACTTCACCTGCGGGTGGAGTGTTTTTTTGATCAAAAAAAAGATCTATCGCACCGATGTGCAATAGATCTGACGGATTATTTGAATTTAACGGTGACGTTACGACGACCCCAGTCAAATGCTTCAGAGCGTGAGTAGTAAAGGATATCAAGCTTTTTCCCTTTAATCGCACCACCCGTATCAGCTGCTGTGTACGTCCCTTTTAATTTCCCTTTGTAATACACTTTTACTGTTGAACGAAGCGGAATGACACGTGGATCAACTGCAACGACTTTCTTTTTAGAGCTCTTGATGTTCCAACCGATTGCCGTTAAGTTACCACTGCCCGGATCGTACGGTGTGTATGCTGTAGCACTTACATTCGTGAGTGTTTTCCAGCCACCCGTTGATTGTTTTTTAGAAGAACTGGTTACGACTTTTGAGTAACGGGCACTTAAGTACGCTGTTTTACCTTTGTAGCTGACTTTGTACCAGTTTCCTGTTTTTGCTTTGTACGGTAATGTTTGATTCTTATATAAAAGACCAAGTTTCTTAGACGACGTTGTTGCTTTCTGACGAACAACTAGGCTATCGACCGACGACTTAACATTTTTTTTGGCTGCAGCTTCCGCTTGAAGACCTGCAAACGAACTGAGTGCTAACAAGACTGCTAAAACACTAGCGAGTATCCGTTTCATCATGTAATCTCTCCTCCATAATTGTCCCTGTTTTGTAACTTACATTAATATACATGACAAAATGGAGCAGTGCCGTTACATATAGACCACAAAAAGATGACGCCTTTATTACTATCGTGTTACAAAAGACTCATTTTTTTCATTTTTGAGTGTTTATTACGTCAAATTGACGTTTAACTTTCTTTTTTTGTATTTTTATATGACAACGCCTGTAATAGAAAATAATCGCGAGCCGATTCATCGTGTTTTGATCGATGCTGAAATCCGGTTTAAAGGACATAAAAATGTCCCGCTCCAACAGACGTTGGAGCGGGACTAAAAGTCATATGCTGTTCGTTTTAAGCGTTTTGCTCGACCAAACCACCGATACGAACCGTATCACGTGCAATCATCAATTCTTCGTTTGTTGGAATGATGATGACTTTGACCGGCGAATGCGGGTAGTTAATGAACAATTCTTCACCACGTGCGCCGTTGTTGAGGGATGGATCCCAGTAAACGCCCATGAATTCAAGTCCACGTAAAACACGCTCGCGAATCGAATCAGAGTTTTCACCAACACCTGCTGTAAAGATGATCGCATCAACGCCGTTCATCTCTGCCGCATATTGTCCGATGTATCCATGGATTCGGTTTGCGAAGATTCGGAGTGCCATCTCTGAACGGTGGTTTCCTTCTGTCGCTGCCGACTCAACATCACGTAAATCACTCGAGAGACCAGACAGACCGTAAATACCCGACTCTTTGTTCATGACGTTCAAGACATCTTCTGCCGTTTTTCCTGTCTTCTCCATCAAGAATGGAATCAAGGCTGGATCAAGCGAACCAGAACGTGTCCCCATCGTGATTCCTTCAAGCGGTGTGAAGCCCATTGTCGTATCGAGTGATTCTCCGCCTGCAACTGCAGCGATCGAAGCACCACTACCGAGGTGACATGAGATCAAACGGAGGTCTTGTAACGGACGACCTAATAATTCAGACGCACGTTCCGTGACATACTTATGGCTTGTACCATGGAAACCGTATTTCCGAATGCCGTACTCCGTATAGTAGTCGTACGGAAGGCTGTACAGGAAGTTTTCTTCCGGCATCGTTTGGTGGAAAGCCGTATCGAAGACTGCCACTTGTGGTACATCTGGTAAAATCGCTTGGAACGCACGGATTCCGATCAAGTTTGGTGGAATGTGCAATGGACCGAGCTCTGTATATGATTCGATGTCTTGCATGACTTCTTCTGTAATGACAACAGAATCAGCATACTTTTCTTTTCCGTGTAATACACGATGTCCGACACCTTTGATTTCGTCATACGATGAGATGATGCCAAATTCCATCAATTTCTCAAGTGACAATTCAACGGCCTCTTTATGTGTAGCAAGTGGAAGAACATCCGTAAACTTCTGTCCTTCACCATATTTAATCGTAAAGATTGCGTCGTCTTTTCCGACACGTTCTACTAAACCAACTGCAATCATCGTCTCATTCGGCATCTCAAGTAATTGGAACTTAAGCGACGAACTACCGGCGTTTACTGCCATAATCTTTGCCATGATTTATTTCCCCTTTTCCATTCGAAATCAGTAGACATTCACATCTGTATGAGTCTTGCTCTATTTCTGTTCTACACTAGAATAGTCAAATTAACAACAGATTTCAATCACTTTGCGCATTTCATTTTAATTCTGTGTTAATCCATTCATCAATCTGTTTCACCATTCCGCCAAAGGCACGGGCATCGGTAAAGGACGGCAACTCTGCCAATAATGCTTGTTTCGGCATCGTCACCCCTGCCAGATGATTTCGGACGATCAAGTAACTTTTCGCAGCTTGTTCTTGTTTGAACATCGTCAAAGGCAACTGAAGAATACCGATGACATGAGCCTTTGTTTCGAAATACTGTTTCAGTTTTCCTTCTGTATCATGTTGGAACAATCCGTTCGGAATGACGAACACACCGAACCCGCCCGGCTTCACGTAATTCATGGCTTGTTCAATCAAAAGAAAATGACTGTAACTCATCCCTTCTTCCCGCTTCAAGACATACGTCTTCGCTGCTTCTTCATCCGGATAATAACCGATCGGTAAATCTGCCATCGCCAGATCGACGGGATCCAGTAAGAGCGGACGCAGTCCATCCTGGTGCGTATAGTTGACCGGATAATCAAGCAGTTCCGTGACTGACGCCGATAAACGGATTAACGTCTCATCCACCTCGACCGCTTCTGCGACGGTATCTTTCGGAAGCTGACTGAGGACGGCATGCAACATCCCGCCGGTCCCGCTTCCAAGATCAAGCAGACGGACATCGTCCTTCTTGATTAATTTCCCGATTAAATAACCCGCAAACAAGGCAACGCTGTCCGGCGTCGGCAAATGATTCGGCTGCGCCTGTTTCATCCCTTCCAGGATTGCGAGTGAGACCGCTTTACGTACCGTCTCGGATTCTACATTTTCCGTATGCCGCTCATTGAGTCGATCGATGACTTCCGTCAAGGCTTCTAAATACGGCATGTCCAGATCACGTTCTAATTTACGTGTTTGTTGTGTCAGTTCTTTATATAAATTTTCTAAAGCTTCCATCTGTATTCCATCCTTTCAAAACGAAACGGCCCCCGCACTTCTTGGGAGCCGTTTTTTCTCATTATCTTCATTGTAGCGGTTTTACGCCGTTTGTAAACTATTCTTACTTCGTCGTTTTTGCACGTTTCGCTGCGGCAAGAGCAGATTCGAAATCGACTTCGTTCGTCGACTCTTCGAGGTACTCCGCGTATACGATTTCATTCGCCGCATCGATGACGAACACCGAACGGGCCAATAAACGAAGTTCTTCAATCGCGACACCGTACTGCGTCCCGAATGACAGATCACGGTGATCCGACAACGTCACGACGTTATCCAGTCCGCTTGATGCACACCAACGGCGTTGGGCGAATGGCAAGTCGTTCGAAATCGTCAGTACCGTTACGCCTTCGATTTCTGCAGCTTCTTCATTGAATTTACGAGTTTGTGCATCACAGACACCTGTGTCGATAGATGGAACGACGCTGATAATCCGGACGCCTGCATATGTATCACGTGTCACAGGTGAAAGGTCATTTGCCAATACCTCGAAATCTGGTGCTTGTTGTCCGATTTCAACCGGTGTTCCGATTAATGTGATGTCATTCCCTTTAAATGTTGCCATGTCAATTCCCCATTTCCCGATAGATTCTAAGTCCTGTCCTATTCTACTATAAAAACACACGGACGGTAAAACAAGATTTCTTCCGCTGCCCTCAGCTATCAGTACCGATTTATCCTAAATACAGGTATAATGAAGGAGTTCATGAAACGCTTTCAAGGGGGAATTGACCATGGCTCGAAACAATGTTTACCTGTATTACCGTAATAAACAAAGACACGAGACACAGGTACGTAAACTGATTGAAGTAGGAAATCGGTATGGATTGAATGTCGTCCAGGATCATAAACAAGCGAACATCATCGTTTCAATTGGCGGAGATGGTGCTTTCCTACAAGCCGCCCGCTTTACAGGATTCCGCGAAGATGCCATTTACGTTGGTTTTGCCGAAGGACCAAATTCGTTTTATTGTGACTTTGACATCAACGATTTGTCGTCCGTTGAGGCGATTTTCAAAGAAACCGGGAACCGTGCTTCGAATGGAGAAATTGAAGTCCGTCGTTATCCGCTTCTGGAAGCTTCGATCAATGGTGGTCCGGGGATGCTTTGCCTGAATGAATGTTCCGTCAAATCAAGCATCATTAAATCACTCGCCATTGAAGTGTACATCGATGGTTTCCTGTTCGAGACCTTCCGTGGCGACGGTATGGTCATCTCAACACCAACCGGTTCCACAGCTTACAACAAATCCTTGTCAGGTGCGATTGTTGACCCATTGATTCACTGTCTCCAAGTCAGTGAAATCGCATCCGTCAACAATAACCGCTACCGGACACTCGGATCGGCGTTCCTCTTGAACCGTGGTCGTAAACTGTCTCTGCGCATCATCGAAGACGGCAATGACTATCCGATCATCGGAATGGACAACGAAGCACTCAGTTTGAAACGGACCGATTCGGTCGATATCCAGTTATCCGAAAAAGAATTGAAGACCGTTAAATTAACAAACAATACATTTTGGCATAAAATCCAACGTTCATTCTTATAGAATAAAAAAATCTGCCGTTTGGCAGATTTTTTTATTGCCTGTTCCGTTACGTCACCCCTTATCATCATAACCAGGAGGTGTCAGACATGTATTCAACGCAACAATTGGCTCGGCTGGCCGGGGTCTCAAAACGAACTCTGTACCATTACGAAAGCATTGGTTTGCTTACTCCCAGTCACCGGACTCCGGCTGGTCACCGCCGTTATTCCCGGACCGAGCTTCACCGTTTGCAACAGATTTTGTTGTACCGCGAACTGCATGTCCCGCTGTCTCAAATCCCTCACCTCCTAAAAGGCAACCGGATGGAAGCAAGCGCCGTCCTGCGGGATCAAATTCAACGTCTTCAGGAAACCGCCCTGCACTATCAGACTTTAATTGATTTAGCCACTCAGACACTCCAATCGATTGAAGGAGGAATCAACATGAACGATGAGCAACTTTTCCGTGGCCTTCGTCACGAAGAACTCACCGCGCTTGAAGCGCAGCATGCCGAAGAAGCAAAAACACACTATGCCGAAACCAAGGCCTACCGGATCAGTCAAATCCGCCAACAACGGCGAAGTCCACAAGAAGCAGAACAATTGAGCCTGCAACACAAACAGTTGGATCAACGGTTGACGCAGTTGTACCGGACTCACCGTCCCGTTCACGACGCAGAAGTCCAGCAAGTCGTCCGGGATCAACACGCTTTCATCGACCAACATTACTATCCGTGTGATCTCACTCATTTTCAGTCGCTCGGACAGCTTTATGTCACCGATGAACGCTTCCGAAACTATTACGAAACGTATGAACCGGGCTTAGCCGATTTCTACGCAGCGGCTATTACGGTTTACACCCAAACACGCTGACTTACCGTAAGACGGGATCTGCTTGAAAAACGGTTTTTCCCGCTTGGACCGTCTCAACAAGCTGGTTTCGTAAGATGTCTTCTCCGCGCAATAAATAGAAGTCTTGTTCAAAGATGACGAAGTCCGCATCGTATCCCGGAAGCAACATTCCTTTTCGTCCATGTGTATCGGTTGCGATATGCGGATTTTTCGTGAACAGGAGTAAAGCTTCGTACATCGACAGGACTTCGTTCGTCTTATTGATATTACCCGCTGTTCCGGTAGTTGCCGCATAGAGGGCACGTCGAACATCAGGATCCGAAATCGGTGCGTCCGATCCGCCGCACAGAAGCGCCCCCGTTTCCGCCAGTGACTTCAGACGATACGCCCAGTCCAGCCGGTTCAACCCGAGACGGTCTTGCGCAAAGTCGGCATCGTCGAGCAGGAAGACCGGTTGAACATCAATCAAAACAGGAAGCTTCCGAATCCGTGCCAAGAGTTCCGGACGGACGACCGTTGCATGGATGATTCGGTCGCGTGTTCCTTTTGGTGCCGGATACTTCTCAAGGACCGTCACAAAACGCTCGATCGCCAAGTCACCGATGACGTGTGCCGCGACCGTAAAGCCGTAGCTCCGGGCTCGTTTTACGAGTTGTTCCAGTTGTTCCGGTGAATGGACTTCGATGCCGCGTGTCGTCGCGTCATCTGAATATCCTCTTCCAAGTAACGCCGTCCGTCCACCCAATGCCCCGTCGACAAACAGTTTCATCGCTCCAACCGACAAGGTCGGCGGTAACTCAGGATTCGTTTGGATGAACTGATCGACAACCAAATGATGAACGAGCAGGTGGGCATGGAAGCCTGTTTCTTCCGTCACTTCCCGGTACGCTTGTAATACTTCCGACAACTCACCATGGTATGCCAAATCTTCTGTATGGGCAGCAATGATCCCGCGACGATACAAGTTCTTGATGGCCGATCGGAGTGAGGCCTTATTCCGTTCGACCGATCCCGATTGTAAAGCATACAACGGTTCGATTGCTGCATCGTACAAGAAACCATCCGCTTCACCGGACTCGAGCAAACCGATCTTACCGCCTTCGATGACCGTCGATGCCTTGTATCCGAGTTGTTTGAACAAGACATCGTTGACGAGTACCGTGTGACGATCCGTCCGTTTTAGCAACGCCGGTTCAGTTGGGAACAATTGATTTAACCATGCCTTGGTCGGTGCACGGTCCAGTTTCGTCTCATCATAGCCTTCTGCTACGTGCAACCCATTGACGGCTTCCGCCTGAACAAAGGCTTTTCCCAGTTCATCTAGTGTTGCATAACTAGAGGCGTCCACTCGTCCGATGGCTTCTCCGTAACCAATCAAATGAATATGCGCATCTGTAAACGCCGGGTAGACAGCTTTCCCGTTTAGATCGACAATCGTCGTCACACGTCTTCCGAACCGTCGGCGCAGCGTACCCTCTTCTCCCATTGCAATGATTCTCGTCTCTTCGACAAACATCGCCGGTTGAACCTCATTTTCATGTGTCATCGTCCGGATGACGCCGTTCACATACAGTGTTCCCATCTGAATCGCTCCCTTTTGTTTTACAAAAACAGGGTGACCTGAAAGGCCACCCTGAGTTGTCAGTGATGATTATGCATGCATCGTCTCTTGTTGTCCGCATGCTTTTCGAATTCGGTCAATCGAACTTGGATCAAATTGTTCCAATACACGTTCTGCCAAAATGATCGTCCGCTCATAATCTCCTGCGAGGAACTTCGTCTCGGCAATCGTCAGCGACATATGTATCTCATTGTCGTGTCGCCGGAACCGATTGGCATACTGGACGAGTCGTTCTGCGTAAGTGACTTCGAATACTAATTTATCTATCCGTTCTTGCAGAAGTTTAAACGTTCCGTTGACATCTTCGCTCTGCGCCACGACGTAACTGACGTTGAACGGCAGCTCCTCGAAGCGTGATTCGAGCGTCTGCAGGGAACGGTTCGAAGCTTGTAATGCTTCTTCTACCTCTGCCGGAATTTTCGGTAGCCCGAGTCGTTTTAGACGCAGACGTGTCGAGGAAACGATTTGCCGCCATTCCGTGACACGCTGCCGGACTTCTGTTTCTTCCTTGCGCAGCGCCTGCAGTTCCACAGTAAACCGTTCATATTGAATCATCAGCTGTTCTTCGAGACGTACGGCATCCCGCATCTGATCTTCAAGCATGCTGAACGGAATGATCCGACTTGCAATGGACTCATCCAAATCTTTTGCGGCACCAAACAACATTTCTTCATCGCGTTGAATCGACTCGTAATGTTCGCCCAAGTCCGCCGAAATTTCGTAGTTTTCCCGTAACATGCTGAACTCTTGCGCCAACTGATGAACTTTCTCACGCATCCGCAAAGCTTTTTGTTTCAACGCTTGATTTTCTTTTTTCACATGGTGACGGGCATCGACTTCACGTCGGAACGTGTCGTACATTTGATCGATGTCGGCCGCAAGTTGTTGGACTTGTTCTTCAAGACCGTTGATTTCAAGAAATTCTAACTTTTTGACGAGACTCAAACGTTGTTCTTCAAACCGTTTGATGTCGGACTGCATTCCTAGAGGTTCAAGCGGATAGCCGTCTAACGTCATCTCTTTATAACCGGCACTCAATTGATCGATCCGTTGTCTCAACTCGTGGGCAAGCGTCTTCCAATGTTTCGGAATCACTTCAACGAATTGGCGCGTTTTTTCAACTTGCGCTTCCAATTGAAGGCTTGTTTCGTAAGCTTTCGTGACTTCTCCCGCTTCCTCGAACGCAACCATTTCAGTTCGTAGCTGGTCAATCGTTTCCGCCTGTTCTTCGAGTTTAGGTAAAGCTGGTCCGAACGAGGTTGCTTGCAATAACAACGATTTCCGGACTTGACTGGAATCGGTTTCCCCTTGCGCTTTCAGTTCTGCGAGAACCGATTGATTTTCCTTGAACGTCGACATCTCCGTCAGCATTCCTTCAATCAACCCTTCCAGCTCACCGATCAATTGCTCGGTTACTTCCAAATCATTTTTGACTGCAACGAATCGGTACCCGTCCAGTCCTTCTTCCGCCCGATACAATGTCTCATCGATTTGTGCGACGTGGACTGTCACTAATTCCTCCCATGCTTGGTGCCAGGAAGTGAATTTCGTCTCCGTCTCACCCGCCATCGGGAGTTCTTTCAGTTCTTGCAACTCCTTCGGAATCGACGCGCTGATGATTCCTTGTTTCCGCAGATCAAGTTCATCGATTTTCGTATAATATTTTTTCCGACTGATCATGCTGAACAGCATGACGAGTAATACGATGACGATGACGCCAATCACCCATGCCCACATTTGTTACGACCTCCACCCTGTCAAGCGACTTCATATTCTCATATATTCGCTTTAATCTTATCCTTATAATAGTATAGCGCAACCGATTTGCATAGATTTACTCGGGCTTTTCCTAATTTCTTCCGAACTTTTCAGACCCGTTTCTTGAAATCAATTGTTTGTCAGTCACGTAAAAACCCGATAAGATGAATAAAATATGATTTTTCAGGAGGAATGCTACATGTTTGAGACAACGACTTATGATGGTGACCGCACGAAACAATACGAAATGCTGAACAAGCAACTGGATGCCTTACTTACCGGAGAAACCAATCAAATCGCCAATCTTGCCAATGCCAGCGCATTGCTTGGTCAATTTCTCGATCGAACGAACTGGGTCGGTTTCTATTTGACGGATTCCGAGCAAAATGAATTGGTCCTCGGTCCATTCCAAGGTTTGCCGGCTTGTGTCCGCATCCCGTTCGGACGTGGTGTTTGCGGGACAGCTGCTCAAGATCAGGTAACACAACTCGTCATGGACGTGCACGCTTTCCCGGGGCACATCGCATGCGACGCCGCAACCAATTCAGAAATCGTCGTTCCATTGATTAAAGATGGAAAAACAATTGGTGTCCTCGATATCGATAGTCCGGAACTCCGTCGTTTTGACGAAACGGACCAAGCCGGTCTCGAAGCGTTCAGCGAAATTCTTCTTCGTCATATTTGATTGACAGCAGGAATCAGCAGACGTATACTTGTAAAAGTGCAGAAATGATAACGATAGCGGTCAAATCGCTTACGTATCACATTTCATGACTCGGCTTTTGCCGGAGGGGCATCGTGTAACTTTGCTATCAAGCGAGGGTGCCACATCATGAAATGGGCGTAACGTGGGTTTGATGGCGTTATTATTTTTATGCAAATAATAACGAACACTAAGGAGGAGTCTTATTATGGCTCGCTATACAGGTCCAGCTTGGAAACTTTCACGTCGTCTCGGTATCTCTCTTACTGAAACAGGAAAAGAAATCGCAAAACGTCCGTACGCTCCAGGACAACACGGTAACAGCCGTCGCAAAATGTCTGAGTACGGTCTTCAACTTCAAGCGAAGCAAACGCTTCGTCACATGTACGGAGTAAACGAACGCCAATTCAACCGTATCTTCAACGATGCTGGCAAAATGCCTGGTATCCACGGTGAGAACTTCATGTTCTTACTTGAAGCACGTCTTGACAACGTCGTTTACCGTATGGGTATGGCTCGTACACGTCGTGCTGCTCGTCAGCTCGTCAACCACGGTCACATCCAAGTTGATGGCGCTCGCGTCGACATCCCGTCGTTCCGCGTGAAACCAGGTCAAACGATCTCAGTTCGCGAAAAATCGAAGAACTTTGTCGTTATCAAAGAAGCACTCGAAGTTGCTCCAGCAACTAAAGACTTCGTTACTTTCGATGCTGAGAAGCTCGAAGGAACGTTCGTCCGTCTTCCAGAGCGTTCTGAATTGAACGATCAAATCCAAGAACAACTCGTCGTTGAGTACTACTCACGTTAATCAGTTGTTTCAAGCATCCACTTCGGTGGGTGCTTTTTTTGTGTTTCCCTTTTTCACATTATGTGTTAACCTTTTATTTATATTGGTTAACACATAATGAAGAGGACGTGTCATGTTATGAAAACGAAAGATCTTACATTTATCGCTTTAGGTGCTGCCATCATTTCCGCGGTCAGTCTACTGCCGCAACTCCAACTTGTCGGACCCGTTCCGATCACCCTTCAAATGCTTGCCATCATGACGGTCAGTGCCATCCTCGGTGCGAAACGTGGTGGACTTGCTGTCCTGGTCTTTTTACTGCTCGCTGCCGCCGGTCTTCCCTTACTTGGTGGAAAAGGAGGACTTGCCCCATTCGTCGGTCCGACGGTCGGCTATTTGATTGCTTTCCCGATTGCCGGTTTCTTTATCGGTCTGGTCGCTGAAATGACACGTCGTTTCCTGCCGCTGTTTATCGGAATGATCGTGTTCGGGCTTGGACTTGTCTATCTGCTCGGTACATTTGGTTTGATGGCCGTTTTACAACTGTCTTTCCTTGATGCCCTGACCATCAACATTCCATTTATCCTCGGCGACGTATTAAAAGCCTTGCTTGCGACGACGATTGCCGTTCGTTTGCTCCCGCTTCGCTTATTCCGGGTCGCGTAATAAAAAGAACGCTGACGAAATCCGTCAGCGTTCTTTTTTTTAGGTTTAAGCGTGCTCGAGTACAAAGTATTTCTTTTTCCCACGTCGAATGATTGTAAAATCACCAATCGCATCTTGTTTTGTAATCTCTTTCGTCAATTCCTGTTCCCGATCTCCATTGATGTAGATCGCTCCGTTCGTCACATCTTCACGTGCTTGACGTTTTGACGGACTGATGTTTGCTTCAACGAGAACATCGACCAGGTTCGTCGCTTCACCGAGTGTAAAACGCGGCATGCCTTTGAAAGCATCGGCAATGTCTTCTGCTTTCAATGATTTGATTTCACCGCTGAAGAGCGCTTGTGTGATGCGTTTCGCTTGTTCCAACGCATCCGTTCCGTGAACGAGAACTGTCATTTCTTCCGCCAGTCGACGTTGGGCAATCCGTTTTTCCGGTGCTGTCTCGACTTCTGTTTGGAGATCTCCGATTTCTTCATGCGTCAGGAACGTAAAGTATTTTAAGAACTTGATGACATCGAGATCGTCGACGTTAAACCAAAATTGGTAAAACTCGTATGGCGTCGTTTTATCGGCATCGAGCCAGACTGCGCCGCCGGCTGTTTTTCCGAATTTCTGTCCGTCTGATTTTGTGACAAGTGGAACCGTCATGCCGAATGCTTTTTGATCATGACCGACGCGGCGGATCAATTCCATTCCTGCCGTGATATTCCCCCACTGGTCGCTTCCTCCAACTTGAAGGCGGCATCCTTCATTTTCGTACAACTTCAGGAAATCAAACGATTGCAGCAACATGTATGAGAATTCCGTGAACGAAATCCCATTTTGGAGACGCGAATCGACGGAATCCTTCGCCAGCATGTAGCTAATTGGGAAATGCTTTCCGATGTCACGCAAGAAATCAATGATCGTCAAATCCTTTGTCCAGTCCAGGTTATTGGCGATCGTCACCGGATTTTCACCTGCAAGCGGTAAAAAGCGAGATAGTTGTCCTTTGATCCGGTTCGCGAATTCTTCGACGATATCCGATGTATTTAATGAACGTTCCGTCGAACGACCACTTGGATCACCGATCATTCCGGTAGCGCCACCCACTAAGCCGATGACATGGTGCCCGGCTTCTTGGAAGCGTTTAAGAACAAGGATTGGCAATAAATGTCCGATGTGCAGGGAATCTGCCGTCGGATCAAATCCTGTGTACAGTGTCGTCGGACTGGCCAACAATTCCTTAATTCCTTCTTCATCTGTCAGTTGGCTGATTAAGCCGCGAAACTCTAAATCTTCAAGTAACGTCATCTGTCTTCCCCCTAAAAATAGTCTAAAAAAAACCGTCCCCTCGTATAAACGAAGGGACGGAATATTCCGTGGTACCACCCTAATTGCATGAACATCATGCCACTTAGATTGCCGATAACGGGGCACAGTCCGCTTGATTTCTCAAGAAGCTCCTGAAAGCGTAATTCATGAAAGCGCTATGTCCTAGTTCGCAGCACCACTAGGTCTCTGATACAGGGAGCGATTCATTACTTAATTCCATTCACAGCTTATTTTTTATATAATTATCCTAAGATGTTTCCATGATACGTCGAAGCAGAATCCACTGTCAAGCCACTTTCTAATACTTCAGATATGGTATAATACGTCTATCTGTGATTTAATGTTAATTTACACCCAAGTTTAAGATGTAAAGGAGATCATTTATGCGCGAGAACTGGTTCAAGTTTTGGAATCACCCCCGAACGAAAGCCGTTCGGCACTGGTCGAATATCACATACGACGTATCTTGGAATATCATTTTATTCCTCATCATAGGTGTCTTACTCGTCGGAAGTTTTTCTGTCGGTGCAGCTGGCGGCTATTTCGCATCACTCGTCAAGGATACGAAAGCACCACAACTGGCAGACATGAAACAACAAGTGAACAGCTATGCGATCACCAGCGAAATTTACTGGGGCAGCGGCGAAAAGTTGACGAACATCTCGACTGATGAAGAACGTCAACCCGTTGATATCAAAGAAATCTCACCTTACCTGCTTGATGCAGTCCTCTCAACAGAAGATGTTGATTTTTACGAACATGATGGTGTTGTGCCAAAAGCAACATTACGTGCCGTTCTTCAAGAGCTGACGAACTCTGCTTCACGAACAGGCGGAAGTACGTTGACACAACAGCTCATCAAAAACCAGATTTTAACGAACGAAGTCTCGTTCGAACGGAAAGCAAAAGAAATCATTCTGGCACTGCGTCTTGAAAACGCCATGACAAAAGATGAAATTCTTCAAGCGTATCTGAACGTCGTCTCATTCGGACGAAACTCTTTAGGGCGGAACATCGCCGGAATCGAAGCGGCGTCACGCGGCGTGTTTAATAAACCCGCCAAGAAACTGACGTTACCGCAAGCTGCCTTCTTGGCCGGTATTCCGAAGAACCCTTACTACTACACGCCATATCTTCAAGGCGGTGTTGTCAAAAAAGACTTAACACCGAGCACGAACCGCATGAAAACTGTTTTAAAGCGGATGTATGTTGCTAAAAACATCACAAAAGCGCAGTACGAAAAGGCTGTCAAATACGACATTACAAAAGATTTCGCTAAAACATCAACTCGTTCACGCGACACGTACCCGTATGTCTATGATTTAGCCGAAAAAGAAGCGTTAAAAATCATGACCAGTTACCTCATGAAACAAGATGGTGTTAAGGAAGATGAAGTGAAACCATCTGAACTGGCCGAAGTCAAAGCCAACTATCGAGATCAGGCACTTGTTGCCATCCGTCAAGGTGGTTATAAAATTCATTTAACACTCGACAAAAAAATTCATGAAGCGATGCAGACTCCTGCCAAAAATGCGGCGAACTTCCCGGGAGCTCCGCAATACAAGCAAGTCGTCGATCCGAAAACGAAAAAGACGGTCACGAAAAAAGATCCGGAAGAAACAGCTGCCGTCTTGATGCAAAACGAAACCGGTCGTATTCTTGGTTTTGTCGGCGGTCGTTACACCGATGGGACAGCGGACGATTTCAACCGCGCCTTCCAGGCGAAACGCCAAATCGGATCTACAGCTAAACCGATTCTTGTTTATTCAAACGGAATCGAAAATGGATTAATTACGCCAGCTTCGACGATCAACGATGAAGAATACTATTACCAGACCGTTCCTCGTCAACCGGGTGACAACCCGATCAACAACGAAGGTGGACGTTATCGTGGCAATGTCACGGTTCGGGAAGCATTGGAACTCTCATTAAACGTTCCGGCTGTTAAGACGTACGAAAAAATGAACATGTCGAACTCGATTCAAAAGTTAGTCGACATGGGCATCGAAATTCCCGACAATATTCGTTATGCGCCGTCTGCTGCGCTCGGGACAATGGAAATCACTCCAGTTGAACTGGCAGGTGCTTATGCAACACTTGCGAACTACGGTGAATACGTGAAACCATATGTCATCTCGAAGATTACAAAAGACGGCAAAAATATTTACAAAGCAAAAGCGAAGAAAAAACAAATTTATCAAGACCGTACGGCATATCTCACGCTTGATATGATGCGTGGTGTCTTTGATAAAGGAACAGCCCAGTATGCTAATTCCTTACTCAATGCACCTGGAGATTGGGCCGGTAAAACAGGAACGACAAATGAAATCAAGGATTCGTACCTCGTCGCCTCTACACCAGGTGTCACACTTGCTGTCTGGACGGGACACGACCAAAACAATTCCTTGTTAGGTGCGACGACATATTACCAACGGACGCAAAATCTATGGGCTCAAATGGCGAATCTGACGTATAACGCAAACAGCAGTTACTTTAAGTCAGATGCCCGCTTTAATCAGCCAGCGTCAGTCAGCGCCAACGACTTTAAAAATACAGGTCGTTTCAAAGAAGAGGATAAAAAGAAAAAAGAAGCAGAGGCGAAGAAAAAAGCCGCTGAAGAAAAGAAAAAGCAAGCAGAAGAAAAGAAAAAAGAAGATGCAGCGAAGGCTGAAGACGCCAAACAAAAAGCCGAGGATGAAAAAGCGGATGCGGACGCGAAACGTAAAGCTGACGCCGATGCGAAAGCAGACGCTGACGCGAAACGTAAAGCCGACGCCGACGCCAAAGCGAAAGCTGAGGCTGACGCGAAACGTAAAGCCGACGCCGACGCCAAGGCGAAAGCTGAGGCTGATGCGAAACGTAAAGCTGACGCCGATGCCAAAGCGAAGGCAGAGGCTGAAGCCAAACGCAAAGCCGAGGTGGACGCTAAAAAGAAAGAAAATGACGCCAAGCAAGAAACTGAATAACTTCTTTACCAAAAACACTGATCTGAAAGGATCAGTGTTCAGACTGAAGACAAAGTAGTGGTTTTTCTCTTGATTGAGAAGAACCGCTTTTTTGTTCGCTTCGAATCGTTTTCCTGGGACAAGCATCGCGCCGCATCGCTTCGCTGCTGGGTCGCTCCTGCTTGTTTTTCCCTAGGAAGCGATTACGAGCGAACAAACGCTTTTTCTTTCATACTTCCGGGTATAAAACTAGCATAGACATTCGAAAGAGGAGGACTCATTATGATGGGAAAAAGAGACCAACATCATCGTTCTGAGAACATCACCATCACATTGGAACAATTGGTCCCGCAGGACCATCTCGTTCGAAAAGTGGACCAGG
>NZ_JACSMS010000019.1:0-39126 GCF_018618795.1 Exiguobacterium sp. s192 | reverse complement strand
CAAGCAGGAGCGACCCAGCAGCGAAGCGATGCGGCGCGATGCTTGTCCCAGGAAAACGATTCGAAGCGAACAAAAAAGCGGTTCTTCTCAATCAAGAGAAAAACCACTACTTTGTCTTCAGTCTGAAGAGGGCTGACTTTAAAGTCAGACCCTCTTTTTTGTTTGTGATGTTACATTGATTTAAAGCCAAGGAAATGTTCGCGCCAACGCGGTTCATAGATGGAATTGATCTGCAGTTGCGAGCCGCCGGCATGAATGAAATATTCATTGTCGAGCATGATGCCGATATGCGACGGACCATCGGTATACGTATTCTCGAAGAAGACGATATCCGAGCGTTTTCCACTGCTGATTGTCGTCCGGCGGTTCGTAAAGAAGGCGCCGTACCAATAGCCGCTGACGTTTGTCCGTCCTCCGTATTTCCCGGCTTGGTTCGTTGCGTAATGGATCAAACCAGAACAGTCAAAGCCGCCGTTGGCTGACGTTTGCGATCCCCACGTATACGGTGTTCCCAAATGTTTGGCCGCTGCTTGAATCAATTTTTCACCGCGGGACGTATTTTTCTGGGCAATCCGTGTGTCGCTCGTGACGGTGACGGCACTGACCGGCAGATAGACAGGGGACCAGCCGGATTGAATGACGTAGAAGTTTCCGACACGATACCGGGGATAAACACGTTTCCCTTGTTCAATCAAACCGGTGCTTTTCGGGCTGGCCGGTGTTGCGAAATAAGACGTCGTCGCTTTGACGGTATACGTTTTTAACCGATTGACCGCTTGTTGGGTGTAACGCATATCCGGTTTCGTCGTCCCGATATAGGGATTGATGACGTAACCGGTCGTTCCGTTTGGTAACCGGACTTGCCAGAAGTCGTCGTCAATCGCTTTCAGACCAATCAGCTTCGTGCCTTTCGTGAGATAGGTGGCAGGACGGCTGTACGCGACATCTGCTGAAAACAGCGGTGTCTGATCAAAATGTACATAAAAGACCGTTCCGACTTTTGGACGCGCGGTCGGTTTATTTAAGCCGAGTTTACTTGAGTCGACGAAACCAAACGTCGTCCCGACTTTGACGCGGGTGTAGTAGCCGCTCTTGCCGTAAATCGACAGGGCGATATTTTTTTTGAGTGTTCCGATTTTTCCCGTCAGACTGGCTTTTGGATGCACAACCAGTTTATCCTCGAGCACATAACGGGTTCCGGTGACATCATACAAATCCGGTTTTTTCGTGACGAGATCCGTCGTTTTCATATAACCGTACACCGAACCGACCTTGACCCGTGTGAACGAACCGCTTGTCCCGTAAATCTCGATTGGTTCCGCCCGTTTGATCGAGCGGAGAACGGTTTTCGCGGTCGTGTCTTTGAAGATTGATGTGTTTTTAGCCGCATACCGAAGTCCGGTCTTTGCGAAGACTTTCGTTTTCGCAAGGGCACTCGTCAAGACGAAGGCATACTGACCGCGGAACAGAATCCGGCTGTAGGCGCCACTTGTGCCATAGACGGTCAATAACGTATTCGTTTGATGATTTTTTAAAATCGGACTGGAACTGTTGGCTGCCTGACGAATCGGGGTCGATGCCTGGACGTACAGGCGGTCCGTTTTGGCGTATACTTTTAAGGGTGCCAAAGCACTCGTCAAGACGAAGGCATGCTGACCGCGGAATAAAATCCGGCTGTAGGCGCCGCTCGTTCCGTAGATCGTCAGCAGTGTATTCGTCTGATGCTGTGCGAGAACCGGGCTCGTACTGCTGGCTGCTTGACGGACCGGCGTCGGACTTTGCACATACAGGCTGGCAGTCTGTTCAAAAAATGCAAGATCCCCAAGGTGTGCCGTCAAGACAAAACCATATGTATCCTTCAACCGGACGCGCGTATAGTCACCGGAGACACCGTAGATGTCGATGTGTTGGTTTTGTGCCAGTGTGCCAAGCGGTTTTCCGGTTGCAGAAGCGGTCGTATAGACTGGCGTGAGTCGTTGGCTGTATTTTTTGCCGGTCACCGAATGCGAGGTGACTTTTGTTGTTCCGAGATGAGCTGTCAAAATGAAAGCATAACGACCATTCAACTTGATCCGGGTAAACGTGCCTGACGTTCCGAATGTTTCAACGGATTGATTGACGGCGTATTCTGCAAGGGCGGTTCCATTGGTATCAGCTGTCGGGTAGACGGCTGTTTTCTGTTGCACAAAACGTTCTCCGGTCGTTGCATAGACAGGAGTTAGACTCAGATCCGCCGTCAACACGAACTGATACACGGTGCCTTGCTTAATGCGTGTAAAAAGCCCTTCTTGTCCGTATGTATCGACTGCCGTATTCAGTGCCAACGCATCGGTTGTCACTGTCTCTGAAGCAGCTGCCGTATAAAGCGGTGTCGATTTATTCGTATAGCGGCTGTCGATTTTTGAATAAATTGGAGCGGCGGCTAATTGGTCGGTCTTGACGAATCGATGGACACCGTCGAGCAGGATGCGTGTAAACAGACCTTCTGTCCCGAACGTCTCGACTTCCGTCGCAGCAGGTAAAGTTTGAAGGGCGTCCGTACTGTCCGTTGTTTCAAAGACCGGTGTTTCTGCTTGGGTGAATTGTTTGCCGGTCGCGACGTCTGTCTGTTGCTCGGCGACTGCCGGAGCGGCGTCACCTTCCGCAAGTCCCTGGACCGGAAACGAACTGAACAGCATGACGGAGGCAGCCAGTGAGGTGAACCATTTTTTCGAAAGAGGCATCGTATGTAAACTCCATTTCTTATAGAAAATTAATTTTAATCCAGCTAAAACTAAGTTTACCATGTTCAATTTTTGTAGTGTAAAAAGATATCAAAAAAAGTCAATCATCCACCAAATTAAACAGGGGTGATCAGATACAAAAAAACCGATGCCTCCTGCGAGGCACCGGTCTGAGTTATTTTTGATCGTCTTCATGATCAACCTGCCATTCCCAATCGAGCATGCCGTAAATGAGGGAATCGCGCCAGTGGTCTTCCAGATACACCGTTTCGCGAAGTTGTCCTTCTTTTGTCATCCCGACTTTTTGGAGGACACGTTCGGAGGCGACATTTCGCGGGTCACACGTCGCTGTAATCCGGTGCAGTTCCAGTTTCTCAAAACCGAATTCAAGTAAAAAGTTGGCGATGAAGGTAGCATAGCCGTTTCCCCATTCGTCGGGAGACAAGATGTAACCAATCTCAGCCGTTTTATGTTCGGTATCGGTGATGACGAGTTCGCCAGCTCCGATCACGTGATCATCTGGAAAGGTAACCGCAAAGACATAGCGGCGACGTGGACTCTCGAGCTCACTTTCGAGAGCGTCGTGAATGAACTGTTTGCTATCACTTTCGGAGTTTGGTCCCCACGACTGATACTGACTCACGATGGGTTGTGAGGCATAGGCATGGACGGCTTCCAAGTCTTCTGGCGTGAAACGGCGGATTCGCAGTTGGTCATTGATTTTGTAGCGCATGATGGACTCCTCCTCTGTAGTTGACTCTCTATACCTATTAGCCACTTTTGGCGATTTTCCTGTTTGACAGGTAAAATCAAGCGTGCTAAAGTCGGGGTATCGAATGAAAAGAAGAGTAATCCTCTAGGGTTCCGTTCGGCTGGACCAAGGGAGGAACATGAGGGGCACCTCATGCAACGGAGGGATAAAAGCCCGGGAGTAAAGCGTTTTTTACGCTTACTCTCGGGCTTTTTTGTTTGAACCAGCATCTGTGAGGAGGAAATAACATGACAAAATATTGGTTAAGTATCGTCCTGGCGTCTTTTTTTGAAGTCGGCTGGGTCATCGGATTAAAACACGCAGCGACACCGCTCGAGTGGGGGGCGACGATCATCAGTATCATCGTCAGTTTCAGCGTTTTGATTAAAGTCAGTAATCATCTGCCGGTCGGGACCGTCTATGCCGTCTTTGTCGGACTGGGAACAGCCGGCACTGTATTGACCGATATTCTGTTGTTTGGTCAATCCGCGTCACTCATCAAGTTGATGTTGATTGCTGTTTTACTTGTTGGTGTCATTGGTCTGAAGTTAGTCAGTGGGGAGGGTGAAAAACAATGAGTTGGTTCTATTTGATTCTGGCGGGTTTATTTGAAATGTTAGGTGTTGTCTTGATCAATACGTTTAATCAGCAGAAAAACGCGAAAAACCTGATTTTGATGTTTGCCGGTTTCGGGTTCAGTTTTTTATTCCTGACTTTGGCGATGAATGAACTGCCGATGGGAACGGCATACGCGGTTTGGACCGGAATCGGGGCAGCCGGTGGTACGATTCTCAGTATGATCTTTTACAAGGAAGCGAAAGACTGGAAACGGTTGGTCTGTATCGGTTTGATTATCAGTGCGACAATCGGATTAAAGCTGATCGGAGAATAAACATATCATTTAGATTACTTTTCTCATCCGAGCCAACTTGGTGGCATATTTTAGTTGGAAAAAGGAAATACTCCTTATAAGACAGTACGTCATTAAAATTGTGCATAAGGGGATGGATCGGTATGAAGACGAAACAGTATATCGGAACGTTTTATAAAGAAGAAGAATTGATCTCGAAAATGGATGAGTTGCATCAGCAAGGTCATCGCGAAGAAGATTTTTATATCATCGTCAAAGAGAAATCGAATCTGCAACTTGTCCGCAGTCAAATGGACGCAGAGATTGCGACGACGAAACCGTCATGGATCGATCGGATCCGCGGCAATCAAGGACGTGACCAAGAAGTGGATAATTTGTTTGGGTCACTCGATTTACCCGCAGATCAAGTCGAAGTCCATAAAACGGAAGTGGAAGGCGGCGGATTCGTCTTGTTGCTCGAAGTCCAGGACATTCAGTTTGATCCCCATCTGAATACAGACAATACACATCCGGACGTCAAAGTACGTTACGGCAGCTATGAAGAGACGCATACATCAGACGATGCGAACTCCAACGCTCAATTGGGATCAGGGAATCCGCTTGATGTCGACAAGGATTCAAAAGAAGAACATGCGGAAATTGATTTGCACCGGGCGGGGACAGATAAAATGCCGCAAGATGAAGAAGCAATTGAAAACGCAAGACCGGCCGGAGATCGCGAACCGAACGTAGCGATGCGTCGTGATGATGACTTCAAGCGTCCGGAGTGGGAAGAACAAAAAGCCCGTCACGAAGATGAGAAGACAGATGACAAAGAGGACCTTCATCGTCCAAACCGTTCCGCTGACCGCACAGACGATTTGGCGAAACAAGATCACGGAAATAATTTGGATCGTTAATCAAAAAGTGATGAGTTAAAAACTCGTTTTTAATACAGATCAAGGTGGCAGATTTCAAATCTGCCACCTTGATTTTTTGTCTTATTTTTTATGCATGTCATCCGGATTGGAACCGGTCCGTTCATTGCGGTTCAATTGGTCGATATGGTTCATCTCGTCCGCCGACAAAACAAAGTCAAATACGTTCATGTTTTCCCGGATCCGGCTTGGGGTGACGGATTTTGGAATGGCGATGATCTCGTGTTGAAGGTGCCAGCGCAAAATGACTTGGGCCGGCGTCTTGGCGTGTCGCGCCGCGATGTCCACGATGACCGGTTCTGTCAAGGCGTCGCGTCCTTTCATCAGTGGACTCCATGCTTCGACGAAGATACCGTGTTCCCGGCAAAACGAACGAATCGCTTCCTGGCTCAGAAACGGATGCAGTTCGATTTGGTTGACGGCCGGCACAACCGTTCCTTCTTCGAGAATCCGTTTGAGGTGCGGGACGTGGAAGTTCGAGACACCGATGGCTTTGGTTTTTCCTTCGGCATAAAGGTGCTCGAGGGCACGCCATGTGTCCATGTATAAATCCTCATCCGGCATCGGCCAGTGGATTAAATAAAGATCGACATAGTCGACACCCAGTTTGTCGAGGCTCGTTTGAAACGCAGCGAGCGTCTGATCATAACCTTGATCCTTGTTCCAGACTTTCGTCGTCAAAAAGATGTCTTCCCGGGGAATTCCCGAATCCCGCAAAGCGCGTCCGACACCGGCTTCGTTCTCATAAATCATCGCTGTATCGATTGACCGGTAACCGGCCTGTAGTGCTTCGCGTACCGCTTCATAAACCTCTTGTTCCGGTACTTTAAAAACACCGTACCCGAGTTGCGGCATGACAAGTCCGTTGTTTAATGTGATGAATTCCATTTTGAATCCCCCTTAGTTCAGCAATGTTCTGCTTATTTAGTGTACGCCTTCTGTTGCTGAAAATCGAATCAAACGAAGGGTTGAACTCAGCGGGGGACTTCCGTATACTGAGCGTTAACAAATAATGGAATGAGGGATAACGATGATTCGTCAAGCAGTTTTGCAATACATACATGAGGAACGGGCGGTTGATCGGCTCACGACACTGTTAGCGGATCGAAAAGCCGTCATGCTACACGGGAAGCAGGCACTGGAAGCCGCCCGGTCCTATCTTCCGGAACTACCAAAAATCGAGTTCAGCGGACATTGTACGGACCAACAAGTTGAACGGTTGGCAGAAGAATGTGCGACGTACGAAGTCATCGTCGCCGTTGGCGGAGGGTCATTGATTGATACGGCAAAGCAGGTCGCCGTCAAACAAAACCGTCCCTTGATCGTCATTCCGACGCTTGTTTCAAATTGTGCCCCGTGGACACCGCTCAGTGTCATGTATGATCAGCAGGGGCAGTACGTGCGGTTTGATACGATTCCCGTCGTCATCGAGGCTTTGTTGCTCGATCACCGGATTCTTGCCAATAGTCCCTATGATTATTTCGTTGCCGGACTCGTTGATACGTTAGCCAAGTGGTATGAGGCACGCGCCCTCAGCGGCACATCGGCAGACGATCCGGTTGTCGAGTCCGCGTTGCGGATGGCCGAACACTGTAAAGCGCTGATTTTACGGACACCGATCAGTCCGGAACAATTTAAAGCCTATCCGTCATCCATCCAACACTTGGTGGAGACGGTCATTCCGCTTGCTGGAAGTGTCGGTGGATTTGGTGACGACGCGACGCGCGGGGCGATTGGACACGGTGTCCACAACGCATTGTCACCGTTCCCTTCAACCAAAACAATCCTCCATGGAAGCAAAGTCGGGTATGGCTTGCTGGTCCAGGAATTATTGCTTGGTGAAACGAAGTCTTACGAAGAGTTGCAGCACTATTTGAGAGACAATCAGCAACCGACGACAAGTACAGAGCTTGGTTTGACGGAAGCGGAGCGAGAAAGCTTGGCGGAACGAATTGGTCAAGAACACCTCTGTCAATTGATCGAGACCGATCTGTCTCCGCGTACGATTTTGGCAACCTTAATGAAAAACGATCAACAAGCCGTTCGCTCACGTTGAGTACACGCTAAAAAAATCCTGCCCCGACTATCCGGAGGCAGGATTTTTTTATTGGGCTTTGGCAAGTTGTTGATACGGGGCAGGACGACCAAGCAGGTATCCTTGTCCGAAGTCAAAGCCAAGTTCCCGGCAGAGGTCGAGTTCTTCTTGGCGCTCGATGCCTTCTGCAAGAATTTGAATGCCCATCTCTTTTGTTAAATGGCGTGCTTTTCGTAAAAAGGCTTCATTTTCCGCGACCGTATCGCAATGGGAGATGAAGGCACGGTCAATTTTGATGTAATCCGGTTGCAGGAGTGACAACATATCGAGCGTCGAGAATCCGGCACCGACATCGTCCAGCGCGACTTGAATACCTTGTTTTTTATACTGTTCGAATACGTGTTTCAAATGATTGACGTCTTCGATTTTTTCCGTCTCAACAACTTCAAACACCAATCGGCTAGGGTCGACCTTGTATCGTTCGACGATTTCGAAAGTATGGCGCAGACAATACTCCGGATTATAGATCGTTGAGGGAAGGAAGTTGATAAATGTCTTCTCCGTACCGCCGACTAAATGGGTCGCACGGATCGCTTCCTCACGTGCCCGCTGGTCGAGTCTTGAATGAAGTCCCATCTTCGAAGCAGTCGAGAAGAGCAGACCAGGCGACATCGAGACATTTTCGTCTGCTGCCCGAAGCAACGCTTCATTGGCAAACAGGGTGTTGTCCTGAATGTTAAAAATCGGTTGCAAATGACTGGTCATGATTCCATTTTGAATGAAATCGATCGTCGGCCGGTTGTGTAACTGCTCCAGTAAAACAGAAGCAGCGAGAACCGGTGTGGCGAGACGTGATCCAACTGCCCGGCAGGAGACCGGGAAGTCAGCAATTCGTAAAGTCGCTGTCAGCAATTGTTCCAGTTCGTCAAAAGAAGTGTAGGAAAACACTTCGGATGCAGGGGACTGGATATGTAGAGAACCAGTCTCAATAAAACGGATTGTCGTTGTACATTCGGCGCAAGGATGCCACATGAATGGGTGTCCACCTCTCTTATTTCAAATACACGTGAAAAAGATGTATTTATTAAATTGGTTAAACTCTTTACCCGAAGATAATCTATATACAAACCTGATATCAACTATTTACCTCTCCATTGACCAAAGTAAAAAAAGAGAGAGACGAATTCGTCTCTCTCTTTTATCGGTTGATTAGTACATAATCTAAAGCATCACGACCGGATCCATAAAATCCAGACGGTCGCATGGAGTAAAATCGCGAGCGGAACAAACAACTGAAACTTAGCAGTCCGTGTTTTATGACGGACAAGTTGCATCGCAAGCAATGTCCCGAGCGCACCACCAAGAAAAGCGATTGTCAACAAGGTGGCTTCCGGTGTCCGCCACGCCCGTTGTTTCGCGTGGCGTTTATCACGCCACATCGAAACAAATCCGATCACGGTCATCACGCCGTAAAATAAAAGGATACTCGAGTAAACTGTCATGCCAAATCCTTACCTTTCTGCGCCACCGCCGCCGGAACTGCCGCCGCCACCACGACTGCCACCACCACCACCACCGCCGCGCATGATGGCAGAGAACAGGTTGATGATCGCAAAGAAGAACATGCCGCCGGTGAACTTCATATCGAGAAACAGCAACAAGACGAGACCGGCGCCGATCAAGACTTTTGCCCACGTGCTCAACCCACTGTCGTTAGTCTGTTTAACCGGATCTTGTGATTCGAGCGATTGTTCTTTTGAGATGACGCTGACGACGGCTTTGTACGTTTCGGAAGCCGCTTTGCCATACTCGCCTTGATCGCGGTAGGGAACCGCGTACTTGTCGAGAATCCGTCCGGCGGTAATATCCGTCAAGATGCCTTCAAGCTTGTAACCGACTTCGATTCGAAAATTTCGGTCTTGTTCGTTTGGGGCAACGACGACGAGCACTCCGTTGTCTTTTCCGGCTTGACCGATGCCCTGCGCCCGGAATGTCTCATTGGCATACGTGCTTAAATCCTGTCCTTTTAAATCAGGGACGGTCTTCAGGACAACTTGTGCCGTCGTATACTGTTCGAGTTCCTGGCCGAGACGAGCGAGTTCCGCTTCTTCCGACGCAGACAGCAGCTGGGCATCATCTTGGATGAAGAATGCTGCGCCCGTGCGTTCTGACACGGCTTCGGCAGTCGGAGTCAGAAGGAAGAAGACGAGGAACGCGGTGAAAAGCAGTCGCGTTCTTCGCCAAATCATTTCGAATCACTATTGAAGTCAACCGTTGGATTTTCACGGTCACTTTCTGAGATTTCATAATATGGTTTTTTCTCAAAACCAAACGCCGAAGCATAAAGCGAAGTTGGGAAACTGCGACGTTTTTTGTTGTAGACGGTCACGGCATCATTGTAATCTTTTCGTGCGATACCAAGACGGTTTTCTGTTCCTTCCAGTGTATCCATCAACGATTGGAACCGTTCGCTTGATTTGAGTTCCGGATACGTCGTTTGCAAGGCAATCAACCCGCGAAGCGAAGAGGTGACCTGCTGATCGGCTTCAATCCGTTGTTCTGTCGAAGCCGCACGAGCAAGACCTGCTTGTGCCTCGGCGATATCACCGTAGACTTTTTCTTCCTGACCGGCAACGCCTTTAACTGTTTCAACTAGGTTCGGAATCAAATCCGCCCGACGTTTAATCTGATTGTCGACTTGTGACCATTTGTTTGAAACGTCTTCTTCGACGTTGACGAGACTGTTGTACTGTCCGATCGCCAAAAATGCGATGAGGACGACGACGGCAATCCCGATGATGAGAGGTAACTTGGACCCTCCACGATTTCTGCGTGCCATAACTACGTTCACTCCTTTTTCTGTATCTCAACTATATATACCCTAATCACTCTTAATTAGTTTCATGAAAATGAAAAACTACCAGCGATTCACTGGTAGTTTGAAAATTACAGATAGACGATGACGGCAAGAATTGCTGCCAAGACGAGACGGTAGATCGCAAACGGAACAAGTTTGATCTTGTTGATCAGCTTCAAGAAGAAACGGATCGACAGTAACGCAAATCCGAAGGAAGCAACGAACCCGACTACATAGAAACTGAGGTGTGCCATTTCGATGTACTCCCAGTTCTTGACGAGTGAGAGGAAACTTGCGCCGAACATGATCGGAACAGCCATGATGAAGGTAAAGTCTGCTGCCGTCCGGTGGTTCATTCCGAGGAACACCCCTCCGGAAATCGTTGAACCGGACCGGGAGAAGCCTGGCCAGAGCGAGATACATTGGAACAGACCGACGAGTGCTGCTTGACGGTAAGAAATTTGGTCAAGCGTCGTGGTTTTCGGTTCTTTTGGTCCGAATTTATCGGCTGCGATCATCAAGATCGCTCCGGCGGCAAGACCGATGATGACCGTGTCGATCGAGAAGAGGTTCTCATCGATGAAGTCTTCAAACAACAGACCAAGAACGGCTGCCGGGAGTAAACCGATCAGGACGTGACGCAATTTCAGTTTGTGTGTACCTGTTGCGTCATGTTCGCCTTCGATCTTATAGAGACCAATCAGGCTGAACAACCGTTTCCAAAAGACGACGATGACGGCGAGGATCGATCCCAGCTGGATGACGATCTTAAACGTGTTCGCAGAATACTGACCTAAAAATTCTGATGTCTGGAGCCACATATCGTCAACGATGATCATATGTCCGGTTGAGGAAACAGGGGCGAATTCCGTCATCCCTTCGACGAAACCGAGTAAAAGTGCTTTAAGTAATTCAATGATAGTCATGTTATTCTCCTTCTATATTTTTCTAATTAAAAACATATCATGTTTTATTCTTCTGAGATAGAACTAATCGAAATATCGGGCGCAGGTCTGAGGCAAATATGACTTGTCGCAGACAAGAAAAGGGAGTACACTGATTTTATAATCAAACAATCGTTTGAATGAGGTGAGAAGATGGAAACCAAAACAGAACGACTTCACGTGACCGGAATTGATTGTGCCAACTGTGCAGCCAAAGTCGAACGCGGTGTTTCGAACGTCAACGGCATCGAGCAAGCCAATTTGGATTTTGCCGGGCAAAAACTGTATCTGACGTACGAAAAAGAGGCAATACTCGACGATACCTATCGCGCGGTCGTCAATCGAGTCCAGGAACTGGAACCCAATGTTGTGCTCACGCGACCGGAGGCGCCAGACGGGGAGGACGATCACGGTCATCATCATGATCACGGACCATTTTTGAATCGGACGAAAAAAATTCAATATGGTGTGGGTCTGCTGTCCTTCGCCGGGGCTTATCTCGTCCCGGGAACAATTGACCTTCTATTTTTTGCGATCGCGTACTTGTTGATCGGATGGGATGTCTTGCGAACGGCTGTCCGGAACATACGACACGGACAGATCTTTGATGAGAACTTCCTGATGTTCATTGCGACGATCGGTGCGTTTTTGATTGGCGAATATCCGGAAGCCGTCGCCGTAATGCTGTTTTATCAAATCGGTGAGTTTTTCCAACATCGTGCGGTGGATCAATCCCGGAAATCGATTGCTGAACTGATGGACATTCGCCCGGATGTCGCGACGCTTGCAGACGGACGACAAGTCCGGCCGGACCAGGTGACGATTGGTCAGCGGATTTTGGTCCGGGCAGGCGAGAAAATCCCTTTGGACGGGACGGTACTTGAAGGGGAAGCCTTCATCGACACAACCGCCCTGACCGGCGAGTCGGTCCCGCGACGGGTCCGACCGTCCGATTCGATTTTAGCCGGGACGATCAATACGGATGGACACCTGTTGATTCAAGTCGACCGCCGGTATGGCGAGTCAACGGTTGCTAAAATTCTTGATTTAGTGGAAAACGCGTCGCGTCATAAAGCACCAACAGAAAAATTCATCACTCGCTTCGCACGTGTCTACACACCTGTCGTCGTTGTGATTGCAACATTGCTCGCGGTCATGCCACCACTCCTGATCAGCGGGGCGACATGGGGGGACTGGATTTACCGGGCACTTGTCTTCCTTGTCATCAGTTGTCCGTGTGCGCTTGTCATTTCGATTCCGTTAGGATTCTTCAGCGGGATTGGTGCTGCTTCAAAACGGGGGATTCTCGTTAAAGGAGGCAATCACCTTGAAGCGTTGCAACAGCTGGATACGGTCGTGTTCGATAAAACCGGGACTTTGACAGAAGGGGTGTTTGAAGTCGTCGAACTGCGTCCGGTAAGTGGATCGGACGAAGAACTGTTGCAGGCGGCTGCGACGGTCGAACAACACTCGAATCATCCGATTGCGAAATCGATCCAACGCCTGTACGCGACGCGTGGTGTCGTCACGGTGACGGGACAAGACTACCGGGAAGTAGCCGGTTCCGGTGTCACCGGACGGTTTGGAACGGATCAGCTGGAGGCGGGGAACGCCCGTTGGTTCAAGGAACTGGGCTTTACGCCGCTTGATCAGACGGAAGACGGGACGTATGTCCATGTTGCCAAAAACGGAACGTACCTCGGGTTTATCCGGATTGCGGACCGGATTAAATCCAGCACGGTCGACGCCTTACAGGATCTAAAAAAACTGGGTGTCCGTCGAACGGTCATGTTGACCGGCGACCGGCAGGAGACGGCACAACGAATCGGTCAACAGGTTGGCATCGATCAGATCGAAGCGGAACTGTTGCCGGATCAAAAAGTCGACCAGTTGGAAGCGATTTTGCGACAAGCAAAAGGGAAAGTTGCGTTCGTCGGAGACGGTATCAACGACGCACCGGTTCTGACGCGGGCCGATGTCGGCATCGCGATGGGCGGACTCGGCAGTGACGTCGCGATTGAAGCGGCAGACGTCGTCTTAATGACGGATGAACCGAAGCAACTGGTGGAAGCAATCCACGTCGCGCGTGCCACCCGGAAAATCGTCTATCAGAACATCATCTTTGCGCTCGGTGTCAAAGGAGTTTTCTTACTCCTCGGGGCCTTCGGGATTGCGACGATGTGGGAAGCGGTATTTGCAGACGTCGGTGTGACCGTTCTTGCGGTCTTGAATGCGATGCGGATTTTACGGAAGTGATGTTTTTTAAATAAGACAAGGGTGGCAGAATTGTAATCTGCCACCCTTGTCTTTGTAGACGCCGACTTTTGAGTCAGCGTCTTATTTTAATACGTAGAAAACAATCAACAAAAGAGATCAGCCTAATGCGACGTCAAGAATCATCATCACGGTGAATCCGACCATTAACCCGAGTGTGGCCAAGTCTGAGCCGTTTTCCGCCTGTGATTCAGGAATCAATTCTTCGACAACGACAAAGATCATCGCACCGGCAGCGAAAGCCAACGCATACGGTAACAGCGGTTGAATGAAGAAGACGGCAGCTGCACCGATCATGGCGGCAATCGGTTCGACGATTGCGGACAACTGTCCATAGTTGAAGGCACGCCGGCGTGACATCCCTTCACCACGAAGCGGAATCGACAAGGCCGCCCCTTCCGGCATGTTTTGAATCCCGATTCCAAGCGCGAGTGTCAATGCGCCGGCGACTGTCGCCCCGTCCATGTTGAGCGCCGCTGCACCAAAGGCAACACCAATCGCTAAACCTTCCGGGATGTTGTGTAAAGTAATCGCGAGAAACAATAAGGTCGTCTTTTTTAAACCGGTCGACGGACCTTCGGCTGTTTCAAGCGGAGCAGACAGATGAAGATGGGGGGTGACGAAGTCAAGCAGCCGGACAAAGAAGCCACCCGCCAGAAAGCCGAGCGCCGCCGGCAACCAGGCAATCCCGCCATCTTTTTCCGTAAACTCAATCGCTGGGGCGAGCAGGGACCAAAAGGAAGCGGCAATCATGACGCCGGCGGCAAAACCAAGCATCATGTTCATGACGCGTTTTTCAATGGTCGTAAAAACAAATACAAGTGCTGCACCAAGTGCAGTCAATCCCCAAGTCATCATACCGGCAAGTAACGCCTGCAGGACGACGGGGAGTCCGATGAACCAATCCATCATTTACATCATTCCTTCTTTCAATCACGATTCGTAAAATAAGTGCGTGAGGTACGATGCCTCCTGTCTCTTCTACCCGTTTTCAATCCGAACAATTCCCGCAAACGGAATTTGAATCCGTGAAGCTCCACGCAGAACGACATACGTGTGTTCACGATGAATATGTTCGATGAAACCGGATGTCGTGACGTAACCTCTTTCACTATAATACGTGATTTCCAACTCGTTTCCTTCTATTAAGGCTTCTTCAAGCAGGAACTGCCATGGATACTGCAATTGTTCATCGATGACCGGAAAATCAATCCGGTGTTTTTCGAGATAATACGCTTTGAGCAGTTGAACGTGTTCCGGCATCAGAAACGGAATCCATTTGAGATTTCCGCGGTCACGGTAACGTGTCATGCAGGTCACCTCCCGGGTGACCGCCGACGAACCGGAGCCGGCGTTTGGCGACACTCGTATCAAGGAATGACACGGCGAGACGGATCGTTCCTTTGCCATACCGCAGATTGACACGATCCATCGCTTTTAACAATCGTTTTCTGCGCCAGACTTTTCGGTTGTCTTCAAACAGCGACAGTTGCAGTGTCCCCTGATCTGCTGTGAGCTGACCAAGTGCAACCGACAAAAAACGAATCGGCTCGCCTTCCATCCAGTTCGGTTCGAACAGTTGGAGCAGATGACGCAACAGAAGCCGTTCATCAGCGGTCGGATAGGGGAGACGGAGTTGTTTGGAAAAACCCGATCGTAAAACATGCCGGGAATAGCGGACACCCAGATGAACCGTCCAACCGACTTGATTGGAGAAGCGCACCCGGGCGGCGACGTCACCCGCCAGTTCAGCCAGAACCAAACGGATCTGTTCATACTGGTAGTAGTCACGCATCAATGTTACACCATGTCCGATTGTTCGCTGCACAGCAGGTAAAGTCTGAAACAACGCCGTCGGATCGATCGTCGTCGGTGAACTGTCAATGCCCCATGCGTGATGCCACAGTTCGACTCCAAGCACACCAAACCGTTCATGAAGGTCTTCGACGCGGGAGGCCGCTAAATCGCCGATCGTTTCGATGCCGAGTGCCAACAAGTGCTGTTCCATCTTTTGACCGACGCCCCACATCTTTCGAATCGGAAAGTCGTGTAGCAACCTCGACACATCTGCATAGCCGCACCGTGCGATGCCTTCGCGTTTTCCGAGTAAATCGAGGACCAGTTTCGCGACGACATTGTTTGGACCGATGCCGATGCGGACCGGAATGCCGGTCTGCTCCCAAATGGCGCTTTGAATGGCCTTGGCGGCTTCATCGTCTGTCCCGAAAAGACGTTCCGTTCCGGTCATGTCGATAAAGTTTTCGTCGATGGAATAGATGCGGATGGCATCGGGCGGAGCGAATTGATGTAACACATCAAGCACTTCGATCGATGTTTTCATATAGGCTAGCATTTGCGGCTCGACGAGCAGGATCTGCTTCCGTTCCCGGACCGGCAATTGTTCGATCTGATAAAGGCGGCTGGCCGTCTTGATTCCAAGTTTTTTTAAAGCCGGACTGGCTGCTAAGACGACGGATCCGGAACGTTTTAAGTCAGAGACGACAGCCAGTTTTGTTGTAAGTGGAGGTAAGTTCCGATACCGGCATTCACAACTGGCATAAAATGAGACACTGTCGATGCAGAAAATGCGTCGATCCGGAAAGGGACTTTCAGGATACACGGCAAACACTCCTCTTTCATCAAAAGAACGTTTGTTCTTATTTTTGATTTGACTATACCATGGTCTCAATGGGTCTCAAATCAAAAATCCAAAAAAGAGTCAATGTGGCAGAGAAGAAAACAGGGCAAATAGACGACCGCTTGTTCGCCAATCTTTGATACACTGGTAAAGGCAGAACCAGTGTAAAAGGAAGAAGGGGACATGAATGAAAAAGCAACAGCTGATTCAGTTACCGGAGTTACCGAGTCGTTTGACGCCGGAAAGATTTGCGGACGTCGAAATCGATGACCCATACCTGTACCAAACGATTTATGAAAAAGAGACGTTGCCGATTGAGTTGACGGACCGGTTGGATGCCAACCAAGTCTGCTTTCGGAATATTTCGTTCGCGGGTCTCGTCTTTGAACGGGCGACGTTTGAAAACGTTCGGTTTGAACAGTGTGATTTGACGGGGTGTCAATTTCAAGACAGCCGTTTCCATCGTGTCGTCTTTGAGGATTGTCGTTTGACCGGCGTCCAATTTGAAACGAACACGATTGACCATGTGACGGTCAAAGGATGTCAGGCGAATTATGCGCAAATCATCCGCACGGCATTACGTCATGTCGCGATTGAACAGACGGCGATGCGGGAGAGTCATTTTTTCGAGATGAAACCGATCGATTTACGGTTCGATGAGGTCGATTTGACGGAGAGTCAATGGGTGGAGACTGCGTTGCAGGGACTTGATCTGCGGCACGCCGACCTGTCCGGTCTGACAATCGACCCGCGGTTTCTGCCGGGGGCGATCGTCACGGAAAGTCAGGCGATTACGTTCGCACGATTACTGGGACTCGTCATTCCAAGCCACGACTAAAAAAACGAAGTCCACTTTCCGGGATCAGACCGGAATGGTGGACTTCGTTTTTATTTTAGAAAGAAATCGTTTCGCCGTCATCCGGAATGAGGAAATGAGCGGACAGATGATGGGCAGCCAGGAAATCAGCAATCATGTCACGGCGCAGCAAACAATGATTGACGGATTCGAGGTGTGAGACGATGATCGTCGCCTCAGCGGCGGCTTGATGAACAGCGAGTAAATCGCGCTGGGACATCGTAATCGGTTCACCGGTCAGGAATTGAGCGGCACCACTGTTGACGACGATGATGTCAGGCGCATACTGTTCGATGGCGGTTTCGACCTCATCACACCAAATCGTATCGCCGGTGATATAGAGTGTCGGCTCGTCGGGGTGCGTCAAGACGATGCCGGAGACCGTTCCCATCCGTTGACCGATTTCACCGACCCCGTGTTGCCCTGATGTGTGAGAGACGCGGATGTCGCCAAGCGTCAATCCATTCTCAAACGACGAGACGTTCGTGAATCCGGCTTCGCGGATCGTCGCTGCGTCCGCCTCGTTTTGGGCGTAAAGCGGAATCTGTTTTGGCAAAAGTTCCTTCGCTGCTTCATCAAAGTGGTCGGCATGCAGATGCGTCACGAAAATCGCATCGGGATCAAGTAACGTTGAGACGTCGACCGGTAAGTCAACGAGCGGATTCGGGACGGCATTTGGCGTCTCGCCAAACGGCGGTAAGGTTCCTTTTTCGCCGAGAAACGGATCGATTAAAAATACTTGGTTGGCATAGGTGACGACGAGTGTGGCGTTACGGATTTGTTGAATGTCCATGGGCAGTCTTCCTTTCCTGTCTGGGAATGCTTCACTGTTCGTTCATTTCCCATTCGGAAGCCGGACTAATCATATCTGATCGTCAATCGTCTTCGGAAGCAGCTTTTCCATCGCCAGAACATCGACATAGTATCCGTTGAGCATGCCTTGCTCCTTAAACGTCCCGACGATCCGGAATCCGGACCGGATATAGAGTTTTTGACCCAGCTTATTAAACGGGAAGGTAAACAGGATCAATTTATGGAAGCCGTGCGTAATCGCGTGTTCCTCGATGATCCGTAAGAGCTGTCGTCCGATGCCTTGACCGCGGTGGGTTCTTGTGATGTAGACAGACAGTTCACCGACGGATTGATAGACCGGACGCGGATTGTAGGGATCAAGCGAGATGAAGCCAAGAATCGTCGTCCCTTCATACGCGACGAAACCGGCGTAACGTGTCGTCCGTTCCTGATACCAGTCTTTCATGAAGGACAGGTCCTTGGTATCCGTTTCAAGTGTCGCGATCCGGTCTTCGATTCCTTCGTTATAGATGGCGAGGATATGCGGTAAGTCAGCTTCCTGGACGGGTCGAATCATCATGAACGTGTCCTCCTGTTCGAGAGTCTTTTCTTCATTATATAGGAGGAAACGAAAACAAGCGGCATGTTTGTAGGATAGGAATTGCAAAAAAAACAGACTGCCGGGCTTGAAGCCGCGGAGCAGTCTGTCCTGAGAAATCCTTTTTAGTTGGTCGTCTCAAGTGCGTCTTTTTCATAAATCGGCACCCAACCGTCCGTCGTCACGAAAATCCGTACGGCAACGACTTGACGGTCGTCTTGGAGCGTGAAGTAGTGGCGGGTGTTGACCGGGACGGAAATCAAATCGCCCGGGTTCAGCTCGATGTTGTAATAACCGACTTCGTCATCCTGGATCGCGAAGACGCCATGACCGCTGACGATGAAACGGACTTCATCATCCGTATGGTGATGTTCCTTCTGGAAGTTGACGAGCAACTCGTCCAAGTTTGGTGTCGCATCCGACAACGAAATGATATCTGCCGTCTGATAACCGCGGCGTTCCGAGACATCCGTGATTTCAGCTTGGAACGTATCGAGAATCGTTTGTTTGTCTTGATCCGTCAATGTATAGTTTTCAACCAGCTCCGCCGGCAGTTTCGAGACGTCCCATTGTTCGTAGAGTACATCGCGTGAGGCAAGGAATGAAGACACCTCGTTTTGATCCGTATACCGTTCGTTTGTCTGTTGGAAAAGTACTGTTGCCATTGTAAATTCCTCCTTTTAATGAATCGCCTGTCGGCACGTTTGTAGTTTTAAGGTGTAACTGAACAAAAACTCGAATGCTTCCAACTGTTTTTTGGCTTCAAAGGCAGTCGGTGCCCAGACGGTGATACCGTGATTGCGAATCAGGACAGCGCCGCTCTCGGCATGTACATGCGCTGCAAAGGCAGCGGCAAGTGTCGGAATGTCGGCATGGTTCGGGATGATCGGCACACGGACTTCCGCATCTTCTTCCCAACGGCCGAGTGCCTTGATGATTTCCTGACCGGCAAACCGAATCTCGCCTTGGTCGCCGTACAGTTCCGAAATGACATTATTGTCGACCGTATGGACGTGAAGGGAACAGCCGGCAGTCGTTCGGTTGAAGACCTCGACGTGGAGCAACGTTTCGGCAGAGGGACGGCCCGTCTGTTCGCCGATCAGTTGACCGGACGCGTCGACATGGACGAAGTCGTCCGGTGTATCCTGCCGTTTGTCCTTCCCGCTTGCCGTCACGAGAAATTCAGTCGGTTGATCGGCTGTCCGGATGGCGAGATTGCCGCTTGTGCCGGGGAACCAGTCGCGTGCTGCAAGTTCCTGTTTGACGGCCCGTAATTCTTCGTATCGTTTTAAGAAGGTCATGTGTACACCACCTTTGTCTGGAGATGATTTAAGATGTCATGAAAGTTTTCAAACGGCGTATACGGGATGCCGTGCTGCTCACACAGCGTGATCAGATAATCCCGTGCATAAACGTGATCCGCCTGCTTGGCCAGTTCAAAATCCGTCACGGAGTCGCCGATCGCGATGATCGTATCACCGTCCCCCTTGAGCTTCCGGGCGATCGAGGTTTTGCAACAGCCGCATTGATTTGTACAGGCTGCGTCGCAGGCATGCGGCCATTCGATTCGAACCGTCTCCTGGCTGAAGTCACTGGCGTTGCAATAAATCGCTTCGTCCGTCAGTACATCCGCAAGAATCGGCTGGACAAAAAAGTCGATCCCGCCGCTGACGATGGAAAAGTCAATCTCGTTTGATTTGGCAAAGGCGAGCAAGGTGCCGAAGCCGGGACGGATGACCGCCCGTTTCGTCAAGAAATCAATGTAGTCCTGTTTTTGACTGGACGGAAGCAGCTGAAACATCTGTCCGACGCCGGACTGGATCGAGAGCGACCGGTCGAGCACACCTCGTTTTAACGGTTCAAATTTTTCCGGCGACGCGAACTCCTGCATCAAGGCGATGATATTATCGTGCTCCGTTACCGTGCCGTCAAAGTCACATAAAATCCGGATCGTCATTTCGTAATCCCCCAAGCATCGAGGGCGACACGTAATTCCTCGTGCCGGTGGGCGGCACTTGTCAGTGATTCACCGGCCAGTGCTGCGTCAAGTGCCTGGCGGAAAGCGATGACTCCGGCCGCAGCACCTTGCGGATGACCGTGGACACCGCCACCGGCATTGATGACGGAATCGACGCCGAAATCACGAACAAGCTGGGCGACGAGACCCGGGTGGATTCCGGCGGACGGGACCGGGAGAATCGTTTTGGTCTCACCGATTCGGGTCGCTTCGACGGCAATCCCGCGGGCCAAGTCTTTGGCGAGGGCGACATTTCCATACGGCGACGGGAACAGTGTCAAGTCGGCACCGGCAATCCGCGGCAACGTTCCGAGCAGGACCGGGGCGGCAATTCCGTACTCGGGACTGGCAATCAAGGCACCGCTCAACGCCGGATGATTAAAGATCGGGACCGGGATTTCCGGATCGGCTGCCAGTTCCCGCAAGACATCAAGCCCGTATGTAAACGTGTTGAGCAGGAGGGCTGTCGCTCCGGCTTCGACCAGTCGTTTCGCCTGTTCTTTCAAGCGGAAGACCGGACCACTCAACGTAATCGCATAAAGGGCCCGTTTACCTGTCCGTTCATAGTGCGCATCGAGGACTTCCCGTCCGATCCGCGCCCGGTCGAGTGCCGGTGTCAACGGATTGTCGTATAAGATTTCGTCATCCTTGACGAGATCAATCCCGCCGGCAAGCTGGGCTTCGAGTTGTTCCCGTAAAAAAACGAGGTCCCGTCCGATGACGCCTTTGAAGATGCTCATCAACAGGGGGCGGTCATGGACTTGGATCAATTGGCGGACGCCCTCGATGCCGAATTTAGCACCGGGGAAATCCGGTGTGAACGAAGCGGGAAGCTGGAGATCCGTCAGTTTGATTTGACCGTCGAGCGACAGCTTGCCGAAGACAGTCGTCAAAATCGCCGAAAAGTCCCGTGAGACGTTGTGTTCCGGATAACGGATTGTGACATACCCTTTTCCGTCGTGTTCTTCCGTATGGACGACTTGTCCTTTGAAGGATTCAAGCTGTTGTTGTTCCAAATGATTCAAATCGGTCCATGAGCCGACCGTCAGACCGAGGGCGATTTGCTCTGCCCGTTTTGGTAACTGATCGGTCACGCCGAGTTGGTAAGTTGCGGTAATGTACGCCATGATCGTCGTCTCTCCCTTGTTAAAAAATACAAAAATGGTCCCTCGTCAATGACAAGAGACCATGAAAAATTGCGCGTGGACTCTTATCTGTCAGCGTGTTAGCTGCAAGAATTAGCACCGTGCCAAGTGGTCGGTTGCTGCGACATCGTAGGGCTCGTCCCTCCGTCTGCTCTTGATAAGAATTGGATGAAATTGTGAAATCTAATTGCAATTTTCACATGAGATGACGGACTTGTCAAACTAAATTTTGAAAATTTATTTTTTTGAAAATACTTCTTCTATAGATGTCTCCGTTTTGAGCGGATTTCACTAAAATTTGGAATTGACAGAGGGTGGTCGGCGCACGTAGTATTCAAATCAACATCAAACCACACGACAACTACATATGACTCTTATCGTGAGTTGGCAGAGGGAATTGGCCCGAAGACGCCGCAGCAACCGACCATCCGGCACGGTGCTACATCCAACAGACATTCGTCTGAGAGATAAGAGGACGGAGTATTCTACTGCGCCTCTTTTCTTTGACGAAAAGGGGCGTTTTTTCGTGTGATCATCAAGGGGGAAATCAGAATGGGATATCAAGCATTTACAGTACAGGACGCCATCGAACGGGTCCGGACACTCGGTCTGATCGGCAACGAACCGGTGACGGCAGAAGAAATCGGTGACGGCAATTTAAATCTGGTCTTTCGGATTCATGCGGGGGACCAGCACCTGATTTTAAAACAAGCGTTACCGTATGCGAAGGTCGTCGGTGAAAGCTGGCCGCTGTCGCTCGAACGGGCATGGATCGAACAGTCCGCGTTAAAAGAATTCGCGAAAGTCGCGATTCCGTTTGTTCCGCGTGTGTATCATGCGAGCAAAGAAGAAGCCTTCACGGTGATGGAAGACTTGTCTCATCTGACAATCGTCCGGGCTGGATTGCTTGCGGGAGAGAAGTATCCGTTGCTCGCGGAACACATCGGTTCGTATTTGGCCCGGACACTGTTTTATACGTCGGATTTTGCCCTCGGACCGGTCGAGAAAAAACAGATCGCCCGTCAGTACTACAATCCGGATCTGTGCGACATCACGGAGAAACTGATTTTCACGGACCCGTTTTATGACGCGGAAACAAATGCGATTGAAGCAGGACTGGAAGCGGAAGTCGACCGGATCTGGAACGACGCGGAGCTGAAACGGGAAGTCGCGAAGCTCGAAACACTGTTCATCACGAAAGGTGATGCCTTGCTGCACGGCGACTTACATACAGGCAGCATCTTCGCCTCGGCGGAAGAAACCAAGGTCATCGATCCGGAGTTCGCGTTTTACGGTCCGTTTGGGTTTGATGTCGGTCAGTTCATCGCCCATCTGTTTTTTGCCGCTTATCCGGACTATGACCGGTTGCGCGAGGAACGGATCAAGGACATCGATACGTTTTGGCTGACGTTTGCGTCCACGTTCAAGGCGTTGTGGGAGCGGGAAGCGGTGGAGCCGTTCCGTTCAGCGGACGGTCTCGTCGAGGATGTCCTCAGTACGATTTTACAAGATGCGCTTGGATTTGCCGGATGCGAGTTGATTCGCCGGACGATCGGACTGGCACCGGTCGCGGACTTGGAACAGATTACCGATCCGACCGTTCGTCTCGAACGAAAACGTCATGCGTTACGCCTCGGTGCTGCGTTGATCAAACGCCGGACGGAATGCAAGACGTTTACGGATCTGCGGAACTTTGATGTAACGGAGGAACTCAGCCGATGAGTCAATTCGTTCAGAGCATCATCTATGAAAACGGGACAGTGACGATCTTGGACCAAACCCGTCTCCCGGAAGAAGAACGGTATGAAGTCATTCACGATTTGGCGCAGGCGATTGAAGCGATTAAACAACTGCGTGTCCGGGGGGCGCCGGCGATCAGTTTATTCGGTGGTTTCGTCCTCGTGCAGGAAGCGTTTCGGACAACAGGATCGCTTGACGAAGTGAAACAGGAACTGTTGACGGTGTCGGCCCAATTACTGGCCACACGGCCGACCGCCGTCAATTTGCGGAACGTGCTCGACGAACTGAATCAGCTCATCGTTTCGGCAACGACGCTTGCAGAACTGCCGAAACGTCTGGAACGAAAAGCGGTCGCGCTTTATGAAGCGGATGCCAAGACGTCACGGCAAATCGGCGTGCATGCTTTGGAGCTGTTTCAAGCGGATGACCGGGTGTTGACGATTTGTAATGCCGGATCGATTGCGACAGCGGCTTACGGGACGGCACTGGCCCCGTTTTATCTCGCCAAGGAGCAAGGCATCCCGTTATCCGTCTATGCGTCGGAAACACGGCCTTTGTTGCAGGGTGCGCGTTTGACGACATGGGAGTTGCAACGGGCAGGGATTGACGTCACCTTGATCACGGACAATATGGTCGCGCATACGATCAAGGAAAAACAGATCACCGCCATCATCGTTGGAGCGGACCGGATTACAAGGAACGGCGATACGGCCAATAAAATCGGGACGTTCCAGCTGGCGTTACTCGCACGTGCCTTCGGAATTCCATTTTACGTCGCCGCACCGCTGTCGACGTTTGACTTAACGAGTTTATCAGGCGACGAGATTGAGATCGAAGAACGGGCAGCGACGGAAGTGACGCAGTTTGCCGGACAGGTGACGGCGCCTGCGGGTGTACCGGTCTTTAATCCGGCGTTTGACGTGACACCGCACGAACTTATCACCGCCATCATCACGGAACTGGGCGTCATCGAACGACCGAGCGTGGAAACAATCGAACAGACGGTAGGACAACAGACCATTTAAACAGACAGGGGAGATCCAGATGAAAAAATTAGCATTTGCTGTACTTGCACCGGCGGTCTTACTGGCTGCTTGCGCCAATAGTGAAGCGACACCAACAAAAAAAATCAGCGGTGTACCGGAAAGTGTCCAAGGAGACGTCAAGATCGCCGTTATCCGCAATCTCGCGTCCGATGATCATACGAAACAATTTTTGGACGGTGCCCGGTCGGAAGGGGAAGCACTTGGTTTTAAGGTCAACACATTCATCTCCGAAGGCAATGACGTCAAGTTCAAGGAACTGGTGGCACAAGCCGTTCAGCAGGATTATGACGGACTGATCATCTCGCACGGAAAAGAAGATTATGCCTATGACATGATCAAACCGGCAATCGACAAAGGGATCAAGGTCGTGACGTTTGATACGGTGACGAAGAAAAAAGACCAGACGTTAAAAGGCATCACGGAGACGTTCCAAGATGATCACAAACTGGCGCAACTTTCACTCGATGAAGTGACAAAAGTGAAGGACGATAAGCCGGTCCGGGTCATCAAATTATGGTTTGGTCCGGGATTTGCACCGCTGGACCGCCGTCAGGAAATCTATAAGACGTATGAAGCCGACGGCAAAATCAAGACGCTTGAAACGGTTGGACCAACGAACTTCCAGGATGTCCAAGGCGATATTGCGACGAAGATGAACGCGATTCTCGCCAAATATCCGAAAGGAAGCATCGATGCCGTCTGGGGAGCGTGGGACGAAGTTGCCAAGGGCGCCTATAAATCCTTAAAAGATAACAAACGTCAGGAAATCCCGTTGATTTCAATCGATGTCTCGAACCAAGACATCAACTTGATGCGTGAGAAAGGCAGCAACTGGGTGTCAACGAGTGCCGTCGATCCCCACTTGATCGGACAGACGGATATGCGTCTGCTGGCGAAAAAGCTGGCCGGTGAAAAAACACCGGACAGCTTTGACCTGGATGCTAAATTAGTCGAGCAAAAGGCGCTCAAAGCAGATACGACGATGTACAATCTCGATACGATCATCAAAGGCTGGAGCACGTCTGAGAAATTCAACGAACCTTGGATGGAAAAACTGCGGAAAGCGAACGCTTCGAAATGACACAGTCCGATGTGACCAACCGGCTCGAGATGCGTGGGATCTCAATTGAATTCCCGGGTGTCAAAGCGCTGGATGAGGTTGATTTTTCCGTGCGCCGCGGGGAAATTCATGCGCTCGTCGGAGCGAACGGAGCCGGTAAGTCGACGCTGATGAAAGTATTGGCGGGAGCGCATACGTCGTATGACGGGACGATTTCGTTTGAAGGTGTGCCGTTGACAATCGATTCGCCGCGTGCCGCCAAACAGGCGGGGATTGAAATCGTCTACCAAGAGGTCGATACGGCACTGATTTCGTACTTGACGGTCGCAGAAAACATTTGTCTCGATTTGTTGACGAACGGACAGCTCAAAGGGGTCATCCGGCAACGGCGTTTTGAACAGATTGCACTGGAGGCGCTCGGGAAACTCCAGTCTTCCATCGATGTCCGGCAACGGGTCAGTGAACTGCGTCTTGCCGACAAGCAGTTGGTTTTGATCGCTCGGGCACTCGTCCAAGACAGCCGTTTTTTAATCCTGGATGAACCGACGGCTCCGCTCAGTCAGCGGGAGACCGAGCACCTGTTTCGGGTCATCAAGGAACTGGCGACACGTGAACAATTGGGCGTGATTTTCATCTCACACCGCCTTCAGGAGTTGTTTACGATCTGTGAGTCGATTTCCGTCATGCGTGACGGGAAACTGGTCGCCCGCCAAGCACTGGTCGGACAAACGAAAGAGACGATCGTGGAACAGATGCTTGGAAGACGTTTGCAACAGACGGACCGGCAAACAAGACCCGTTGGACAAGCGTTGCTCGAACTCGATCAAGTATCGGTCACGGGACAGCTGGATCAGCTGTCATTGACGGTCCATGCAGGTGAAGTGATTGGAATTGCCGGACTTGTCGGAGCGGGAAAAACCGAGCTCTGTAAGACGATTTTTGGGGCGATTCCGACTGCGGCAGGACAGATTCGAGTAGCGGGAGAACCGGCAAAGATCCGGTCGCCGCACGAGGCAGTCAGCCGCGGGATTGGTCTGGTTCCGGAAGAGCGGCGGAAAGAAGGCATCCTTGTCGCGGATCCGATTTACCAAAACATGACGGCGGCGAGCCTCAAACAATTCGTCAATCGGTTCGGTTGGGTCCAGACCGGTCAGGAACGGACTGCTGCCAACGAGATCATCAAACGATTGGCAATTAAATCAACGGATGAAACGCAACACGTGGCCGGACTTTCAGGCGGGAATCAACAGAAGGTTGCCATCGGTAAGTGGCTGCTCGCCGACGCATCGGTCCTGCTGCTCGACGAACCGACGAAAGGCGTCGATGTCGGGGCGAAACGGGAAATCTTCCACGTGATTCATCAACTGGCCGAACAGCAAAAAGGGATTCTGTATGCTTCCAGTGAATTCGATGAATTGCTGACGGTGACGGATCGGATTTATGTCATGTATGACGGCAAAATCGTGTTCGAGACCAAGACCTCGGAGACGACCGAAGAGCAATTACTGTTATACGCGACAGGGGGGACAACGTCATGAACGAAGTACTGCACGAACCAAGCACGGAACAGGAACACAAAACGGACCGGCAACCGGCCGGTAAACGAATATTACGCTTTTTGAATGATTGGGGGATCGTCCTCGCAATCCTCGCACTCATCTTCTTTTTTGCTGTAACGGCACCAAGCTTTTTACAAGGGGCAAACCTGATCAACATTTTACGCAGCATCTCGATCGTGACGATCATTGCGATCGGTTTGACCGTCTCGCTGACCGTCAACGGTTTTGATCTGTCGGTCGGTTCAACCGCGACATTTGCCAGTTCACTCGTCGTATCATTTTTTGTCTGGTACAGCCTTCCGCTTGGTCTGTCGATTGGCTTGGCGATTTTGATTGCCTTAAGCGTTGCGCTGGTGAACGTGCTGTTGATCGTTAAATTCAAGATTCCCGACTTATTTGCGACACTGGCGACGATGTTCATTTTTGAAGGGGTAGCGATGACGTATACCGGAGGTGGATCGATCAGTGCCGGGATGCCGCGACTCGACGGGACACCGACGGTCGGGATGATTCCGGAAGGATTTTTGACGATCAGTCAGGCGCCGTGGATCATTTTCATCATGCTGGTCGTCGTTGCGGTAACACATCTGTTTTTGAACCATACACGACACGGTCGCTTCTTATACATCATTGGCGGAAATCCGGAAGCGGCACACTTGACGGGGATCCCGGTGCAGCGTTACCGGGCACTGGCCTATGTAATTGCCGGGGGGCTCGCAGCGGTCGGAGGCATTCTCCTCGCTTCACAAGTCGGCTCGTCGCAAATTAACGCCGGATCCGGCTATTTGATGCCGGCGGTCGCAGCAGCGTTCATCGGTTCGTCGTTTGCCGGACAAGGGAAACCAAATGCTGTCGGTACACTCGTCGGAGCCTGCTTGGTCGGGGTGCTCGAAAACGGACTGGTGATGTTATCTGTCCCTTACTATTCCTTGAATATCATCAAGGGAGCTGTCCTGGCACTGGCCTTAGCCTCAACCTATTACCGCTATCAGAAAAAATAATCAAAAAAGTAGGTTTAACTTCTAATAGAATCGGTAATATTCAGTATATGAAAGGATGGTGATGCACATGAATGATTACCAATGTATAGGGAACGATCGCATGTCGCTTCGAGGAGAAGAGGATCACCGGACTTGACGAAGGCAACATGACAATAGACACGGATTGATACGTGTTTTACGTGCAGATTGCACGGCTCAAGAACGGTTTACGAGATGTGATCGTTCCTGAAAGCAGGAAGGGGGAGTCGCGAACAGCGACCCCCCTTTTGTGCGTATTGAGGTACCCGTATTCCTTTAAAAGAAACAGCGGATATGAGATGATATAAAAAGTCAGAAAATTCAACTACTAAATAGCAAGGGGCCAGACAATGCGAACATATACAAAGGAGATTCAAGCGATCATCGACAACGTAGAAAAAGTAATCATCGGTAAAGAAAATGTGATTACGCAATCCTTAGCAGCATTACTTGCCGGAGGGCACGTGTTACTGGAAGACGTACCGGGTGTCGGGAAAACGATGCTTGTGCGGGCGTTCAGCCGTTCGATTGGTTTGACGTTCAAACGGGTTCAATTTACACCCGATCTGTTGCCGTCCGATTTGACGGGCGTATCCATGTATAATCAAAAAACGAGTCAGTTTGAATACCGGCCGGGTCCTTTGATGGGAAACATTGTCCTGGCGGATGAAATCAACCGAACATCACCGAAAACGCAATCGGCGTTACTGGAAGGGATGGCGGAAGCGAATGTGACGGTCGATGGAGAGATTCATACGCTTCCAAATCCCTTTTTTGTCATGGCAACGCAAAATCCGATTGAACATGAAGGAACGTATCCACTCCCGGAAGCCCAACTCGACCGGTTTTTAATCAAGGTCAAAATGGGGTATCCGGATTTCCAGCAGGAGATGAAACTGTTGACGCGGTTTGAGCGGGACGAGCCGATCGAGACACTTGAATCGGTCATCACCCGCGACGAGTTGTTGCGGATGAAGGAAGAAGTAAAGGGCGTTCATGTCTCGCAACCGGTCAAAAAATATATCGTTCAACTGGTCCAAGCGACACGCAGTCATGCGTCACTTTATCTTGGTGCCAGTCCGCGTTCCTCGATTGCGTTGATGAAGGTCGCACAAGCTTGGGCCTATATGGAAGGACGGACCTTCGTCCTGCCGGATGATGTCAAACATTTGTTGACGCCAGTGCTCTCACACCGTCTGATTTTGACGGCAGATGCCAGGTATCATGGACAGACCGCCGAACGTATTTTGGAACAGGTGAAAAAGGAAGTTGCCGTCCCGATCCAGCAAGACGTGGAGTCTTTATGACACGATGGCAAATCGGCTGGCGTTATGCCGTCTTGCTGATCACGGTCACGGCACTCTGGGTCTACGCCCGGATTGACGGCGGAAACGTCGCGTCCCTGTTGTTGTATGTCATGGCAGGATTGACGATCTATTGGACGCTGTTTTTGATTTGGCCGGTCACGCAAGCGATTGCGACGCGTGAGGTGTCGAACAAGATGTTGATTGCCGGGACGGATATTCCGGTCTCTCTGAAAGTCCGGCGGAAGTTTCCGTTTCTTGTCGGCGCTGTCGAAGTGACGGAAGTTGTACCGGAGGAACTGAGTGAAGAAGAACTCAATATCCGGCATCCGTTACGGGCACATTACCGAAAGGTCGAACACATCGACTACATGATTCCGTCGATTCGGCGGGGACTCTATCAGATTCCCGGTTGTATGCTTGAAATTCGCGATCCGTTCGGTTTGTTCATGCGTAAAAAACTCTATCCTGTCGAAACGTATCTGGCGGTGGAACCTGCCCGCTTGGCCGTGCAACTGCCGCATGAGGACGATCGTGGGGACGGAGGAATCTCACCGGTCTCGCTTGATCTCCGGCAGTCGTCCTTCACGGTCGTCGGTGTCCGGGAATACGTCAGCGGGGACCGGATGAATCAGATTGACTGGAAAGCAACCGCAAAGCGGCAAGGCTTGATGACCAAAACGTTTGAACGGGAACAGGAACGCGAGACGACGATTGTGTTTGATGAAGGAACGGTGAGTGACGATGACTTCGAACGAAGCATCTCGATGCTCGCTGCAGCGACGGATCAACTGAACAAACGTCATTTGAATTACCGGATCCATCTCGTCGGACATGGTGTCCAGTCGTTGTCGTTGCCGCTTGAAGGCGCGAAGCTGACCCATTATTTAATGACGGCGCAACCGAGTCGGACCCGCTCGTTCATCGAGTCGTGGGAGTACTCTTCTAAAGCGTTACGACTGAACGGAAACGTCCTGTTCATCACACCGGACCTCGAATCCAACAATGAGTTGTGGATTTCAAAAGTCCGACAGGAAGCGACGGTTCATGTCTATACACCCGAGAGGAGGGAAACCCGATGATACGACGACTGATTTGGAATTTACTCGCGGGACTCCTGTTTGCGAGCTTCATGCCGCCGCTACTTGAGTTGACGACGTTCGAGAGTGTCGTTCCCTTCCTGCCGCTGTTATTGACACCGCTGTTGTTGTCACATCTGCGGCGCAGTTGGTTTTTACTGGGCAGTCTGTTTGCGCTGCTCCTGTCGTTTTATTTCATCTTGATCCCGGGTGAAGCGCCATGGAATCTGTTCCGGGAAATCGCAGGGGACGTCAATCGGGTCATCAACGGAGAGCTTCCGGGACGCCCTGCATTTGCCTTCTCGATTGGACTGATCAGCTTTTTGATCGGCTACCTGGCGCGCCGGACGTTTCCGAATCGCGGGTTCGTCTTTGGTCTCGCGCTTGGTGTGATCGGCTTTATTGCCTATTGCGACACGTGGACGGACTATTCGGGTGAACAGTTCATTATCTATCCGATCGTCTTGGCGCTGCTGTTGCTCTATGCGACGGAAGTCAGCGAACGGCCAAAGGCGTCGTATGTCCGACCGATGAGTGCTTTGTTGATCATTGGAGCGACACTGGTCGCAGCCGTTCAAAGCCCGGTCATCACAGCGACCTGGCAGGACAGTTGGTACGACTGGACCGATGGATTTGAAAGTGAAGGGACATCGTCCAGCCAAATCCAGAAGGTCGGCTACGGCAACAACGATGAACAGTTGGGCGGTCCGTTTCAGATGGACGACCGGGAAGTTTTCCAGGTCGAGAGTGAAGGGAGCCGCTACTGGCGGGTCGAGACAAAAGACATCTATACCGGAAAAGGATGGGTGTTGTCGGAATCCGAGCCGGAAATTGATTCCCGGGGATTTTTCTCGCACTTTGGCGATGACGTCGAAACACGACAGGAACGGGCGACCTTTGAACTGTCGCGCGAACTGCCGTTTGTTCCGTACAACGGTGACAACGTCCGTTTGAGTGTAGACGAGCAACGGCAAAACCTGTTGATTGATCCGGAAAATCAAAAGATTTCTTATCTCGACGATGCCGAACGGCAACAAAATTATCAGATTCAATACACGTATCCGTTATTCACGGAAGAACTGCTCCAGACGGACGAGCCGATTTCATTGTCCGCGATGGAACAAGACCGTTACTTGCAATTACCGGATAACCTGCCGGACCGGGTCCGTGATCTTGCGACAGAGATTGTCGCGGATGAGGACAGTCCGTGGGATCAAGCAAAAGCGATTGAAAATTATTTCGAACAGGAAAACTTCGAATACAACACGGAAGAAGTCGCCGTCCCGGAAGAAAATCAAGATTACGTCGACCAATTCTTATTCGAGACGAAGCTCGGCTACTGTGACAATTTCTCGACGTCAGCAGCTGTTCTGTTACGGGCGGCCGGTCTTCCGGCACGCTGGGTGAAAGGGTTCACAGGAGGCGATTCCGATGTCATCGGGTCAGCCGTGACGAGTTACACCGTCCGGAATAAAAACGCCCATTCCTGGGTCGAAGTTTATATTGAAGGGCCGGGCTGGGTACCGCTTGAGCCGACCGTCAGTTTTGACGGGGCCGGACAGTATACGATCAATCAGGAAACGGACAATGAAACCGAGCAGGCGAATCCGCAACGCGATACGGAAACCGATACGGAAACCGCGACACCGGAACGTCCACAGGAAAATCTGTTGGATGAAGAACAGACGACGACAACGACACAAAACGATCAACAATCGATTCCGGTTTGGCCGATTGTCGGTCTGGTGGTTGGAGGGCTGTTCCTCTATCTCTTCCGCAAAGCGTTGATGCGGACAGCGGCGATTTTATTCTTCCGCAACCAGGTGAATCGTCCGGAAGGATACCGACGGATGTACCGTTACTTGTTACGCCGTCTCGATAAAAAAGGCTTCCACTACAAGGACGGACGAACGCTTGCCGAACTTGCACACGAGGTCGACGGTTACTACGAGACCTATGCGATGCGTCCGTTGACCGATGCCTATGAACGGATGGTCTACGGAGGGGAATCGTTATCCGCTGACAAGAAACGTGAATATTTCGAAAATATCATTCGACGGATAGAGGGTTGATATTTTCGAATTGATACAGTTACAATGGGAACAACGTAAATCATACATGCATCTCCTTTGTATATACTCGCGAATATGGCGTGAGAGTCTCTACCGGGTCACCTTAAACGACCTGACTATGAAGGAGCAGACCCTTCGTATACACTTTTTGTGAAGCGGCCTGCTCTTTTTCCATTTTATCTATGGGGGAAGAGTGGGCTTTTTTCATCGGGTTACGCATGAAATTGGAAAGGCGGGAATAGATTTGGAAGCACATTTGGACCAAGAAATGATCCTCGTCCTCGACTTTGGAGGTCAGTACAATCAATTGATCACACGCCGCATCCGTGATCTCGGAGTTTACAGTGAACTGCATTCGCATAAGATCACTGCAGCGGAAGTAAAAGACATCGCACCAGCCGGTATCATCTTCTCCGGTGGACCACGGAGTGTCTACGCAGAAGACGCGTACCGCTGTGATCCAGAAATCTTTGACCTCGGCATTCCGATTTTCGGAATTTGTTACGGTATGCAATTGATGTCGCAACACTTTGGTGGAACGGTCGAACGTGCCGGACACCGCGAGTACGGAAAAGCGACGTTGACACTCAACGATCCATCACCGATGTATGCGAACCTGCCGCTCGAACAGACGGTTTGGATGAGCCACAGTGACCTCGTCACGTCGGTACCAAACGGTTTCGTCGTCGATGGAACAAACGTCTCGTGCCCAATTGCTTCAATCAAGAACGAAGAACTGAAAATGTATGGTGTCCAGTATCATCCGGAAGTGAACCACACGATGTTCGGCAAAGAACTCTTGAAGAACTTCCTGTTTGAAGTCTGTCAGTGCACAGGCGACTGGTCGATGGAGAACTTCATCGAAATCGAAATCGCGAAGATCAAAGAAGAAGTCGGTGACAAAAAAGTCCTTTGTGCGCTTTCAGGCGGCGTCGATTCTTCTGTTGTCGCGGCACTCATTCACGCGGCAATCGGTGACCAATTGACATGTATGTTCGTCGATCACGGTCTCTTGCGTAAAGGGGAAGCCGAAAGTGTCATGAAGACATTTGCGGACCACTTCCACATGAACGTCATCAAGATTGACGCGCAGGACCGTTTCCTGAACAAGTTAAAAGGCATCTCGGATCCGGAGCAAAAACGGAAAATCATCGGAAATGAATTCGTGTATGTCTTCGATGAAGAAGCGTCGAAGTTAACGGATATGGACTTCCTTGCCCAAGGAACGCTTTATACGGATATCATCGAAAGTGGAACCGATACGGCCCAAACGATCAAATCGCACCATAACGTCGGTGGATTACCGGAAGACATGCAGTTCAAGTTGATTGAGCCGATCAACACGTTGTTCAAGGACGAAGTCCGCGAACTTGGAAAAGAACTTGGATTGTCGGACGAAATCGTCTGGCGTCAACCGTTCCCGGGACCAGGTCTCGGAATCCGTGTCCTCGGTGAAATCACAGACGAGAAGCTCGAAATCGTCCGCGAATCCGATTTCATTCTCCGCGATGAAATCAAAAAAGCCGGTCTCGAACGCGAGATCTGGCAGTACTTCACGGTCTTGCCACCACTTCGTTCAGTGGGTGTCATGGGTGACGAGCGGACATACGACTATGCAGTCGGCATCCGTGCTGTCACGTCGATTGACGGCATGACGTCGGACTGGGCACGCATCCCGTGGGACGTGCTCGAGAAGATTTCGGTTCGGATCGTCAACGAAGTTCAGAACGTTAACCGCGTCCTGTACGATGTGACGTCGAAACCACCTTCAACGATTGAGTGGGAGTAAGTACTAGACTTGATGAGGGTAATCATCTCATGAAGCCTTTTGTACCAACGTTTTAAAGGGGATAGGTGAAATGAAGTCTGTTTCACCTTCAACAATTCGTTTTTAAAATGAAGCTCTCTTTTGTTCACAACTTGTGGATGAAAGGGGGCTTTTTTCGTGACCAAAATCATGGAACTGTTGGATGACTTTAAACTGAACTCGCAAACTCAAGCAGATCGAGATTGCATCCGGTGCTTGCTATAATATGAAGTGAATAATTAAACGGAGTGGGTAGGTGCAATTATGATTGATTGGACATGGACTGAAGTCGACAAATTAGAGAAACAAGAGAAATGGAATGAAGCAAAAGCATATCTACTAAACTCTTGGCGGCAAAATCCCACAGACTTAAAAACTGTGATTCGCCTGGGCTTTTTTTGTTGGTATGTCGTAGTCGAACAAGGACCGCTCGGTATTACAGATGCAGATATAGACACAGGTGAATTAGAGTCTATATTGACTGAAGTAACACATTTTGGTTTGGCTCATTTTATGACGCATGAAGACTTTCTCTGGTGTTTTGGTTATATGATTTCCATGTTTCCTTATTACTTTGGAGACTATGAACAGTGGGAAGAAAAAGGGATTTCTATGTTAAAACGTGCTTATGAATTGTATCCTGAGGAACTTGTATATAAATATTCTTACTTAGGATCTTTCTCTAATACTTACAGAAAACACAAAGATGTATTACAACAGGTACAAACTGTTTTAGAAGATCGATTTAAAGGTGAAGGCTTATTGGCAGAATACTTTAAAGAAGTACTCCGCCAACGTTAACTTTCAATAAGGAACAAGCTCCATACGAATTAAAAATTTGTTTCCAATCGGAAGAGCGACTGTGAGCTGCTTTCTTTTTCGTGTGATGCGTCTACAACATTTCTGTTTCTTTTCTTCAAAAAAACGTGTGTTTAAATATAGACTTTAGTAACTTAAAAAGAGAGATATCAATCAACAGATGAAAAGAGGAGTTGGAGGAAGGGAATGAACGGACGCGATCGGGTTTACGATCATGCCAAACTAGTATTGATTTTTTTAGTAGTCCTTGGTCATATAATCGAGCCCTTTATTTCGAAAAGCCCAGAGTTGGAAAGTGTATTTAATTTTATTTATTTATTCCATATGCCAGCCTTCATTTTCATATCGGGTTATTTTACAAAGGGGGAATTAACTCTTAAAACCGGGCTGAAACTGTTTTGGGACTATCTCGTGTTATTCATCCTGATACAACTGGTATTTGTAGCGGTGATGAAAGGGATCGGAATTGACCAATATCAATTCTTGACGGTACAACCGGCTTATATCTATTGGTATCTGTTTGCGATGTTTGTCTGGAGTCTCCTGCTGCCGGTGGTTCTTTGGTTGGGACGATCCGTCAAAATGGGAATTGGATACGTTTTGTTGGTCAGTATGCTGGTCGCCTTGGGAGCCGGCTACATCGATCAAATCGGCTGGGCATGGAGCTTATCGCGCATTGTCGTCTTTTTTCCGTTTTTTGTGCTCGGCTATTACTTCAAGCGTCGTGGATGGATCATCTATCAGGTGTTCCCGAACCGCGGGATGGCTTTAGTGGTCATGCTGGCTAGTGCTCTGATGATGTGGACATGGCCAAACCTTTTTCAGTTTGATTTGCTGAGTGGAGCGAATTCATATTTCAAGATGGGGTTAGATGAAACTGGACTAATCTTGCGGCTTGTTCTGTATATGATTCAGTGTCTGATGATCATGGCATTCTTTACGTTGTTGCCGAGAAAACCATTCGTATTTTCCCATCTTGGAACGAAGACATTGACGATTTATATTCTCCACGGCTTTCTCGTCAAAGGACTGGTCGCCGCGTCTTACTTTGATGAGCTCACAATCGGACGAGTACTTTTTCTTCCGATGTTATCGGTAGTCCTCGTGATGGTCTTGGGAAGATTGCCCATCCGTTTTCAGTTATCGCCTTACATATTAAAGCAAACTAACCGTGAGAAGAAAAACAAGGAAAAAGTCAGTTAGTCTAAAAAACGCTTCCAAAACCGAACGTTCGGTTTATTTAATCCACTAAATTTCGCTTTTATGGTTGACCGTCTATTTTGTGCGTGCTACGATGTGTCTGTTCTTATTTTTATCATCCACTAAAAAACAAAAAATAATGCCGTATAATTCTGGGGATATGGCCCGGAAGTCTCTACAGGAACACCTTAAAGGTTCCTACTACGGCGTGCACTGATTCTGGTGTGCGCTTAACGAAACGGCTTTTACCGCTTAGGTAACTGCCGTTTTTTTCGTTTCTTGAGACGGCTTATTTGGAAAGAGGGCAACCATGAGCACACAGTTGAAACAGCAGCAACCTAAACCAAAGGAGAACGCGATCGCGCGGTACTTCGATTTTAATGGACTCGGTACGAATATGCGGACAGAGTTCATCGCAGGTATGACGACTTTCTTCGCAATGGCGTACATCTTGTTCGTCAATCCGAACACGCTTGCAGAAGCGGGAATGGATGCCGGAGCGGTCTTCGGCGCAACAGCACTCGTTGCGATCATCGGTTCGGTCACGATGGGCTTACTCGCCAACTATCCGATTGCCTTGGCGCCCGGTATGGGACTCAACGCGTTCTTCGCTTACAGCGTCGTCATCGGGATGGGCATTCCGTGGGAGACCGCTTTATCCGGTGTCTTGGTATCCGGTCTTGTCTTCATGGTGTTAACAGCGTCTGGTATCCGGGAAACGATCATCAATGCGATTCCTGAACCGCTTAAAATGGCAGTTGCTGCCGGAATCGGTTTATTCATTGCTTTCATCGGTTTGAAAACAGGCGGTATCGTCGTCGCCAACGAAGCCACGCTCGTCTCGCTCGGTAACCTTGGTCAAGGAACGACATTACTTGCAGTCTTTGGTTTAGTGGTTTCGGCAGTCTTGATGACACGTGGTGTCAAAGGTGCGATTTTCTTCGGAATGATTTTGACGGCGATCGCCGGTATGATTTTCGGTTTGATTTCGGTTCCGTCAAGTCTTGGTGAGATCGTCTCAGCACCACCAAGCATCGCGCCGACATTCGGCCAAGCGTTCTTACACTTCAACGAAATTTTCACGGTTCAAATGGCGATTGTCATCCTGACGTTCTTCTTCGTTGATTTCTTTGATACAGCAGGTACACTGGTTGCCGTCGCGAACCAAGCAGGATTGATTAAAGAAAATAAAGTCCCGCGTGCCGGTCGTGCCTTGATCGCTGACTCGACAGCAACAGTTGCGGGTTCAATCCTCGGAACATCGACGACCGTCTCGTACATTGAATCAAGTGCAGGTGTCGCAGCGGGTGGTCGTTCAGGAATGACGGCGATCGTTACAGGGTTATTTTTCGGACTTGCCTTGTTCTTCTCGCCATTACTTGCCGTCATCACGGCACCGGTCACTGCGCCGGCCTTGATCATCGTCGGTGTACTGATGGCTTCGTCCCTTCTCCAGATTGACTGGAAGAAGTTCGAATATGCGGTTCCGGCTTTCTTGACGGTCATCATGATGCCGCTCACGTACTCGATCGCGACCGGGATTGCTTTTGGATTCTTGTTCTATCCGATTACGATGATCGCAAAAGGACGCGGAAAAGAAGTCCATCCGATCATGTATGTGATGTCGCTTGGATTCCTCGCGTACTTCATCTGGTTACACTAATTCTTTCAGTTTGTCATGACGTCTTTCTTCTATATAGAAGAAAGGCGTTTTTTTTATACATGAGGGAAAGGAGACTAAGAGGAGGTGTTTCCATGATTGAAAAGATTACAGGTCCCGTCTTTGAATACTTGGCGGAAGACGAACGGTTGATTCAGGTGGCGCGTAAAGTCGGTTTACCTTTAGGTGGAACGTTTTTTGTCGGTGGACAACGGACGGAAGAAACCATTGACACCGTTCGAACGTTTAATGAAGATGGACGGGCGGTAACGGTCGATTGTTTGGGTGAATTCATTGAATCGGAACGCGATGCGGCAGCGATCGCTGATGAATGCATTAAAGTCATCCATCGAATTTCAGAGGAGGGACTGAATGCTCAAGTCTCGCTGAAACTCACATCCGTCGGATTACGACTCGATCCGCGGATCGCGGTTACACAAATGACCCGAATTTTAGAAACGGCAGAACAGTTTGGGATGCGTGTGACAGTTAATATGGAAGAAGAGGCTGTTTGTGAGACGATCATCCAAGTCTTTGAACAGTTGCGACAGCGGTTCGCAAATGTCGGGATTGCCTTGCAAGCCAATTTATACCGGACACGTTTTGATCTCGAACGCTTGCAATCCACCGTTCGTGTCGTCAAGGGGGCATATACCGGTCCGGAAGATATTTATATTGAACGAAAAGAAACCGTGGACGCGACCTATTTACAACTGGTCAAACACAACCTGTTGCAAGGATGTTATACGCAGGTGGCGACACATGACGAAGACATGATTCAAGAAATCATTCGTTTTGTGCATCAACAGGGGATCGGATTCGATCAATTCGAGTTTCAGATGCTGCAAGGGATGCGGCCGAATCGTCAAAAGGAATTAGTCGATGAGGGATACCGTGTTGTCATCTACGTGCCGCATGGTGTCGATTGGTATACGTATCTGATGAAACGTTTGGCGGAACGACCGGCAAACATCGTCTTTACCGCAATCAGTATATTAAGACTTTAAAGGCTTTACAAAGGGTTTTTGGATCCTTTGTAAAGTTTTTTTGAAATAATGCTTGTGTTTGTCGAATTTTGTTGTTATATTAATAAATGTTCCAGCGAGACGCCTTTTATAAACGGTTTGTTGGGGCTGAAAAATCTTTTCTAAAACATGGTTGACATAATCGAAAGAACCTGTTAATCTATTGAAGTCGCTAACACGACGCAAAAGAAATGACGAACTTTGAAAACTGAACGATGAGGCAAAAAACGTATCTTCGGATACAAACAATGAATGAAGCGCAAGCTTCGTCAACGTGACTTCGGTCACACAACGAGCAAGTCAAACACTTTATGGAGA